>DASXLK010000037.1:0-8373 GCA_036496365.1 Candidatus Angelobacter sp. | reverse complement strand
TAAAATTCATCCACCACGCGCTCTTTGAGTGGGATGATCGCATTGTCAGTAATCTTGATCTCTTCCGGGCAAACCTCTGTGCAGCATTTTGTGATATTGCAGTAGCCGATTCCCAGCTCATTTTTCAGCAGCTTTACGCGTGAGACGCTATCCAGCGGATGCATTTCCAGAGAGGCAACGCGCACAAAAAAGCGCGGTCCGCCAAATTCCTCTTTCTTGTGATGGTCACGGACAACATGGCAGACATCCTGGCAGAGGAAGCACTCAATGCATTTGCGGAACTCCTGCACCCGGTCCATATCTTCCTGATACATCTTCCATTTGGCGTTGGGCTTGGGTGTGAAAGGAGGAATCTTCTTGTTGATGCGATAATTCCATGAGACGTCCGTGACCAGGTCTTTAATCACCGGAAATGATTTCATGGGATACACGGTGATTGGCTTGTCCGTGGGGAGAGAGTCCATGCGTGTCTTGCAGGTAAGCCGGGGTTTGCCATTTACTTCCGCCGAACATGAGCCGCATTTTCCTGCTTTGCAGTTCCAGCGGACGGCAAGGTCAGGCTGTTGCGTGGCCTGGATCTGATGCAAAGCGTCAAGCACAACCATGCCGGGGGCGATTTCTACTTTGTATTGCTGCGCGCTGCCCGCATCCTGATTGCCGCGAAAAACTTCCAGGGTCGCTTCTGCCATTCTTATCTCCTTAAGTCCGGTGTCCCGGTACTTGCTGGCTCTCCTGCAAATTGCTTGCTATTTTTCGTCGGCGAGCAGTTCATTTAGCTCGCCCGGAATTGCATCCACGGGAATCTGCTGCAGCTTCATCTGATTGCCGTCGCGCGTAATCACATTATGTTTCTGGCCCCACACCTGTTCGTCCAGCTTGGGGAAGTCAATGCGACTGTGCGCGCCACGGCTCTCTTTGCGCGCCAGGGCACAGCGCGCCACGGCTTCAGAGACAGTCAACATGGATTTCAGGTCGTGTACAAGATGCCACCCAGGATTGAACAGCCGTGAGCCTTCCACGCGCACGCGCGAGGAACGGTCTTTGAGCTTTCCCAGGTTGTCCATGGCTTTGTTCATATCTTCTTCAACGCGGAAGATACCCACCAGGTTCTGCATGGTCTCCTGCAGGTCACGATGAACGGAATAAGGGTTCTCGCCTTCGCTGCGTTCAAAGGGCGCAAGCATCTCGCGTTCTGCATCGGTGATCTGCGTATCGTCAACGGATGCCGCGCTTGCTTTGCCGGCATAAGCTGCTGCAGCCAGGCCCGCACGACGACCAAATACCAGCAGGTCTGACAGAGAGTTGCCGCCAAGCCGGTTAGCGCCATGCAAGCCGGCTGCACATTCGCCTGCTGCATAAAGTCCAGGTAAGGAAGAGGCTGCGCTTTCGGCGTCCACGCGGATGCCGCCCATCACATAATGACAAGTGGGGCCAACTTCCATGGGGCCTTTGGTGATATCCACGTCAGCCAGCTCTTTGAACTGGTGATACATGCTGGGCAATTTTTGTTTTACGTATTCGGCTGGCTTGTGGGAAATATCAAGATAAGCGCCACCATGCTCACTGCCACGGCCTTCACGAACTTCTGTATAAATGGATCGCGCCACCACATCGCGCGTGGAGAGCTCCATGCGCTTGGGATCATATTTTTCCATGAAGCGCTCGCCATTTTTATTGCGCAGAATGCCGCCTTCACCGCGTACGGCCTCCGTCACCAGAATGCCCTGCACGCCGGGAGGCCACACCATCCCGGTAGGATGGAACTGAACAAACTCCATGTCCAATAGCTCTGCGCCTGCGTTATAAGCCAGCGCCATGCCGTCTCCGGTGTATTCCCAGGAGTTGGATGTGACGCGCCACGCTTTGCCAATGCCTCCGGTAGCCATGACAACCGATTTGGCTTTGAGCACCACAAAGCGCCCTTGCTCCCGCCAGTAGCCGAATGCGCCGATAACACGGTTGCCGTCTGTGAGCAGCCGGATAATGGTACATTCCATGAAGACGTCAAAGCCCAGTTGGACGCCGCGATCTTGCAGTGTGCGGATCATCTCCAACCCGGTGCGATCGCCCACATGGCAGAGCCGTTTGAAAGTGTGTCCACCAAAAGCGCGCTGCAGAATGTCACCGTCAGAGGTGCGATCAAAAAGCGCGCCCCACTGTTCCAACTCCCGGACGCGATCCGGCGCTTCCTGCGCGTGAAGCTGCGCCATGCGCCAGTTGTTGAGAAGTTTGCCGCCGCGCATGGTGTCACGGAAATGGGTTTTCCAGCTATCCGCACGGTCCACATTGGCCATGGCTGCGGCGATTCCGCCTTCCGCCATTACCGTGTGCGCCTTGCCCAGCAGCGACTTGGAGACAACAGCAACGCGCGCTCCGGCAGCCAGGCCCTCAATCGCGGCACGCAGGCCAGCCCCGCCCGCGCCAATGATCAGGATGTCATGTTCGTGAGTTTCATACTTCGTCTGGTTCGTCACAATATTCTCAGGTCCTTGATCATGCCGCTTGCAACCATGCGGATGTAGAAGTCTGCAAATCCAACGGAAATTAAACTGGCCCACGCAAAGAGCATGTGCCGTTCATTGAGGAAGCTGGCTTTTTTCCATGCGCCATGCCGCTTCAGATTGAAGGTGGTGCAGGAAAAACAGTCCAGCTTGCCGCCGAGCAGATGCCGCAATGAATGGCAGGAGAGCAGATACATGGTAAGCAGAACAATGTTGACCACCAGCACCAGCGACCCAACGCCAATGCCAAAATGGTTCTTCTGGTCAGCGCCTAAAAACCAGAAAGCACGAATAGCGTCATACCAGAGGAAGCCCAGAAAGATGATGGCGGCATAAAGAAAATAGCGATGAAGGTTCTGCAGGATGAAAGGGAACGCTGTTTCGCCGCGATATTTCCGGTTCGGACTCTCTCCCACAGCGCAGGCCGGCGGGTCCATAAAGAACGCGCGATAGTAGGCTTTGCGGTAGTAATAGCAAGTCATGCGGAAGCCGAGCGGAAAGGCAAGGATCAGCAGAGCGGGCGAAAACTTCCACCAGTGATGTGAGGCGTCAATGAGCGGCGAGTAGAAGGGTGAGAGATACGGGCCCCACTCATAAAATCTTCCTTCAAAGGCGCGCAGTGTGGCATAGATTCCGAATCCGCCCAGCAGGATCCAGACGGGGAGTGATTCCGTCCACCAGGCGTCGCGCCGCAATGTGCGGGCAGTGGAGGCAGGAACTACGGTTCTGCTTGCAGCCAAACTTCACCTCCATGGGTGAAATTGAAACCCATAAGTGTAGCAAATGGGATGTTTTCCTAACATCCCGAGCGTAGCGAGGAAGCACTATTGCAACGAGAGTTGAAAAAAGCTTCTAGCGAAGCCGAGACATCAGTCCTTAGGTCTTTTTGCCGCGATCACACGCGGAATTCCCTGCAGATCTGGCGTTACCTGAACCCCCGTCCAGCCGGTGAGCAGGCTCCGGACTTTTTCTTCTTCGGAATAGCCAATCTCAGTCACAAACCACCCACCCGGACGCAAAGCGTCGTGCGCCTGAGGAATGAGCCGGCGATAGATTTCCATGCCTTCACGGCCGGAGAACACGGCGATCTTTGGCTCGAATTCTCGTACCTGTTTTTGTACTTTGTCGGCTTCATCCTCGCCTACATAGGGCGGATTGGAGACGACGAAATCAAATTTCTCATCAGCGTAGGCAGCCAGCAGATCAGATTTGCGGAACAATACTTTGTTGCCCAGAGCTAAACGCGCGGCGTTCACGCGGGCAATCTCCAGCGCATCTTCAGAAATGTCGCATGCATGAATTTCCGCGTGAAACAGTTCACTGGCAAGCGCCAGGGAGATGCATCCAGAGCCTGTGCCCACATCGATCAGCCGCAGCTTGCCAGGTCCATCAAAACGATAGTCTTGGACCAACTCAAGCACCGTTTCCACCAGATGTTCAGTTTCCGGTCGTGGGATCAACACAGCAGGAGAGACCAGCAGATCCAGTCCCCAAAACTCCTGATGTCCTGTGATGTATTGCGTGGGGCAGCCACGCGCCCGCTCGCGGATGACCTCATCAAAGCGGGATTGCTCGTCTGCGGTGAGTTCGCGTTCAGGATGAGCGTAGAGATATGAGCGCTCACAGCTTAATGCAAACATAAGCAGCAGCTCGGCGTTCAACCGCGGAGAAGGCACGTCATTCTCGACGAAGAGCTGATATGCGAAGTCGGCGGCCTGTTTAAGCTGCATGATTTCTAATCCCGAGCGTAGCGAGGGAACCCTATTACCATTCCAGCATTTTCTGGCTAGGACTGGTCTTATGGCGAATGAATGTACAGCAAGGACGCAGGGAACGCAAAAGGCGCTTATTGCCAATCTCAAGCGTAGCGAGGGATATCTATCATCATTGAAAATCGTGGATGTGAAAAAAAACGGCGTGCGCCACAATTCTTGAACGATTATAGGGTTCCCTCACATGCGTTCGGGATGTGAAAAATCTATGCTCCCACTTCCGCTTCTTGCTTCAGCTTCTCCGATTGATAGTGCGTTGCCAGCGCGTCGAGAACGGGTTGAAGCTTGCCGTCCATTACGTCCGTAAGCTGGTGCAAAGTAAGTCCAATGCGGTGGTCAGTCATACGGTTTTGTGGGAAGTTATAGGTGCGGATCTTTTCGCTGCGATCGCCGGTGCCCACTTGCGCTTTGCGCTCTTTGGCCAGCGCTTGCTGCTGCCGTTCCATTTCTTTTTCATACAGGCGCGCGCGCAGCACGCGCATGCCTTTTTCACGGTTCTTGATCTGCGATTTTTCGTCCTGGCAGCTTACCACGGTATTCGTTGGGATATGGGTGATGCGGACGGCGGAATACGTGGTGTTTACCGACTGTCCGCCCGGCCCCGATGAGCAGAAAGTATCAATGCGCAGATCCTTGGCTTCAATCTTAATGTCCACATCTTCTACTTCCGGTAGCACCGCAACGGTAACGGCTGAAGTATGCACACGCCCCTGCTGTTCAGTGGCTGGCACGCGCTGCACGCGATGCACGCCGCTCTCATATTTCATGCGCGAATAAACGCCCTTGCCTTCGATGATGGCGATCACTTCCTTCAGCCCGCCAACGCCGGATTCAGATGTCGAGAGCACTTCCACTTTCCAGCGCTGGCCTTCCGCATAGCGGCTGTACATGCGGAACATCTCGGCGGCAAAGAGCGTGGCTTCGTCGCCGCCAGTGCCGGCACGAATTTCCACCACTACGTTTTTCTCGTCGTTGGGATCTTTGGGAACCAGCAGCATTTTCAGGTCATTTTCCACCTGCATTAGCCGCTCACCCAGCCGAGCCAGCTCTTCCTGGGCATAGGTCCGCAGTTCGGCATCCGTTTCTTCGGCCACCATGGCTTTGCTTTCTTCAATGCCGCGACTCAGGTCTTTGTATTCGCGATATTTCTCGACGATTTCCGCTACTTCGCTATGGGCCTTCGCGGTCTTCTGGTAGCGTGACGAATCATTGATCACCTCCGGCGAGGAGAGTGCTTTGTTGAGTTCGTCGTATTTACTTTCGATTTGATTTAAGCGTTCAAACATGGTGTTTCCTGTCTCTGGTTGCGCTTCTATGTCGCAACAATGGCTCACAAATATTTTTAGATAAAGGAGATCGCGAGCGGAGGCCGGAGCCGGCCAAAGATGAAGAGGACCCTAATGGTGAAAAGAGAAGGGCCGGAAGCTCGCCATACGGATGGAGAGCTCCGACAAAATTTCGAATTGTGACGCGTAGTTGCCCATAAATAATCTTTAACTCTTAGGCGATCACCAATTCCCCACCGTTCTTTTTCTCCAGTTCCATAGCCAGATCAAGAGCTTTAATGGCGCATTCCACCTGCTCGTCCGTTGGCGGCTGGGTGGTAATGCGCTGCAGCCACAAGCCCGGCTTGGTGAGCAGCGCAAAGAAAGATTTTCCATGCTTTGCCGAGAAACGAATCATCTCATACGCAACCGAAGCAATAATCGGCAGGAACGCCACGCGCAATGCAAATTTGGCCCAGAAGCCTTGAACTGGAAACGCTGCATACACAAAGATTGAAAGCAGCATAATCGTCATCAGAAAGCTGGTACCGCAACGAGGATGAAACGTGGAATAGGTCTGCGCTTTGGCGATCGACGGCATGCCGTGATCTTCAAAAGCAAATACGGTCTTGTGTTCCGCGCCGTGGTAGCGGTAAACCCGCTTAATGTCAGACCACAGAGAAATTCCCCAGATAAAGAGCAGAAATAGCAGGATTCGAATCAAGCCATCAACCAGGGTGAAAGCAAAGTTATTGCGCAGTGCAGCCCAATGGGCTTTTAAGCCAGTGGCGGCGGCCAGCGGAACAAACTTGTACATAAAGATGAAGAAGCCGATGGAGATGACCATGCTTCCAACCATGGCCCAGTTGCCGATCTCCGGTTTCTTCTCGCCTTCTTCCTTGGCAATTTCTTCCAGGCCAACGTTCAGCGAAAACTTTGAAGCCACAAAGCCCAGCTTCATCGCCTGGCCAAGCGTGGCCAGGCCGCGCAGGAAAGGCCACCCCATCCACTTATGTTTCTCGGATGGACGATGAAGTGCTTCACTGTGAGTGGTAATCTCACCATCCGGCTTGCGGATGGCGATGCCCCAGGCATGCGGCGAACGCATCATTACGCCTTCCATCACGGCTTGTCCGCCCACAAGGGTTTCTTCTCCGCTCTCCAGAGCGGGTAGCAACTGTAATGCAGCAAGAAAACGGAAAAATTGACGCCAATATCTCATGGATTTTTTATTATGACAGTCTGTTAGATGATGAATCAGCACCTCACGCTCCACGCTTCCTGCATGGGGCCGAAAAGTGCTGTTAAAACAGTATTTTAAGGGAAATCAGAGGAAAAGGACAGAAACAAATAGCGGCCGCATCCTAGTGCAATGCATAGATTTGCCACCACAGCCGAGGCAGTTGCTGCCACCACCAAAAAGCTGGAAAAAGTGCGTCTGGTGGCGGAATATTTCCGCTCGCAGCCAATTGATGAGGCAGCTCAGGCAGCTATCTTTCTTTCCGGACGCGCTTTTCCGGCCTGGGAAGAGCGTACATTGCAGGTGGGCGGCACGCTGTTGTGGCGGACCGTGGGTGAGATCTCCGGCAAAGGCGATGTAGCGCTTACCGTGGCCTATCGGCGGCATGGCGACCTGGGAGCGGCAGCGCAGGAAGTGTTGCAGGCTCCCGCTTCAACCCCGGTTCCTGCAAAAAGTTCATTGTCGATTGCCGAAGTGGCCGAAGCTTTTGGCAAATTGGCGCGGACATCGGTCGCGGCATACCGGCTTCAACTGCTGGAAAAGCTGCTACGCCGAGCGACACCGCTTGAGGCCAAATATGTCATAAAAATTATCAGCGGAGATCTGCGTATTGGATTGCGGGAGAGTCTGGTCGAGGAAGCTATTGCCAAAGCGTTCGACGAGAAACTGTCTGACGTACAGCGGGCCAACATGCTCCTGGGCGACATCAGCGGAACTTTGCGCCTTGCCGCCGAACACAAACTCAATCAGGCGCAGATGCGGCTTTTTCATCCCATCGGCTTCATGCTGGCCAGCCCCGCGCAAGACGCACAGGAAGCGCTCTCTTATTTTGACCGCGCTGCCGTGGAAGACAAATATGACGGCATACGCGCGCAAGCGCATGTCGGCGGCGGGAAGGACCCCACGGTGCGGCTTTTCTCCCGCACGCTGGACGAAATCAGCCAGTCATTTCCTGAGCTGCCACCAGCGTTGCGGGCTTTTCCTGAGCCGCTGATTCTGGATGGAGAAATCCTGGCCTGGAGCGCCGAGTCAGCGCAGGCGCTGCCATTTTCTGAACTGCAACAGCGGCTGGGGCGGAAGACTGTTTCTCAGGAAATGATTCGGCGTGTCCCGGTGGTGTATATGGCTTTTGACATTCTGTATGCCGGTGGAGAATTGCTCACTGAAAAGCCATTGCAGGAACGAAGAAAAATTCTGGAGCAGGTTTTTGCGGCAGTTCCCAAAGATAGGTTCGCCGCTGAGTACAACATCGCCATGGAAAATCCCCAAGGTGCGCTGGTTTTCGAACCTGCGATTGTTGAATCAAACACTGCTGAATTAAAGCTCGGCGCCCACATTGGCAAACCACGCGTAATTCTGGCCCCAACTCTCACCGCCAATTCTCCGGAACAGTTAGAAGAAATCTTTACCGCCGCCCGCCAGCGCGGCAATGAAGGGCTGATGATCAAGGACATCAACTCTGCTTATACCCCGGGCCGTCGCGGCAAAGCCTGGCTTAAATTAAAAAAAGAACTGGCAACGTTGGATGTGGTGGTTACGGCTGTGGAATGGGGCCACGGAAAGCGCAATAAAGTCCTGAGCGATTACACCTTTGC
>DASXLK010000036.1:0-12483 GCA_036496365.1 Candidatus Angelobacter sp. | reverse complement strand
GTAGACGATGAACCCCCGGAACCAGAGAAATACTTTGGAATTGCGCTTTGCAGCGATTGATAGATCAGTGGCGTGAGCGCCTTGTACACATCCGCCACTATGCGCGGAGGCAGCTCAGTAAGCCGCTGTTGAAGCTGCTGCAAGGCCGAATCGTCAATTTCTACTTTGATCACAGCGCCAGCCTCCGGTATTGATTGAAAATAGACATAGAACGCGGCGGAACATCGCTCATGTCATAGGCGATGGTTACTTGTCCGCCCATGCTGTTGGATTTTTCACCGATGCGAACGCGCTGCCGATACGCCAGCGCAAACGCCTCAATAGCGGCTTGCTTTAAATCCAGCGGAACACTTGAATATCCTGCGGTGTATGAAAGCTGGATATTCTGTACGCCCCGGCAAAAGCGAAAGCCACGCAGCAGAACGCGGCGCGCGTCCCACAAGAAACCCGGTGTGGTTGGGCTGGTGGATTGCTGGACCGTTGTGCCATCAATGCTCAGGCCCGTTACGGCAATGATGGGAAACTGGCGCGGCAGAAGCCGGTCAGAATCATTGCCGTCATAATTTTCAGCGAGAGCGCCCAGCACTGAGGACAGGATGTGCGGGCGGTCAATGTATTGCAGCACTTGCAAGCTAGCATTGGTTATGAGGCTTTGCAGAGTTACATCGTCATTGTTGCCCTGGTTCGGCAGCCAAGCTTTGATGTCTGCAAGAGTGCAAAGATCGTCTGGTGCGGCGGCCATTGGTTACCTCCAAGATGAAAAAGTGTTGAAAAAGGAAAAGGCAGTCTGGGTTGAGAACCTCAGACTGCCTTTCATCTCCTCACATGCTGGTTGACAAGGTGAGGAGTCATCAGCAGCGACCGCGGCAGTCAAGCCGCTGATGAAATGTTTATCCGTTGGCTACGTTGGCAATCACGCCCAGAGAAAACGGCGCGCGGCAGACGAGTACTTCGTCGGCGTACACACCGTAAACGTATTGGCGAGAGACCACGGGCCACTCGATCTGGTAATAGTCGCGGCGGCAGCGGACGAAAGAAACGTTGTCCACACCAGACAGCGGATACGGAATCTCTGAGCTATTGAAGAAGATTGATCCCGGAGCAAGGTTGGGATGGATGCGGATATCCAGGAACTGCTGCGTGAACTTGTTCCAATACTTGGCGATGCTTGCGCCACCGAGCAGAGCAGGCTGATTGTCATCCGGCCCATTGCCGCCGGGCAGAGTGAAACGGAAGAGCGGCACGCCGCCAGAAGCAACGATCTTCTTATTAATGTTGCGAGCTTCCTGCGAGTTCACCCAGATTTCCGTGGGACTAAGGCGTTTATTGTCCCAAAACCACTGCAAGGCTGTATCGATCTCCAGAATGCCATTCGCCTGGTCCGCGGTAAGAGTATTGCCATCGAGCGAGGCGAAGTACCCGGCGCTGGATTTCAGAGTTTGAGTAAGGAAGCCGTCAAAGACCAGCGTGTTGGCTGAGCCATCCACGTTTGAGTTTGTGGCTGTAGCCAACTGCGTGCTCGGGACAAATGCTGCAACCGTTACTTTGTTGACAGTGGTAATGGCACATAGAGTTGCGTTGGCTGCCGTGGTACCGAGATACCACGCATAACCAGCTGCTCCCTTCACCGCAGGCACCGTAATTACCGCAGTCTGGCTTCCAGAGGTAGTGGGCACCGTGGCAGAAGCCGTGCTGATGGCGCTTGCTCCGGCACCATATTGCGTGGAGGTACCATCAATATTGACTCGAGTGACCTGGCCGTATGGCACGCCGGTGAGCGAAACAGTGCTATTTGCCAGAGCACGCGGCGTGAGAGCCGTGACAAGGGCAACAAGATTGACAGGATTACCCAACGAACCGCCAGCTGCCAATGTAATGGTGGGTTGAGGAGCTGTGCCGAGCGGCATGGACGCGTTGCCGTTGAGAAGAATATTTTCTTCCCCGATCATCACGGCGCGAAGCAATGACTGTACGAGAGTGGCTTTGTTATCAAACTCTTTGCCACCGGCCCAGACTGCTTCCCAATCCACAGAGCCTTCCAAGCCGATGCCTGCGTAAGAAGCAACGTAATCCTGTTCTGTAACGCTCATTTCCGCCGAGCGACGGCCTGGCGCCACGCCGAGTTCGAAGTTCGACGTGTTAACGCCGGTGATGGCTTTCCAGCGCGTGGCAAGATCGCCGCGATCACTCACCTGGCGAGGCAGGCGGTTACGCAATGGCGTAATCACTGGATAAAGCTGAAGCGCCGGACCGCTGAGATCAAACGCGTTCAAGTTGCCGGCCACTCCGCTGATAAGTGACTGGCCGATAGTGGTTTTATTCAAGGCGGACATATCCGACTTATTGAGCAGATCAAACGTCTGCTGACTCAGATCGCCAAACATTTTTAATTTCCTTTTCTCCGCTTAGAAGAGCGGTTGTTGTGTGGAATTTTTTACCTCAGTGGCTAAAGCCGACCAATTACTGGCAAGTTGCCGCAGGCATAAATGCCTGCTCCACCCAGTGGCGGATGCGCGAATCAGAGTGGTCAAGAAAAAAGCAATTCGAGAACAGGCATCTGATGGCCTTAAGGGCAGACATAAAAAAGCCGTTGGGCTCTTCGTTTTTGCGCAGTCGCTCAAGGCAAACCTGCTCCATCCTGTTGGCTGGATACATCCCGAACCGGAAAAGACGGAGAAAGCAGGTCTTGCGGGGTTAGCGCAAATAGACAGAGGCGGGCTGAGGCTTTTGCAGCGTCCGTTTAAGCATTTCATGAACACTAGGTTCGCCCGCCGACTTTGCTAGAGATGGGTGAGCGTCATCTTCCTTGGTTACGGTGTGCGTGGGCATGCCAGTACGCGCAACCCGCGCTCCGGCATCACGCGGCTGCACAAGCTTTTCCACCAACGCGAGGAGATTATTCAGCGAACGCTGGATCTCCTGATTATTGCTTTCCATTTCACTTCGCAAGCCGGCCACGTCATGCTCCATTGCGGCCAGTTTGGCGAGCGCCACAGCGGAGCCAGCATGCGCCTTTTCCAATTGCGCTTTATCGTTTGCATCCAACATTGTTTGTTCTCCTGTCTTTATTCCGGGGCGTGGGTCGCCTGGAAACTTGTTGATTTCTCCGGCGGCCAACATGGCAGCTGAACCGGCGTTGTTGTTATCCAAGAGCGCATCAAGATGACTGCTTGCGTCCTGGTTGTTCTGTGCCATCTGGTCCATACACGCTTTAGCGGCGGCGAGATGAGATAGTGTCTCTTTGGAATGGCGAGCGCCGATCTTGAGTGCGCGCGTGTTTGAGTTGAACTTACGCACTTCAAAAGAACCGTCTGCCTTGACGGCGGTAAAGTGGGCACCGGGGACGCAAGGGTTATCGACCACGCTGATTTCCACTGGCTTGGCGGTGAAGCGTACATACTCGCCCTCTTTCCAAGCTTTGACATAAGCGCCGCCGATGCTGAAGCCGGTATAGACGCCTTGCATGCATTTTTGCCAGGCAACGCTATCGACGATGCGCGCGCCGACGCGGACTTGTTTCAGATCGTCGTCAAAATCAATGGCGACAAGTTTGCCGACAGCACTAGGCGCATGCATTTCACGCACATTACCCAGGCTCTTGCCGTCTGTGGCTTTGGAGATTTCGTCACTCCATTTTTTGAAATAGGGTTTAGAGGAGTCGTAATCGAAGATCTCGCCTTCTTTGTCGATGACTTCAGCGGTGGCGATGCCCCAGACTTCATGTTTCGACTCGTCAATCTTGGCGATCTGGGCGAAAAGGTTCAGGCGGTTTTTCATGTATTTTGCTCCAAAGGGAAAGGCAGCCCGGAGGCTGCCTGAGGTGGTAGCGATACTTACGTGCTCATTATGAAATCGGCCAGCTACGACAAGCTGTGATATTTAATTCAGATCATTACGGATGTTTATTTGTTTGAAGAAGAGTCAGCCTCTGGTCCAACCTGCCTTATGCTGGAAATATCTGACGAAGCTGAGCCATTCGATGAATCTTGCCCCTGCAGCAAACAAATTCCGGTACTGGTGATGACAGCATTCTTAATCCCGAGAGAATGTTTGCCAAGTTCCTGGCGAATTTCATCAATGGAAAGAACGCCCGCGCGGACATAAATGTCATCAATCTTTGCCTGCTCGAGCGCATTCAAGGTGCGGTCCTGTTCCCAGACAAATTCGATGTCATTGAAGCCGAAATGACGATGCACGATGAAGTTAATGGTGTCTGCCAGGTACCCAAGAACTGGCACAAGGCCTTCCGCGGCAGCTTGCTCAACGCTGGTCTCGGCAGTGGCACGGTTCATGGCGTTAACAAATTGCTGCGGCGAGAGACCGAAGGCGTAACAGACGATGCGGGTAATCCATTCATCAAGCGCATCCTTGAGCATGGGATCGCGCGTGAATTGGAGAGTGCCACACTCCGGAACAAAGGTGATGCGACGGCGGCGCGCGGAGTTTCCGGCGAGAGAACTATCAAACCAATCCTGAAATTCACTGATCTGATCGGCGGACCACTCTTTGGGAACCTGCGCCACGGCTTCCGGCACGTTGCCCTCAGTATAGTAATTCAGCAGGTGAATCTGCCGACGCAGACCGATATTGATGGTGAGAATGATCTGCTCAACCGGAGAGAAGCCAAAGAATTTATGCGCACGCACGTTGCGCGGACGATAGATGAGCTGGTCCGCCGTGAAATCGACGGCGGGCAAGCCTTTGAGAATCTGTTGATAAGCAATGGCAGGTGATGCGGGCGTGCGCCCCATGGAGTCGATCTTGCGCGCGATGGTTGAACCATCAATGACCTCAAGGGCATAAAGCTGTTTGCCCGGAGACCAGAGCTCGCCATCCTGAGAGACGATGGGAACCAGCACCGGGGCGTCGATGACGAGGAGGTCTTCAAGCAACAAGCGCACCCATTGCTGCCATGTGTGTTCTTTATCTGGATATGAAAAGAAATCCGTCAACTGCGCGAGACGGGGATCACTCTCTTCATTGTCTTCACCGCCGAAAGGTTTGTTGCCGCGAGCGTCAATGTTTTTCGCGTGGCCGGGCTGAGATTTTTTGCGAAAGGCCCAGGGCATCCGGCTGACCTGGTCTTTGCGCGTCTCAATGCAGAGACGTACAAGATCAAACGAGTCAGCAAGGGAACGCATCTGGTGGAACGAGATGGGCTCCATGTTGCGCGGTTGAATGTTGATGTTGTAACCGACGGGATAATCGAGTGTGCGCGGTGGCGTGCCTGCCGGAGCACTGGGTGACATGGGCAGATCAGGCCCAAACCAGACGTCGATGGTGTTCCTGAGCTTGCGACCGACACGGGCCGCAAGCCCAAGCTCTGGCAGTCCGGAATCCAGCGCAGCTATTTTTCCGTTCTTGAATATGTCAGTGCTTTTCATTTTGTCGCTTTGCTCCAAACCGCTTTCGCAGCATTTGAGAAATTAAATGGATTCAGCGCGTGTGCGAGCAGCGCGGCGCTTAGTAGTTAATAGCCGACGATGACGCGATCAGTGCAGACGCCTGCAGTGGCAACGTCATTCTTCTCAAAGAAAGAGACAGCCAATTGCGGCAGACGGACCGGAGCCGCGAGTGTGCCGCTGGTGACTGTAGGCGCTAGTTCGTCAGCCAGAAAAGTCTGCTGCGCTCCAGAGGCCATGGCCGTGGCGATGGTGTAACTGTTATAGAGAGTGAATGTTGGATTGGACTGGCTCTGGTCGTCAGCAGTATAGACATTCATGACCAGATCAAAGTTTTGCGAGCAAGTGGCGAAGACGGTCATCTTGGTGGCGTCGCCAACGCGGATAATACTGGTGCTGGTGGTAGCCCCGCCGATGGAAGCAGGCAGTGTGACACCACTGTGGGAGAGATCAGCCGGCGAGTAAACCACGTGCGGCAGGGGTCGCGGCAAGATTGGCTTTCCGTTTTTGTCCATTTCCGGGGCCTGGCTGGAGGTTTGGGACAGCATGACGAGCGTGGTGGTCACGCAGAGGACGGCGATGATGAAAACTAAACTTTTTCTGGTCATGATTTTTTCCTTTTATTCATGTGGTTTTATTTATGTCGCTGCGCTCCAAACCGCTTATGCAGTGATCAGCGGGCTGAGAGCGTTCCGCGCTTGTTGCACGCAGCTCGGCGCGTGGGGCGGCCTCACTGCTTTATTTATGTCGATATGCGCCAAATCGCTGATGCAATGAGCAGGCAAAGCTAAGAGCATTCAGCCTATTAGCGGGGCTAAAGCCCGGGGTTATTGCGTCACTTAGCGAGGCTAAAGTGCCGCTCTTTCACCAGTTGTGTGGCGGCGAACTTGTTGTGGTCGTTCGCGGGGAAATGGATTTAGTGCAAGCTGGCATTCCAGGCAGTAAAACCGCGTGGAGGTTGAAGTGAGCGAATGTTCGTCTGAAGTAAGTGGCGCGTTACATTCTTCACAGCGTGGCGGAACAACACGGCCATCAGGATGGTGATGCATGGAAACACCTCTTCGCCGGACACAGACCGGCAAAGCAAGAGGATCGGCCTGAGATGGCAATATTTTGTTGAGTAGACAGTTTTTGGGAATCAGATCATCCAGGGCACGCGGAGTGGGCGGAGCAATCCCGCTCAGGTCCGGCTACCATTGTTTGAAGACGCAGCTCTGCCGAAGCAGGTCCACGGCACCAAAACAAAGGTCGCCCAGGATGGTTTCTTCAGGAGCGGAATTTCATGCTCAGTGAAGAAAGGGTGCAGGCCGTTGGGTGCCGGCGCCGCTCCCGGCAGGCAAGACATACTGCTGTCTTGCATAGACATCTTATACGACACTTCAATTTTAAATGTCAATAGTAAAAATAAATCTAAACAAAATATGCCAATAATGATTGACTATGGGTTTAGACATTATTTAGACTAAAGACACTTATGGCGCGACCCGCATACAGCCAGGCTTACGAGACAGCAAAACTTGATCTGCTTAAACAGCTGCAGAAACGGGACCAAATTGACCTGCAAATCCGCAAACTGAAACACACAGTCAAAGCACTGGGCGAACTGTGCGGCGCGTCCCCGGACGAGATCGACAAACTGCTGCTGACCGAGGGCTTTGCCATTGACTCAGGCATGGGATTTACAGATGCTATCCGGCGGCTGTTCCGCATTCACAAGAAGGCGCTGAGCCCGGTTGACGTTCGCGACGATCTGCTGAAAATCGGTATCGGCAGAGACCAGGTGAATCTATTGTCTTCTATTCACACCGTGCTACGGCGCATGGTGGAAGGCGGTGAGATTGAGAAAACAGACGACGCAAGGTTTCAATCCTTGCAATCTTGAGTTCGAACTTGCTATTAAACAGCCAAAAAATGCCTATTAAAATGGATTTTGGAATTAACAGGCATAAATATGTCTATTACGTACCACCCCTGCAGGGGCTTTAACTCAACATGGGTCTTCGCTGATCAGCATTTGTTTTAGTCCAAAATAAAATGCCGGAATTCAAAAAAATAATTGCAAAGCTTAAGAGCCGCTATGGCGCTCCCATAATGCCTCCGGCCAAAGGGCCGTTCGAACTGGTGATGTGGGAAAATGCCTGCTACCTACTGCCTGATGAGCGGCGTGCCGCCGTTTTCGAGGGCCTGCGGAAACAAATCGGGCTGACCCCGAAAGCAATCCTGAAAGCCAATCCCGATATCCTGCTGGAGCTAGCTACGATGGGAGGCATGCGTCCCAAGGTGCGAGTATTTCGCTGGCAGGAAATTGCACGTATCACGCTGAGCCAGTTTGATGGCGACCTGGACCCGATACTCAAGCTGCCCTATGCGCAGGCCAAGAAAGCGTTGAAGCAGTTCCCTAATGTTGGCGACCCCGGCGCGGAAAAGATTTTGATGTTTTGTGGCTCATCGCCGGGGTTACCGCTGGAATGGAACGGACTACGAGTGCTTACACGCGTTGGTTATGGACGGTGGCAGAAAAATTATGGCGCTGCCTACAGGTCCGTGCAGGAGGCGTTGAAACCAGAGCTTCCACGCAAAGCCGAGGCCATTGCCCAGGCGCATTTGTTGTTGCGGCAACATGGCAAAGAAATCTGCCGCGATAAATCCCCGCAATGTTATGAGTGTGCGGTGAAGGAGCTGTGCGCGTATCCGGTGAAACAGGTCAAAATGTTCAGCCGAGGGACATAATTTGTATTGCTCAAAAAGGGGCTCATTGTTATTCCTGACCTTACCCAATGCTGACGCGGAGTGAACTGTGCGGCGCTACCATACGGACTGCTTCTTTCTCATGAATCAAAAATTGCCAATGCAGGTTAAGAGACTCACCTTAGTCTACCGATTAACTTCCAAGCTATCTTCAAACTTTATGTAACGTCTGCTGCCATCACCCCACTTTAGTATTGAGCAAGAAAAAGCAAGAGAGATAGTTGCGTACGCATCCGGGATGCGGGACGAAGGGAGTTCCTCATGGCGCAAGGGCTGGACAATCTCAAACATATTGTTGTGTTAATGATGGAGAACCGCTCCTTCGATCACATGCTAGGCGCGATGAAACAAACAAATTCCAACATCAATGGGCTGAACCGGGATGAGTGGAACCCAGACGACACCGGCGCCAAGGTGCTGGTGCAGCCGAAAGCGGCGTTCCAAGGACAATTCGGCCACGATCCGGACCACCACTTTGCCGGCGTGGACCTGCAAATTTTTAACGGCAACACGACGCCAGATCGCGTAGCCAACATGCAGGGTTTTATCAAGAGCTACATGACCCAAGGCACGAATACCGACGAGTCGCATGCGATCATGTATTACTTTACGCCGCAACAACTGCCGATACTCACGACGCTGGCCACGGAATACGCGCTCTTTAACGGATGGTTCGCCTCTATACCAGGGCCGACGCTGTGCAATCGCGCATTCGCCCATTACGGGACTTCGTTTGGCAATGTGGACATGAACATTTTCTACATTACCGATCCGATTCTCAGTATTTACGACCGCATGAACAAAGGCGGCCATTCTTCGAAACTTTATTACTACGATATGCAGAGCTCGAGTCTGGAAGTTCCGAACCTGCTGCAAAATCAGCCGGAGCTGTTCGGCGTCTACAGCGATTTTGTGAAAGACGCGGCGGCCGGCAAGCTACCGGAATATTGTTTTATCGAGCCGAACTATTCGGACCATCCGGGGCCGGGAGGAGGACAGATTCTGGCAACTGACCAGCATCCTGACCACAACATGAAAGCCGGAGAACGTTTCATTGCGCAGGTTTATAACGTGATTCGCACGAATGCCGATCTGTGGAAGAGCACGCTGCTGCTGGTGGTCTACGACGAACATGGAGGCATGTACGACCATGTAATTCCACCGAACTGCAAAGGCGTGGACGGGCTGGCGGGAAAGCCGCCGTATTCAGCCAAACCAGTCACCACTGGAACGGGACAGGCCTTCAATTTTGACCGCCTGGGTGTGCGCGTTCCTGCGATTGCGATTTCTCCCTGGATCCCAAGAGGAACGATTGTGCCCGGAACGGAAGATCCGGGCAAGCAACGCATCTTTGAACACGCTTCCATTCCCGCGACGGTGACCAGCCGTTTTCTGGGAGAGTACGACGACCGCACTGAGCGAGAGAAAGAAGCAGAAACATTTCTCGATCTGCTGACTGATACGATGCGTCCTGACGACGATTGTGTGGCCTTCAGGTTGTAAGGACAGAGCTATGAAAATAATCGACGTTCCCGCAGTGGAGAAAGAAGCTTACAATCCTGACCGCACGATTTCAGGATTGATCCAGATGCAGTTGATTCACCTGAGCACAGCGGAGCAGAAGCTGCCTGCGAAACAACGCACCGGCACGAATATTGCGACGCTGCATACGGAAGGGCAAGCCGCCGAATACATTCAGAAGGTCACAGCCATGCTGCTAAAGGCGGGCAAGCCTAAAAAACCGGCAACGAAAAAACGCGCGAACAGCAAATGAGGGCTGATGTGAAAACGATTGTCTGTATCTTGCTGTTGTTTTTTGCCAGCACAGCTTTGGCGCAAACTCCGACGCCGACGCCAAACCCCACTCCATCGCCTTCACCGACTCCGCCCAGCGCGAAGGACTTTGATCCGGCGACCGAGATGGGCCAGTTCAAGAAGAGCTGCAGTTTCAGCAGCCCTTTTAAGAGCCCAATTGGCTGTCTCCAAGTCTTATTCACGGGGCAGCCTGTGCATATTGCCGTGGGGAGCATCGCTCCGCAGAACGGCTTTGCCGCAGGAGCGGCCTTTGTTGGCGGCCACAATACTGTGAGCGGCAACTGGCGGAACACATGGAATGCCGATGCCGTGGTGTCACCCAATTTGTCATGGCGCACCGGCGTCTACCTGAAGTTTGTGGATTCACGGGTGAAACCGGTGGGAATCCAAAAAGGCACGAAGGGGATCAGCACGGACAACCCCACAGGAATCGACGAGCAGCCAGTAATCAATGTTTATGCGCAGACCATTACGCTGAACAAACTGATGTTCTTTGGCCAGGGACCGGACAGCACACTCTCAGGCCGCTCATTCTTTGGCATGCGAGAAAGCATTGTGGGCGCGAGCGTAATTAAACCGTTGAACGATCACAAAGTCAATGCCAGCGTTTATGCCGAGCTGAACGGACGATGGGTTGATATTCGCACGCCCAGCGATAGCTCCCTGCTGCCGACGACGCAGTCTTTTTATACGGAAGCGAGTGCGCCCGGATTGACGACGCAGCCATTCTTCCTGCAACTTGGCGTTGGAGCCAGAATGGCGCCGGACTGGAAACGCCTGCATCTGGATTATGACCTTTCTTTCCGCCCCTACCTGGCCCCAGCAGATGCACGCTTTACCTTTACGCGCCTGACGGCCGATCTACAGCATGAATTCCAGCTTTACGGAAAAGGATTTCCAACGGCCCGCACAACAAACGGCCCCGACGATTGCTCTGGAGACCAACCGCCAAAAGACCCGATTACGGGAGAAGTGCCGAGCCGGGTAAAGACATGCGACACGCAATTTAGCCGCAACAAAGTAGGCACATTGAGTTTGCGTGCTTTCTCATCACTTTCCATGATGCAGGGCAGCAGCGGCGTGCCGTTTTATTTTCAGCCAACGCTGGGTGGAGGCGACATTAACGGCAATTCCTCACTGGGTGCCTACACGGATTATCGGTTCCGCGCGCCAAATGTGCTGCTGATCCGCGAAGCGTTTGAGCACACGCTGGGGAAATGGCCACTAGGTCTTTTGCTCTCAGCCGATCAAGGCAAAGTGGCATTGCTGCGAAGCGACCTGGGATCGAATCCGTGGATCCATACTTATGCGGCGGGTTTCACGGTTCGCGCCGGAGGTTTACCGGTTTTCTCACTGCAATTTGCATGGGGCCACGAAGGAACGCATATTCTGGCCAATGTGAGTAATACGCTTCTGGGTGGATCGAGCCGGCCGTCATTGTTCTGATGTGAAATTGGCATAGCACGGCAGAGTGAGAGTTTTAGTGCGATTGATGGAGCCATCAGGTTGGTAAAACAGTGGAACAGCCGAGGCTTCATTCGATTGAAATAAATAGGCAGTCAGCGCCGCGATGAATTGCGCGTCAGTTTGCATGTTGTCCTCCCTATTCAGACAGTGGAGTCCAGTGATTTTGCGATGGACGAATTGGGTTTGTCTCGCCCCTACGGGGCTTAATCGTTTCTTCTTGCTTACCCAGGCCTTACGGCCTGGGCTAGGCTCGCATGCGCTCGCTGTCGCGCCTAACGGCGCTGGAGCGTATACGCTTGAAGTATTTTCGTATCCATACAAGTTCAAATTAGAGATTGGTTTGTTTTTTCGGGATCGCGATAGTTTTGAAAAGCATGCAATCCGGTGTGTATTTAAATGAACCTTTCTCTAATCACAAATGTTGTATCGTGAGAATGCCTTGATGCGGCATGAGCGCTTCAGCCATTCTCGGGATCCTTCGACTACGCGCCGTTCAGTTCTTGAGAAATATACGTTATGGTGGCTTCGCTCAGGATGACAGGTGGTTGAGAGTCTGTAAGTACAACGATCATTTCTCTGGCAGTTGCAACGCCGCCGAGGCGGCTGCGCTCCACTGAAATTTGCTGGGTCAACGCGTCTTGCAGCTAAGCATCTGATTTCGTTTTTACGATTTTCATTCCTGATATCCAAATAAAAGATCGAGCCGGTTAATTTCCTGGTTGATAAGCAGAGATTGCGATTCATGTGGCACCCCAGATTCCTTTTGTGAATCTTCTGCTGAACGAGAATCTTTTGACAGACCGGCAGCGCTGAGAAGCGATACACGGATCTCTGGATATTGTTTGGCATTACATTGGATCTGGCTGCCTTGAGTGACAGCTTCAACCACAAGGCGGGCAAGCGCATCGCGGGACAGAGATGCTTCTTCAGTAATCCCCGCAGCAGATGGTCGTACGATTCTTTTGCGGCTTTCGCCGGAGGGCTGAACTTCCCCGGCGGCCTGCTGGCGATAGAAATCTACAATGCCTCCGCCGAGCCGGCTGCGCATATA
>DASXLK010000035.1:0-14517 GCA_036496365.1 Candidatus Angelobacter sp. | reverse complement strand
TTTCCGGTCGCATCCGCTGCCAGAAGAGCGCGTGAACCAGATCCAACGAATGGTGGCTGCAAAGAAATGGGCAAGTGGCCCGGAAAAAGCCCTGCAGGTCCGTCCTATCGCATAACAACACCCGTCGACGGATTGCTTACTTCTTTATTCTTCGGGTAGCTCGGCTACGGCGGCAGCACTACGGCCCGAAGGGCGAGGCTTCCTGGGGAGTGGTCACATAGGCATAAGGGTCCCCGGGATATCCAGGCGGCTCCGGTTCTTTGCGCACACCGCGCTTGATCCAGCTGAGAAAGCGGTGGAGGATAGTGCTGATGCGAGAGCGATCAGATGGCTGCATATTGACCCGCCTTAGGGGAATCTTAGCACGCTTTTGTTGAGCTTCTAAGTATGGGAATCGGGGGGCATTTTCACTGAAAAAATGAGAAAAATACAAGGACTTGTACTTTTGCCCAGGAATTTTAATTCTTCAATTCAGGGCGACGGTAGAAAAGTGCGACAATAGAAGCATAAAGTTCAGGATTGCTCCTTTTTTTGCCGCAGAGCATCCAATAAAAGAGCCAATGACACAAAATCAAAATCTTTTCTTCCAGAAGTTTGGCATTACTCCTAATGATCTTCAGCGCTACCTGGGCGAGGCGCTCTCTGCCGGTGGCGACTATGCAGACCTTTATTTCGAATACCTGACGTCGACTTCGATCAGCGTGGATGAATCAATAGTGAAATCGGCTTCGCAGGGAATCTCCGCAGGATGCGGCGTACGCGTTCTGGCCGATGAGCGCACGGGCTATGCCTATACGGACGATCTGGCCCCGGAAAAAATTCTGCGTGCTGCCCGAACGGCTGCCCTGATTGCTCGTGGTCCGGCGAAGAGCCCGGTGCAAGGATTGAAAGAGAATTTAAATCACCATTTGTATCCTGTCGCATCCCCTTCGGCTGACTCTGACATCGCAACCAAACTGGAGCTGGTAATGCGTGCCGACCGCGCGGCCCGGCAATATGATCCGCGCATTGTGCAGGTGCGCAGCGGTTATTTTGACGAGATGCGGCAGATTCTGGTGATCGGCTCGGACGGAACTTTTGCCACGGACGTACAGCCGATGGCGCGTTTCAGCGTGAGCTGCATCGCCAAGACGGCAGAAACTTCTTCTAAAGGAGCTGCCGGCGGCGGCGGACGCGTGGGTATTGACTATTTCTTAACGGAAAAGACCCCGGAACACTTTGCCAATGATGCCGCACGGCAAGCGATTATTCAGCTGGACGCGCGCGAAGCTCCTGCAGGCGAAATGGAAGTTGTGCTGGGGCCGGGATGGCCGGGAATTCTTCTGCATGAAGCGATTGGCCACGGGCTGGAAGCTGATTTCAATCGCAAAGGTACATCGGCTTTCAGCGGCATGCTGGGCAGACGCGTAGCTTCAGATAAATGCACGGTCGTGGATAACGGCACGCTCCCCTCGCGTCGCGGCTCTATCAACGTGGACGATGAAGGATCGCCGACGCAAAATACGGTCCTGATTGAAAAGGGAATTTTGAAAGGCTATTTGAGTGACAAGCTTTCTTCCCGGCTCATGGGCATGCCTGATACCGGCAATGGCCGCCGCGAAAGTTATGAGCATATCCCCATGCCGCGCATGACCAATACTTACATGCTGGCCGGTGATGATTCTCCGGAAGATATTATCCGCTCGGTAAAGCGGGGCGTTTATGCGGTGAATTTTGGCGGTGGGCAGGTGGACATTACAAACGGCAAGTTTGTTTTCTCCGCGTCTGAAGCCTACATGATTGAAGATGGCCATGTTACCGCACCCCTCAAGAACTGCACATTGATTGGCAACGGGCCAGACGCGCTGACCAAAGTCTCCATGGTGGGCAGCGACCTGCAACTGGATGAAGGCGTTGGCACCTGCGGCAAAGATGGACAATCCGTGCCGGTCGGCGTTGGCATTCCCACTTTGAAACTGGACAGCATGACCGTGGGCGGCACTGCTCGCTAGAACTCAAAGGTCCTAAACTCAAAGACTCTGGAACTTAAAGAACTAAAGATCGAATAAAACCTGATGGCAACGTATACACAAACAGTGAGCGGAGCGGATTCAGATCTGCGTGATCTGGCGACAGAAGTAGTTTCTCGCGCAAAAAAGGCCGGCGCAACAGCGGCTGAAGCCGTGGTGCGTGAAGGCTCAGAGTTTTCTACCGTCGTACGCATGGGCGAAGTAGAGACGCTTAAAGAGTCGGGCTCTCGAGCGCTGGGCCTGCGGGTTTTTATTGGCCAACGCACGGCCAGCACTTATTCCAGCGACTTTTCTGAAGATGGTATCCAGCGGCTGGTGGGTGGCGCAATGGAGCTGGCGCGAATCACCTCAGAAGATGCTTATGCCGGCATTCCTGAGCAGGACCAGATGGGCTCGTTATCCGGCGATCTCCAGCTTTACCACGAAGATGTGTACTCGCTTCCACCGGAAGCGCGCATTGATTATGCCCGGCGAGCGGAGCGCGCAGCGCTGGATGCTGATCCGCGGATGAAGAATTCTGATGGCGGCTCATTTGACGCAGCTATTGGGCACAAAGTGTTGGCCAACTCTCACGGCTTTGTCGGCGAGTATCGGCGTTCCTACTGCTCAGTTGCAGCAGCTCCAATTGCCCAGGACGAAACCGGCGGCATGCAGCGCGATTCCTGGTTCTCGCTGGCGCGCACCATATCCAAACTGGAGTCGGCTGAATCCGTGGGACGCGAAGCAGCGCGGCGTACATTGCGCAGGCTGGGTTCGCGCAAGATTGCCTCCACACAAGTTCCCATTGTTTTAGACCCCGTAATTGCGGGATCGATTCTGGACAACGTTTTTGATGCCGTTAACGGTGACGCCATCTATCGGCAATCCTCCTTTCTGGCTGGCAAGCTTGACCAGAAAGTTGCTGCCAGCAATATCACCATAGTGGATGACGGAACAATTCCCGGTGGCTTTGGCACTGAGCCGTTTGATGGTGAAGGTATTCCCACGCGCCGCACCGTGGTGATTGAAAATGGCGTGCTCAAATCGTATCTGCTCAATACCTACACCGCAAAAAAACTGAAAATGAAATCAACCGGCAACGCTTCCCGAGGCTTGGCTGGAACGCCTGGTATTGGTGCGGGCAATTTCTTTCTCCAAAAAGGCGACCGCACACCCGAGCAAATTATCTCTGGAATCAAGCAAGGGCTTTATGTATTCCAGTTCCTTGGTTTTGGCGTGAACATGGTGACCGGAGACTTTTCTCGCGGCGCCAGCGGCCTATGGATCGAAAACGGTGAGCTGACCTATCCCGTGGAAGAGATCACGGTTGCGGGCAATCTGAAAGACATGCTCAATAACATCTCTGAGATTGGCAACGATCTGGTGTTTCGCGGCTCTTTGGCGTCGCCAACCCTGCGCATTGACGGCATGATGATTGCCGGAGAGTAAACTATCCTGCATCTGCAGCAAGAAAGCGAAGCCGACGCTAAAGCAGTTTGGAGCGCAGCGGCCTAGATATTAGAATCTGATCATGGTTGATTCTGAGCAAGGTCCGGTATTCACTCCTCCTGCAACTCAAAGCCAGAACCGCCCATGGATTCCCATGGCTGGCGGCGCTGCGCTGGTGCTGGTAATCCTTGCCGCTTTTATTCTGTTCGGTCACGGCGGAAAGCCCGCAAGCTCCAGCCCAGGTGACCCGAATCTTGCCAAGCTCAAAATTTCCGATCTTCACATGGCTACGGCGCAAAACTTTGCCGGCGGCTCCGTGACATATATTGAAGGAAAAATCACCAACGGCAGCGACCGAAAAGTGACTGACGCCCGCGTTGAAGTGCTCTTTAAAAATTCTCTGGGTGAAACCGCGCAAAAAGATACGCTTCCGGTGACTATCCTGCTGCGCAGCACGCCTTATATTGATTACGGATCGTTTGAGGCCGCACCGCTTATGGCAGGCCAGGTGCGCGCGTTCCGTCTTACTCTTGAGCACGTCTCCACGGACTGGGATGGACAAGTGCCTCAGGTGCATGTGGTAACTCTGTCGTATTGATACACGGCTGACAAAATCCGAGACCTTTGCAACTGATGAACTGGTCGAGAAATCTCCAAATTGAAAAAGTGTCGATTAAAAATCAAATCCCTTCTCCACACACGCAGATCAGTGTTATCCATGTTTATCAGTGGTAAGTTTGGTTTGGTTCTCAATCGCCAATTTTGGCAATTTCGGCGATTTTGGCAATCCCATCTCACACCACCTGAATCAGCGGCTTGCCGGGTGGCAGCACTTCGCCAATTTCCACGGCCGGTACACCTGCATTTTGTAGCGCGACCAGCAGTGGCTCGGCGTCCGCACGCGTTACAGAGAGCAGCAACCCGCCCGCCGTTTGCGGATCAAAAAGAATCGTTCTGATTTCTTCCGGAATGCTCTGGTCATAGCTGACCATGCACTCAGTGAAATCCCGGTTGTTATTCAGCCCACCTGGAATCAGCCCCGCGCGCACGCAGTCGATAGCGCCTTCCAGCAGCGGGACCTTGGCGGAATCGAGTCGAAGCGAAACACCGCTCCCTGCCGCCATCTCCCTCGCGTGTCCAATCAGGCCAAAGCCAGTGATGTCCGTGGCGGCGTGGATTACAAACTTGCCAGAGGCAGCAATTTCCGCGGCCTTGGCGTTCAGCGTGGTCATGGACTGGATTGCTGCGTCAATCCAGGATTGTTTTGCTTTACCCTGCTTAATCGCCGTAGAGATTACGCCGGTTCCCAGGCCTTTCGTTAAAATCAGAGCGTCCAGAATCTGCGCATTGGCGTTGGCCCAGACTTTCTCCGGATGAATCATGCCGGTAACGGCATAGCCAAACTTGATCTCAGGATCGCGCACGCTATGGCCGCCAATCACCACGCATCCGGCCTCCATCATCTTGGAAAGTCCACCCGCCATGATTTGTTCCAGAACTTCCAGATCGCCCTTGTCTGGAAAGCAGACAATGCCCAGCGCGCTCAACGGCTTGCCGCCCATGGCATACACGTCACTCAGGGAATTGGTGGCCGCGATCTGGCCAAAGGTGTAAGGATCGTCAACGATTGGAGTAAAGAAATCCACCGTCTGCACCAGCGCCTGCGTGGCGGAAATTTTGTACACTCCGGCGTCGTCGGCTTTATCAAAGCCAACCAGCACATTCGGGTCATGTTGCCGGGCTAATTTCCCAAGCACCGTGTCCAGCGCCGCCGGACTCAGCTTGCTCGCTCAACCCGCAGCTTTTACCTGCTCCGTAAGCCGGACTGTCTTAGTTTCTGCCATGGAAGCATTTTACAGGTAATGCCGGTGGAGATTACCGTTGCACAAAACTGGCTGTCATCTCGCGCGGCACTCCCAGGGCTGTAAAAGATCTTTGCCCTTTCTGCGTCACTCGCAGAGCGCGTGATTCGCGTATCCGGGCGAGCCAACCTTCCGCTAGAAAGTGCTGCATCAGTGCCGCGCCTAATGCGCCTGCTATATGTGGACGTCGCTCTGTCCAATCCAGGCACTGCCGCGCAAAAGCACGCTTACCCTTGCGCAGTGGCTCCATCTTGATTCCTATCCCGCTCAGCCACTCGGCTCCTTTGGTGGTTACGCGAAAATCGCATGCGCCCTCGGTCACAATTACGCGTTGCCTCTGCATTGTCTCAGTCAGAGCCACGCCCACGCGCCCAGCCAGATGGTCATAGCAGCTTCGCGCCAGCAACATGCTCTGGTCGGCCTTCGCCGCCGAATATTCCGCCACCGGACGCACTGTTGAAATCGCGCCCAGAGCTTCCAAGGCATTCGCCACGCGCGGCCCGGCAAGTTTGTAATAGCGGCAGCGGCCCTCACGCTGCACCGTAATCAAGCCGCCTCGGCTCAACTTTGCCAGATGCGCACTCGCGCTCTGCGCGGAAACGTCAGCCGCCCGTGCCAGCTCACCTGCAGGCAGCGCGTGACCTTCCAGTAAAGCCAGCAGCATCGCCGATCTTCCCGGATCAGCCAGCAAAGATCCCAGGCTCGCAATTGCATGTTTTTCTCTCATCACAGCACCACTGTTATTCTAGTTGTTTGCCGATGATGAATATTTCATCACCCGGTGAAATGTTTAAAGAGTGCTTGCGCCGCTCAACATTTCATCCCAGCGTGAAACATCCTTGGCAATAAGCCCGGCAAACTGGATTCATGCATAACGAAAATAGCGGCAAGGCAAATAACAATAGCGCCGGCAGAAAACAATCGCAGATCAGCGGCGCTTTGCTCTGGCTGCTCATCGCCACCAGCTTTGGTTTTGTGGTGGTGCAGCTTGACGTCACAATCGTCAACGTCGCGCTGCCCCAGATTGGCGCTGCGCTCCATGCCGGAGTGGCCGGCCTGCAGTGGGTCGTCGACGCTTATACTCTCAGCTTTGCCGCATTGCTCATCTCCGCCGGGGTCATCGGAGACCGTTTTGGCTCTCGCCGCATCTATCTCTCCGGATTTCTCGTCTTCACCGTGGCTTCTGTTGTCTGCGGCGTGGCTCCGACGATTGGCATTCTCATTGCGGCGCGCGCCTTGCAAGGCGCAGGTGCGGCACTGCTGGTTCCAACGTCACTGGCCATTCTGAATCACGCTTCTGAAAATAATCCTGCCCTGCGTTCACGCATGGTCGCACTCTGGACCGCCGCCGGTGGCGTCTCTATTGCTGCAGGCCCGGTTGCCGGGGGATTTCTTCTGGCTGCCTTTGGATGGCGCAGCATCTTTCTCGTGAATATTGTCTTGTGCGGTCTGGCCATTCTGCTGGTGCTGAAATTCGTTCCCAGCGATTCACGCACCGGCGACTCTGACGCGAAGGCTTCCCGCCAGCTCGACCTTTCTGGCCAGATTCTCGCCGTGCTCGCGCTCACCGGAATTGTTGGGGCCATCATTGAAGGTGGACATCGCAACCTGACTCACCCAATCGTTGTGGCAGGCTTTCTGCTCGGTGCTGTGGCCGCGGCAATCTTTATACGCGTTGAAAGACGCGCCGCTTCGCCCATGCTGCCTCTGCAATTCTTCAGCCTGCCCGGATTTAGCGCCGCCGTTGTCTTTGGCATTCTCGTTAACCTTACTTATTACGGCGTCATCTTTGTGTTGAGCCTTTATTTGCAGCAGGCGCGCGGATATTCAGCTCTTCGCACCGGGATTGCTTTTCTGCCGCTAACAGCAACCTTTATCGTCTCCAACGTGATTACCGGATGGCTCACCGCCCGCACAGGTTCGCGCATTCCCATGATCTTCGGCGCGCTCATCGCCATGGCTGGCTATGCTTTTCTTCTTCGCCTCGACGAAACTACATCGCTGCTCAGCATGATGTCAGCTTTCGTCCTGATCCCCGGCGGCATGGGTCTGGCCGTTCCGGCCATGACCACGGCAATTCTCTCCAGCGTCCCGCGTGAGCGCTCCGGCACAGCCTCGGCCGTTCTGAACACTGCCCGCCAAACTGGAGGCGCCATCGGCGTGGCCGTCTTCGGCGCATTGCTTGGCCACTCGCGCGACAAGATCATCCCCGGCTTGCACACTTCAGGCCTCATCTCCACCGGACTGCTCCTCACCGCCGCAGCGCTGGCATGGTTCGGCATGCAAAAGAGAGATGTTTGAACTCCAGAGCGCACTTCGTAAATATCTCGAAATAGCATCATTTTTAAAGTTCGTCATCCCGATGGCCGTAAAACGAGCGCGCGCTTTCATCAGCGCGGGAGTAGGCCAGAGGGACCCTGCGCTTATCAGAGGAAATGCAAAAAATGATCGGCTTTATCATTAAGCAGGAAACTATTTTTCCAACCACCATTTACTATAGTTACTTGTGCTCTTAACTATCACCAATCATCAGTCTCCTGCTACCGATCTCGGATACCTTCTGCATAAGAATCCGTCGCGTACGCAGAGCTTTGAGCTGTCTTTCGGCCATGCGCATGTCTTCTATCCTGAAGCTACAGCAGACCGCTGCACAGCCGCACTGTTGCTTGATGTTGATCCGGTGGGGCTGGTCCGCAATCGGCGCGGGCCGTCAGGTGAAGGCGGTACACTGGCGCAGTATGTGAATGATCGCCCATATGTTGCGTCGTCATTCATGAGTGTGGCCATTGCGCAGGTATTTGCCAGCGCCCTGGGCGGCCGCAGCAAAAGCCATCAGGAGCTGGCGGAAACACAGATTCCGCTCAGCGCCAGAATATCTGTGCTGCAATGCCGTGGCGGAGAAGACCTCATCCGCCGCCTCTTTACACCGCTTGGCTATCAAGTACTGATCCAGCATCACGGCCTGGATGAACGCTTTCCCGAATGGGGTGAAAGCGCCTATTACACCGTGGAGCTAAGCGCCACCACACGCCTGCAGGATCTGCTGACACATTTGTATGTCTTGATCCCCGTGCTCGACGCAGAGAAGCACTATTGGGTCGGTGAAGATGAAATGGAAAAGCTTCTTCGCCATGGCGAAGGCTGGCTGACCTCGCATCCTGAAAAAGAATTGATTGTACGACGCTATCTCAAATACCAGCATAGCTTGGCGCGTGAAGCGCTGGAGCGCTTGCGTGAAGAAGACCAGCCAGATCCGGATGTGGCTGAAGAAAAGCATGCCAATGAAGAGCAGGCTATAGAAAAACCTTTAAGGCTCTGGGAGCAGCGGCTGGGCTCAGTCGTAGCCATGCTCAAGGCCGGCGGGGCCAAGCGTGTTCTCGATCTCGGCTGTGGCGAGGGCAAACTTCTGCGCGAATTAATGGCGCACAGAGAGTTCCAGCATCTTCTCGGCATGGACGTTTCTTTCCGCAGCTTGGAAGTAGCCAGTGAACGCATGCATCTGGACCGTCTGCCGCCCATGCAGAAAGAGCGAATTCACCTGCTGCATGGCTCACTCATGTATAAAGATAAGCGCCTCAGCGGATATGACGCCGCCTGCGTGGTGGAAGTGATTGAGCATCTTGATCCGCCGCGTCTGGCCGCGTTTGAAAGAGTTTTGTTTGAGCATGCGCGCCCCAAGCAGGCAGTCATCACCACGCCCAATTCTGAATACAATGTGCGCTTTGAAACGCTGCCCGCCGGACAATTCCGCCACAAAGACCATCGCTTTGAATGGACGCGCCCGCAGTTCCGCGCCTGGGCTGATTCCATCTGCTCGCGCTTTGGTTATACCGTCCAGTTTCTTCCCGTCGGCCCGGAAGATCCTGAAGTTGGTTCACCAACGCAGATGGGAGTATTCACACTGTGAAGATCACGCTCCCGGAACTTTCTTTTGTCGTGCTCATCGGTCCTTCAGGATGCGGCAAGTCTACCTTTGCTCGCAAACATTTCAAACCCACTGAAGTCTTGTCGTCTGATTTTTGCCGTGGCCTGATCTCTGACGACGAGAACGATCAGACGGTAACCAAAGAAGCTTTTGAGACGCTGCATTTCATCGCGCGCAAGCGGCTGGCGCGCGGGCTGCTCACCGTGGTCGATGCCACCAATGTTCAGCCGGAAGCGCGCAAACCTCTGGTGGAAATTGCCCGTGAATACCATGTACTGCCCGTTGCCATTGTGTTGAATGTGCCGGAAAAAGTTTGCCAGGAACGCAACCGGAATCGGCCTGACCGCAACTTTGGCCCGCACGTGATCCGCAACCAGATGCAGGACCTTCGCCGCTCATTGCGCGGGTTGGAACGTGAGGGCTTTCGCCATGTTTTCATTGTTTTGTCCCCGGAAGAAATGGATGCGGTTGAAATCACGCGCCAGCCGCTGTGGAACAACCTGAAGCATGAGCACGGCCCGTTCGACATCATTGGAGACATCCATGGCTGCTATTACGAATTGCTGCAGCTGCTGGAAAAGCTTGGCTATACAAAGGATGAGATAGGTTCTTTAACCCCGCCAGCCGGAAGAAAAGCCATTTTCGTCGGCGATCTTGTCGATCGCGGCCCGAAAATTCCTGAGGCCGTGCAGCTGATAAGAGATATGGTGGGCGCGGGGAATGCTCTGTGTGTTCCCGGCAATCATGACATCAAATTCATGCGCGCCATCCGCGGCAAAAAAGTCCAGATCACGCATGGCCTGGGAGACTCGCTCGATCAATTCAAAATTTATGATGAAGCGCATGAGCGCGCTTCCCATCTCGCTGCGGAGTTCATTGACAAACTCGTAAGCCATTACGTTCTCGACAATGGCAATCTGGTAGTCGCGCACGCCGGGATGAAAGAAGAGATGCAGGGCCGTGGCTCCGGCAAAGTTCGTGAGTTTGCTCTATACGGTGAAACCACCGGAGAGACTGACGATTTCGGCCTCCCCGTGCGCTACAACTGGGCCGCCGATTATCGCGGACGCGCCATGGTTGTATACGGTCACACGCCCATTGCTGAACCGGAATGGCTCAATCGTACGCTCAATGTCGATACCGGTTGCGTCTTCGGCGGCAAACTCACGGCGCTGCGCTATCCGGAAAAAGAGCTGGTCTCTGTGCCGGCGCTGCAGACTTATTACGAACCGGCCAAGCCTTTTTTGCCCGAGCCCGAATTGGCTGCGCCGCTCAGCGCACAACAGCAGCATGACGATCTTCTCGATATCGATGATGTCCTGGGTAAGCGCATCATCTCCACGCGTCTGCATCGCAACATAACCATTCGCGAAGAGAACGCTACCGCTGCGCTCGAAATCATGAGCCGCTTTGCCGCCAATCCAAAATGGCTCATCTATCTGCCGCCTACCATGTCTCCTTCAGAAACCAGCAAGCGTGAGGGACTGCTGGAATATCCGGATGAGGCATTCAGTTATTTCCGTCATGAAGGCATCGGCCGCGTGATCTGTGAGCAGAAACATATGGGCTCGCGCGCCGTGGTGATCATCTGCAAAGATGCGGAAGCCGCCACCAAACGCTTCGGCGTCGTCGATGAAGGCATCGGCATCTGCTATACCCGCACCGGACGGCGCTTTTTCAATGACCGCCAGCTTGAAACTGAATTTTTTGCGCGTGTACAGAATGCCATCTCTGCCGCAGGTATCTGGGAAGAACTCAAGACGGATTGGATCTGTCTGGATTGTGAACTCATGCCTTGGTCCGCCAAGGCGCAGGAACTCTTGCGCCAGCAATACGCGCCCGCAGGAGCTGCTGCTCGCGCTGCATTGCCGGACGCTATTGCTGCCCTGGAAACTTCAGCATCGCGTAATGCGAATACTGAGGTCGAGCCGCTTGTAGTTCGCTATCGCCAGCGGCTTGAGATGGCGGAAAAATATGTAGCGGCGTACCGCCAGTATTGCTGGTCGGTCTCTTCACTCGATGATCTGCGTCTTGCGCCTTTTCACATACTGGCCACGGAAAATGCTCTGCATGCCAGAAAAGATCATGCGTGGCACATGGAAACCATCGCGCGTATCTGCGCGCACGATCCAAAATTCCTTCTGGCTACACCCAATATGCTGGTGGACCTCGCGGACGGCGAATCGCAGGCGAGTGCGTCAACCTGGTGGGAGCAAATGACCGGTAGCGGCGGCGAAGGCATGGTGATCAAGCCGCTGGATTTTATTGCTACCGGCCGCCGAGGCCTCGTTCAGCCCGCCGTGAAATGCCGTGGCCGCGAATATCTTCGTATCATTTATGGGCCGGAATATACCGCTCCTGAAAACCTTGACCGCCTGCGCCATCGCGGACTGGGCGCCAAGCGGTCTCTCGCGCTGCGCGAATTCGCTCTGGGCATGGAAGGGTTGGAACGTTTTGTCCGCCATGAGCCGCTGCGCCGCGTGCATGAATGTGTTTTTGGCGTGCTCGCCCTGGAAAGTGAGCCGGTTGACCCGCGTCTCTGATTTTTAAATAAACAAACAAGAAAGGACAAAACTCTAGCGCCTTGGTTTAGTTTATTCTCGATATCAGCAAGAAGATTTCTTAATGTCTGGCTTTCTCCGATGACCGATGATCCACAAAAACCGCAAGTCTTTAACGTCCAGGAATGGGTTTCCAAGAGCGAAGCTGCCAAACTTCGGGGCGTGTCGCGCCAGGCAATATGGGAACTGGTCCGACGCAAGCGCCTGACCACGTTTATGTTCGAGCACAGAATGTATCTCTACCGCTCTGAGGTCATGAACTTCAAGCGACGGCCGCGCGGCCCCGCCGTGGAAAAAACCGGCGACCTGAAAAAGAAAAACTTTGATACTTCCAAGTGGATTCCCCCGATGGCAGCGAGTGGAGTCATGGGGGTCACGCGGCAGGTGATATCAGATCTGATTCGGCGTCGTCGCTTAAGAACGCTGGTAAGCGCTGGCAAGATCTATGTTCAGCGTGCAGGCGTGGAAAAGTTTATGGCTGAGCAGAAAAAGACAAAGCTATCCGGCAGGCCAGCAAAGAAAAAATAGCTGCGAGCTTTTTACTCGCCTGCGAATCCACATCCCAATTGCATTGGCCAGTTTCAAAGACTGCAGCACCTGCCAAAAAATAAACGCCTTCGTTGCCGAAGGCGTTTTTGAAACCTCACTCAATCGATTTACTGCAACAGTGTCCCGTTCGGGTCTTCTTCGGTCTTCTCCTGCAGCACCACCGCTGATGCCACGCGATCACCCTCTTCCAGATGCAGCAGGCGCACGCCCTGGGTTGAGCGTCCGGCTTCGCGGATCGTCTTGGTATCAATGCGGATGATCTTGCCGAACTGGCTGATCAGCATGGCTTCAGAGGTTTCGTCCACCAGCATGATGCCAACCACGTTGCCGTTTTTGGTCGTAGTCTTTACGTTAATCACGCCTTTGCCGCCGCGCGTCTGCAACCGGTATTCCTCCACCGGAGTGCGTTTGCCATAACCTTGTTCAGTCACGCTCAGGATCAGGCTCGGCGTAGCTTCCTGTTCGCCTTTGCCATTGGTTTTTGTCTTGGCGTCTTTCGGCGTTACGGCCACACCGACGATGTAATCATTCTTGTCCAGGTCCATGCCGCGGACGCCATATGCCGGCCGCCCCATGGAGCGCACATCTTCTTCGCCAAAGCGAATGGCTTGGCCCTCATGCGACGCCAGGAAGACAATCTGGTTTCCGTCCGTCAGTCGGACCGCCACCAGTTCGTCGTCTTTGTCGATTCCGATAGCAATAATGCCGCGTGCCATCACATTGCAGAAATCCTTCACGGGCGTCTTTTTGACCGTGCCTTTGCGCGTGGCGAAGAAGATATAGCGGTTCTCTTCTTCCAGGTTGCGGACTTCCAGCAGCGTGCGCACGGTTTCACCCGGTTGCAGGGCCACCAGATTGCCAATGTGCTTGCCCTTGCCGGCTGCGCCCACGTCTGGCACTTCATATACCTTGAGCCAGTAAACGCGTCCGGCATTGGTAAACACCAGCAGATAAGAGTGCGTGGAAGCGCTGAAGAGATATTCCACAAAATCCTCTTCACGCGTCTTCATGCCGGTACGGCCGGTGCCTCCGCGGCGCTGCTGCCGATAGATGGATTGCGGCGTCCGCTTCAGGTATCCGCTGTGTGAAACCGTAACAATCACCTGCTCGTCGGCGATCAGGTCTTCCAGCGTGATTTCCGTGGATTCGTCAATGATCTCTGTGCGGCGCGGATTGCCAAACTCTTCTTTTACCTCTTGCAGCTCTTTTATGATCACACCGCGCAGCTTTTTGTCGGAAGCCAGAATGGATTCGTACTCGGCAATCTTGCCGCGAATTTCTTCCAGCTCTTTCAGAATTTCATCCGTGGAAAGCCGCGTGAGTCTGTACAGCTGCAATTCCAGGATCGCGTCAGCCTGCCGTGGAGAAAGCCTACCTTCCGCGCCGCCAACTTTTACCTGGATCTGTTTGTCGACGATTTTGTATTTCGCCGCCAGCAAATTTTCTTTGGCTTCCGCGCGTGACATTGATCCGCGAATGATTTTGATGATCGCGTCCATATTGTCCAGCGCGATCTTGTAGCCTTCCAAAATGTGCTCGCGGTCGCGGGCCTTTTCCAGCAGGTAAACAGTGCGCCGGCGCACCACGTCCACGCGATGATCGATAAAGTGCTGGATCGCCTGCACCAGCCCCATCTCTTTTGGCTGGCCGTTGACCACGGCCAGAAAGATCATGCTGAAGCTTTCCTGCAGTGAGGTGTGCTTAAAGAGCTGGTTCAGAATAATCTGCGCTTCAGCGCCGCGCTTCAGTTCAACCACAATGCGCATGCCGTCGCGTCCGGATTCATCGCGCACGTCAGAAATATCGTCAATTACTTTGTCATTCACCAGCTGCGCAATGCGTTCCACAATCTTCGCTTTGTTTACCTGGTAGGGAATTTCTTTCACGATGATTGACTTGCGCCCCTGGGCGCCTTCGTCAATGGCGGCCTTGGCGCGCATCATGAATTTGCCGCGGCCATGCGTGTAAGCCGCTTCAATGCCGCTGCGGCCATAGATATATGCGCCAGTCGGGAAATCCGGGCCTTTCACAACCTTCAGAATTTCTTTGAGCGTGGTGGCTGGATTGTTCACCAGCATAATCGCCGCTTCCACAATTTCCGTGAGGTTGTGTGGAGGAATGTTGGTTGCCATGCCAACGGCAATTCCGTTGGAGCCATTTACCAGCAGGTTCGGAATTCGTGT
>DASXLK010000034.1:0-8592 GCA_036496365.1 Candidatus Angelobacter sp. | reverse complement strand
CAAATCTTCTGCTCCGCTGCTAAAACGTCTCAGGACATCAGCTGCTGGCATTAAAGACATGGCCCGACAGATTCGAGACGTTGCCGGCATGGCTGACCCACTCGGCCAGCGGCTGGCCGCCACTGAATTAGACGACAGCCTGATACTGGATAAAGTCTCTTGCCCGCTGGGAGTAGTGGCCGTAATTTTTGAGTCACGACCGGACGTGGTGCCACAGGTCGGCTCGCTCGCCATCAAAACCGGCAACGGACTCATCCTAAAAGGTGGCGCTGAAGCACGGCAGACAAACCGCGTTCTGGTTTCCATTTGGCATGAGGCGTTGGCTGCGGTGAATCCATCTTTAGGCAACGCAATGTGCGCGCTGGAAGACCGGGCTGACGTGGCAAAGATTCTTGAGATGGACCGCGACATTGATCTCGTTGTCCCGCGCGGATCAGCTGAGTTTGTGAATTATGTCTTCCGAAACAGCCGGATTCCAGTGCTTGGCCACGGCAGCGGTATCTGCCATATATATGTTGACGGCGAAGCCGATCTCAGCCGTGCCACCAGTGTCATCCTGGACTCCAAAACGCAATATCCGGCGGCCTGCAACTCGGCAGAAAAAGTTCTGGTGCATGAAGACATTGCCAGCCAGTTCCTGCCATCTTTAATTCAGGACCTGCAATCTGCTGGAGTGGAAGTCCGCGGGTGCGCGCGTACCGCGCAGCTTTGTAGTGACCTCAAAATCATTCCCGCCACGGAAGAAGACTGGCACACCGAATACGGCGATCTAAAGATCACGGTCAAAGTTGTTGGGGGCCTGGAACAGGCCATTGATCATATTAATCAATACGGTTCGCGCCACACGGACTGCATTCTTACTCAAAATGGGGCCAGCGCCGAACAATTCATGGATGAAGTGGATGCCGCCAGTGTCTTTCACAATGCATCAACCCGCTTTGCCGATGGTTTCCGCTATGGTCTGGGCGCCGAACTGGGAATCAGCAACAGCAAATTGCATGCCCGCGGCCCCGTTGGACTGGAAGGACTGCTGACTTATAAATACAAACTGCGCGGCAATGGACACATCGTATCAAGATATGTTAATGGCGATAAGTCCTTTAAACACAGACGGATGGATTGACAGGGGATTAAAAACATACATTGATCTCTTTGCCTGCTTGATTCTAATCTGCGCCAACAACTACATTTACTGCGTGGCTCCTTATTGTTATTTTGATATAGAAATATTTTTTGCGCGCGCCAGACGCGGACGATCAGAAAAAAATGATTTGATATATCGTGTGTGTAAATGTTAACCTTTGCCGCGAAACCAGAGTACACTCCCGGACGGCCCCCTGTCCCAATAACTCAGACAGTGTCTTGGAGATTTTGCAGCCGGGTTAAATCGATCAGCCACGGCTTTGCTGCATTCTGTAAGAACGCCACTTCAATAAGAGGTATCATCAATGGCCGCATTGTCCTTTTTGGATCGCAATCGTTCTATTGCTCAGCCGGGATTCAGCCGCTGGCTCGTTCCTCCCGCAGCACTCTCTATCCATTTGGCCATAGGCCAAGCCTATGCATTCAGCGTGTTCAAGAAACCGCTGAATTACCTGATGCAGATACATACCATGGGTGGCGGGCTTAAAGCGCTTCCCGGCGTGGATAGCCCGAACGCGTTGGATTGGAAATTCACAGACCTGGGCTGGATCTTCAGTATCGCCATCGTCTTTCTTGGCCTCTCGGCAGCAGTTTTCGGCAAGTGGCTGGAAAAAGCCGGCCCCCGCAAGGCCATGCTCGCTTCCGCCATCTGCTTCTCCGGCGGCTTCTTTGTTTCTGCCATTGGTGTGCAAGTCCACCAGCTCTGGCTCATCTATATTGGATACGGTGTCATCGGCGGTATTGGACTCGGCATCGGTTACATTTCGCCTGTTTCCACGCTTATCAAATGGTTCCCTGATCGACCAGGAATGGCAACAGGTATGGCAATCATGGGATTTGGCGGCGGCGCTCTCATCGGTTCTCCGCTGGCAACAAATCTGATGGCGGCGTTCCGCACAGAAACTAATCTAGGCGTCGGAAAGACGTTTATAGCCATGGGCGCGATTTATTTTGTCGCGATGATGTTTGGCGTCTTCACGGTACGCGTGCCGCAAGACGGCTGGAAACCTGAAGGATGGGTTGCTCCCGCCAAGCCGAAAGCCCTTGTCACCACACACAACGTGGAAGTAAATACCGCATTTGGCACGCTGCAATTCTGGCTTCTCTGGATCGTGCTTTGCATGAACGTGACCGCCGGCATCGGCATTCTGGAGCAGGCTTCTCCCATGATTCAAGAGTTGTTCCGAGGCCGGATTACAGCCACCGCCGCAGCCGGCTTTGTGGCGTTGCTCAGCTTGTTCAACATGGGCGGACGCTTTATCTGGTCCACGGTTTCTGACTATATTGGCCGCAAGAACACCTACTTTGCGTTCTTCGTCCTGGGCATCATCCTTTATTGGTTTGCTCCACGCACTGGCGTTCACGGACTGAACAGTATTCCGCTTTTCGTGATTGTCACAGCCGTAATCGTCAGTATGTATGGCGGCGGTTTTGCCACTGTTCCTGCTTATCTGCGTGATCTGTTTGGCACCATGGAAGTCGGCGCTATTCACGGACGATTACTCACAGCCTGGTCGGCTGCCGGTATTTTCGGCCCGGTACTGGTGAACTACATCCGTGAATATGAAAAGAACAAAGGCGTTGCTCTAACGGATGTGTACTCAACGGTGCTTTACGTCATGGTTGGACTGCTGGTTGTTGGTTTAGTGGCCAATGCCATGGTGCGCCCGGTGGATTCAAAGTACTGGTACCAGAGCGAAGAAACCGACAAAAAACTAGCAACGGCTTAATGCCAGCAATCGCAGCGCGATAATCCGCGAAAAGGAGCAAATTTATGAGTGGTCAGGTAAAAAAGACGCCTGCAGTGCTGGTTCTGGGGGCATGGCTGTTTGTGGGAGTTCCATGGGGCTGGGGTATAGTCCAGCTCTGGAAGAATGCCCGGAAGCTGTTCCAGTCTCCACCGCCAGTTACAACAATGGCCCCGGTTGCCGCACCTGCTGCCCCAGCAGGTACTCCGGCGCCGGCAGCACCAAGCAAGTAGCACGAACAAAAACCGTTTGAACAGTACATTTTCTACTGTCACCTTGGCGCTGCATACAAGCTCTATAACTTGTATGCAGCGTGTAAGTTTTGCCCCAAAAGTGCTACGATTTTAATAGACACTCTCTCAAAGAGGCCTTATGCCTAAACCAATGAAAGCCCGTTTGACCCAGCCTCTGGTACGCGAAAACGGCGGCCATCGTCCTGCTACCTGGGATGAAGCCATGGACCGGATCGCTACCGCTTTCCAGCGGTCGATTGACAAAAAAGACCCGCGGAACTTTGGTATGTTCAGCTGTTCTAAAACAACCAATGAGCTGAACTACATCGCCCAGAAATTTGTCCGCTCGGTGATGGGGTCAAACAACATTGATAGCTGTAACCGTACTTGACACGCCCCTAGCGTCGCCGGTCTGGCGGCGGTTTTTGGAGCGGGTGGCGGTACAAGTTCGTATAAGGAAATTGAGGAGACTGATGTAATTCTGCTGTGGGGCTCAAATGCGCGTGAAACGCACCCTATCTTCTTTCATCATTTGCTGAAGGGTGTGCACAACGGCGCAAAGATGTTTGTAATTGACCCACGGCGCACCACATCGGCCCAGTGGGCAGACGTGTGGCTGGGCCTTGACGTAGGCTCGGATGTCTCGCTGGCGAATGCCATGGGACGCGAGATCATTCACGCTGGCCTGGCAAATGAAAAATTCATCAAGCATTCGACCAGCTATTTTGAAGAATACAAAGCTCACGTTGAGAAATACACGCTGGAGCGTGCGGAAAAAGATACTGGTGTTCCCGCGGAGATTATTCGCAAAACAGCGCACGCGTATGCCAAGGCCAAGACCGCGCAATTGTGCTGGACGCTCGGCATCACCGAACATCACAATGCGGTGGATAATGTAACAGCGCTCATTAATCTGTCACTTGTCACAGGACATGTGGGCCGCTACGGCAGCGGCGTATGTCCGCTGCGCGGCCAGAACAACGTGCAGGGCGGCGGCGATATGGGCGCGATTCCTGATCGCTTCCCCGGCTTCCAGCATGTTGAGAATCCGGAAATCCACGCGAAATTTGAAAAGGCTTACGGTGTAACGCTGCCTCCTAAAAAAGGCTGGCACTTGAGCGATATGTTTGAGGCCATGGAACGCCGTGAAATGACTACGGTGTATGTGTTGGGCGAGAACCCCATCGATTCAGAAGCAGACCGCCATCACGTAACCAAAATCATGGGCGGACTGGAATTTCTGGTGGTGCAAGATCTTTTTTATACCTCAACCGCCGCACTGGCAGATGTTGTGTTGCCGGGTACAGCCGGCTGGTGCGAAACCGAAGGCACGGTCACTTCCAGTGAACGTCGCGTACAGCGCGTGCGTGCCGCAGTGCCTCCGCCAGAAGGAGTGCGCAACGATATCGAGATCGTTTATGACCTGGCGCGCCGTCTGGGCCATGACTGGGGATGCGCCGATTCAGAGTGCATCTGGGATGAATTGAGAAAACTTACCCCCATGGTTGGAGGCATGAGTTACAAGCGGCTGGAAGAGCTTGGCGGAATTCAATGGCCCTGCTTTGACGAAACCCATCCCGGCGAAATATTTTTGCACGGAAGATTGTGGGCTGATCCCTTGATTGGGCCGCGCGCGCCATTTCACATGGTGGAAAATGCGCCGCCTGTGGACAAGCTGGACGCTCAATATCCGATTCGCTTGACCACCGGCCGCCGTCTGGATGATTACAACACCGGCGTGCAAACCAACAAGTTTGCCTCGCCTCTGCGCCGCAAGGAAGCCCTGATGCTTTCACCGGAAGATGGCCGCAAATACAAGCTCAGTGATGGCGACAGGGTCCACGTGTATTCACGTCGTGGCACTGTGGATGCGCCGATACGTTTCGATCCGGGCCTGCGCCCTGGACTTGCCTTTTTGTCGCCACACGCCCATGACCAGATTGCAACAAACGACCTGACAAACAATGCTGTGGATCCTAAATCCGGAGTTTCAGAATTCAAGGCAACTGCCATCCGGATTGAAAAGTTTGCGGAGGAATAATTGGACCTTCACCTGACAGGTGCGACCGCTACTCATGAAGAAAAAGCCGCTGTAGATTCCATATTGGGCGTGCCGGAATCAGGTTGGACAGGTGGTGAGAGGGCCATGGAGACCGATGGCCACGTTGCTTTTGGTGGCGCGCATAAAGCCAGCGATCAGCGTACCCTGCTTCTCCCTGTTCTGCACGGAATTCAAAACCATATCGGCTGGATCAGCCTCGGCGCTTTGAACTACGTTGCCACGCGGCTTGATGTGGCTCCGGCTGAAGTTTACGGTGTCGCTTCCTTTTACGGCCTGTTCTCGCTTGAGCCTCGACCACCGATTGTGGCCCATGTCTGCGATGACATTGCCTGCATGACACATGGCGCTGACAAGATCTGCTCTGACCTGGAAAAGAAGCTTGGCCCAGCAGGCTCTCCATGCGCAGACGGACGCGGCACATGGCTACGCAGCCAGTGCCTGGGATTGTGTGAGCGCGCAACAGCTGCCATGGTGAGCGTTGCCGGTGAAAAACATCAGGAGCGCGTTCTTGCTCCAGCGACAGCGGATGGCATTGTGCAATTACTCAATGATGCTGTGGCCGATAAACTTCCCGCTGAGCCTGACACTCTCAGCCTCAAAGCCAGCGTTCCGCAAGCAGGCACGAAACCAAACGGCACTGGACAACTACGTCTGCTGGAACGCATTTGCCATGGCAGTTCGGGCAGCCTGGAAGACTATCGCCGCACGGGCGGCTATGAAGCTTTAAAGAAAGCCATCGACATGGGGCCGGAAGGCGTGTTGCGCGAACTTTCCGCTTCAAAACTTTTAGGCCGCGGTGGCGCTGCTTTCCCTACGGCAAAAAAATGGGAAGCACTCTTTCAACAGCGCAACTTGCTGGAAAACAATCCAAAGCGTGCGCATTACATCATCTGCAATGCTGACGAATCCGAGCCTGGCACATTCAAAGACCGCATTCTGATGGAAGGCGATCCGTTTGCACTGATTGAAGGCCTCACGATTGGCGGCTTTGTGACCGGCGCTCGGCACGGCTTTATCTATCTGCGCGGCGAGTATCCGCTGGCTGCAGAAAAGGTTCAACACGCTATTGATGTCGCCGAAAAGAACCGATTACTGGGGCCAAATGTTCTGGACCGCGGCTTTGAATTCAATATTGAAATTCGCCGTGGCGCGGGTGCATATATCTGCGGCGAGGAAACCGCGCTCTTCAACTCAATTGAAGGTTTTCGTGGCGAACCGCGCAACAAGCCTCCATTCCCTACGCAGGCCGGCGTGTTCCGCCAGCCCACGGCCGTGAATAACGTGGAAACTCTGGTCAACGTTCCCGGCATTCTGCATGATGGCGGCGCTGCCTACGCCAAGTTGGGCACAGAAAACTCAGCCGGTACACGCCTCTTCTGCCTTTGCGGACACATTGCACGTCCGGGCATTTATGAAATCACCATGGGAGCAACGCTGCGCCAGTTGATCGATCTTGCCGGAGGCGTAACCGGCAGCGGCAAACTTCAAGCCGTCCTGCTGGGTGGCGCAGCAGGCGCATTTGTAACGCCGCAGGAACTCGATACGCCGCTGACCTTCGAAGGCACTCGCGCCATTGGAGCCACGCTTGGCTCCGGCGTTGTAATGCTGTTTGACGACACAATTGATCTTCGCCGCATCCTGCTGCGCATTGCCACCTTCTTTCACCATGAAACTTGCGGACAGTGCGTTCCCTGCCGCGTTGGCGTCACACGCCAGGAAGAAGCATTGAAGCGACTGACAGACGGTAAGCCGCTTGGTTCCACCGAACAGGAAGTAACGATGTTGAAGGAAATGGGGCAAGCCATGCGCGATGCCTCAATTTGCGGTCTCGGCCAGACTGCTTCCAGTGCTCTGGAGTCGGCCTTAAACCGATGGAGCCTATTCCAATGAGCGACACCACAAACACACAAACAACCAACGAACAGCTGAACGCGCCGCAACCGACGATTCCCGTCCCTCGCGGGCCTATTCCACAAGTTCCGCCGCGACCAGAACGCCGTATGATCGAAATTAAGATCGACGGGAAAGCTGTCTCCGTGCCGGAAGGCTCCACGATTCTTGATGCCGCAAAAAAAATTGGCATTGAAACGCCGACGCTCTGCTATCTGGAAAGCCTCACGCCAGTGAACGTTTGCCGTGTCTGTGTGGTGGAGTTGGAAGGCGCACGCACGCTGGTTCCCGCCTGCTCGCGCAAGGTAGAGCCGAACATGTCAATCAAGACGGACTCTGAGCGCGTCCGCTTGAGCCGCAAGCTGGTCCTGGAATTTCTTGCATCTTCCGTTGATCTTTCCACTGCTCCCGATATGCAGGGCTATATTGAGCAATATGCCGCGAACCCTGAACGCTTTGGTACACAGCAAGCTACGGTAGCCCAGCCGGTAAAGATCGACAATGACCTTTACGTTCGCGACTATTCCAAGTGTGTTCTCTGCTACAAATGCGTGGAAGCCTGCGGCGTGGACGCGCAAAATACCTTTGCCATCGCTGTATCTGGCCGTGGCTTCTCGGCGCACATCGCCACGGAATTTGACGTGCCGTTGCCCGACTCAGCCTGCGTCTACTGCGGCAATTGTATTGGAGTCTGCCCTACCGGCGCGCTGATGTTCAAGAGCGAATATGACATGCGTCAGGCCGGCACCTGGAACGAAGACCGCCAGACCCAAACTGATACCATCTGCCCCTATTGCGGCGTGGGCTGTGACCTGACGGTGCATCAGCAGGATAATAAGATCGTGAAAGTAAGTTCACCTCTCGATCACAGCGTGACGCACGGCAATCTCTGCATCAAGGGCCGCTTTGGCTGGCAGTTTGTACAGATTGAGACGCCTGCCAAGCAGGAATAATTTGCCGTATCCAGGGCATTCTCTAGCGCGGCTTTTAGGGGCCGCGCTTTCTTTTCAGGAAGCTTCTTTTTCAATCCCTGGGAACAGCCAGCCATCCTGCTTTGCTGAATTTACCATCCCATCAACATGGGCTGGATACAGGAACACCTTCGCCAAACCTCTGAGAAGTCCGGGAATCAACCCGACCCTGAAAATCAATTTGCGGCAGCGGCACGCGCACGCTGGACAGCACTGGGCGATGAGTTGCGCGCCGATGTGACGGAGTTTAATGCGCAAGGCACTGGCGCTGACCTCTCCACGGACGGCGGCAATCAGTATCGCTTCAAGAACTCGGCTTCAGGATTGGAAGTAACGCTTACCGCTGATTTTGAGAATCGCAACGTGCGTTATGAGTATTCGGCCATCAGCCCAAAAAGCGCGGGGGTGCCTGAGGGCGGAATGCTCTCCATGCGGCAATCGCGCCGCGGAGCGGTGGAGTTTTATTCTGCTGACGAGCGACTGACCTCAGAAGAGACGCGCCAGGTATTGCTGGAGCCGCTCTTGTTTCCTAAGCAAAACGCAGC
>DASXLK010000033.1:0-3698 GCA_036496365.1 Candidatus Angelobacter sp. | reverse complement strand
CGAGGGTCAGATTGTTTTCTTTTGCCGCGGTCAGGATCGCGGCACCCAAAGGGTGCTCGCTTCCCTTCTCCAGGCTGGCAACCAGGCGCAGCATTTCCATTACTTCGGCTGTGATTTTCTTTCGCCCCTCCGGGGCTTGGGCTGCATTCTTTCGCTGCTCCGCAGCTTTTGGGTCAGCAGTGTTTATGCTGACTACTCTTGGTTTGCCTTCGGTTAGGGTTCCGGTTTTGTCCACTACCAGGACGTCTACTTTTTCTAGAATTTCCAACGCTTCTGCGTTTTTGATTAGGACGCCGGCATGTGCGCCTCGCCCAGTACCGACCATTACGGCCATCGGCGTGGCTAATCCTAATGCGCATGGGCAGGCGATGATCAGCACCGCTACCGCATTAACTACCGCATGCGCCAGGCGAGGCTGAGGGCCAAATACATTCCAGAGAATAAAGGTAAGTATGGCGATGGCGATCACCGCTGGGACGAACCACGCAGCTACACGATCGGCTAACTTCTGAATTGGGGCGCGGCTACGTTGGGCTTTACTGACTAGCTGAACAATTTGCGCCAGCAGCGTTTCACTGCCTACATGCTCGGCCTGCATGATGAATGATCCGGTGGCGTTAACTGTCGAGCCGATCACTTTGCTGCCCGGTTCTTTTTCGATCGGGATGGATTCGCCGGTGATCATAGATTCATCCACGGCGCTGTTACCTTCCAAGACGACTCCATCTACTGGAATTTTTTCGCCCGGACGTACGCGTAGGCGGTCTCCGGTCATCACGTGTTCCAGAGGGATATCCATTTCATCGTCGTTGCGAATGATGCGGGCTTTTTTAGGCGTCAGATCCAGCAATGCGCGAATGGCTGCTCCAGTGTGGCTTCTGGCGCGGAGTTCGAGGACTTGCCCCAGAAGCACCAGTGTGACGATTGCCGCAGCAGCCTCGAAATAAACCGGAGGCGCGCCGGACATTTCACGAAACGATGCGGGGAAAATCCCCGGCAACACGGCTGCTACCAGACTGAATAAATATGCGACGCCAGTTCCCATGGCGATAAGCGTGAACATGTTGGTGGAACGGTTCACGATGGAAGCCCAGCCGCGTTGGAAAAATGGCCATCCCCCCCACAGCACAACCGGCGTGGCCAAGACCAACTCGAGCCGCGGGAGCCAGCCGGTGGGCAATGCGTTTTGCACTGGCATACCGGGGAGCATGTCCGCCATAGCAGCCGCCAACAGCGGAGTAGTCAGAACAGCACTCACCCAAAACCGGAGACTCATGTCAGCGAGCTCTGGATTTTCCTCCAGATGCGCGGTGACCGTACGAGGTTCGAGAGCCATGCCGCAAATTGGGCAAGAGCCTGGCTCAGTCCGCACAATTTCAGGATGCATCGGGCAGGTGTATTCGATCCTGGGAGCGTGTGGATTCTCTGGTTCCAACGCCATACCGCATTTTGGGCACGGCACAGGTTTCGACTCACGCACCTCGGGGCACATCGGACAAACGTAAGCGCCAGCGTGAGTGGTCGGTTCCACCACTTTGACCGGAGCCGGACTCGGCATTCCCAACGTGACTAGTCCTGACATCGGTTTCGGCGCTTTATTCAAATATTGTGCCGGGGCTGCCGAGAATTTTTCGGCACAGCTTCGGCAGCAAAAGTAGAAATCTTTCCCGTCATGTCCAACCTTGTGCAAAGCTGTCGCAGGGTCGACGGTCATACCGCAAACCGGATCAATGACTCCGGTTGCTGGATTTTGGCTCATGTCCATTTAGCTTGTTTAACCCGACGAGGTCGGGAAGGGACATATTAGATGGTTCTCGGATATCCGGCGACTCCGATGTTGTATCTTGTAGAAGGAGGGTTGACTCAAATGACTCAGCTGGAAGTCGTCTACCGCTACGGCGCAACTCCCACCGAATCCGCTATGCGGGCCATTGATAACCTGCGCGAGGTCTATGGGATACGGCGAGTGAAGTTTGCCAGTGCAGAACAGACAGTTCGCGTGGAATTCGATGCTTCGCGGCTCAAAGAACCTAATGTTGCGGGACTTTTAAAGGGAGCTGGAATTGATCTGAAAGAGCGCCTGATTCTGGCTTAGTTCCTGTTTTGTTGCGTCAACCCGGGGGAGGGCCGAGGGGAGTATCACTCGTGAAAAGCAAGGGGCGCCCAAGAAAACCTCTGGCCGAAGTTTATTCTCGAGAGCGCCCCGTTGCGCGCCACTTCGTCTGTTCTTTCCTTTTGCATCCGCTATGCCATTTGTAAATTACTCAAACTACATGGTAATCAGGTGACCCTGATACGTAGGAATTGCCAGCCCCTTAGAAAGAATTACGTGACTTCGCCCGTTGCACGCGGGTTTCCGAAGATTTTTAGTTCACATATTCAGTAGGACATTTGTCAGAGATTGTATCTACTGACTCAAAGACTTTTTTCTCTATTCTTTCCGAGAGGATCACCGCCGAATCCGAATGTCGGATCAGACCCGGCGGTGTTAGGAGAGGAGCGCTGGCAGTTCAGATCACTCCGAGTGAGCGCAGTTTGTCGAGTTGTGCTTTCACACCCTTCAAACCGGCGTTGCCAAGAATGATCTGTAAACGCTCCGCTGTGAGGAAGCTGAAGGCTGGGTTGCGGAAAGAGTTGTTGTAGCGGGAAACGTCAGTCGGATCGTAGCCGAATTGCGGAGCCAGTTGGCGTAACGCAATTTCGACCTCTGTCACGGCCGGCCCGGAGTAAGTAAAGTCGGCGTCTGACAAATTGTGCAACGTGTATTCCGTCAGCAAATTGACTTGCGTGGGAGTTGCGCCCGGCAAATCAACATCGCCGAGTTTACGCAGAGCAGGCAGCCGGAAATTGCCCTGCTTGTCTATGGTGAGATATCCCGCCCGTACCGGATCAATCTGCGCTAGAATCGCCGCCGCCCGCAGCCAGTTCACAACTTTGTATTCACTGCCCGAGGTTGGGGCTGAATGGGCCGACGCCTGCGTAATTACGAATGCAGGAGAAAATCCGCGCTTCATGGTTTCGGCGATGCTCATGATGTGGTGGCCACCGGTGCGGGAGTCGCCAGCAGTTCCGCCGAAGTTGTCGGTTGTGCCGTTGCCGCCGAAGTTCAGCTCGGGGAATTCCGATCCGTCCGCGTTCCACTGGAACACGATGCTCTTGGCCCAGTCATGCCACAGCGGCGCGCCGATGATGATGTCCTGATCAATGACGAATCCTGGAGTATTACCTAGTCCGAAGAATTGATTGCGGGAGACCACCGGAAGTCCGAAGAACGAGTTGCCATATACCGAACGATACTGCTCGGCCAGATTCTGATCAGAAATGTCGTTGTTGGATTCGTGCACTGGCAAACCGCCGGGATAAGAATGGTGTCCACCATAAACACTGCCCGGCGCGGAGAAAAATGCCTGCGGTAGATGCGGGCAACTGCTGCCTTCGTTTAGAACGGGAGGAAATACTCCAGCGAGCGCACCACCTGGAAAAGCCGCGCCATCTGCGGGGTTCAGCAGGCCAGCAGTCAGCAACTGCTGCAGAAGCGCGTTTTTCTTCGTTTCGTCTACGCCCGCACGATGAGTGACGCAGGTTTGGGGATTAGTTAGTGCATCCAGAGTTTGCGTGCGCAGATGTGGATCCTTTAGCCGATGCGCCTGCTCTATCAGAAAAGAATATGCGGATTGTACTTCAGGAGATCTTTGGGC
>DASXLK010000032.1:0-5809 GCA_036496365.1 Candidatus Angelobacter sp. | reverse complement strand
GTATGTACTTCAACTCTTCCGCAGGCGTGGATTCAAGCAGCCACGCGGGCAAAATGATTGCCGGCTTGCCAAAGCCGATCGCAGTAGGCACTTCAATCTGTTTTGAAACCATCAACGTAACTGCACGTGACCTCTGGGATTGCTGAATCAACGTCTGCAAGTCAACGCTCAGGCATTGCATGTCGATAGGAGCTGATTGCGCGCGCAGCCTGCGTACCTGCAATGTCGCCAGCGCCACGCGAGCTAAACCCGCCAGAGCAATAATCGCCCAGGCCAGAAAGCCATACCATGCCCATGAAGTTGAAACGGTCATCACAGCGCGGGGCTCGCCCATCACACTGCCGCTGGAATGTAGTTTGAAGAAAGGCAGAATCGCCGTTGCCAGTAAAGTTGAGAACCATACAACAAAGCTGGTGCGCGAATCTCTTTTAGGAAGCAACTCCAGCAAAAACCAGATCGCAATCGCCAGCAGCGTGCCGGCAACCGCGCCATAGAGCAACCGCTCAGCGGCAGCTGCGGCTATGTTGCTGAAGTTCATCCCCACGAAATGGATTCCATACAAGCTGGCGGCAAGGTTCACGGTTTCTCTCCTTGCTTCTGCAGGAGTTGGCTCAACCGTTTAAGCTCGTCAGCATTAATGCTTTTGTCTTCCAGAAGATTGAGCATCAAAAGTTCATGCGAGTCTTTAAAGAAGCGCCCTACCAGATTCTTGATCTCAAAGCGCGTGGCTTCCTTCTTGCCCACCAGCGGAGCATATACGTGTGCCCGCCCTTCTTTCACGTGCTGAACATACCCTTTGCGTTCCAGAATTCTGATCGTTGTTAAAACAGAGTTATAGGCCAGCGGAAACTTTTCCGGCAGCGCCTCCAAAACCTGATGCACCGTGGCCGGTCCTTCTTGCCACAACACCTCCATAAGTCGCAGCTCAGCTTCCGTTAGCGTGGGAGATTGTTTCGGCGGCACGGCCTTTTAACTCCTTTAACTTCCCTGAGAGATTTTCTCCGTTACTAATTAGACGCAGCTCGAAACAAAATAGTAACTAATTCTTTAGTTAATTTGTGTAAAATATTTTAAGGCCCATTATCTCTATTATTTTATTAGATTTAGATCGTTTTATGGGGCGTGAAGCAGCTCAACGCTTTGCCCCTTTGGCGCTCTCAAACCGGCTCCGATGCTGGTCAATCATCTTGCCCAGTTGTAATTGCAGCACGCTAACGGTTTCAAATAGACCTTGCACGCCGCTGGTCTGCCAGGTTACGCCTTGCTCATCAATATCAGCGCACAGGTCCTTCAGCATTTGGGTGGAACGGCGCAATCGTTCCGCGGCAATAAAGGATAAAACTCTTGCGGGATCTTTCTGTGATTCTGCGGCATTCACCAACTCGCTCACGGTCCAGGCCGTCATGCGAGCATTATCCAAAACCTGCCGAAATTCCTGGAGAAGAGTGCTTTCTGGAGTTGACCCGGCTTTCAACTCAAGTTCGCATCCTCTCAGTTCGTCAGACAATCTTCGTAACCGTTCGGAAAGGGCCCCGTTACTATCCGTCATTCAGGCACCTCACTTGCATTTGTTACGTTATCGCATTCAAGCAGCTCAGCGCATTAAAAAGAACAAAGAGAACCTAACTAGAGATTACTAAAGGCCGCGCAATCTTAGAACTATGCAACTTATTCGCCACAAAGTTGAAGTGCATGGGTCAATTTATTAGTTTTCTTTAATTTATGGCAGGCTGCCTTAAGACAAGAATCACACACCTGCGGGCACAAGATATTGCTGCGGAGATTTCTCAAAAATCTGCTTGCATCCGGCACAGCAGAAGTAAAAAGCTTTCCTCTGATATTCCGCCTGATGCTTCGCTTTGCTCTTATTCACCATCATTCCACAAATCACATCTTTCGCTTCGTCATCGATTATTGGAGGATTGATCACAGGAAGTGCAGTGCTTGCCTTGGGCTGGGATGCCGTCTTTACCGTGTTGGCCCGCATCTGGATAATTTCCGCCAACACGCTTACCGCAATTTCCTCTGGAGACTTCGCCCCAATATTCAGCCCCGCCGGTGCGCGTACATGCCTGGCTTTCTCCACGTTCATCCCCTGCTGTTGCAGATATTCCATCACCTTGCCGGCCTTCGTCTTGCTGGCCACAAAAGCAACGTAAGCCGCATTCGTCTTCAACGCCTGCTCCAGGGCCTCTTCGTCACCTTCGCCCTGTGTTGAAACCACAATAAAAGTTTCTGGAGTCACGCGCGCATTTTCCAGACTAAATTTTTTTGCCTCAATCAACTCCGAGCCGGAAAAACCGCCGTTCGCTGCTTCATCTGTAACCACGGCTACCGAGTATCCAATCGTGTTGGCCAGTTGCGCCAGGAATTGCGCCACCGGTGATCGGCCAAGTATCACGATCCGTGGCTTTGGCAATACAGGTTCCAGATAGATATCCAAAGCGCCTCCGCTGTGGCACGTCATTGTGTAATCCACTGTTCCTTCTTCAGGATTCGTCGCAGAAGGGCTGATGCGCACCAGCTTCGGCTTGCCATCCACCAGTGCTTTCATTGCTTCTTTCACTACCACGGGCTGCGCGCAGCCGCCGCCAATCCATCCCCATATGATTCCCTTGCCATGTATGATCGCTTTGTCGCCCGGCTTGCCGGATGTAGGCGGCTCACAGCGCACCACCGTCGCCGTGACAAATGATTCGCCTTGCGCCAGCAACTCCGCCGTTTTTTTCAGGAACTGGTCAAACATAACTGTTTCTTATATTACGCTTGCCTTCGCCTTACGCGCGTTTCAGGTGCATCTCCAGATTCAGCAGGCTTTCCAGATTATGCGCCGCCGCAAATACATCAATGTAAGGAAGCGCGGCGCTCATGCCACGCGTAATCGGCTGGTAGTCCGCCATGCCCAGCAATGGGTTTAACCAGATCAGCTTTCGTACCCGGCGCTTAATCGCGCCCAACTCCGCCGCCAGCATTTCCGGATCACCCGTGTCCCAGCCATCGCTCAGGATCATGAAAACGGTATCGCGGGAAAAGAGCCGTTTGCCATGCCGCAGATTCAAGTCATGCAATGAGTCGCCAATCTTTGTTCCGCCGGACCATCCTGCCGCATGGCCAGCCAATGATTCCAGTGCATCGCGTAATTGCCGCGTGCGCAACAGAGCAGTGATTTCTGTAAGCTGGGTGCTGAAGAGAAACGTATCTACGCGCTTGAAATATTTTTGCAGGGCAAACGCAAAGCGGACAAAAAAGATGCTGTAGGGATTCATTGATCCGCTAACGTCCAGCAAAATTACCAGCTTCAGTTGCTGTAACTTCCGGCGTCGAAACCTCAGGTCAATCAGGTCGCCGCCGCGCCCAATCCCCTGCCGGATCGTCCTGCGCAAATCCACCCGGCCGTGCGTGGCAATGTTTTTGATCCGGCGGGAAAGCCGCAGGCTCATCTGCTGCAGCAGTCGCAGAGAAACCTTTTCCAGGTCAGCCAGATCGGCATGAGTTAACTTGGAAAAATCTGTCTTTTTGAGCCGGTCATGCGCCGTGGCGCCCAAAACACCTTTACCTTCGCCTTCAGTGGGTGCGGAACTATCTTGTCCAATGAGCGGTAGCGTGGCATTTTCCGGCGATTCAATTGTTACAGAGCTCGTTCCGGGTTTGGTATAGCGCTGCTCCAGCCGCAGGCTTTGTTGCCTTTGTCTCCAGAAAGCCTCAAATATCTCCCCAAAAAAATCCCAGTCAGCCTTGGAAGCGCACATCACAGCGCGTAGCGCAAATTTCAATGTCTCTCGCTCGGATATTCCAACGGCTTCTGCGGCTCGCAATGCATCCAGGCTTTCCTTTACGCCCACGGCAAGCCCGTTCACTCTGGCAAACCGGCAAAACTCAACGACTGTCCGCTCCAAGCCTTCTGCCGCAAGAGCCATAATTAGCCAACTTCCGTCAGCATCTTTTCAATCCCGGCTGCTTTGATCTTGGCCGCATCTTCTATCGACTTGGAAAGACAACCGAGCGTATCTTCCACGGCCTCATTGTCCAGCGAGGTTTTCCCCAGCGCCATCAGCGCCTGCGCCCAGTCCAGCGTCTCTGCCACGCCGGGGGATTTCATCAAATTCAGCCGCCGGACAGCCTGCACAAACGTGACTATCTGTTTCTCAAATTTCTCTGCAATTCCCGGTAGCCGCGCAGCCACAATCTTCATCTCTTTTTCCGCGCTGGGGTATTCGATCCAATGGTAGAGGCAGCGTCGCTTCAGCGCGTCTCCCAACTCCCGGCTGCGGTTCGAGGTAAGAATCACCAGCGGCGTATGCTTGGCCTTCACCGTACCCAATTCCGGGATACTGATCTGGAAATCTGAAAGCAGCTCCAGCAGGAACGCTTCAAACGCTTCGTCCGCGCGGTCAACTTCATCAATCAGCAGTACCGGCGAAGCATCTTGCTCCTGGATCGCCTGCAACAGCGGACGCTGCAGCAAAAAGTCGCGGCTAAAAATATGCTTCTCTTTTTCCTCAACGGAGAGCCCGGAGCGCTCTTCAATTTTGATGGCCAGCAACTGTTTCTGATAATTCCACTCGTAGACGGCGGAACTCACGTCCAGTCCTTCATAACACTGGAGCCGGATCAGCCGTGTGCCCAGAAATGCCGCCAGTGTTTTGGCAATCTCTGTCTTGCCCAGACCCGCATGGCCTTCCAGCAGCAGCGGCTTGCCCAGACTCACCGCCAGGTAAATCGAGACAGCTAATGCGGGGTCAGTGATATATCCAAGCTGCTCAAAACTGCGAGCCAGCTCGTCAGGATTATTGACTGCTTTGCCTTGGGAAAGAGTTGGAGAGGGCATTACTTTGTGCCGGAATCGCCTGCTGGTTTCGCTGGATCGCCTTCAGTAGAATCAGCCTTGTCGCTGTCGTGCCGCGAGAAAGTCGCCTTCAACGCCGAGAACGCCAGCCCTACTCCACTGATGGGCTTTGCCTCTGCTGCCTCGCCATTCGCTGCGTCAGGAGATTGCAACCGCTTGCGAAAATTATTCACGAACTGCTCAAACATAATGTTTGAGACTTCTGTGATTACCCGGCCACCCATCTGGGCAAGAATTCCTATCACATTCAACTCAGAAATATTTACAACTTCTGTGCCGCCATCCACGGCTTTCAGCTTGCCCGTCATCTTCATGGACGCGCTGCCCTTGCCCCGCACGTCCTGGCCTTTGCCCAGGATTTCTATCTCATGCGCTGCGGCATCCAGCCGCACAATCTGCACTTCGCCCTTATAGTCGGTAACGCTCGGCCCCACCTTCACCTTGATCGCGCCTTTATACGTGCGTTCGTCCACCTGCTCCGTGATCTGCGCTCCGGGTACGCACGTGCCAACTTTTCTGGGATCGCTCAAAAACGCCCAGACTTTCTCCATTGGCTCGTCCACCCGGAACGTCTTTTCAATACTGATGGCCATGCTAGCTCACGATTCCCTTTTCCTTCAGGATGTTCCACACCTTCCATGGCGTAATGGGCATATCAATGTGCCTGACGCCCAGATGTGAAAGCGCATCCACCACGGCATTCACAAATGCTGCCGGCGAGCCCACGTTGGGCGATTCGCCCACGCCCTTGGCGCCGAATGGATGATGCGGCGACGGCGTGCATGTAAGCCCTGTGTCCCAGTGTGGAGTTTCAACCGCCGTGGGAACCAGATAATCCATAAAAGTTCCACCGGAGACGTTTCCGCTTTCGTCGTAATCAATCTGCTGCATGAAGGCAATCGCCAGACCTTCCGTCAGACCGCCGTGAATCTGCCCTTCCACGATCATGGGATTGATCACATT
>DASXLK010000031.1:0-94898 GCA_036496365.1 Candidatus Angelobacter sp. | reverse complement strand
CATATGATGGGCCAGCAGCAGATGCGCACGCGCATTCCGCGCTTTTTGTCCGACGATGTGGATACGCCGCACAAGACCGGCGACTTTCCACCGTACATCGCTAACGATATTGGTTTGATCGAGACGCCAAATGCGCGCGTGGTGGTGGTGTTCTTCTCGGCGCATCATCGTGGCTATTACGGAGAGCTGGAGGATGCTATTGGCCGTATGAGCGAGCAGGTGTGGGCGTATTTCAATTACAGGGCTGTAACGAAATAAAACCCACCACGGAGGCACGGAGAAAAAGCTAAATCTCACTACTGATTCACACTGATCAGGAAAATCTGGATAAGAGTGTGCGTGGCGTGGTTTCTTGTCGGGAGAAAACGGTTTCAGTAACTATCTGAACGATATTTGCGCATGTATGCTGCCCAAACCTCCGGCTTATTTTTTTGACGATAGAGGGTACGGCACGAGTTACTACAAAAATCTTTTGTTCTTCGGCGAACAACTGCAATCCTGCCGCATTCTTGACGCTTGCAGATTATTAGCGGGATCACCTTTTCAAGGGGTATGCCCCCTTCATGGTATTGCTCCAACTTATCCAATATAAATTTGGCCGTTGGGGTAAACACCGTCTTATAGCCATATACATTTTTCCAATAAAATAATGGGGTACCATCTCGCCCCGTGTGATCAAATTTATCCGTTGAATCAATGCCAAACTGAATTGCCTGCTCGCTCCCATGATGGAGCAAGAACTCCAAAATGTATCTCTTGTGTGCAGGTGTATAAGTGTTCGGACGAGCTAGCCAAACAAGAACCATTCGTATTTTTTGTCGCAAAGCACTCGCTTGGCTTCGAAAAATATTTTCCAGCGGCGTTCGTGTTCGATCATACTCAGCTTCAACATCATCAAAGCACCGTAAATCTTCCGTTGGATTCGCAAAGATTTCTTCCAAACGAAGACAACAAAGATGTGTAGATGCACGGAAGCAATTAAATCCAGCTTCTTCCTCTTCTTTAGCATTTACGAAGCCGACGAGTGCATGCCAGATAATTGTTGTTATGTCTTTTTCTTCGGGTACGCCGGCGAGAATCGCATTCAATTTAGTTGATTTTTTCTCGCTACCCAGAGAGAGTTCAATCTCTTCTAGCTTCGCTTCCAATTCTTTCGCATATCCAAGGTTAACTTTTTCTGCGAATCCTAGCTGCTGTTTCCTCACTGTAAATTCCCTTGTGTAGTATCGGTACTTTTAAAATCCACAAAATTAGCGTAATTATTGCATCGTTATCAATAACGATATTACGTTATTGCAGAGAGGTTTACGCAAAAAAATGTATCGGCGATATCGTAAAGATCCGCGAGCGTTTATTGTTGAAGTAACTTTGGTCGTAGCTGCGATCATCGAAGGCGTCAAGTTCTTGTGGTTCTTGGCTAGTCACTAAACATTGAGATCGAACGTTAGCTAAAATCAAAATCGATGAAGCTCACAAAACGGCAAATTAAGCAGTTGCAAACTTTAGAGCGTATGAAAGATGAAGACATTGATTTTTCAGATATTCCAGAATTAACTGGCAATGAGAAATTTATTGTTGGGAAGTTTTATCGGCCCAAGAAAGAATCGCTTACAAAACAGGTTCAATCCAGACAGGTCCAATCCAGCGGTATTCGTAAAAAGAAGTCTGCTTCTTAAGCGGTGCTCTTTTCTCGGACGAATGCCAGCGCCTCTTCCTTTGTGCTGATCGAGCCATCCAACTGCGCATCTTCCACCGCAGTCAGCAGTTCTTTGAACAGTGGTCCTGGCTGGTAGCCGGCGGCGATCAAATCGGTTCCGGTGATGAGCGGCGTGGGGCGGATCTGCTCGGCGGGCAGCCTGTGGAACTTTTCTTTCGCAAATTCATACAGGCTCAAATCGCGATGGCTGCTGGAGCAATCCAGCCGGTGCAATTCAAGCTGTTCGTCAAATTTCGGCAAGCGAAAGAAGCGCTTCAGCGTGGAATCTTTCATCTTCATAATGTCGCCAAAGCGCATGTGATTGGCGACCAGAGACAGCACCTGGTCTGTCTCTTCATTCGAGAGACGGAAGCGATGGCAGATTTCTTCCGCCATCTTGGTGCCAATCTCGGCGTGTCCATCAAAGCGGATGCGGTCTGGCGCAATGCGGAATGTTGGCGGCTTGCCAACGTCATGCAGCAGCGCGCCCAGGGCCAGAGTTTTTGAGCAGCCTGCAGGCAGTCCTTCCAGCAGCATCAGCGTGTGAATCCAGACATCGCCTTCGGGATGATATTGCGGCGGCTGCTCCACGCCCTGCATCTTCTTGATCTCCGGCAGCACCTGCTCCAGCAGGGTTGTTTCATCCAGCAGTTCAAAGGCCCGGCGCGCATGGCCTTCAGTAAGCATTTTAAGAATTTCATCGCGAACGCGCTCCCGGCTTACCTGATGAATCTGCGGGGCAAGTTCGCGGATGGCGGAGAGCGTTTCGGCGTCAATCGAATAGCCGAAGCGGGCGGCAAAGCGTACGGCGCGCAGCATGCGCAGCTTGTCTTCAGTAAAGCGCTGATGCGGCTCGCCGATGGTGCGGATCACGCCGCGTTGCAAGTCCTCACGGCCGCCAACATAATCGAGTATTTCCGTTGTGTCAGGATCGAGCAGCATGCCGTTGATGGTGAAGTCGCGGCGCTGCACGTCAAGCCGCGCGTCTTTGGAGAACTTTACTTCGTCAGGATGGCGGCCGTCAGAGTAAGCGCCGTCGCTGCGAAAGGTTGCGACTTCGATGGCGTAATTGTCCGGCTTGCCGTCAGTGTCTTTGCGGATTGGGACAAGCACGACGCCGAATTGCGCGCCGACCGCGTAAGTTTGCGGAAAGATGCGGATGACCTCAAGCGGCGTGGCGGAAGTAGTAACGTCGTAGTCGGCGGGCTCGCGTCCGAGAATAAGGTCGCGGACGCAGCCACCAACGAGATAGGCTGAATATCCGTGTTCGCGCAAGGTATGGGCGATCCGGAGGGCTTCAGTCGCTTTTTCAGAAGAAAGGTCCATTTGTTTGCAGGGGCTAAAGACCCGATTAAAAAATTTCCTGTACGCGGCCCTAAAAAGGGCCGCTCTCCATCACTCAATCCAATAATATTAGATGTATGCCTGAGAGTTGCATTTTAGGGATTGAGACTTCCTGTGACGAGACAGCCGCTGCGGTCGTCGGAGACGGCGAACGCCTTCTGGCAAATGTGGTGTCTTCACAGATTGCCACGCACCAGCCTTATGGAGGCGTGGTGCCGGAAATAGCATCGCGCGAGCATTTGCGCGCCATTGTGCCGGTGGTGCGGCAGGCGCTGGCGGAAGCGGGAAAGACATACGAGTCGATTGACGCGATTGCGGTAACGCAAGGGCCAGGCTTGGCTGGGGCATTGCTAGTGGGAATCAGTTATGCCAAGGCGCTGGCGTTTGCGCTGGAGAAGCCGCTGGTTACGGTGAACCATCTGGAAGGGCATATACACGCGGTGCTGCTGGAAGAGAAGCAAAAAGGGAATTTCCAGATTGATTTTCCTTTGCTGGCGCTGGTGGTTTCCGGCGGACATACACATCTTTTTTTAGCCGACCAAAAAGAGCGGGTTCTGGCCGAGCAAAAAGAGCAGAGCTGGACGTACGACAATATCGGGCGCACACGCGACGACGCCGCAGGCGAAGCCTATGACAAAGTGGCGAAGTTGCTGGGGCTTGGATATCCGGGCGGGCCGATCATTGATGCGCTGGCAAAGCATGGCAATCCGCGGGCGGTGAAGTTTGGGCCGTCACAGATCAAGCATGACAATCGTGGCACCCCGAAAGATAAGCAGACGCCCTATGATTTTTCTTTCAGCGGAATCAAGACGGCCGTCCTGCGCTATGTTGAACTTGAAGGCATGCGTGATGCTATTGCGGCGCGGCAGCTGGCGCTGGCAGGTGTCGGCAAGCCAACGGGTGAGATGGTGCGGGAATACTGCGACCAGAAGACACTGGATGTGGCGGCCTCTTTTCAGCGGAGCGTGGTAGATGATCTGGTGAGGAAGACCCTGCAGGCTGCGCAGGAGCGCGAAGCCCGGACGCTATTTGTCACCGGAGGCGTAGCTGCAAATAGTGAACTGCGCGAAAAATTTACTGCGGAAGCCGCTAAGGTTGGGTTACCGGTGTATTTTCCATCGCGCAAGCTTTCCACGGACAACGCAGCCATGATCGCAACGGCGGCTTTTCCTAAATTCTGGGCAGGCGACTTTGCCAGAGAAGACTTTTCCGCAGAGGCGTCACTCGCGCTCCGTTGAGCCAGTTTTAGTGGGTTACGCCGGAAGGAAAGAGGTTTTCAAGCACCTGCTTGAGTTGTTCTTCAATATTCACGTCTTTGTAGATCACAGAGTGCGCGCGGGTTTCCGGAATGTCGCCGGACAGGGGCTTTGCCGTGAGGACCACAATGGGAATATCTGCGGTCTTTGCATTGGTTTTCAGGGCGTCAATCAATTCCTGCCCCGTCAGCCTGGGCATTTGCATATCCGTGAAAATCACGTCCGGCTGGAACCCATTGAGTGCTTCCAGCGCAGCGGCGCCATCGCTTGCTATTTCAACCTGAAATCCGCGTTTTTCAAGGGACCGGCACACTGTGTGCCGAATAAGCATGGAATCATCAACAACAAGGGCAAGTAGGGGCATAAAGGGGCCTAGCCTGAATTCTAACAATTTTCTTAGAAATGGTTTAGGGAAACTCAGGCAAGGCATGAAACAGGCAGAAAAAGACCTCCCACCAGATGGAACCTCATTGAGCCGCCAGCGTTCGGGTAAAACTCAGGCCTCTTCAGGCTCTGGGTTTTCTGCACTTTCTTCAATGGCCATGTCTTTGAACTCACTGGAGTCAAACACATCGCCACATTCCTGGCATTCAACGAACTCAGCGTCTTCTTCACGCGCGACAATGCGCACGCGTGGATGCTTACAGGGATTCGCCATGGGTATTGGTTCTGGAGGCAGCTTCGAGATAGGTAAATTCTGGCTCGGGTTCATATTCGGATCAAGGCGTACTTCTGACCTTGCCTGTTCACGAATCGGAGACATTTTAAGCTTGTCGTAACGGTTGTCAAGAGGTGTTGCTCGGTGCTGGAGTGCCATATAGCAGACAATGGATGAGGAAAGCGCGAATGAGGTTTTCCGGGAAATCTTGTTAAGAATCTTTCCTCAAAGAATAATCTTTCCTCAAAGAATCAGGGCATGGGATAAATGCCGGCAGAGCGCGCTTTTTCCACCATCACCTGAGTAATAGTAGCCGGCGGATGGCTGGCCATACCTTTTTGGGCCGAAGCCACGGCAGTCTCAAACGTGCTTCGTCCGGTAAGCGCAACATCGATAAAGAGAAACTTGGGCGAGCCTTCCGCAACCCGCACACCTGCATAGGCGTGTCCGGGAACGATGACAATATTGGCGTCCATGCCCAGATTTTCAAAAAGCGAGGCGTACATCACGGCTGCGTCAATGCAGTTGGCGCTGCTCTCCGTGAGGCTTACATGGGGCATACGGACACGTTCACTCACGCCCTGATGGTCACCCAGCGTCTCTGAACTCTTTACGTAAGAAAGCCCCATCCGCTGCAGCGCGGTGAAAATTGCCTGAGCTTCACGATAGGTTTCAGGTTCCTGTTGGGAAGCGTTCTTCCAGCTCTCATAACCTGGCAGCCGATGGTCCGGCGTAAGCTTTTTTGCGTGTGCCAGTACCGTCTCCACCATCCGGTCATGCGGTGTTACCCAGGAAGCAATGAACGAAGCGTATTTAAAACCATTGCCCCAGAACATATCTTCCGCAGAGCGCAGCCGGACCGGGACAGTTGTTTCATAAGTGCTGCCTGAGCCTGTATCGCTTATGGTGACGTGCGCCGTGGCGGCGATGATTTCATGGTTTTGATAAAGGCGAGGCAGGAATGCAGGAGCAAAAGCGATTGTACGGGTCGTTCCGGGAGCCAGTTCTATGGTTTGGATCTCATTGTCACTCCAGCCTGGAATCTGAACGCTGACGCGCTTCAGCGCAACTGCGCCTGTGGTGTTGCTGAGGGTTACGGAGACCACACCAAAGCTGCGATCATTCTGGCGCTGTAAAGAGGCGTAATTGGCAAGGACGGGGTAGATTTCGCCATCAATGCCCGCCTGAATTTTGTATGGAAATAGGGGCTGCCGGACCGGATTTGGCGCTCGGAGATCACCACGGTTCGCGGCAGAATCTCCGGCGAATGCTGTGGGTGCCAAAATGGAAGTGGAAGCAGTTAAAAGCGCCGCTAATGCAAAATATTTCAACCGGGAAGGCATGCTGCTGTTCAGGATAGAAGCATGGTTCGAAAAGGCAATCCAGTTTACGCCTTATAAAGCAAGCTAAGGAGGCTAAGTTGTCTTTCAGAATGAGAGCAATAGAGGTAATTCTGAATTTGGGATATTCGGCTTTTTAGGAATATGTAATTAAGTATGTAATCAATAGGTTAAGATTTGTAAACTTATGATAACAATGGTACGAAAGTGTGGAACTCTGCTTGCCTTTAGTAACGCCATAGACTTCAGTGGGGGCTTTGGGGGTAGTTATAGGGACTAGGCCTTCCTGTGGTCGTTTCCAACCAAAATGGAGAGAAAAAATGAATAAGCTGCGTTACTTCGCATCGTTTTTTGCGATTACGCTGGCACTGGTATGGGGCATCCCTTCTGTGGGACAGGTAGGCAAGGGCTCAATTTCGGGCTCTGTCGTTGATCCTCAGGGAGCGGTTGTATCAGGCGCACAGGTAAAAGCAAAAAGCGTTGAAACCGGGGTCGTATTTTCAACCTCAACAGATGGAGCCGGCGTATACCGGTTGAACCTTCTGCCAATCGGAACATACAACGTACAAGTAACTGCTCAGGGTTTTAAGACGACAGAAGCAAGCGGCGTGGTAGTGGGTGCCGGCCGTGACAGCGGTCTAGGCTCGATGCACATGTCAGTCGGCGAAGCCTCAACCACAATTGAGGTTACGGCGGAAGCTCCGCTTATTGAAACCACGCAGTCACAGATCAGCAGCACGTTCTCTGGTCAAACGCTCAGCACGTTCGCGGGAATCCAGGAGAACGAAGGTCTGGATCGCCTTGCTCTGTTTGTTCCGGGTGTAGTGGCTACACGCAGTGATAACTTTTCAAACACCAATGGTGGCGGCTTCTCCAGCAATGGCCTCCGTGGACGCAATAACGATCAGGAAGTTGACGGACAAAACAACAACGACAACAGCGTTGGTGGTCCATCACTTTTTGTAAGCGATACAAATTTCGTCCAGCAGTATGTAATCGTCACAAACAATTTTGGTCCGGAATACGGCCGCAACGCGGGCTCCGTGGTGAACATCATCACCAAGGGCGGATCAAATGCCTGGCACGGTTCAGTGTATGGCACAGAGAACAACTCGTTTCTGAATGCTCTGAGCAATACACAAAGGCATGCAAATGCGCCTGGAACAAACTCAGGTAGGCCTGGAACGGTTACCTGCACCGACCTTTTCAATCCGCAGTGTAATCCTCAGGCCGGCCCGCTGCGCAGCAATGAAGAATTCAGTGGTGGAACCATTGGTGGACCGATACTAAAGAATAAATGGTTTCTCTTTGGCGGATTTGATAGTGATTTATTCTCCGGCCAAAGCACCTACTCAACAGGAACCACCACGCCGACTCCAGTTGGCTTGGCGACCCTGGCGGGTTGCTTCCCGACTGGTGCCCAGTCGCAGCAGATAGCGACCCTTGCCAAGTTTGGCCCTTACGGGTTCAGCGCTGGCAATCCCGTATTCCAGGGTGCAGTTGCAAATGCGACTGTGGCTGGCTGCCTAAACGTTCAAGTGGCTGGAGTGTCACGTACGCTTGCGACCCCGGTTCACGCTTTCAACTTTCCTGTAAAAGTAGATGGCCAGATTGGCTCAGACACAATCATGGCCCGCTATCTCTTTAACAGACAAAATGTTTTCAACCAATCAGATAACGGCGCCGCAGGCTATGTGTTCAACACCACAGCGCTTAGCCAGGCCGTACTGGTGAGCGATACGCATAACTTCTCGTCTCACATGGTCAACGAAGTGCGCGTTGGTTTTAACCGTTTGAACGTGAATTTTGGTGGAAACTCCATCGGTAACACGCTTGAGCCGGCACAAGGCGGCATACTCAATGCTTTGGCTAACGTTACCATTGGCGGTTCAGTTGGTTTTGGTCCGGCCACAAACATACCCCAGGGACGGCTTGTAAACACGTGGCAGGCCCAGGACAACTGGAACTTTGTAAAGGGCAAGCATGCGTTTAAGGCAGGTGTGAACTGGACTTATCAGCGTTCACCAAACACCTTCCTGCCCGATGTCAACGGCCAGTTTGCCTATGGAAGCTTAAGTAACTATGTCAACAGCACTCTCACCAGCGTTACGATTGCACAGGGTAATCCTGTTCTCGACTTCCGCGAGTACGATACATTCCTCTATGGCGGCGATGACTGGAAGATCTCACAAAACCTGACGATCAACCTGGGATTGACGTGGACCTATTACGGCAATCCGGCACAACTTTTCACTGACGTAACAAACCAACGTGAAGCGAATACTGCAACTGCTCTCTGGTTGCAGACTCTGCCGCTTTCCGCCAGGACCAACCCTGCCAATCCAACGGTAAAAAACAGTTTTGGACCGAGCATTGGTTTTGCTTACTCTCCCAAATGGGATAGCGGCATACGCGGCCTCATCAGCGGTCACGGGAAGACGGTTTTCCGCGGCGGCTATAGACTGCTCTACGATCCGCCGTTCTATAACATCTTCCTGAACACCTCAACTTCATCACCCTTTGGATTCCTGCAGACCTTGAGCGCTACCAGCACTCCAGCTCTGCCTGCGACGGTTGCATTGCCAGCTAATCCAACCGGTCCAAATGTGCGTTCTGCCCTTGGCGCCTTTATCGCATCAAACACCTTTGATCCACGCACACAGGCTGAAAGCATTCTAGGTACGCCGACTCAGGGTCTTGGTCCTGACAAAGTGCATACCTGGAGCTTTGGTTTTGAGCGCGAGCTCAGCAAGAACGCGGTGTTTGAAGCGCGTTATGTAGGAAATCTGGGACATGACTTGTATCAGACTGTGGATGGCAATCCTTTTGCAGGCACTGCCGCCAGCCATGGCTTGTTACAGGATTTTCCGGGCCTGATTCCGAATGCTTCGTCGATCACGCCTTGCGCGACGACCCAGCAGATTGGTCCTGGTGCAGGCTCTGACGTAGGCCGCGTAGATTGCGGTCTGGGTGTTGTACGCGCCCGAACCAATGGTGGATTCTCCTCTTACAATGCACTGCAAACGGAGTTCCGCGCCAACAACCTGTTTAAACAATTGACGCTGCGGGCCGGCTATACATTCAGCAAAAACCTGGATAACGTGAGCGAAATCTTCGCTACCGCTACCGCAGGCAATACGCTGTTTGCGGCACAGAACCCCTTCCAGACAGGTGATGCAGAACGCTCCATCTCCGGTCTGAACATTCCCAATGCATTCACCGTGTCTGTTACAGAGAACATTCCGTTCTTTAAAGAACAGCATGGATTGGTTGGTCATGTTCTGGGCGGCTGGGCTATGTCAGGCTCTTATGTATATGGCTCCGGACAGCCTTATACTCCACGTCAAGGCGGCGTATTCGGGAATGTGAATTCCAGAATCCTTGCCAACGGAAACTACTTTGATACGAACTACGCAAACGCCTTCGTAGGCGATCCGGCACGGCCGTTCTATGGCAACCGGGACGCTGCTGCAGGCACGGTTGGCATTTATTGCGGCGATCTGCGGTCACTGTTCGGTGCTGCAGCAGCCACATTCTGCCCAGCTGGCGTTACTCAGCTGTTGAGCTTTAACGCGCTGAACGGTCCTGGCGCCGCCGATCCCCGCGGATGCCTCCGTGGCGTTGCCACTTGCACGTTTGTTCCCGTCACAACGAACGATGTTCGTTACATCATCAACATGCACACTGCTCAGACGGTCTTCGGTACGCCATTTGGCAACGTTGCCCGTAACCCAGAAGTCGATGCGCCATCTAACAGACTGGATGCGAGCATCTTCAAGAACATGAAAATGGGCGAGCGGAGCAACTTTGAAATGCGTTTGACGGCCACTAATGCCTTAAACCATTTCAATTACGGCTCCATTGACCCGAATATGGAAGATGCAGGACTGAGCACCATCCCAAGCTTGTTTGGCTTAGGTTTTGCCAATCCAGCACAGACTGCTGCTAACGGCCGCTTAGTCACCATCAGCGGACGTTTTACCTTCTAACTAGAAACAAAGATTGCTCCTTGATCGGGCCCGCCGGCTTCAAACCGGCGGGCTTTTTTTGTGAGCAAAATTCAGGCGGATTGCTTTGAAGGATCGGAAGACCCACGCGCTCTGCTCACGCTTCGGGCGAATGCGCCGCCGGCCAGGGCCAGCAAGACCGGAAAGCATTCCAGCATATAGCGGGGCTCAGGGTTTTCCAGGCTGCTAAGGAAAATTGAGCGCAGCAAAACAAAGCTAACTACAAAAACTCCCGCAAGCCCCAGTTTCCATTGCATCCAGCCGCGAAACGCGGCCAGCAGAAAGAGCAAATTCAAGCCGGCCCAAAGCACGGCAAACGTGCTTTCTTTTTTGTGCTCATCGAAGTTCCACCAGCGCGTATCCACGGGCAAAATCTCAGTCCGCGGGCGCAGCCACATATCTGCCGTGCGCAGGAATGGCAGCCAGATGGTATAGCGAAAGGGCTTATATTCTTCGCGCGCGCGGGCAAGCGACTCAAACTCCGCGTCCATATCCGCGTCAATCGAGAGCTGGCCGTTGTAGCGTGAAATCAGGTCCAGGGTTTTGTGATACTCCGGGAGCCCATCAAAAGCGCGTTCTGGCAGGTTTTCAGGGTCCACCCGCTCACCCGATACGTGCCAATACACGTCTTCCACAGAAACGTAATCCACCATCCAGGTTTTTACCCAGTGGTCAAAACCGTGGGGAACAAACTCTCCGGGATCATTTGCATATCTTGAAGCCAATGGCTGCCACTGATGAAAGACGCGCCAGTTGCGGATGGCCCACGGCGCAAGCGGCCCCAGACTTGTTATCGCCAGCAGCACGCCGGCCATGACTAGATTTTTCTTGTTTTGCTTGCGGAAGAATAGAACCAGCATTGGCAGGCCAAGAGCTGGCAAGATTAATCCATTGTCTGGCCTCATAAAGATGGCTGCGGCGCTCCACAGGCCAGCCAGCACCCAGAGATGCCGCGTAAAGGTCTCTTGCTCCAGCGCTTTCAAGCCTCGTACGCCGTAATAAAAGGCATGGGAAAGGCAACAGACTGACAGCGTTTCAGACAATGGAGCGGCCACGTAGTTAGCCGTAAAAGGGCAGAGCGCGGCCAGCAGATACGTAGCTTTTGCGGCGCGCTCATTCATCAGCTCTAGCGCCAGCGCAGCAATGACCAGGCAGGTATTGGTATCAATGAGCGCCTGCATCACCATTACGGCTGTGTAGTGCTCCTTGCCAAAGACCGTAAACATCGCTGCCAGAAATGCCGGATACCCAGGCAGGCGGATCAGCGTGGGGCGGACCAGCCCGTTGTCCGTTAGCCCAAAAATGCCGTGGTTGAGCCAATTTTTGGCGATATCGCCATACACCAGCGTGTCACCGGCAATGTGGGGAAAGCGGAAAACAAAAACCAGCCGCAATGCCAGGCCGGCAATAGTTGCCAGCAGAAAGAAGAGCCAGTTGCGCCGTACCATCTCAAGAATTGTTTGCATGTAGTAGAAAGGCCAGTGTAATGGCGCGCTTGCCCTGCGCACAACTGTAATGGTTCTCTGAGTACTCGCGGATTGACCTACTGAGTCCTGCCGCTTACGATGGTTGGAACAGAACCTGCAATGGCAAAATCAATCTTTTATGATCCAGAACGGAAGCGATGGGGCCGCTTGCGCGTCCTGTTGAGTGTGCTGGGCGCAATTATCAGCGCACTGGTCTTGTTTTTCATCGTCACCGTTTTTGTACAGGCTGACCCTTTGCCGCATCTGCTCATGCCAGAGCAGAAGCGTAATTTGCGCGCGATCAAAGAAAATGAACATCGCCGCCGGACCAAGGCAAAAAACACCCACCGCAAAACCAAGGCGCCGCCCTCTGAAGTGGTGCTGAATACTGATGAAGGAATCCGCGCTGCTTATTACGTCTCATGGGACGCGGCCAGTTTTGTTTCCTTAAAAGAATATTATCCGCAGATCGATCTGCTTTATCCGGAATGGCTCCATGTGCTCACGCCAGACGGCCATTTGCAGGGCTTTGATTACCTCACCCATCCCTTTACCGTGGTTGAAAACGGAACGGTGCATTCCACTGACGATCGCGTCATGCCTTTTCTGCGGGCAGAAAAAGCTGAAGTAGAAGTATTTCCCCTGGTCAACAATTTTGATCCGGTACGCAAAGAGTGGCAAGCCAGTATTGGAACGTTCTTGAATGATCCTGATGCGCGGCAGAATTTTCGCACGCAGATGCTGCTCTTTCTGAAAAGCGATAATTTCAAAGGCGCTGCCATCGACTTTGAAGAGATCCCCCTGAAATCACAGCCCGGCTTTCTTGCGCTGGTGCAGGAACTGGGTCAGGACTTGCATGCGCGCGGGCTCAGGCTTTACGTGAACGTGCCCGTTTCAGATAAGGACTATGATTATCCGCGGCTGGCCGCTGCCGCTGACGGGCTTGTGATTATGAATTATGACCAGCATCAGGTCACCAGCGAGCCCGGGCCGGTAGCGTCACAAGACTGGTTTACCGCCAATCTGAAAGACGCAGTAAAAGATATTCCCAAGACCAAGATCATCTGCGCTATTGGCAGCTATGGCTATGACTGGGCGGTTTCCTCCAAAACCAAACGCATTGTGAATGTGGACACGAACAACGTGCAGGAATCCTGGTTGCACGCCAGTGAATCCAGTGCGGATATCGATCTTGATCCTGATTCGCTCAATCCGCACTTTGGCTATGCGGAAGAGAATGGCGTGAAGCATCAGGTGTGGTATCTGGATGCCGTGACGGCGCTGAACCAGATGCGCGCCGCCCGCGAAGTCGGCATACGCACATTTGCGCTCTGGCGGTTGGGATCAGAAGACCGCTCTATCTGGAAGATCTGGGACAATCCCAACGATCAGAATGCCGAACAGAAACTTAAGGTCGTTCCTTCCGGTGAAGACGTGGACCGAGAAGGCAATGGCGAGATCCTTATTATCCAGCGCCAGCCGAGCCCCGGAGAGCGGGCGATAACGCTTGATCCTGACACCAAGCTGATTACCACGGAAACAATGACGGTGCTGCCGCAGCCCTACCAGATCAGGGAATATGGCTGGAAAGAAAAAGAAGTAGCTATTACTTTTGATGACGGCCCCGATCCCAACAACACGCCTAAAATTCTTGACATCCTTAAACAGGAGAATGCCACCGCCACTTTTTTCCTGATCGGATTACAGACGCAAAAATTTCCGGCCCTGGCGAAGCGTATTTACGAAGAAGGCAATGACATTGGCAATCATACCTTCACTCATCCTGACATCAGTGACGTTTCCCAGTGGTACATGAAGCGAGTGGAGTTGCAGCTTACGGAAAAACTCTTTGCCAGCAAGCTTGGCGTTAAGCCGCTGTATTTCCGTCCGCCTTACTCCATTGACCAGGAGCCGGATGTTGCTGACCAGGTGCGTCCGCTGGAAATGGTGCAAGGCGAAGGCTACATAACGGTTGGTTCGAAGATTGATCCGAACGATTGGAAAAAAGGCCAAACCACGGATGAGATTGTAAGGGAAGTCTTTGAGCAGACCCAGAGCGAAGCGACCAAAGGCTGTGAACTGCGCGCTCCGCTTTACTGCGGCAATATCATTCTGCTGCATGATGGCGGTGGTGATCGCAGCGCAACGGTGAAGGCGCTTCCGCAAATCATTGAAGGCCTGCGCGCACGCGGCTTTAAAATTGTGCCGGTGGAAGAGCTGCTGGGCAAGACGCGCGCAGACGTGATGCCCCGGTTGCCTTCCAATGAGGTGATGAGCGCACGGTTAGATGGTTACGTTTTCCTTCTGGGCCAGTGGCTGGCGCAGTTTATTGTTTTTGTCTTCTTTATTGGTGACGTGCTGATGAGCGCGCGCCTTCTGGGCATTGGCGCGCTGGCCACGTTTGATCGCCTGCGTAAACCGGCCCAAGTCGGTGGGCCGGATTTCAAGCCCAAAGTCACCATCATTATTCCCGCATTCAATGAAGAGAAGGTGATTGCGAATACGGTCCGCTCCGCGCTGGCTTCGGACTATCCTAACTTGCGGACGATTGTGGTGGATGATGGTTCAAAAGACGCCACGTCCGCCGTGGTGAGGGAAACGTTTGCCAAAGAGATTGCGGATGGCCGCGTTCTATTGCTGACCAAAGCCAATGCCGGAAAAGCGGAAGCACTCAATCACGCGCTGAAATTCACGAACGATGAAATCTATGTGGGTATTGACGCGGACACGGTAATTGCCCCTACGGCGATTTCGATTCTGGTCCCGCATTTTGCCGATCCTAAAGTGGCTGCCGTTGCCGGCAATGCCAAGGTAGGAAATCGCGTGAATCTCTGGACGCGCTGGCAGGCGCTGGAATACATTACCAGCCAGAACTTTGAGCGTCGTGCGCTCAACGTGTTTGGCGCTGTCAGCGTGGTTCCGGGCGCGATTGGGGCATGGCGCGTATCCGCGGTGCGCGAGGCAGGCGGCTACCACACGGACACGGTGGCTGAGGACGCTGACCTGACCATGTCATTGCTGGAAAACAACTGGCGCGTGGTGAATGAAGACCGTGCGCTGGCTTTCACCGAAGCGCCCACAACGGCAAATGGCCTGATGCGCCAGCGTTTTCGCTGGTCCTTTGGCATTCTGCAGGCCGTGTGGAAACATGGTGCGGCTATCCGCAGGCGCAGCCGTCTGGGCTGGATTGCGCTGCCTAACATTATTATTTTCCAGATCATGCTGCCGCTGGTGTCTCCATTTATTGACATCATGTTTTTGTTCGGGTTGCTGGAGTATGCGGCTTCACGGTATTTCCATCCGGAAAGTACGGACCCCAGCAGTATTGAGCGGCTGGCATTTTATTTTGTAATTTTCCTGGCGATTGATTTCGTCGCGTCCGCGCTGGCGTTCCTGCTGGAACGCCGCGTGGAAGGTACAGGCGAGGACGCGCAGCTGCTGTTGCATCTGTGGCTCCAGCGCTTTTCTTACCGCCAACTCTTTTCCGCTGTGCTGGCTAAAACAGTAAAACGCGCCATTGACGGCAAGCCCTTTGCCTGGGACAAACTTGAGCGCACCGCCGTTGTCACCAAGAGCCGCGTACCTCGGCCAGGTGTAACCTGAGACGCGCAGCAATTCTTGCTGCCAGTTCCGTATCCCGGTTCAGTATCCAAGAGACGTAGTATGCCTACGTCTCTTTTTCATTGCGCCATCGGCTTGATGATTTCATCCAGTATGTTCGGCTGGCCGTCTTCGCGAACCAGATGCGGATAACGATCGCCTTCGTGGTAATTCACTTCGTAGGTGTTGTAGTAATCGCCGTTTTCGGCCAGCACCGCCAAAGGTTGCTGGTTGTGAACGCCAGCGCGCAACGCCGCGCGTACATTGTCTTTTGACCACTTGCGCCCGTTGACTGCGATGAGCTTCATGCCCGGTCCAAGACCTGCGGCATATGCCGGTGATCCGGGAATCACGTCACGAAGTTCGCCATCTTTGCTGGCGATGAAACCGAGAGAAAAACTCAGATCCAGACTGCCGCTGCCTTTTTCCCGCGCATCCATGGTTGTGTTTTTCTGTTCTGTGTAAACCAGCTTCCATCCGCCGTTGGTAATGCCACCCATGGGAGCGTGAGGAGATTTGGAGTCCAGCCTTTCACGCAGCAGTTTGGCCCAATCACTGGGCATAATTTTATTGAGAGCATCGACAACATCTTCAAACTTGTAAGGTACAACTATGGGCGGGCCGCTCTGGCCGCCGTGGAAGAGATGGCAGAAGTCATTCAGTGATTTTTGGCGGTTGGTCTTTTGGCGAATCAGCGAGTCAACTTCAAGCCAGATCAGATAGCCTTCAGGATAGTAGTCGGCAGTGCGACGCCAGTTGGTCCATTCCGGCGGCGCTGCGAACAGGCTCTGCACGCTGGTGGCTGTATCTTGTAATGGCCGCCATGTGCGTCCTGCGCGATGGTCGAGCATGGCGGCGGTGTAAGCCAGGTTCTCCCGGAATTGTTCAGGCGTGCGGAAGCCGGTGCGTGCGGCGAGAATGTTACCGTAATAATCGGTAAGTCCTTCATAAACCCACAGCAGATCGCCGTGCATTGGTTCCTGATAGTTGGGCGTGGCCAGACCAGCGGGGCGCCGATATTTGCCATTCCAAGAGTGAAAGAATTCATGCGGCAGCAGGTCAGCCTCAAGGTCATGCGAAGCAGGATTGCTGAACATGTCTTCGGCAGCGCCATTGTCACTGGATTCGTGATGCTCCAGTCCGTGATGCGCTGTCTGGTCGCCCAGGGTGAGAAGGAAGTGGTATTTGCCGTAATGCCGCGCGCCGAAGATCTTGCCGGTTTCTGCAACCAACTGCTTCAGGCTGGCGATATCTTTGTCAGTGATCTGGATTGACTCTTCACTTTCTCCGACCATATCAATCACGTGAGAAATGGATTCCCCCGGAGGATTGATCTGCACCTGGCGATAGAACGCGCCGGCGATCAGCGGAGAATCAACCAGAGTGGTAAGCGAGACGGTCTGAAATTCCGCCGAGCTGCCATTTTCTTTGGACAGCGTAAGCGCGGTGCCAAACTTCCATCCTTCCGGCAAACGCACGGAAGCCGCTACCTGCACGGCATTTGAGGTCATGCCTTTGGGATAGAGCACTACCTGGTTCCAAACCAGATCAAGGACTTTGCTGGAAGCGAGAGAATTTTTACCGTAATACGTGAGCGTGTCATAGGACGCCTGCAGTTCAGTTACGCCGGCAGGCACTTGGAGGTGGAAGGCATACATGTCTTCAAGATCGCGCTGCCATTCCAGTTCTTTGCCGCCTGCCTTGAAATGGAGTCCGGTAAAATTCTGGATTGGGCCGGTGGGGCGATGATTTCCCGGAAGCCACTTGGGATAAACAATGGTCACGGCCCCCGGCGTTACGGGAATGGTGATGGTGGCGTGCAGGATGTTGCGCGGCGCGTCAGTAGCATCAACACTGAGATGCTCAAGTATGCTGGTTTGCGCTGTGGCCATGAAACTGGAGAGAAGAAGCGCTGCTGCCAATAGGTGCCGTAGCCTGATCATCAAAAGTGGACCCCTTCAAGAAAATAGAAAGACGGTTGCAATGCTGGAACAGAAAACCCGTTATGGTACCTTTTTGCAGAGGGCTTGGCGAGGCAATTTCAAGCTTTATGTTTGAGGTCAATAACCAGATGAAAGACCGTTTCTCTCGCATGGTTTTTATGATTGCCGGTATTTATGGGATTGGAATCTTAACGCCAGGTTTTTTTACCGAGAAGATACTGGCGGAAAGAATGCCGCCGGCGGTGACGCATCCGGAGTTTTATTACGGGTTCTTTGGGGTTGGGCTGGCATGGCAGGTGGCTTTCCTGATTATTGCGGTTGATCCACAGCGCTTCCGCCCAATCATTCCGGCGGCCATCCTGGAAAAACTGACTTACGTGGTGGCTTGCGCTGTGCTGCTGGCGCTGGGACGCATCCCTGCCGTGGTGGCATTTGGCGGCGTGGGAGATTTTATTCTGGGCACGCTTTTCACGATTTGTTATTTCCGGCTGAAGCCAGCACAGCCAGGAGGCTAACTGCTGCGAAGTTTGCAAGGAGGATATTTTGCCCACGCATATTGAACAACCAACACGCATTCAGTCAGCCGGCAACATGCCCAAGCTTATTGACGAATATATTGGCCACGTAAATTCTCCAGCGGATAAAGTTTCAAGCAAGAGAGAGCCGGGCGTGAGCGTGGCGCATATGCGCAGCCCGGCAGGCTGGCAGGAGCCAGGACAGACGCCGGAGTTTGAAGAATACACGATCGTTCTGCGTGGGCGGCTGCGCGTGAATCATAAAGGCGGAGCGTTTGATGTAACAGCAGGTCAGGCTGTGATTGCTTATCCCGGCGAGTGGATTCAGTATTCGACTCCCGATGAAGCTACGGAATATATTGCCGTGTGTCTGCCTGCATTTTCACCGAAGACCGTTCATCGCGACGACGAAGCATAGATAAATTTCAGGTTGAAAATAAAAAGGCGGCCCGTTTAAGGACCGCCTTCGGTTATTTGCTTTTTACTAACTGTTAATTAGAGTTTAGGAGCAGGAGTGCTCGTGTCGGTCTTCGGGGTCGACATATCAGAGCTGCCGCCAGAAACCTTCAGGTGGTTCTTCACTTTCAGGCCGCCTGCGTTTTCAGTTGCAATGCGCTCGGCTGCATCTTTCGCGTCCTTGGTAGGAACGGTTCCGGTAAGATCAACTGATTTGCCGGCGTTTACGTTAACGGTTACGTTTGCATTTGCCAGGCTCGGGTCCTTCTGGATTGCGGACTGAATGTTGCCCTGTACGTCGCCCGTTGCTGCCGGTGCGGCGGCGGGAGCTGCATCACTCTGTGGCAATTTAGAGCTGTCAGCCGGCTTCTGGTCCGTGTTCGGCATAGTGGCAGGCTTGCTCTGGTCTGGAGTGGTTGCAGGCATCTGGTCCGTGCTGGACGGCTGTGATGCTGCTGGTGAAGTTGGCGATGTGCTCTGGGGCGTTACTGGCGCTGTGCCTTGTGCAATGGCAAAACCGCCGCCCAGAACCACAACCAATGCAAGCTTATTGAAATTTTTCATTAGTATCCTCCGTTTTGTTTAAATCAGATTTCGTTGGTTTAAGCCCCTCGGCAACAGATACGCGTACCAAGGTTTTGAGCCAGACGAAGCTCGCGTAATCGGGGCCGCTACAAGCGCTACAGAGAATTAGATGCCCCTCTTAATCGGAGGTTGGCCCCATAGAGCAAAAATCGAGAGCTGCTGAATTTTTTCTGAATTTCTCTCTAAATTACTAAGGTCTTCAGCAGCTCTCGTATTTGGGAGGATGAATAAAACAACTCTTGTATCGGATGAATAAAACAACTCTTGTATCGATAGAAATCTATTTAGGAGCCATTCGGATTGCGCCATCCAGCCGGATGGTTTCACCATTGAGCATGTTGTTTTCAATAATGTGCTGGACCAGCGCGGCGAATTCCGGCGGCCTGCCCAGCCGGGAAGGAAACGGCACTTGCTGGGCCAGCGAAGCCTGCGCGGCTTCCGGCAGCCCTGCAAGCAGAGGCGTATGGAAGATGCCCGGTGCGATGGTGCAAACGCGGATGCCGGAGCGGGCGAGCTCACGCGCGAGAGGCAGAGTCATACCGACGATACCTCCCTTGGAAGCTGAATAAGCCACCTGCCCGATCTGGCCTTCATAAGCCGCAACCGATGCGGTAGTCACAATTATGCCGCGACCACCATCTTCGTCGGGCTGATTGGCTGTCATGGCGTTGGCAGCGTGGCGGATGGCGTCGAATGTGCCGATGAGGTTGATCTGGATGGTGCGGACAAATTTTTCCATATCGTGCATGCCGTTCTTGCCCAGAAGTTTTTCCGCAATGCCAATTCCGGCGGTGGTGACAAGAAAATGCAAGCCACCCTGATTCTTTGCCGCGCCTTCCACTGTGGCGGAGACCTGAGCGGCATTCGTCACGTCAGTCTTGGTGAAGGTAACGTTTGCGCCCAGCTCCTGCGCCAATGCTGTGCCGGCGCTTTCATTTATGTCAGCAATGGTGACCTTTGCGCCTTTGCCAGCAAGCATACGAACCGTGGCAGCGCCGAGACCTGATGCGCCGCCGGTGACTAGCGCGCTTTTACCTTGAATATTCATAAAACCCCTTTTAGCCGCGAATTCACGCGAATGAACACGAATGCGAAACAAAATTTAATTCATGTTGATTCGCGTTGATTTGCGACAGAATTAATTAGCAGAATTAGTGTAAACGCTCAAGCGCCACTAGCGAGCCCAAGGTCCCTTACCCACCTACTCCTGCCCAAACACTCGAAACCGCGCGCATTTGGGCTCCACTCGCGCTCGTGAAAACGCGCGACTCGTTGACAAGGTTCATGGTGCCGAGAAACTGAAATCATATAAAAGCAAAAACAAGAATTGATTTTGGCTTGATTCGTGTTCATTCGTGTGAATTCGCGGCCAACTAATTCAGTCTTTCGATAATCGTCGCATTAGCCAAGCCGCCACCTTCGCACATAGTCTGTAATCCGTAGCGACCGCCGCTGCGCTCAAGCTCATGCACCAGAGTGGCCATAAGCCGAGCACCGCTTGCGCCCAGCGGATGTCCCAGGGCAATAGCGCCGCCGTTGACATTTACGTTGGCAAGGTCGGCTTGGGTCGCACGCTGCCAGGCCAGCACCACGCTGGCAAAGGCTTCATTGATTTCAATGCAGTCCATCTCTTCCAGCTTCATGCCGGACTGCGCCAGAATTTTGCTTGTGGCGGGAATGGGCGCGCCCAGCATCAGCACTGGATCTTCTGCCGCCAAAGCAAAAGCCACAAAGCGGGCCATGGGTTTGTAGCCGAGTTTGTCTGCCGTTGCGCGATCCATGATCAGCACGGCGGCAGCGCCATCGGTAATTTGTGATGAATTTGCCGCGGTCACAACGCCATCCGCTTTGAAGACAGTTTTAAGCGTCGCAAGTTTTTCCAGCGTCGAGCCGGCACGGATACCTTCATCGCGCGCCACAGTTACTGGGCCACTTGCTGTTTCAATCGGCAACGGTAGAATCTCTCTGGCAAAGCGGCCTTCATCGGTGGCTTGTGCGGCGCGGCGATGACTCTCCAGCGAATATTGGTCCAGACATTCGCGCGTGAGCTTGTATTTTTCTGCCAGCATCTCCGCGCTGATGCCCTGATTGAAATGGGAATTGTTGTAGCGGCGCATCATCTCCGGGCCAAACGGTTTGCCCGGGCCGTTGGCGGCAGAAGCGCCCATGGGGACGCGCGTCATGCTCTCAACGCCACAGGCAATGGCAATGTTGTAACTGCCGGCCATCACGCCCTGCGCAGCAAAGTGAATAGCCTGCTGACTAGAGCCGCATTGGCGATCGACTGTTGTTCCCGGGACAGATTCAGGAAAGCCTGCCGCCAGCACCGCATTGCGTCCGACGTTGGCAGTTTGTTCGCCAACCTGCATTACGCAACCAGCTATGACGTCATCTATCAGCGCGGGATCAAGCTTGTTGCGTGCGACCAGGCCTTTGAGCGTGAAGCCCAGCAGATCGACGGGATGCCAGCTTTTCAGCATTCCATCGCGACGGCCAAGGGGCGTGCGAACTGCGTCGACTATAACTGCCTCATGTGACAAGTTTTTCTCCGTTAGGCAGCTTTGCTGGCTTCTTTTTCTTTGTCCAGATCGGTGAAGCTCTTGCCTTCTTCGGCCAGCCGTTTGAGCAGCGGCGCAGGCTCCCAGTTTTCTCCGTGCTCTTTGTGGAACTGCTGAATGCGTTCGTAGACTTTTTTCAGACCAACAGTGTCGGCATACCACATCGGTCCGCCACGGTGACCGGGGAAGCCATAGCCGGTGAGATAGATAATGTCGATATCGACCGCGCGCAGCGCAAAACCTTCTTCCAGAATCCGAGCGCCTTCATTTACCAGCGCATACAGCAGGCGATCGACAATTTCTTCTTTTGAAATTTCATGCTGCTTGATGCCCGCTTCAGCCGCCCACTTGCGAACATTAGCTTCCACTTCAGGGTCGATGATCGGCTTGCGATTTTCGTCATACTTGTACCAGCCTGCGCCGGTCTTCTGTCCGTAGCGTCCCATTTCGCAGAGATTGTCCTCAGAGAGCGGCATGCGGACGCCGGGTTTTTCCAGGTGCTTAAATTCCTTGCGGATGCGCCATCCCACGTCGAGCCCGGCAAGATCGCCAACGGCAAGAGGACCCATGGCCATGCCATAGTCGTACATCGCCTTGTCGATCGCTTCTACCGTAGCTCCTTCTTCCATCATGAACTGCGCTTCACGCCGATACGGGCCAAACATACGATTGCCCACAAAGCCGCGGCAATTGCCCACCAGCACACCGACCTTGCCCAGCTTCTTAGCCAGTTGCATGCATGTGGCAATCACTTCTTTGCTCGTCGCCTTACCGCGCACCAGTTCCAGCAGACGCATCACGTTGGCCGGGCTGAAGAAGTGCGTGCCAATCACAGCCTCAGGCCGCGAAGTGGCTGAAGCAATTTCATCAATGCTGAGCGTTGAAGTATTGCTGGCCAGGATCGCGCCTTTCTTGCAGATCTTATCCAGGTCGCCAAAGATCTGTTTCTTGAGCGCCATGCCTTCAAACACGGCTTCAATCACCATGTCCACGGCCTCAAAGCCGTCATAGGTTAGCGTGGGCTTGATCAGCTTCAGCCTGTCGTCCATCTGCTGCTGCGTGAGCCGGCCTTTCTTCATGGTGTTCTCATAATTTTTGCGGATCGTATTCATGCCGCGATCTAGCGCCGCCTGCTCCGTCTCTTTCAGCAGCACGGGGATACCGGCATTGGCAAAGTTCATGGCAATGCCGCCGCCCATGGTGCCTGCGCCAATCACAGCCGCGGTGTTCACCGGAATGATCGGCGTGTCTTTCGGGACATCAGGAATTTTCGCCACTTGGCGCTCGCCAAAGAAGACGTGAATCAGCGCCTTCGATTGATCAGAGAAAAGGCATTCGGTAAAAAGTTTGCGTTCAAATTCCACGCCTTGTTCGAAGGGAAGCTTCGTCGCGGCTTCCACAGCGTCAATCGCAGCCATGGGGGCCATCAGTCCGCGAGCTTTCTTGCGGGCCGCTTCGCGCGCAGCGGCAAAGATCGGAGCATTCTGCTCCGCGGTGCCCAGCTTCTCATTGCGCTCGCGCGTTTTCGGCGCAGGCTTGCCCGCCACTTCACGGGCAAATGCCACGGCCCCGGCGAGCAGGTCGCCTTCAATCAGCTTGTCCACGATTCCCGCAGCCAAAGCGTCTTTAGCTTTGATCGGCTTGCCGTCAGTACACATCTCCAGTGCCTTGGCCACACCGGCCAGGCGCGGCAAACGTTGCGTGCCGGCTGCTCCAGGGATCAGGCCAAGATTTACTTCCGGCTGCCCCACCACCGCGCTGGGCGCGGCCACGCGATAATGCCCAGCCATCGCCGTCTCAAGTCCGCCGCCAAATGCCTGACCATGGATAGCCACCACCACCGGCTTGGTGCAATCTTCTATGCGATGGAGAATCGGCACCAGCGAGAGCCCGCGCTGGTTCTTGCCCGACGTGATCTTGCCAAACTCAGCAATGTCCGCGCCGGCAATAAATGTTTTGCCGCCGCCAATCAACACCGCAGCTTTCACGCTGGGGTCTTTGTCAATCTGCTCAATGGCTTCAGCAATACCTTCAGGCACTCCCGGGCTCAGCGCGTTCACCGGAGGATTGTTGACCGTAATAATGGCAACGTCATTGTCTTTTGTCAGCTGGATCAGATCACTCATGAGGATTCTCTCTTCTTCTCTTCTAAAGATTGAAGTCTTTGAAATTCAGGGCGGAAGACGACCGTAAAGTTTAGTGAATGGCCATTCAGTTGGTCAAACCACTGCGTGGGGGCGACGAGGTTGATTCGTGGCGTTTATCGTTAGCAACTCTTCCTGTTTATGTTTCGATCCTATGATACTTGTGGCACCGGCACTCCTGCCGGTGGGGTTTTTTGGGGCGGGCAATTCATAGGATTCAGGATCACGTGCAGTCTCCGGCGTACCGCGGATCACCTGATCTCGCCGATCCTCCTTTGTGTCCCTCGTTGTTTTTTTCGAACTGTTATTCTAGGTTTCGCTATCTATCCGAGCAAATCCTGCTATCTGTGTCATCCCGTGGTAAGCAGTTGCCTTCCTTTGTGTTCCTTCGTGTCCTCTGTGGTAAAAGGTTTTGACCTTCAATTTCCACTTCCGGCGATTTTGGCAATCTCTTTCTTTAGCTCCACCACCTCCAGCGGACACCCCTCCCAGTTATGGCTCCAGCACACAATCAAATGGCATTTTTCCGGATCATGCATGTGCTCCCTGAAATTTCTGCTTTCATACTCAAATTCAATCCGCACGCGTTGCCACTTGCCGGGCTCAATTTCCCGGTAGGCCTCGCAATCCGGAAAGGCCGCTTGTATCTGCGTAATGGCAAAGCCCAGCTTCTTGGCCATCGCGCCAAACAGAAAAACCACGCCCTGTTCGTTCATCGGGGAGAGCAGCAGCTCAAAAGGCGCCACCGGAGGCCCATAGACCGGTTCTTCCGGGCGGATTCGAGGCGTGCAAACCGAGCTCGATATCCAGGTGGGGTTCTGCGTGCTCTTTGGTGTGGTTTGCAAGTGCGCGGCTACCATATCCAGTTCGTCTTTCCATTCCTCTTTCATGTGCTGCATTTCCGCGTACCGCCATATTCCTGCGGGCACATTTAACCACCCTCCAAACTGCCTTGCGTAGGGGGGTCACGCTGTACCGGCCATGTGCATCGTAATCAATGATCGAGGGAATCTTCCCCAGTTGCCGGGCCAACCTCATCCAGTCTTCAAACAGCGCTTTCGGGCTCAATTTGTAGCCGTGTCCGTTGCGCTCCAGCCCGCAAGCATCCAGTGCCCTCAGATATTGGCCAAAATGTCTTCTGATGGCATGCTTTGACACTCTTCCGGTGCCTGCTAATTCATTGAGTGATGGAACATGGCCCAGTTCTTCTGTCGCTTTCTTGATCGCGGCTATTACCTCTTCTTTGCTCATGCTTTTTCTCCATAAATAAAAGAGCCACCCGTCGGGTGGCTCGTGTCTTTGTTTGTGGCACCTGGCCTTGTGGCCTGTGATGTCTTGTCTTACCTTTGTGTTCCTTTGTGCCCTTTGTGGTTAAATCTTGCCTTTTGGATCAGCTAGTTACCAACTGCTGCCTTCCAGACACACGTTGGCCCGCAAGGCTGATTCGCTGAAAAAAGCGCATCCTTATAAGGGGGACACACTCCAGCGCCTTCAGGGCTACAGTAGCTGGGCGTGTTGCAATCGTGCCCAGGGGCTGTAGGGATGCAGGCCTTTTAGAGAGAGTTTTTGCAGCCCCCGCTTTTGGCTCATTGCTGGATGCCAATCGCTCGCTGCTTCTTCTCCGCCGACGCCGCTCTCGGATCGTACACTTCTCATTCTGCCCTAAATAATAAGTGTTGTCAATAGACATTTGTCTAAAAACTCGATGGATCGACGACCGGATATAAATCTTTAACCTGAGTGGTGGTGCCAGCATGCCGCCCCGTGTGGCAAACAGTGGATAAGAGGCCATTTTTTCATTCCGGGGAAAGTGCATACCTCTGTCATCTTGAGAAAAGTACAAGGAAGCGCCGCGACTGAGGGACCACTATGTTCCAGTCCCGCTAGGGACGTCTGATAATAGCCCGGTATGTCGCCGAGGCGAGCATCGCGAGCCAAGGCGTAAATGCCGGGTAAGCAAAGAAAAGATTTCTTCCGCTCTGCCGAAGGCCAGCGCGTAGCGAAGCGGAGCTGCCACGTAAACCAACAGACATTCGGCACAATTTTGACACCCAAGCGCCATTGGCGCGAAACAGCCTAGCCCAGGCCGTAAGGCCTGGGTTCGTAAGAAAACAAAATCTTTCCTTATGCCATAGGCCGGTGCGGAGAGTAATTGATTGCGTCGCTGACGCTGTGCTTGTGCCTGCTGCGCAAGGAAGGTTTCATTTTCAAGCGACTACGGGAATGAGGAATGAGGAAAGATCTCAAAGTATTCGTCCACTAGCCATGCCAGGCGGAGCGGTAGCCCATAGCGCTCTTTTAGCGCCGTAATGAAAATGAAATCTTTCTCGGCGGGCTTACAATCTAACACTAACCACCACGATTGGCTTTCTTCGTAAGCAGGGTAATGGTTGTATTCGAGAATTTGGCCAAGTGCTTCACGAATCGCATGTCTTGTGTTCTCGCCATAGCAAATTTTGACCTCCACAAGATGGCTAATTCCACGGTAAAAAAAGCGAAGATCAATGCGCTGTTTCTCCTGCTCCACTTTGGTTCCAAATTGACCCTCAATCCAGATACGAAAAAGATTAGACAGAGCCGAATGAAGTCTCAAAACATTTTTTTGAGACGCAGGCGTATCCCGCATGTATGCAGATTCATTTAGCAATGACTCGTGCAGGCCAAGATTTCTTTCTGTTTGAGTTAGCACAAGGGCCTGTTCTTTAGCTTTCGCCCATGCTGGATCGAAGTGCATAACCGTAATTAATGGTGCGCCATCTGTATATGTAAATGGAACGAAGTCGCTGTCCCATCGTACGGGTACTTCATGGCGCCATGAAATGGTTGGGTTGTCCGGCTCAGTTATTGCATCATGGGCATTGTATCGGTAGGCTCGCTTCCCTACTTCTGCCGTAATATACCCCCTGGCAATAATTGACTTAGATACAGAATCTCCAACATAAATTACGTCACCGCCCTTCATGTCCCAACCAAAACGCTGGATGCTGGCTCGTGCTGCAGTCTTGACGTTTTTGTCTACATCGCCCTTCGAAAGAGAGGTGAGATCAGTGTTATAAATAGGCGCATATGTTATGGATGCTATACCGCGCGATTGACAAAGCGGCCACATATCGTCGCCGTAGTTGCCAGCTCTTAACTTCATACGCCAAATATTCACTAGCTTCGCCTTCAGCCTTTCTCAATCCAAAGTCGGCGGCGGCTACCCAGTCGGGAAAAATGACTCTATTTGTGTGACCGGCCAATTCACAAATTGAAATCCGTCATCGGTCAGACAATTGGCATCGCGTTCCTCGAATGGATTTATCCCGCTGTTACTGCGCATAATAATAGCGTTCCTAGTTCTTTCGTCCAACCTCTCCCACCAACTGGGCCGAAGATACGTATTTTCAATGTGTTCAAATACAAGCCTAACGACTGCATTTCCCAAGTTTTCAGGTTTCTTGGCTAGGAGCGATTGGACAAATGGGACGCAAATAGAATCGCTATATTTTTCCCATCCTAGCACCGCTACTCCTCCATCCTTGTATGGAACGATAGAAACCACTATGTTGGCTAAAAGAGGTTCCATCATGGACTGCAAGGCGTTGCCGGAGTAGTCAAATTCGGGAGCAAATCCCCCGGTAGAAAGCACATCTGGGACCGCGGAGAAGTGGATGACCAATCTGCGGTAATCATCATAGTTGCGTTTCGTTAACAGTTCTTCGTAAAGCCTCTTATGGTGCTGCATCTCCGTTAAACCCATGAGCGTGCCGAGTTCGTGAGAGTCCGCAAAGGTCTGGATGTGTTCTTGAACATCGGTGGATCTTCCCTTGTCAAGCTCACGCATGCCTCTAACTGAGTCGTGGTGTAGCTGTTTTTGATAGAGTTCCCGGCATAAGGCCCTATAGGACATAAGGAAGCACTGCTCCGCAGTAGGGAGTAATGGATGTTTTTCGAGCGGAGCGAACGTCCGATCGTCATGTTTGCTGCAGAAACCGGTGAAGGTCGAAGCATCGTGCACTCCAATACGCTTATATCTGATAATGCCTTTGTTTTTCACGATTGACATGAAGTCACAATCACCGCCATACACGTGACCAGCCTCAGCAATCGCCGTCAGCGCTGTTCGCCGGGCAAGTGTATGTGCTTTTACAATTGTTCCAGAACAAGTGCTAGTGCTCGCCTCTGCATGGATGCAATACTTCGCGTCGGAATATTGCTTGCGTTGCGCTGCTGCAATTTCCCATGGCTGTGTTCGGGGAGCCTTGTCCCGCTCCCAATGGCATTTCTTGTACTTTTTCCCAGAATTACACCAGCACGGCTCATTGCGACCGATCTTTCGGTTAGGTATATCCATGGTCAATGATTGATATCTTAATTCCTGCTATATCTAGGGTTATTATTCACCAAGCCGCGCCTCCCCATCGACACCACCAGAAAATACGCTGACTCACCCGCCGCTGCGCTGCTGGGGGGCAGAAGCTGTCCTTTGATCCGCCGGTAAAGTTGCAGCTCGTTTGTATAATTGCGGAGCTATACCTTATGCTGGCTTTCCCTTTGTGCTCCTTTGTGTCCTCTGTGGTTAAAGGTTTTGGTTCTCGGTCTCGGCGATCTTTCCCCGCCCGTTTGACACCCCAAACACGCCCACTTTACAATCAAATCTGCTGCCGACGAGTGGTCGCGCAGCTTCTTTTTTGCCCGGTTCCCCCTCACTTTCTGGCGGCGTAGCTCAGGTGGCTAGAGCGACGGTCTCATAATCCGTAGGTCGTAGGTTCGAGTCCTACCGCCGCCACCAAAGAAATCTCTGCATGCGTCCTCTGTAGAGATGCCGGCAGTGAGCCTCGCTTGCAAGTCCGGATTGGGTTCAAACGGCGGGAATTCCGCTGGTTTTAATGATTTTGGTGTCTTGAAATAAAGATTTTGGCGTCTTGAACTGGTGCCTGACTATGCTGCGTTACTTCACTGCCGGAGAATCGCACGGAGAAAGCCTGATGGCCTTTCTTTCCGGCGTACCCGCAGGTCTCGCCGTTGATCAGGCTTTTCTTGACCGCGAACTCTGGCGTCGCCAGCAGGGTTTTGGCCGCGGCGGACGCATGAAGATTGAAACCGACAAGGCCCACATCATTTCTGGGGTGCGCCATGGCAAGACCATCGGCTCACCCATCGCCATTCTGCTGGAAAACAAAGACTGGCAGAATTGGCAAGAATCTCTACCCGTTGGCGCTGGTGATCCTGAAAAGCACAAGCGCGTCGCCTCGCCGCGTCCCGGCCACGCCGATCTCGCCGGCGCACTAAAATACAACTTCCCTGAAGCCCGATACATTCTCGAACGCGCCTCGGCCCGCGAATCCGCATCGCGCGTAGCCATTGGCGCAATTGCCAAGTTGCTCTTGCGCGAGCTCGGCATTGAAGTGCTCAGCCACGTGATCGCCGTGGGCAAAGCTACGCTGGCCAATGCGGAAGTAAGCTGGGAACATCTCCAGCAACTCCATGCCAAACAAGAAGTTCTGCTTAACTGTGCCGACCCTGAAGCCGAGCAGCGCATGAAAGCCGAAGTGGACCACGCTCTGCGCACCGGCGACTCCATCGGTGGCGTCTTTGAAGTTGTGGCGCACAACGTTCCGCCCGGCCTCGGCACCTTCGCCCAATGGGACGAGCGCCTCGACGGTCTTCTTGCGCAAGCCGTTATGTCACTGCAAGCAGTGAAAGGCGTGGAGATCGGAACCGCCGTTGAGTCAGCGCTCTCGCTCGGCTCTGCCGTGCATGACGAAATCGGCTACAACAAAGCCCAAGTTAATGATCAAAACGGCGAGTCGCGTTTCACCGGCTTTACCCGCGCCTCAAATCATGCCGGTGGCATTGAAGGCGGCATCTCAAACGGGCAGGATATTCTGGTGCGTGGCTATTTGAAGCCCATCTCTACCTTGCGTCGTCCGCTTGGTTCGGTGGACTTCTCCACCCGCGAGCCCGTAAAGGCCGCGTATGAACGCTCAGATGTTTGCGTGGTTCCGGCCGCCGGCGTTGCCGCGGAAGCCATGGTCGCGCTCACGCTGGCGCGTTGCGCCCTGGAAAAATTTGGTGGTGATTCCATCGTCGAGACGCGGCGCAATTTTGCCGGCTATCAACAACAGTTGCGGGAGTTTTAGCTGAAGAGAATGATTTATCCAATCGTGTTGTACGGTGATCCGGTCCTGGAAACGCCCGCCGAACCGGTCACCGAATTTAATGAAGAATTAAAGAAGCTGGTCGACGATATGTTTGACTCCATGTACGCGGCCCACGGTGTTGGCCTGGCCGCACCGCAGATCGGCATATCCAAACGTATTACCGTGATTGATGTCACGTTCAAAGAGAATCCAGACGCCAGGCTGGTGCTGATCAATCCGGAAATCATTGGCCGCGAAGGCAAGCAAAATGGACAGGAAGGCTGCCTCAGCCTGCCAGACTTTCGTGAGAACGTGACCCGCGCCAACGTCGTCACCGTGCGCGCGCAGGATGCGGAAGGAAACTGGTTTGAAAAAACCGGCGACGACCTTCTTGCTCGCGCCTTTTGCCATGAAATTGATCATCTCAACGGCCGCCTTTTTATCAGCCACGTAAGCGCCTTAAAGCGCGATCTGATCAAGCGCAAAATCAAAAAGCTTGTGCGCGCCGGCGAGTGGGAATGAAGCTGATTTTCTGCGGCACTCCGCTCTTCGCCGTGCCCACGCTTGAGCGCCTCGCCGCCGCCGGACATGAACTGCAACTGGTCGTCACCCAGCCGGACCGTCCGCAAGGCCGTGGGATGGAACTCACCGCGCCGCCCGTGAAGCAGTCTGCACTCAAACTCTCGCTGCCCATCACGCAGCCGGAAAAGATTAAAAAGAACGAAGAATTCAAGTCACAACTCACGGCCCTGCAGCCCGACGCTATCATCGTCGTCGGCTATGGCCGCATCATCCCCTCATGGATGCTCACGCTTCCGCGCTTCGGCAATATCAACGTGCATGCTTCACTGCTGCCAAAGTATCGCGGCGCAGCGCCCATCCAATGGGCCATTGCCGAAGGTAAAACCGTTTCAGGCGTGACCACTATGCTGCTCAATGAAGGGCTCGATACCGGCGACATCCTGCTGCAAAAAGAGCTGCCGATTCAACTAGAAGACACAGCCGTAACGTTTGCGCCGCGTCTGGCAGAGCTTGGCGCAGATCTCCTGATTGAAACCTTGCGCGGTTTGGAAGCTAAAACAATTACTCCCATTCCGCAAGATCACTCGCAAGCTACGCTCGCGCCCATCCTTAAAAAAGAAGATGGCCTCATCGACTTCAACCGCACTGCACCCGAGATCCATAACCGCCTGCGTGGCTTCCAACCCTGGCCCGGCGCTTACACGCACTTCCGCGGCAAGAGCCTCAAGTTCATCAGCGCCAGATCTGACGACACGCCATCCAACCTCGCTCCTGGTGAACTGCGCGTAGGCGATGAAAAGCTCTTCGTCGGATGTGGCTCTCGCACCGTGCTGCAACTGCTACAGGTTCAGCCCGAAGGAAAAAAAGCTCTTACCGCCCGCGAATTCATCAACGGATATCGCCCAACTGCCGGCGAACGGCTGAGCTGACCATGAAAGGGCAAGCCGCGTCCATCTCACCCGCCCGCCTCGCCGCTTTCAATATCCTTCTGCGTGTTGAACGCGAATCCTCATACGCCGACGAGCTTTTGCATTCACACACCCTCGACGATCTTTCCCAATTGGATCGCAATCTCGCCACAGAAATCGTCATGGGAGTCTTACGCTGGCGCTCCGCCCTTGACGACACCGTTGCCCACTTCAGCTTCACGCCGTTCCGCAAACTCGACCTTGAAGTGCTTACCGCTCTTCGCATGGGCATCTACCAGAAACAATTTCTCAGCAAAATTCCAGCGCATGCTTCCGTGAATGAGACTGTAGAACTCGTCAAGCATGCCAGGAAGTTTTCTGCCGCTGGTTTGGTCAATGCCGTCATGCACAAGGTAAAGTCCGCAGCGTATGACCTGCACGCCTCCAATTTAACGGGCCTGTCTTATCTCTCATCTGCTCTGGCGCACCCCAAATGGCTGGTCGAGCGATGGATAAAGCAATTCGGCGCGGAACAGGCCAGACTCATCTGCGAATACGATCAGCGCATCCCCACCACCGCCATACGCCTGAACAATGCTGAAGATGAAAACACCCTCGCCAAACACAACATCCAGCTTGCTCCCGGCGCTCTGATGAAAAATGCCCGTACCGTAACTGGCGGTGACCTAAGCGCCGCTCTTCTGCAACATAAGATCGCTATTCAGGACGAAGGCTCCCAACTCGTAGCAGCGCTTGTCGGTGAGGGCCAGCGCATCCTTGATTGCTGCGCTGCTCCCGGCAGCAAGACCGCCGCCATCGCCACGCGCCAGCCTACGGCTGAAATCATTGCCGCTGAACTGCACCCACACCGCGCCGCGCTCCTGCGTAAGCTCGCTCCGCAACAAAACGTTCAGGTCATCACCGCGGACGCGCTCAACCTTCCGTATCAAGGCGAATTTGACCGCGTTCTCGCCGACGTTCCCTGCTCCGGCACCGGGACCCTTGCGCGCAACCCTGAAATCAAATGGAAGTTGAAGCCCGAAGACCTCGCCGACTTGCAATCCCGCCAGATCGCCATTCTTCGCGCTGCCATGAATTATCTGTGGCCCGGCGGAAAGCTCGTCTACTCCACTTGCTCGCTGGAGCCGGAAGAAAACGATCAGGTTATTGCCGCCTGCCTGCAAGAGGCAAAAGATTTTCAGATTATTCCGATTAAAGAAGAGCTGACCAGCTTGCAGCACTCAGGAGATTTGGTCTGGCAGGATATCGACTCCCTCGTTGACGGGAATTTCCTGCGTACGGTTCCCGGCGTTCAGCCTTGTGATGGATTCTTTGCCGCCGTCATCAAAAGACATTAACCGCAAAGGTCGCGAAGAGCGCAAAGTGTAAAGGATTTACCGGGGAGAGCGCTGAGAACGCAGAGGAATAAAAGGAAATTTTATAGATTCGTCATCCCGATGGCCGTAAGCGAGTGCGCGCAGTCATCAGCGCGCGAGTAGGACAGAGGGACCTTGTGTTTGGTTTGTATTAGAACGGTACAAACAATCAAAAATCCTAGCGCCAATCTCTCTGCGCTCTCCGCGTGCTCTGCGGTTATTTCCCGCACATCTTTGCGACCTTCGCGTCCTTTGCGGTAAAACTCCTTACCGCTTCACATCAAAGCTAATCGTCGCCCCTGCAGTCACCCGCTGCCCGGCCTGCGGATACTGCCGCACAATCACACCTGTGCCCGGCGTTCCCACAGAACTGTTTTCCACGCTGCTCACGCCATGAATCTTACCCAGCGTAAATCCTGCATTTTGCACGGCTGCGCTGGCCTCAGAAAAGGACCTTCCCACAAAGCTCGGCATTACGTAACGCTGCCCATTGTCCGCCGCGGAAAAAATCAACCCTACTTTGGGCGATGTAACCTCCGCAGCCTCAGGCGGCGGATTCTGTGCCACAACTATTTCCGGCGACGCGCCGGGAAGGTAGATGGAGCCCACGGTCCCAATCTCCAGGCTGCGCCGGCTGATGTTGATTTCCGCAGCATGCTGGCTCTGGCCAATTAAATTTGGGATAGCGGCCCGCTGCGGCCCCAGGCTTTCTGCCACGCGTATCTTCCAGCCTCTGCGGACAGTGGCATTCTGCTCGGGCGATTGCGAGACAATCTTTCCTTGCGGTACAGAAGCATTGTAAAACCGGCTCTCCACGGAGAGTACCAGGCCGTTTGAGTTTGCAATGCGCTCAGCCTCCGCCGGTGTAAGCCCCATGAGCAGGGGAACGTGGACCTCACGCCCTTGAATGGCAAATCTCATGGCCAGCAGCGCTGAAGAAAGAAAAACCAGGATCAGCACCAGGCTGAGAAAAAAATACTGGATGATTTTGCGCAGCACCTAGTGTGCCTCCGCGTCGTCGGCATGGTGAGGCGGTGTGGCGGCAGCGCGCCTTACCATCGTCTGTTTTTTGCGGTCATCATTCAATTTTGCAAAGGCTTCGTCTTTGTGCGCTGGGTCTGCAACCACGGCACGCATAAAATCAATCCAGATCGGCAGGGCTGCATGGCCTCCGGTTTCGTTGTTCCCAAGGTTTTTCTTCTCGTCAAAGCCCACCCATACGCCGCAGGTCACACTAGGTGTAAAGCCGATAAACCATGCATCGGTGTAATCATTCGTTGTGCCGGTCTTGCCGGCCACTGGATGATTCAGTTTTTTCGCGCTTACACCGGTGCCGTGCGCCACAACACCTTCCAGCAATGAAACCATGGTTCGTGCCGTGCGTTGGCTGATCACGTCTTTGGCGTCAGGAAAATCTTCTTCCAGCACATGGCCTTCATAGTCCGTTACCTTGCGAATATAGCGCGGTTCAATGCGCAGCCCGTCATTGGGAAAAACCGTGTAAGCCGAGGTCTGCTCATAAAGCGTTAGGTCGGAGGCGCCCAGTGCTACCGGCAAGAATGGCAGGATTGGCGAAGTGATGCCGAAGCGGCGCGCATATTCTGTAACTGTTGGCATGCCAACTTTCTGCGCCAGCTTTACGGCAGGAATATTGCGCGATTCAGCCAGAGCGTGCCGCAAAGTAATGTTGCCCTCAAACTTGTGGTCAAAGTTGTGCGGGGCGTAGGGCACGCCTGCGCTGTTAAAGGTTGTGGGCGCGTCCAGAATCAGATCATCCGGCTCCGCTCCCTGATCTATGGCTGCGGTATAGACAATCGGTTTGAATGACGATCCGGCCTGGCGCTGTGCCTGTGTTGCGCGATTGAACTTTGACTGGCCATAGTCGCGGCCTCCAACCATGGCCTTAACGTCTCCCGTGGCATTATCAATCGCCAGCAAAGCGCCCTGCGCGCCTGAATCCTGCTCCAGAGAAACTTTTGCTGAACCGTCTGGATTGAGCGCAAGAATTTTTACGTAAACGATATCTCCCACGGCCAGCATGTTCTTGGGCTGTTTGTGCCCTGTCCAGGCAAGCTCAGCCGGCCCCAGAGTGGCGCTCGCGCGGCCCAGTTTGATCTTGCAGAATTGCAGCCCAATATCCACCACCAGCGCATGCACGTAATCGCCAACAGCGGCCGGCCTTTGCCAGTCCGGGTCCTGATATTTACTGAGTGCTTCTCCGCTTTGGACCACGTTGCGCAACGGGGCCTTCCATCCATGGCGTCGCTCGTATACAGCCAGGCCGTCCAGCATGGCCTGCGTGGCGCTTTTTTCCAGGTCAAGATCAAGTGACGTATAAACCCGCAGCCCGCCTTCATGCACCTGGTCTGTGCCGTATTTCTTTTCCAGATAGCGGCGCACCTCTTCCACAAAATAGGGCGCGGGTGAAAGATCTGGCTGAATGTTCAAATGCAAGCTCGTGGCCTTGGCCCGTCCGGCCTCTTCCGCAGTAATTTTGCCGTCTTCCAGAAGATTGTTGATCACCAGGTTCCGGCGCTTCATTGCGCGTTCGGGAAAATTAATAGGCGAGTATGAAACCGGCGCTTTCGGTAGTCCCGCCAGCAGCGCTGCTTCTTCCAGCTTCAGCTCTTTCGCCGGCTTGTTGAAGTAATATTGCGCTCCGGCTTCAAAACCATACACGCCGTGTCCCAGGAAAATCTGGTTACAGTACATGGTAAAAATCTGCTGCTTGGTGAAGCGACGCTCAATCTGCAAAGCCAGGATCGCTTCCTGCACCTTGCGGCTGAAGTGCCGCTCGGGAGAAAGAAACAGGTTGCGCGAGAGCTGCATCGTCAGCGTGGAAGCGCCCTGCGCGCGCGAACCTGAGGTTACGTCGCGATAGGTTGCGCCAAAAACGCGCCAGAAGTTGATGCCCCAGTGTGTCTCAAAAGTTTTGTCTTCCGTGGAGAGGATTGCATCCCTCAGCACCTTGGGTAGATCGTCATAGGTGGCCAGCACCCGGCGCTGCAAGGCGAACGACCCAATCTGCCTCCCATGGTCGTCATAAAGTTCGGTAATGGTGCTGGGACGATAACGCTCTAGTTCGCTGATCTGGGGAAGGTCAGTGGAATAGACAATCAGCAGTCCCGCCATCGTCCCCAGAAAGGCCGCGGTCAGCACCAGCACGCTGAACACAACGCGTCCTACCAGCGGTTTTCTGGCAGGTTTTGGTTCCGGAAGCACTGGAGGAGACGTCATTGGGGAGGAGGTTGGAACAAGGCCAAGAATAGCATGGTTTAGCTGCCGGGTAGCCATACCAACGGGGCACGGAATTTAGTAACCGTGCTGATATTGGTTCCTGAAATACACGGCTGAAATAAAAAGCGCGCCGTACGGGCGCGCTCTCTTTCAAAAACAGATTTAGCCAGGAGAAAAGAGGCTTAGCCTTTTTGCCCTTTGGTTTTCAAGACCTCAATGGCGCGGTGAAGTTGATCGTCTTCTTTCGGCTGTACCTTCTGTGGTTCTTCTGTTGTGCTGCTGTCGTCATCGTCTGAAATGGCAACAACATCATCGCTGGCAGCCGCCAGGATATTCGGCGTGATGCCTGTATCCTGTATTACTTTTCCGTTGGACGTGTAGTACTTGGCCACGGAGAGAATCAGTGCTGATCCATCCGGCACTTCAATCAGTTTTTGTACGGAGCCTTCGCCAAAAGTTTTGTCGCCCACCACGTCACCACGGGTGTTGTCCAGGATAGCTGAAGCCACCAGTTCGGCCGCGCCAGCTGTTCCGCGATTCACCAGGACAACCAAAGGCAGATCAGAAATTTTCTTCTGTGGGTCAGCCGTGTAGGTGACTTTGTCATACTTCTGGCCTTGCAGCCATCCGATGGTTCCTTTGCCGAGGAAAAGATTGGCTACGGCTACGCCCTCTTCCTCATCGCCTTCAGAGTTATAGCGCAGGTCCAGCACCAGCTTCTTGGCGCCTTTCTTTTGCAACGACTTTATTTTTTCGGCGATTTCATTGGCTTTGCCCTTCGTGAGTACCTGGGCTTTGATGATGCCAATATTGTCTGCCGTAAGTTGTTCCGTAACAGCGGGAAGATTTACAGTTTCGCGCACAATTGTGGTTTTCTGCGGTTCAATCTTGCGTGTGCGAATGATCGTGAGTTCCAGGCGCGAACCCGGCTCGCCCACCAGATGGCTTTTTACCGCAGCCAGAGAAAGATCGTGCGTGCTCAGGCCTTCCACGGTTTCAATAATGTCGCCTGCGCCCAGCCCGGCCTTGTCCGCGGGGCCGCCGGGAATTACCGAAACAATTGCCGCATATCCAAATCGCTTGGAAACAGTGGCGCCAATGCTCGCCTTGCCTTCAGATTTCTTCTGCTGAAAAGCTTTGTATTCAGTCGGCGTCAGATAGCTGGAGTCGGCATCCAGCGATTCCAAAAGCCCATGCAATGCGCCATTGGTTACGGCGGTCATGTTGGGCTCTTCCACGTATTCAGAGCGGACGCGGTACAGCACTTCACTGTATACGCCAATATGTTTGAGGGTAACGTCACCGTTGCTGCTGATGCCTGAAGCATGGACGCCGAAGCTGCCAAGCAGGACAAAAGCGATAATCGCCATGGAGCTGGTCAGGATAATAACCTGGATCTTTTTTGACATCGGAAACCGACCTTATATTCCTTATTAAGACGAAAGAACGCCTGTAAAGGTGAGCTAATGCTTATTATAGTCACTTTTTTAGATGCAGCTCAGCTTTCCTGGGTGCAGGCAAATCTTAAGTCACTGCCCACCTGGCCAGCGATTGCAAGCCTTAACGTGCAAAAAAGTGCAGTCCATACCAGCTTTGGCGGCTTCATCGGGGAGATTTCAGGATTCCCAGGATCTCCCGCAACCCCTGCCGCACCTGCTTAAGCTCTCCTTTACCTGGCGGGGTGGGGACGGCAAACGGCAACGGCGTCTGCTTGCGCTTTACCTCAGCCTTGAGCTGCTGTCGCGCCCCTGCGATGGTAAAACCCTGGTCGTACAGCAGTTTTTTTACCCGCAGCACATTCTCCACGTCTATTTTGCGATACATGCGCTGGCCTGTACCGCTCTTGGTGGGCTTAAGCTGGGAAAATTCAGTCTCCCAGAAGCGGAGGACGTAACTGGGCAAGCTGCACAGCCGGCTGACCTCGCCGATGCGGAAGTAAAGCTTATCGGGAATGACAACTTCGCCGGAAACAGGTTTCCGTGCCGAACTTTTTGCAAGTTTATGCATGGGATCCACGGGACGAAGGCGGCTATGCGGATATTAAGTCCGATAACCTTATACCGTCAACCGAAATAAGCGTAAATTGCCGCCTCTTTCCGTTTTTAAGTGCTCCGCCGCAAGTTTGTCTATTTTGGCGTCTCGGTCTTGTCTTCTACTTTTTCTGACCCTTTGCGCGTGGCTTTGGCCGTTTTGTGCACTACCTTCTTCGTTCCTTTTTTTACTTTGTGGCCGGTTTTCTTGGCGGCCTGGCCGGTAGAGTGTGCGGCGTCTTTTGTGTCTTGCTTCACGCCTCCATCATTTTGCGCAAATGCGCCCAGAGAAATGGCAAATGACATCAACATTGCGAGTAAAAGTTTTATTTTCATGAATCACCTCGATAGCTGCTTCGGATTCACGCCGGAAACTCTGAGTTGCCTCTTTACACTTCTTGTGTGCGTTCTCCACGCAGTTCCATGCGCAGCTCTGTTCTGTAATCGGCTTCAGCTACTCACGCACGCGATTCGCAGCAGCATCTCTCAATCAGCAGTTCTGAATTCAGAGGGTAATTCAGCCGCGCAAATCCACGATGCAACTTGCCATGAACGGGCCACGTCATACAACACAACCGGGGCGGTATTCACTATCGAAACACTCAGCGGATATTTCAATACTCTTACAGGAATCTAGCGGAAAGCAGAAAAGCCTTTCTTCTCTGAATCCTGTTGGATCGTTGTGCCGCACCCCCGAATCAGGAGGGACGTTCAAATGAAGTCGCTAATAGCAGTCGCAATCGCTGCCCCGCTCATGTTCGCGCTGGGCGGATGTTCACAGCACCACGTAGCCACCACGGCATCAGGCAAAACCGTTTACGGAGAGCAGGCGCAGATCATTCAGCGGCTGCGTGATTCCGGCGAAAATCTTAAGCAGTTGATGAACGCTCCGGACAATGCTGTTCCGGCAGATGTACTTTCTGATGCCAAGTGCGTCGCTGTGGTTCCTGACATGGTCAAGGGCGGATTTGTCTTCGGCGCCAATCACGGCCGCGGCGTAGCCACTTGCCGCACGGGACAGGGCTGGAGCCAGCCGGCTTTCTTTGCCATCACCGGCGGCACATGGGGAGCGCAGATCGGATTGGAATCCGTCGATTTGGTTATGGTCTTTGTGGGTGACGCGGGCATGAATGAGCTTCTTACTTCTCAGTTCAAGCTGGGTGCGGAAGCCGGCGTCGCAGGCGGCCCAGTTGGACGCGAAGCCCAGGCCAGCACCGACTGGAAGATGAAGAGCAAGATTCTGGTCTATTCGCGCACCAAAGGCCTCTTTGCGGGAATTGACCTGAGCGGCGCAGTGGTCAAGCCGGATGATGATTCTACCCGCGCATACTATGAAAAGCCTGTGCCATTCAATGAAATCTTGAAGGGCAACGGTCCGCACAATAACAATTCCAACCTGTTTCTCACCGATGTGAGAGAAGCTTTCCATGAAGCCAAAGCCAAAGAAGCTTCAGGCTCTAACTAACTCAGCTTTCTAAATAATAAAAATGGTATGCGTGAGGCGCGCTCTTTTGGGCGCGCCTTTTCCATGCATTGAAAAAAATCAGTTTCTATAAATGCTTCCTTGGTCCGAACCGTCCTCATTCTATTAGAACGGCTCCTTCAACGTCGCAAGCTGCTGGCGATGGCTCCGGCTCAGCGTTACCTGCTGGCCTGAAACCAAAGTCACAAGATACTTGCCGCTGAAAGACCTGCGCAGCTCGTGAATCCTGTTCCGGTTGACGATGACGGAGCGGTGGATCTGAACAAAGTCCCGTTCCGGTAAACGTGCGGCAAATGTGCTCAACTTCTCCCGCACGCGATAGTGCGAAGTGCCGGCATGCACGCGCACATAGTTTCCTGATGCCTCAAAATATTCCACTTCTTCAAGCGGAACGAAAACCGTCCGTCCGCTGTCTTTAATGGGCAGTCTTCCGCTGGTTACAACGCTTTCAACTGTGCTCATATCCTTGTACCTGGGTCCACAATCGTTTAGTCAGAAATCTTTAAGTTCACAATCTCGCTAGATCCATATTCCTTGGCTCAACAATTTCATTGAGCCCAATCTTCCCGGTTAGACGGATTGAAAAACGAATCGTCACATTATTTTTTCGGATGGATGTTTAAAGATTTCAGATGAGTGGACATGTACTTTCATATAACTAAAAGATTATTAGTCAGATGATAAGCGCTTGTAGTTTCCATAAAGCGTAGTTTTCGCGGGATAGTTTTCCAAAAATGAAAGTATCTCTGCCAATAAATGCTTGTCGCGCATGGCATGCCGCTTTTACGCATTCTTCACAATCGTCCTGTTCGGCACTTTTCTAAAACTGCTCATCACCGTTGTTTTGCGGTTCATCACAGCCGCTTGTTTGGCCGCTCAAAACGTGTGCGGTTGGAATGGCGATTGCATTTATGAGCAGCAAGCTGCGCAGCTTATGAAATTTCCTGTGCAGCACTTAATAGGAGAAGTAGATGAACAATTACCATTACCACCCAGTCAGGCGATTCTTATTCGCAATTGTGACAATGGCATTGCTCTGGTCTGTTCCATCCATGGCTCAGGTCGTGAAAGGCTCCATCTCAGGCACCATCACAGACACCCAGGGTGCTGTATTGTCCGGCGCAAGCGTTAAAGCCATGAACACTGGCACCGGCGTTACTCTCACTGCCACAACCGATTCTTCCGGATCATTTCACTTCAATTTGATTCCGGTTGGAGAATACAAAGTAGAAGCCACGGCAACCGGCTTCAAGACCACGATACAAAACAATATAGTAGTGGCCGCGGGACGCGATAGCGGACTGGGCGCAATTGCTCTGTCCGTGGGCGAAGTATCCACGTCCGTGGAAGTCTCCGCCGAAGCGCCGCTGATTGAAACCACGCAATCGCAAATCACCAATACTTTTTCCGGGACGCAGCTCTCCACCTTTGCCGGTGTCACAGAGAACCAGGGGCTCGATAATCTGGCGCTCTTCATCCCCGGCGTATCGGCCGCTCGCGATAATGGGTTTTCCAACACTAACGGTGGCACGGGATTTTCCGTGAACGGTCTGCGCGGTCGCAACAATGATCAGCAGATTGACGGACAAAACAATAATGACAACAGCATTGGTGGACCTGGTCTGTTTGTTTCCGATACGGAATTCGTGCAGCAATATGTTCTGGTGACCAGCCAGTTCGGGCCTGAGTATGGGCGCAACGCCGGCTCCGTGGTGAATATCATCACTAAATCCGGCTCTAATGCCTGGCATGGCAGCGTTTATGAGCACGAAAACAATACCGTGCTCAACTCCATGAACAGCTTCCAGAAAAGGTTTTCAACGGACGCAAACGGCAATCCGCTTACGTCAATTCCTCGTGCGAACGATGAATTTGGCGGATTCACCATTGGCGGCCCCATCGTCAAAAATAAAGCCTTCTTCTTTGGCGGCTTCAACCAGCAGCTTATCTCGCAGAAAACTCTCTATACCAGCGCCGGTGCCGTGCCTACTCCAGCCGGGCTGGCCACTCTGACAGCATGCTTTCCCAACAGCCAGAGTCTGCAGGCCCTCAAGACCTTTGGCGCGTATGGAATTTCAGCCGGGAACCCCACTCCTTTTGGGACGTTCCTGAACAATGACCCGTCGTGTCCGGGCGTTGAACTCGGCGGCGTGGAGCGTACTCTGCCCACGAATACGCATAACTTCAACTGGGTTAATCGCGTGGACTGGCAGCTGGGATCAGACACAGTCATGGCGCGTTATCTGTTCAATCGCGGCAACACTTTTAATATCGATGGAAGCGCCGGCGATGCCGCTGCCGGACTTCCTGTGAATGTACCGGCGCTCAGCCAGGCCATTCTGGTTGGTGAGACGCATAACTTTTCGCCGCACGTAGTCAATGAATTGCGCGTCGGCTTTAACCGGCTGAATGTTGTATTTGCCTCCAATACGCTGGGGACCATTCCTTCAGCCAACAACATCGATCAAGCGCTTACACGGGTAACCTTCTCTGATCCAACTCTGCAGCCGTTTGGCGTGAATGGTGCATTCCCTGAAGGGCGCATCGTAAACACGTGGCAGGGGCAGGACAATCTTAACTGGGTAAAGGGGAAGCATACCTTTAAAGCAGGTGCGAACTATACCTATCAGCGCTCGCCCAGCACTTTTCTACCGAACCTCAACGGCGCGTTCCGTTTTAATGACTGGGAGTCATTCGCCGCGAACACGCCCAACCGCGTCCGCATTGCTGATGGAACGCCAACGCTCGATTTCCGCGAGCATGATACGTTCCTATACGCCGGTGACGACTGGAAGCTCAGCCAGAACCTCACCCTCAATCTTGGCATAACCTGGACGTACTATGGCCAGCCGGCAAATCTGTTCAATGATCTGACGACAGCTCGTGAAAGTGATCCCACAACCGCTCTGTGGCGTCAGGACATTCCTCTTGCCGCACGCACTTTCCCTAAACTGGATACACCAACCAAGAGCTTTGGGCCGAGCATTGGATTTGCTTACACGCCGCATTGGGGAGGCTTCCTCACCGGCAATGGCAAAACCGTGTTCCGTGGCGGCTACCGGCTGTTGTACGATCCTCCGTTCTACAACATCTATTCCAATATCGCGAACTCGGCTCCCGTGGTTTTCCTGAATACTTTCACGGGAACGCAAATCACCTCCAACATGATTGTGCCGTCACAGCCTTTTGGCCCGGCGATTCGCACAGAGCTTTCACCAGAGTTGCAGAGACTGGCCTTTGATCCGCGCAGCAATACGGAAACAACGGTCTCCAACAACTTTGGTCCGGACAAGGTAAACAGTTGGAATTTTGGTTTGGAGCGCGAGCTTACCAAGAACTCAGCCGTGGAAGTGCGCTATGTCGGCAACCACGCTTATAACTTGTTCCAGACAGTCAATGGCAATCCCATCGTAACCGGCAACTCCACGGCTCCGGCGGGGCTTACCGGCTGCACTAGTCCGCAAATTCTGCTTGGACCAGGGCAGACAACGAATCCTGCATTGGGGCGGGCCGACTGTTCGCAAGGTCTTGTGGTGGAGCGCAACAATGGCGGGTACTCCAATTACAACGGACTGCAAACTGAATTCCGCGCCAGCAATTTGTTTAATCAGCTCGGAATTCGTCTTGCTTATACCTACAGCCGCACTCTGGACAACGTAAGCGAAATATTCAGCTCGGGCACAGCCGGCACGACGCTTGCCTTCGCTCAGAACCCGTGGAGCACCGGCAGCAGCGAGTATTCATATTCCGGACTCGATTTCCCGCACCAGTTCTCGGTTGCGGCAACTGAACAAATCCCCCTCTTCAAAGGGCAGCATGGCTTCCTGGGTCATACCCTGGGAGGATGGGCTGTTTCCGCCAATTATGTGTGGGCCACGGGCCAGCGCTATACTCCGCTCCAGACTGGAGCAGAGGCCGCGCTCTCGTCTCTCAGTGACAACTTTGATTTTGCCTGGCTCGCCGCCAATGTTGGCGTCGATTTGGCCCGTCCATTTATCGGCAACGTGAATGCTCCGGCCAGCCAGGTGGGAATCTATGCGGGTGACGCAGGTGTTACCAGCGTTTCACCCAATACATTGATCAGCCTGAATGGCCTGAATGCCGCGACCCCGACGGTCACGCCTGTCACTAACAATCAGGTTCGCTATATCATCAACGCCGCAACCGCAGAGAGTATTTTTGGCACGCCGTTTGGCGGAGCTCGCAATCTCTCTCAGGACGCGCCCACGAACATCGCCAATCTTGCTTTGTTCAAAAACATCAAGCTGAATGAACGCGCCAGCCTGGAATTTAACGCCACATTCCAGAACGTGTTCAATCATGCCAACTTCCAAAGTATCGACGCTGCGATAGAAGATGCCGGCATTCCTAAGAATTTGCAGGCTCCTGGTATCGGCTTCGCTGATCCAAGTGTGACCAATGACGTGGTTGGCAACGCTCTCGGCAATCGCGTTGTTCACTTTGGTTTGACCTTCAGGTTCTAACCTCTGGGCATGTTGCTCTTTGGCCCGCCAGATTTCCTCTGGCGGGCTCTTTTATGAGCATGGGGCACAGACCTGTGATTTTATGATCCATGATTTTTAAAGCACAATATTTTTAAAGCACAATGATTTAGAGATTGGCGTCTCTTGCTCTATCTCCTGAGTGGCGCAGAAATTCAGCACGAAGGTGGCGAGATCCAGGGCAAACGTGCCCCAGGTAATTGCCAGATGGCGCAGCACTGTTGCGGTTAGGTTTTCCTCAAAAGCTGGGATATGCTGTGCCTGTTGTATGCCCCAAAGCATTGGCAAAGTACGCAGTACGGCAGCCCTTGCGGAGTTAGACGCTCTGCGCCAGGAGTTCCGCGCGCAGATCGCATCCTCAAGGAGGCCGGCAATCTTTTCTTCGCGCGTGGGCGTGGTGCTTTCCGGCGGTGGCGCACGCGGCGCGTATGAAGCTGGCGTGCTTATGGCCTTTCAGGATGCTGAAGTACCCACACATGTAATTGCGGCCACCTCGGTGGGCAGCATCAATGCCGCCTCTTTCGCAGCGCACTCTGATGGATTGATAGGCAAAGCTGAGCCGCTGATAGATGCGTGGATGGATCTGACGCCGGCCACGCTGGGTATTGACTGGTCACGCTATATCTTTCTTCTCGCTGGATTAGTCGCGGCCTCGGCCGGCATCGGCAACTTTATCTGGCTCTGGATGCAGCAGCACGGCATCTTTCTGCATGCGCACCATCCCATGATTACCTGGCTGGCCTTGGGCGTGGCTGGAATATCGATTTTGATGTTCTCAGACAAGCTCTCTTATGTCGGTTATGTGATCATGAAATTTGTGCGCGGTCGCACCTGGCAGCCGGACTGGCGCAAAACATGGGTTTCCATTGGCGCCAATGTGCTGGTGTGGGGCTTCCTGATTTTCTTCCTGGGATTCACCTACATACATTTGCCTCTGGAAGGCGATGCCGCTCTTGAGTTGAGCACGCATGTACCCATGCTGGCGGCAATTTTTGTTCTGCTTGGTGTTTATAAGCTATTGCAGGACCCGCTCAGCAAACTCAGCCACCGTTTCCTGCGCATGCCGCTGCGCACCGGACTGTTTCCTAATTTCGACCGTATTAAGTTTTTGCGCGCGCGTATTCCTGAGCAAAAGCTGCGCAACTCTCCCATCCGAGTGATTATGACGGCCACGGACATTCAGCGGGGCGCAGCGAGGTTTTTTTCCAATGCCTCCATTGACGCGCTTCTGGCCGACCCCAGCGTGAACCAGGATTTTATCCGGCGAGAAGTGGAGCAGCCGCAGGACCTGGTGCTGGCCGCGGTGGCTTCTTCGTCATATACGTTTGCTTATGAAGCCGTGGATATGGAAGGCCGCTTGTGGACCGATGGCGGCATTATGACTAATCAGCCGGTTTTGCCGGCGTTGCGTCTTGGCGCTGATGTGCTCTTTCTGGTTTTGATTGCGCCGCTTGAAGGGGACGACCAGCGCGGGCCCATCAAGACATTTCTCGATGTTGGCGTGCATGCCGTAGACATCCTGATTTCAAAAAACTTCAAATCTGACATTGCGCTTCTCAGCAACATCAACCGTTTGTGCTCAATCTATGCCAGTGAGATGGGAGTGAAGCCGGAACAATTGGAACTGGAGGTCGGCAAGCAGCGCTACCGCTTTGTGAAGTTCTTCAATATCGCTCCGGAAAAGCCGCTGGAAGCCGCAGCCCTGGATTTTGATAGCGAAATTATCAGCCCCATTATTGTTCAGGGCTATCGCGACGCGCAGAGAGTTATCCACCAGTTTCTGGAATATGAGATGGCATGTCCGCCGCGCGAATCAAGGCGTGTGGTGCGCCTGGCGGCTGAGCGGCCTGAAGGGAATTTCCACGCCTCAATGCGCTGAGCGGTTAAGCCGGACGTTGCCTTGAGCTCCTTCGCACTTTCCGTACGTGATCCAGCACGATTACCGTCCCCACCCAGACAGCCGCTGCCAGATATCCTGCAATCACGTCACTGGGATAATGCACTCCGAGATAAATACGCGAGAGCCCGATGGCGACGACCAGAATGACAGCGACAACCCAGATTAAGATTCGCCAGGAGAGCGCTTTGGTGCGGGCGCTCAGTAGCCCAGCCAGCACGCCGTAAAAACAAAAAGAGCAAAGTGCATGGCCACTGGGAAAGCTGTAAGAATGTGGGGCCATACCAAAGAAGGCAACAGGGCGGACGCGATGGTAAGCGTATTTAAGGGCCGTGTCCAGCGCCAGCGAGCCCACCATCGCCACGACCAGCCACACAGCGGCGCGTTTCCAGCGCAGCCACGCGAATACCCCAAATGCCATCAACATTTCCAGGATGAGAATGTTGTATCCGAGAAGAGAGATGCTGGTCATCGCGCGCGTCATGCTGGGCGAAGCAAATTGATGCACCCAATTGCGCACGGCAAAATCAAAATGCTGCGTATCGCCTTCAAGCACTTCGTTTCCTATCCACGCAAAAAGGAACAACGCGAGCACAGCCACGGCGAGACTGATAACAATGGTGGTCTCAAATAGCACCGTTGGTTTCGGCGCTTCTTCCGGACCAGCGAGTTGCGGATCAGCTTCTGGCATTGCGGGCCTTTGCCGTATAGGTGGCAATCAATTCGTCCAGCTTTTGAAGAAGCGCGCCATTACCCGTGCGTGGGTAAGCACGCAGATTCTCAGTGTAAACAGACAGGTTGAAGAGAAATGATTCAATTTTCTCTTTGCTCAGCTCTTCCCACCACGCGCCATAACCCAGCTTGTCAACGTAATAAGCGTTGAAGGTTTGCTCAAACTGGCTTTTCACCGGGACAGCCAGGTACGGCTTTCCCAGGTGGAGCGCTTCACTCACCAGTGAGAAGCCAGCATTGGCGATGACTGCTTTTGCGCCGACCAGGTCGCGTAGAAAGCCGTCCATGCTCGGCTTCTTGAAAAGCACATTGCCCTCCTGGCCCTCAATTCCAAATCCGTAGGCAACAAATTTGCAACGGACCTGCTTGAGCAGAGCAGCGAGTTCTTTCGAAGGTGAGGTCACATAGACCAGAACATGGTCGCCGCTCTTTGATTCGACAGAGGGCTTGGCTGAAAGAATTTCCTGGCGCAAAATCGGCGGAAAGACGAACGTATTGCGCCGCTTTACCTCGGCAGGAAAAAATGAGAGTACCAGATAAGCGTCGGCATGCGGCGTCATCATGTGCGTGACCATTTTTACCGCGGCCACATCACGCTTGAAGCCGCTCGGCAGAGAGACGCGTGTATTTGTAAGCGCGTGCTGATTATCGATGGCGATGACTGGCAAGTCTTTGTGATGGCCAACATGGCACGTAAGCGGCTCAAAGTCCGTGACCACCAAATCAATATGATTTTCTTCCACCAGCCGGGAAAGGGCTTTCAGGCTGCGGGCCGCCTTCGGCGCTTTTACCAGATTGCTGGCCAGCGTGCGCTTGTATCGCACGCGATTATTGATGTAAGTGAGCTGGAAGCCAAATATTTCCGTCACTGGAACGCTTTCGCGCAGATTGCGCAGTCCACGGTCAAAGGAAACCACCTGCAGCGTGTGCCCTTGCTTTTGTAAATGCTCGATAACATCTTTGGCCCGGGTAGAGTGACCAGAGCCTTCGCCGTTGACACCATAAAGAATGTTGGCCATGTGAAGATGAAAGTATAGCGTTCGCCTCTCAGGGAAGGGAACTTGCAGTTAGGCTGGTGCTTGTGCAGCCCGCGCACGCATTTTTGCCAGCGAACCCAAGCCGCGCAACACCAGATTAAAATGGTCAGAGTTGCGCGTAACAAATTTCAGGCGGCTGCCGCGGGCCAGATAGGATTCAGGACCAACCTGTTCAATCTCCTGCCAGAACAGGCGCTGCATGCGCTTCAGGTCAAAGGCGTTTCCATTGCGCGTATATAAAGATTGTGCCGGCCCCAGCGTGAACCAATCTTCTTTTACAAAAACTTTGTAGTCTCGATCTGGTGCGTCAGCGGAAAAGATGTACCACTCGTCAAAGATCTCAAACGGGATGGAGGAAATATTGTTGCCCAGAGGAATGTGCACGGAACGCCCGGAGACGCGCCATCCCCGCTGCATCTCTTCTGAAGTGGGTTGAAGCGGAGTGGAGTCAAATGCGGTAATTACGATGTTCTTGTTTGCTGCCACAGCGGGGCACACTTGCAGTACGTCGTAAATTGCATGGGCTGAAGTTTCCAGCCACCGGTAATCGCCCTGGGAACCGTGAAACATTTACTTCTCCGTAATAAGTCAGGCCGTCAGGCCCTTGGAAGAGTCAACATCTGCCTCCCAAACGCCTTCAAAGTCCACAAAAAATCCCCGCACGTTGATGCCTGGAATATTTTTTTCCAGGAAATCCATGGCGCGATGCATCTCCAGCCGCAGAAACTCAGCTTCTTTGGCAGCGTCATTCTCAAAAGTTGCCAGTCCGCCATATGCTCCACAATCAGAATGGAGCATGAGGAATACGGTCTCCGTATCGTGCAGCCGGATTGACTTACGAATCTGTTCCAGAACAAACAGGCGGTCCGTCTCGCGGTCTTGTCCGGTCAGGCATTTGGCCCCGCCGGCAATGCGGATACGGTCACAGTGGAGCAGGCCGGTGCGCTTGATCAGCTTATTCAGTGCGAGTTCAAAGCGGTTGTCAAAACACCAGATAATGGCCGCGTCGCATTTGTATCTTGCCCGGGGTAGGTCCAGATGGAATATTTTACGAATGGGGCACCTCGTACAGTTTCACCATTATAGATGTAAGCTTCTTTGGCCGTCTTTAAAAATCGACGCATCCTACTGCTTTGAAATAGATGCATTTTCGCCATAAAAGCTGAGAATCTGGCCGGATAATCCTTCTCACCGTATACTTTCTGCAGTTTCCGGAGAAACCATGAACCTTGCCCGGCGTTATGCCATCATTTCGCTTGCAGTGTGTGTTCTCAGCCTTGCTCTTTCAGCATCGGCTGCCGCCTCCAGTATTAGCTTTAAAATAACCTTGTCCGCCCGCGAGCCTCAACCTATCATGGGCCGTCTTTTTATCATTATTGCGCGGGCCAATGATCCTGAGCCACGCTTGCAAGTGGGCGGCTGGCGCTCAAAAACTGAGCTGATCGGCGGGGACATAGACGGCCTGGCTCCCGGCGGAACCGCTACCATTGACGCCGTGGCCCTCGGCTTTCCCCTCAAGTCCGTGCGTGAACTTCCCGCCGGCGACTATTATGTCCAGGCGCTCTTCAATGTTTACACGCGCTTTCAGCGCTCTGATGGCCATTCCATCTTTGCCCACATGGACCAGTGGGAAGGCCAGCAGTTCAATAAGTCACCCGGAAATCTTTATAGTGATGCTGGCCATTTCCATCTTGATCCGCTCACGGGTTATGAAATCCGCCTGAATCTTGACCACAAAATTCCCACGCTGCTTCCGCCCGGTGACACGCAATATGTGAAGCACATTAAGATTCAGAGTAAGCTGCTTACTCAGTTCTGGGGGCAGCCCATCTATCTTGGCGCAACAGTCCTGCTGCCGGAAGGCTATGAGTCTCATCCGAATGCGCACTATCCCGTGCTCTATGAACAAGGCCATTTCAGCCTACGCGCGCCGCTTGGCTTTGCCACGGAGCAATCTCGCGCGGACACGCCGCGTGAAGGCCGCATCTCCGGACCAGAGTTATACAAGCGCTGGTCGGGGGCCAACTTCCCACGCATGATCGCCGTAACCTTCCAGCATCCAACCGTTTATTTTGACGACTCTTATGCCGTGAACTCCGCGAACAACGGTCCTTATGGTGACGCGATCATGAACGAGCTGATTCCTTATATTGAGGAACATTTCCGCATCATTCGCCAGCCTTATGCGCGCGTTCTCTCCGGCGGCTCAACCGGTGGATGGGAATCCCTGGCGCTGCAAGTCATGCATCCGGAATTCTTTGGTGGCACATGGACTTTCTACCCTGATCCCGTCGATTTCAGCCGCTATCAGATGGTGGATATTTACAACGACGTGAGCGCCTTCCTTGCGCCGAATTATGATCCCCCAATTCCTGAGCGCCCCATGGAGCGCACGGGTGAAGGACAAGTGGATGTGACCATGCGGCAGATGAGCCAACTGGAAGATGTGCTCGGCTCACATGGCCGCTCCGGCCAGCAGTTTAAAGCCTGGGAAGCTGTTTACGGTCCGGTGGGCGCGGACGGCTACCCCAAACCGCTCTGGAACAAGGCCACTGGAAAGATAGACACATCGGTTGCGCTTTACATGCGCGACCATGGCTACGATCTGCGCTATTACCTGGAGCAAAACTGGCCGACCATCGGGCCAAAGCTGGTGGGCAAACTCCACATTTACTGCGGAGACATGGATAATTTTTATCTAAACCTGGCGGTCTACCAGCTGGAGGATTTTCTTCGGGGCACCAGGAATCCAGCATACGGCGGATCATTTGAGTACGGTCGTCCCATGAAAGGCCACGGCTGGACGCCCTTGAACCAGGCTCAGTTGATAACCGTCATGGCCAACCATATTATGCTGAATGCGCAGGCAGGAGCAGATGCGAGCTGGAAGTATTGAAACCGATCCAGCAGCGCGCTTCTACTCACTCATGGTTGAGGGGCGCCCAGCAGAAGCGGACGCGGAAACCCTGCAGCTATTCTCCGGCGAAGCCTGCTTCAGCCTAGTCGACGCACTCACCCTTCCTGCCGGCTGCAAACTCCGGCGCTGCATGTATGTCTCCGCCAGGTTCGCAGAAATGCTGATCAGGATGTGACCGAACCGATGTTCCGATGCCCCTATTTCCCGATCTCCATACATCCGATCTGCTATATTCTTTTCACCCCGCAAGCCAACGCATGCTCGCCAAGCGCTTCAAGTTCGACGTCTTCCTTAGCCACAATGGCGCTCAAAAAGATTGGACACGCGAGTTCGCCATACGTCTTCGCGACGCGGCTTCAAGGTTTGGTTTGACGAATGGTGCATTCTAGGTGGCGAGGTTGGCAGCATCGCCATGGAACGCGGCCTGGAAGAAAGCCGCCACGTCGTGCTCGTCCTCTCCCCTGAATTTCTCGCCTCTGAATGGACAGACTATGAAACTCAGATCGGCCTCCTCCGCAGCCCTGCCAATCGTGGCCGCGAACTGATTCCCATTCTGCATACAAAATGCACAGTGCCGTCGCGCATCTCCCGCCTTGCCTGGATTGATTTCACCACTACCCACGACGACCCCATACAATTTGAATTTCGACTTGTCCAGCTAATGTCAGACCTGAATCCCAAGGGCTATCAGCGCCTCACGGATTTCAAGACCTTTCAGGCCAGCCATAAGAATTCCAACACCACTTCCATCCCTCCCGTGCGCCCACTGCCTCATGGCTCGCGCATGCCGCACCGCTCCAATCCATTATTTGTAGGCCGTGAAGCTGAAATGCTGGCTCTCAAGAAGAGCCTCACTCCCGGCTCCAATGCTCTTGTCGGCGTGCACGCCGCCGTCACCGGCATGGGAGGCGTCGGCAAAACCCAGCTTGCCATCGAATACGCCCACCATTATGGGCAGGACTACCCCGGCGGCGTCTTCTGGCTCAACTTTGCCGGAGAAGAAGATCCCATCAATGAGGTCGCGCGTTGCGGCGGCCCGGAAGGTCTGGACCTTGAAAAATGGAGTGAGATGAAAACTCCTGACCAAGCCTCCCGTGTGCAAAGACCTGGGAGGAAAGCGACTCTGCCTCGCTCCTGATCTTCGATAACGCTGAAGACCCCGTTGCCGTAGAAAAATGGCGGCCCAAGCACGGCCTCGCCTCGGCCCTGATTACTTCCCGCCGCGATGAATGGCCTCCGGAAATGGGAGTAAAAGCGCTGGGCATTGAGACCCCTGCCTCGCCAGAAGAGCGTGGAACTGCTGGCCGAAGTTCGTCCATTGATTAAGAAAGACCCAGCAGACCGACAGACAGCAGACAAAATCTGTGACCGTCTCGGTGATCTTCCTCTGGCTCTCACAGTCGCGGCAGCGTACCTGCGCAAATACAAGTATGAAAAATTCGCGGACTATCTCAAAGCATTGTCTTCACAACCAGCCATTCAGGATCCATCACTCAAAAAAGTCTCTCTTGCCTTTGCCGTCAGCTATAACAAACTTAAAGCTAGGAATAAGACTGACGCGCTGGCGTGCTCTGAAAATCGATGAGACAGTTTACGGGCTCCACCACCCTCAGGTAGCCACTCAGCTTAACAACTTGGGTTTGGTGCTACAGGACTTGGGTGATCTGAAAGGTGCGCGCACCAACCTCGAGCGCGCTCTAAAAATTCTTACAAAAATTTTCAGTAGCGATCATCCCAAAACAATAACTGCACAAAGCAGCCTTGACTTTCTGACCAAGAAAGAAAACGAGCAGAAAAACAGCTGAGCCTGGCAACCATTGATTTGCCTGTTCTATTTCATTGAATGTCCAGTCCCATCATTATTTGAAACTCATTTCCGTTACTAACCCGTGCCATCCGTGTTCATCCGTGGTAAGGTTTGCCTTTCTCTTCGGTTTCCGATCACCCGATGACCCGATCTACTGCTTCCCTCAGCTCTACCACCTCCAGCGGACACTCCTTCCAAATTATCCCGCCAGCACACAATCAAATCGCACCGCTCAACCTTGTGCCGGTGCTTCAAAAAATTCCGGCTCTCAAATTCAAATTCAATCCTCACCCGCTGCCACTGCACCGGAGCCATCTCGCGCATGGCAATACAATCCGGAAACCCCGCCTGCAGCCGGTGGACAATAAACCCCAGCCGCCGCGCCATTGCCCCAAAAACAAACACCACGCCCAGTTCGTTCACCGGAGCATGCGCCAGCTCCGCCATCGGCAGCGGCGGCCCATACACAGGACGGTCGCATAACAGCGCGCCCTTGCGAACCCGCCTCTCCAAGCCGACCTCTTCGACTCTCGCCTCGCCGGCTGGCCGGTCTGCAATCATCGCCAGCACATCGCTCCACTCCTTCCCGATGCCCTGGCTTTCCGCAAAACCGTGGAAAGCCTCGGGCGTCTTCCGCCACTATCCATAGCGCGTGGAAAACGGCTTGCCCGTAAACCGCCCCGCGCTCTGGTATTCGTGTGCGCTCGGCAGCTTCTTGAGTTTGCGCCACCCCGCCACAGTCCAGCAGCAGTGCCGCCTCCGTCTGCGCAAACCCTGCGCCAGTCACTTCCAGTCCGGCAGCTTCCAGCGCGTTTCGCAAGGAGCCCATGCGGGTGTATAAAACCTTTGCCGTGATGCCTGCCATCGCCAGCAGCTCCCGACGGTTCGGATTGCGTCCAAGTTGCTCGCACACTCGCGGATGGCCATAACAATTTCTTCTTTGGTCATGATTTGATCGCAGAATTTGATTTTGAGGAATTCTTGTTTCAGAAAGAGGAACTTTTATTTCAGAAACTTGATTTCAAAACACTGATCTGTTCCCAAGAGATACCTATACTTTTCGATAATCAGAGTTATTCGTAAAAACAAAAGGCCACCGAATCACATGGCTTCATTTGTTGGCGGCTTTGATTTTTTGCGGACTATAGGGTGGAGCAGGCATTTATGCCTGCGGTCAAATCAGATTATTTTTCGGCTTCAGCCGCTGAGGGCCGTAGTGCCCTAAAACGAAATTGCTTTCGCTCACCAGCGCCGTGGAGCCTGCCCTGAGCGAAGCCGAAGGGCGTAACACATCCATACAACAAAAAAGCCACCTTATGAGGTGGCTTGCTTCAGAAGATTTAAAGGCAGAAGATTTATCGATATGTAGATTTCAGGGCTGGGTGAATGCCAACACCCTAAAACACAAAAGCCAATTGCTAATAGCTAATTACTAATGGCTGTTCCCCCCCCACACCTCTCCCTCCTGGCTTCTGCATAAAAAATTCACAGAAGGGTTCGCTGTGGGTGGAAGCCACCAGACAGCGAAGAGTGCAGGCCTTTCAGGACGGCTTAAAAGCCCATCCTCCGGCGCCGCTCCCGGTCAAAAATGAACCCAAATAACAGAGCTAGGTTAGCAAAAATAAAACGAATACACAAGCAAAAAACTTCAGCCAACTGCTCCCTATCTTCAACAAAAAAGCCACCGCGAGGGTGGCTTCTTTCAGCAAAGTTTATTGATTTTTTGAAGCTCCCATGGGTTGGATGGAAGTTAATACCCAACACACAAAAGCTAATTGCTAACGGCTAATTGCTCTATTTAAAATACTTTGCCCGCGGGTCCAGCGCAGGGTTGGTCTTGGCGGAGAGCGCCGCGCGCTGCTTGCGAAACTCTGGCACCACCAGCGCCTGCTCAATCATGGGAACGTTCAGTGCGGCCAGCTTGGCGCCCAGGCGTCGGGCATTGCCTTCCTGTCCGTTCTTTTCATAGGCGGTAATCAGGCTGCGCATGGAGAAGGCATTGGCATCGTCTTCTTCCAGATGGTTTACGGCGTCGGCAAAGTTGCCCTGGGCCAGTGCCAGCTCACCGGCAGCTCCATGCAGAGCGGTAGCGATGAGGCCGTCCGCGGCGTTGGCTTCAGAGAGCGTCTGCAGTTGCTTGAATGTGTCCACCGCCAGCTCTCTGTTTTTGGCGGTAGGGTTTTTATCAATTAACGCCCGCTCCACACGGGTGCGCAACACAGCTGCCAACTGCTGGTTCAGCAGTGACTGCGGGACCTTGTGGTCTTCATGCAATACGGCTTCTGCCTTAGCCAGCAGACGGAGTGAAGCTGCGCTATCCATCTGATACATGGCCATACTGCGGTACGCCTCTGACTCAAGGTTGGCGAAGTCCTTACCGTGGGCCTGTTCGGCTACGGCGGTAAAAGCTTTATCTGCGGCGGCCAGATCGCCTTCGCGGACATACGTGGCGGCTGACTGCAGCGACCACAAAACTTTCTGCACCGGTGTAGCTGCTTCAACGGCGCGGGCATATTCTTCGCGCGCTTTTATCTGGTTGCCCATCAGCGCGTAGGTATCGCCCAGGCCAAGTTGTGATTCATAAAATGTGGGATCGATCTTCAAAGACGCATGATAGTGCTGCAGGGCGTCTTCAAAGCGTCCGGCCATGCGAGAGATTTCTGCAAACGTATCTTGCGGGTTGGGCTCATTGGGAACAAGTTCGGTATAGCGCTTGATATCGGCAAAGGCCTTGTCAAAGTTGCCCATTCTGGCGTAGCAATAAGCGGCTTCGTTCCATGCATCGGGAAATTTAGGATCGAGTTGGATGACCTGCTCAAACATTTCAGCGGCGCGTTGTGACTGGTTGTGGTCCACCAGCAGCCACCAGCCGGCAAGCCAGTGCAGATGCTTGTCCTGCGGATTTTTCTGCAGGACTTCATTCATGTTCTGGATGGCCGGAATCAGGCGCGATTCTTTGGAAGCAGCCAGCCAGTCAATGATCTGCTTTTCTTCTGCGTTGGCGGACTCACGGGTAGCCAGGGCTTTATCGCGTTCGACAACCTGCTCAGTAGGATCTTGCGAGAAGAAAGTGAGGAAGATGTGTCCCAGGGCAAATTGCGGGTCGGCCTTAACGGCATTGCGGAAATTTTCCAGGCCATCCTGAATGTGGAGCATTTCCATTTTCTGCAAGCCTGTTTCAAAGAAAGCATGGGCCTGCGGCGACTTGGTGGAAATATGCATGCCCATGGCCTGATCATGCGCCACGGCCTGGCACGAAAAACTCATCAGCAACGCGGCCATAGCCAATATGGAAATCCTGATCGATCTCATCTATCACTCCTTGGTATTCACTGCACTGGCGAGCCCATTGCACCCGAGACGAGTGGCGCGCACCGGCAGCACTTGCTAGTTGCCCTTAAGGTAATATCCCTGTTCCAGCGGGAGCTTGCCGTCAACTTTCAGCACGTTGACGCGGCTATTGATGGAATAAACGTCGACCAGACCAACCGCGCCCGGAATGGATTCCACGGATTTCAAAAGCTCTTCTTCCGTTCGAACGATAATTACGCCGCTCTGGTGCGCGGCCAGCAAGGCCTTAAATTCATCGGCCTGCATGTGATAGAGCTTTTGGATTGCGGTCTGCATTTCGGGGGTGGAAGGATCGCGGAGAATCAGAATCACGGAACGTCCGTCTGGCCACTTGTGGTTGTCAAACTTAAAGACCTTGGCCAGCTCGGTCGCCGAAAGTCCTCCGAGATTGTTCGTCTTGTCGACAATCACTGCCAGTTGCTTGGCTTCAGAGACGGCTCCAAGCCCCACAACCAGCAAAAGCAAGACTATAAAACGGCTTCCAGTACCCATAACTCGGCAGTCTATGCTGGAAACTTGAGAAGAATAAGATTACTGAGGTAATAGGTGCTTTGCTTGCAATAGCTTAGATCGCGCCGGAAGCACCATTTTCGCGGCATCTGGCTCAGCTGTCACCCGGCCTAAATTCAAGCCTTGAAAAGCCTCCCCCTTTCTTGAGAGCGGATTTGGCGCGATACACTGACCCTAGATGTTAGCCGGATGTGGCTACTCCCCAACATTCACTTGATCGTGACCGGCACAATCGGAGCGTCGAGGCGATGTTGGACGAAGGATATATGATTTTGCAAAAGAAATCGCTCTTGTTCAGCGCTGAGTACTGGTCCAGCTAATACTACCTTTATGCGATATTTACCTTTGTTCTTTGGAGTCCAGAATTCCTGGACATTGCCAAAAATCTCCTTAGGCTTAAGCAACACCCATTCCTTGGGGTTTTGCATTTCCTGCAGGGTTTCTTGCCCGCTCATAGGAAAGTGCTCGGCAGAACATCCCCCCACCATGGCATTGCGACCTTCTTCATTCAAAATTTGTAGGTCTAAGAAACCACTCCAAAACGTGCAATAAGATATATTTCGAGAAAGATACACAGGTGTCTTACCGCGATTGACAACAAAGAATTTTAAGCTTATCAGCTCACCAGGAACATACTCAGATCGGTCTGTGGCAACCTGAAACTCAAGCTGGGGTTCTTCCTGGGCGACTATAGCATCTTGATGTTGAGGTGGCATGGTGAAAAAGCCCACCAGCAGTAACAAATATTTGGGCAGCTGCAATGCATTCATGTTTCCCTCACTCTGGACTTAAGAAAAAAGGTTGTGGGCCGGGGTCATCCGGTGGTTATCGTTTCTGGTCACCGGGAGACGGGTATTTCTGTTCTGCCCACATCCATCGCATAGGAGTGTATGAAATTCTTGCGGACCTGGGCCATCCCGATATATAAAAGCAGAGTTTTTGAATTGCATAACTCTTCCGTGTGAAAGGACACTTCAATCACCTGAGGATCCAGCCATTTAACGGATAGCGTTCCAAAATCGTAGCCCTTAAGGAAACATTGATATGCCTTACCTGGGAACTGATGGGCCTCCACATTCGCAACGCAAACATCCACAATCTCAGTGCCAGAATTGTTAAACTCCTGAGTCCGAACCATGACTTTAAACGTGCCATTTGCAACTTCTGACACGCTCTCGTGCGTGACTGTTCGGCATGACTGTGGAAAGACCACCATGCAGCACAAAATGACCTTTATTTTTTGCATGTTGCTTGGTACCCCGACTCTATTTGGTGGAAAGCGCTGTCATCCATTCCGTAGGGATTATTCCTGTCTGAGTGTCCAGCTATCTTAGCGTAAGCTCAAGCAACCATCTGACTCAGATCCAACGGGACTCCAGATCAGCTGAAATTGCCCCATACGCAAAATTTCCGGCATCTCCCAAAAAAGGAGCCCCATCTGGACCGGCTTGCCCCTTGAACATAATCTTAAAGTTTGTGCCCGCATAAACCTCTACCGCAACTGTGGCTGGGTCTAATCCCATTTGAGCCTCGGGTATCACGTTAGCATCCTGATCTACACTGTTCTGGCCGATAGTATTGAGGAGCGCATTAACACGGCCACCCACTGTAAAGCCGTCTGGGAGAGGCGCGGGCCGCGCTATGTCACGTGCGGAAGCCAAGCGCCGTTACACTGTCGCCGATCACATGCGGCAACGCAAGGCGTGGAATGCCGTAAAGACGAAGATGTGATCGACGAAACACCAATGGCTTACAAGTCCATTGATGCCGTAATGGAAGCGCAGAAGGATTTGGTCGAGATCGTTCACACCTTGCGTCAGGTAGTTTGCGTAAAGGGATAAAACAAAATTGCCACAGAGATCGCAGATTGAAATTGATAATTTTTTATCAGCGATTATCTGCGCAAATCTGCGGCGATTAGTTTTTCTCAGACCTTGCTCGTTTTTACCATTACCACCGTATAGCCAGGACCTTTGTCAGGAATAATTTCTTTTACTCTCCACCCGGTTCCTTCAAGGATTTCTTCCATTTCCTTGCGGGACACCAGCAAGTAATCAAACCACTCGCCAACTATATTCTCGTGCCGGATTCTGATCCGCAATTGGCCTGACATTCTTCCGCGCGCGCGGTTTTGCCTCTGGTACACGAGATGAAGTTCCTGGGTGGTTGCGTAGGGATCAACGGCTTCTGCAATGATCTGGCCTTCCGCTGAAGTGATCCGGTCAAGTTGGCGTAGTAATCGCTTCGTTTTTTTAAAGCCAGCGAACAGGCCAAAATTGTTGCCCATCATAATGACGGTATCAAAGGAGGCAGGCTTAAACTTTCCAATTTCCTCAATCGGCCTGAGCAAAACACGCTGAACGCCGCGCCGCTTGCAGACTTTTACCGCGCCCGCAGAGCGATCAATGCCAGTTGTCTCGTGCCCCTTCTCTTGCAGGTAAAGCAAATATCTTCCCGCGCCGCAGCCAATATCCAGCACGCGACCTTTCACCCGTTGCATTGCCCGCCGCTCGCGCTTTGACCACGTGGAGTGCCCGCCAAAATAACGCGAAGGCCATTGGGAAGCGGCGATAAAACCGTCTTCCCTCTCGGCAATCTCAAATATCCCTTGGCCGCCTGTCTTAAGCGCGCTTAATAGCAGCGCGCCATAGCCATCTTTATTTCTGTTTTTCTTGCCTGGCATCAATTTCGCCCCTGCATGGGCGCTCCCGTTTTTATTTTGCCGGGGGTTTCTCCGCAGGCTTCTGCTCCGCCGGTGCAGCCGCTGCTGCTGGCTTGGCAAACTTGGAATCATCCACCGGAACATTCTGCTGTATTTCCGCTATCTGGACCGTAAACCTGCCTCTGGGACGTGCAACGGTCCATTGGAATGGCAGCCTTACGCCATTATCAACGCGATATTCCGCATAGTCCACCTGCGTGGGATTTTGTCCCAGCGCGGTCTCCTCATAATGAATAGTGCGCAATAGATAGCCCGAAACCTTATCAAAGAACATCCGCACCGGCGGTTTTCCGGGGTTCGTTCCAATCACCAGATAGACCTCGCTTTTGCCGATCTTGGTCGCGGGACGCACGCGCAATTGGTTAAACATCTTTTTCAATTCCAGCGGCAGATAAAATGCCGCGTCAAAACTGATGGCCTCGTTTTCCTGCGCGGTCATATCCACTGGCGGATGTCCGGAAGTTCCCAGCCATCCGGCATGGCCATCATACGCAGTAATATTCTCCCCGTTCGGCGTGCTGACGGTAGAAACTCTTTTATTCGGCGCCTTGGAGATCACCTCCGCCTGATAGGTGCTCTGGCCAACCGAAATCGTTCCTTTCTCTATGCGGCTGGTAATTTTCTGTATGGCTTCCGCGCCGCCCATCGCCTGTATGTATTTATCGATGACCTGATCGGCTGAGGGCATCTGCGGCTCTTCCAGCGGGAACTCATTGCGCGGCTCTTCCTCGGCAATGATAGGAATTGCTGCCGGATGTTCCGCTCCGTGATGGCACGAATAGCATGTCACTTCGCGGTCGCCATTGAAGTGGGTCTGATTGATCGCCCTTACCATCTCAATCATCTTGCGCGCTGTCAGCTTCGGCTTTTTATCGTCTTTATCGAATGCACCCTGCACGTGGCAAAACGAGCATTCCACCCCCAGAGAACTACTGATGAACTGCATGGTTGGCTTCCACTGGTCAACGGGCGTGCCCTTCAACACCTGAATATTTTTAAAAACCTGCTCGGCGGTCTTCGGCGCTTCCCCCACAACCGGGGCCTGTGCGCGCGCCTTTACAACTCCGGCCAGACCGCCGGTGATAGCCAACGCAAACAGGGTATGTATAAAAACTCGATTCATGCAATGTTCCTTAATAAAAGATTATTGAAACTGGGCGGACTGAACTTCGGGCAGTTTAACCGATTAGCGCAGAAAATCGAAACGCTGTTCTCACACGGGCAAATCCGTATGGCAAGAGACATAGATTCGCTTGCCATACGGGCCTGATCTGCGCTTCTCAGCGAAAATCTGCGCCAAGTAACTCTTTTTTCAATTCTTGCAGTGTTTTGTCTTTCCAGTTCTGCGTAAAATTGTCCACCGTCATCAGCGTTCGCGGAAACATGCGGTCCACATACATTGTTCCGCCAAGATGGTCGATCTCATGCTGCAGAATACGCGCATACCAGCCGCTGGCTTCTATGGTTTTTGCCTCGCCCTTCTCGTTCATGCACTCCACGCGCACGCTGCGCGCGCGCGGTGTCAAGGCCATCAGGTTCTCCAGGCTCAGGCAGCCTTCCAGGGCATCAACCTGCTCTTCGCCAAACAACGTGATTTTGGGATTGATAATCACATGGAACGGCGTTACCTGCCGCTCGCGCTCCGCCAGTTGCTCCGGCGTCCAATCCTTAATGTATTCCTGCCGGTCTTCTATTACAGCCAGTTGAATGCCCAACCCGATCTGCGGCGCGGCCAGCCCCACGCCCGGAGCGGCGTACATGGTCTCTTTCATCTGTTGGATCAGATCGCGGATTTCACGGCTGCGAATCTCATTCGAACGCAACGGCCTTGCCGGTTTGCGCAATACCGGCTCTCCGGCCTGAACAATAGGAAGAAGTGTCATGAGTGTTCGAAAAAAACGTCTTAAAAACTTACCACGGATTTCACAGATACAACGGATTTAAGCGGATTCAAAAAAGCCAGTCAAGACTCAAGAAAGCATGGATATTTCATTTTTATCAGTGTTCATCAGTGTGGATCAGTGGTTAAAAATTTCCTGGTCAGTTTCATCCGTGTTTATCCGTGGTGAGATCTTTGTTTCCGATCACGCGCGATCACCCGATCCTTGCCCTCACCACACCTTGCACACCTTATCCGGTGGATTCACCATCGGCTGTCCTGCTTTGCAGGAAAACGCGGTTGCGAAATTTGGCATATTCACCACCACACCATTAATGCGGTATTTAGAGGGCGAGTGCGGATCGGTCAGCACCCGCAGCCGCAGCTCTTCCGGACGGCTATTCGAACAGTCCCACTGCGCAAAGCCGATAAAGAAGCGCTGCTCCGGCGTCAAGCCATCCACGGGCTTCAGGTTCTTGTCTTTCGTCGCGCCCTGCCAGGCAATGTAAGCCAGAATCTCGCCGCCCAAGTCAGCCACGTCTTCGCCCATCGTCAGGCGTCCATTGATCTTCAGATCGTCCACCACAACGTATTGCGAGTATTGATCAGACACGCACTTGGTGCGCTCTTCAAACTTCTGCTTATCTTCCTTCGTCCACCAGTCGCGCAGATTGCCCTTGGCGTCAAACTTTGCGCCCTGGTCGTCAAAACCATGCGTCAGCTCGTGCCCAATTGTGCCGCCTGTGTCGCCGTAGTTCGGCGCATCGTCCATCTTCGCGTCAAACAATGGAGGCTGCAGCACTCCGGCCGGAAAATTAATGTCATTCATCGCAGAGTTGTAGTAGGCATTCACCGTTGGCGGTGACATGCCCCACTCGCCGTGGTCCACGGGTTGGCCAATCTTATTCAGGTTGCGGTGCCGCTCAAACTCCGTTAGCCGTTGCATGTCGCCCAGAAAATCATTCCCGGCAATCTTTACTGAACTGTAATCGCGCCACTTGTCCGGATAGCCAATCTTATTGCGGATGCCGTGCAGCTTGGTCAATGCCTGCTCTTTCGTCTCCGGACTCATCCAGTCCAGTTGCTGTATGCGCAGTGCCATGGCATCTTCAATGCGTTTCACCATTTCCACCGTGCTGGCCTTCAACTCCGGCGGAAAAACCTTGCGTACATAAGCCTGCCCCAGCGCTTCACCCAGATTGCGGTCGGTAAATTGCACACAGCGTTTCCAGCGCGGCTGCATCTCTTTGGCGCCGCGCAGATACTTCAAATAGAAATCAAAATTTTCCTGCACAAACCCTGAAGAAAGATACGGGGCGTAACCGTTCGCCAAGTGAAAGCGCAGATAGTTGCGCAGGTTGCCGATTGGCTCATCCTTCAGCCGCGCTTCCAACTCCTTAAAAAATGCCGCCGGGGCCACGTTGATGATCTCAAACGGCGGCGTTTTCAGCGTGCTGAAGTAGACCGACCAGTCAAAGCTTGGCACCATCTGCTCCAGGTCGGCCAGCTTGATTTTGTTTTTCCGCTTATAAGGGTCGCGCCGCTCCACGCGCGTCATGGAAGCCGTCGCCAGCGCGGTTTCAATCCGCATTACCGCATCAGCATTCTGCTTCGCCACGGCGGGCGAATCGCCCAGCAGCTCGAAAACCCTCTGCACATGCTGCACATACCGCTCGCGCGTCTCTTTCGACTTGGCATCGTCTTTGGTGTAATAGTCGCGGTCCGGCAGTCCAATGCCACCCTGGTCGACGCCCACAATCTGCTGCTCAGAGTTGTCTGGGTCCTGCCGCGCGCCAATGCCAAACAGCACTCCGCCCAGATCAAGCTGTATCCGCGCCACCATCGGGGCCAGATCGTGCGCTGACTTCAACTGGTCGATCTCCCTAAGCTGCGTCTTTAGCGCATCGGCTCCCAGCTTGTCGATTCCCGCCTCGTCCATGCAGGCGGTATAAAAGTCACCGATTTCCTGCGTTACGCGGCCGCGCTTTTCCTTGGTAGTGGCCGCTTGCTCCAGAATTCCGCGCAGGAAAGTCAGGTTGTCCTGATACAGCTTGCCGTAAACGCCCCATGCCACCTGGTCTGGCGGAATAGGGTTTTTCTTCTGCCATCCACCGCAGGAATACTGGTAGAAATCCACGCAGGGGTCCACCGTCTTGTCCATGGAGGTTACATCCAGGCTGGGCGAATAAGGCAGCGTTGGCGCAGCCGTTGTGTCTGTGACCGGCACATTCATTTTTTGCTGTGCCACAGCTCCCGAAATGAGGGCAAGAACGAGCAGCAGACTAACTGCGAGGAAAAACTTTTTCATATGTGTGTTTTGACCTGAGTTGATGAAAAATGTCACAAGCGCGGAACTATGTTAGTAGGTGCAATGAATTTTGCCAAACGGGAAATATGTCAAGACAAGTAGTGATGCGGATCAGCCGTGCCGTAACAAGCAGGAGGCAATCGCGCATTTATCGGCTTGGTTATTCAGTTCTGATTGATCTTGTTGCCCAATGATACCGCAGCGCCAGCAATCTCAGACCGAACCCGCACACGCTTCCCATGGTGGTGGAGACTTCGCGCGAGAGTCCCAGCCTGTCGCACAAAAGAAACGTTGCCGCGCCAAAGCCTGCCGCAATTGCATAAAGTTCGCCGCGCTCAAAAATCTTCGGCGTGCGTCCGCTGAGTACATCGCGGATGCAGCCACCGCCCACCGCCGTGGTAGCGCCGAGTAAGAGCGCGGGCAAACGGCTCATGCCCGCATTGATGGCGCGTGTGCTGCCGGAAACTGAAAACAAGCCCAGCGCCGCGGCGTCAATGATTACCAGTGCGCGATCCGTGTTTTTGCCAACCTTCTGCGCAAAAATCATTCCCGCAACTGCGCCCGCGAGCGCAGCCATCAGATACCGCGCATCGGCAAACGCCAGCGGAGGTCCATTTTGCAAAATCAAATCTCTGGTAATGCCACCGCCCAGGGCTGAGGCCAATGCCAACCCGGTTACGCCAACCAGATCATATTTGTAGCGCGTATCGCGCACCGCAGCCAGAGCTCCGCCCAGCCCGCCTACAAACACGGCGAGAAAGTCGATCACGGAAAAAAGTGTGTCGATCGGTATTTTGGTGATTGGCAGGTTCATCTCGGCAAATTCATATTGGCAGATCCATTGTATTCAACTTGCTGCTTTTCAATTGACTTCGGTATTCAACTGACTCGGCGTTTCAACTGGCCTGTTGCGCATGTACGCAGGTAACTTCGCCCATCCGGTTCATCTTTTGAAGCAATTTCAAAACAAACTTTGGTTCTGGGTGAATTGTTTGGCGTTCAATAGCGCCACGCGGTTTTGGGCAACAGCTTCAGTAATCTTTTACCGGTCGCGGATAGAAGGCATGATGTCGCCATGCCACACTATCCCCAAACGCAAACCAAGACGCGGTCTCCGCGCTTCCGTGTTCCCAACAACGAGTCGATTCGTTTTAACCTGGGCGGACGTCAGGTTTCTGCCGTGCTCCAGAAGATCTCGCTTACGGGCGGTCTCGCGGAATTTCCGGGGAACATTGGCAGCGCGACCATTGCTGAGGCCAAGGTAAATACGCTCTCCGGCCCAGTCAGCGGATTGGTGGAGTTTCTTCCGGCGCAAGCGGGTTCCAGTACCTATCCATTTCGCTTTATCGCACTCAGCGACCAGGATTATGAACGCCTGAACGCCACTCTGCAATACATGCGGAAACAAGGTTTCGGCGACTAAAGACTGCGCTCTTTACTCACGCTTTCCTAATGACTATTTGCGGTCCCTGCCGCAGCCAGTGCCGTCCTTTCTAGAAGACTCTTCTTCACAAGAAGTCCGCGCAACGCCCGATTGTCCGGCCTAATTACAAATCTTTACCCTGTCGCTTCCCAAGTTCTTACAACATGCTTTTGATATTTGTGCTTTCATAGACTGTACCGGCTGCTGTTTCCTGCCTCAGTCGGAGTTATCTGGCCCCATCGCAACTCCACCATTCAACCCGAAGGAGACAAGTTTATGAAGACGATCAGAAAAATTACTTTGCTGGCTGTGTGTGCGCTGGCAGCAGCTGCGTTCGCGCAAAATGCGCCGCCGCCCCAGGGTGGTCCGGGAGACGCCCAGGGACATCGTCGTGGCATGCCGAGCGCTGAAGACCAGCTCAAGAACATGACCCAGGCCTTCAACCTTACAGAAGATCAACAGGCCAAAATCAAACCTATTCTGGAAGATGCGCATAGCCAGATGCAAAAGGTCATGCAGGACGATTCCACCTTGTCACGCGAAGACCGTATGTCCAAGATGCGTAGCTTGCATGAAGCGGCCAGTGCCAAGGTCCGCGAGGTCTTGACCGACGAGCAAAAGAAAAAATACGACGACATGCAAAAAGAAATGCAGGACCACATGCACCAACGGCGGGGTAGCGACGCTCCTGCGAACGATGCTCCTCCCAAATAAGAACTGAAAAAAATCACGGGCGCTCTTGCAATTACAGGAGCGCCTTTTCTTTTTATCCCAGCCCTCATTTTTTATCCCAGCCCTCATATTGTCCGGGCTGCACTTCCATAATGGATCTTTTGGGTCGAGTAGAAGAATGCTTGCTCAAAACAGCTTCTTGGGCCTTCTCTGAACCAGCTTCTCTGCCTGAATCTTTTTCGCTGTCGCAAGCCAAGGCTGCCCTCCCTTGCGCCACAAAAGGCATCACACAATGACTGGCCGCACCACCAACAAGGAGACCACCTAACCCATGAAGCTCATCAAAACCGCAATCATTTCCGGCGCATTCCTGCTCGCAGTGGGAGCATTTGCACAGCAATATCCGGGCGGACAATCAGCACCGCCGGCAGCCTCACAAGGCATGCAACCCTCTTCACCGAGCCAGGCAGCGCCCGCGCAGCCGGCGCCCAACCAGCCCGGTCAATCTCAAGGTGATGTGCAGCCAGCGCCGCAGCAACCGAGCCAGAGTCCTTCCAATGCAGGCCGGCCCTCCATTGATGATCAGGTGCGGTCACTTTCAGAGCAACTGAATCTTTCCCCTGATCAGCAGGCCAAAGTAAAGACGGCACTGGAAGACCAGCACTCGCAAGCCATGAAAGTTGTGCAGGACAACTCTCTGGCGCGCGAAGACAAAATCCAGAAGATCCACACGATTCGCGAAAGCACCATCAATACGGTGCGCTCTGCACTCAATGAGGACCAGAAGAAAAAGTTTGATCAGATGGTCCAGCAGCAGCCACCCAGCCCCAGCAAATAAGCCGGAGGAACAACACATACAGAAGGCGCTCACCTGCGAGCGCCTTTTTTCTTGGCTGTGGCTACTCACATTTGTTACGAACAGGTATTCTTTGGCTGACTCTCTTTCGCCAAAAATATTGTTGCACCAGGAAAAGCACATGCACATCGCCGCCGGACTTCTTATCGCTCTACTCGCCTTGCAGTCTGCCCAGAAACCGGAATGGTGCCGTGACCTGCCGCGTCCGGCATACAGCAAGCTGGAGCGCGTAAGTATCGCCGACCCCTGGTTTGAGGTCTATCGCATACGCCCCGGCGTCTTCGCCATTTATGAACCGCACCAGCAGGAAGAAGTTATTTCCTATCTCATTATTGGCGAAAAACAGGCGTTGCTCTTTGACACCGGCATGGGCATCAGCAACATCAAAAAGGTTGTCGATGGCCTTACACATTTGCCGGTGAGCGTGATCAATTCGCACACGCACAATGACCATGTAAGCGATAACTGGCGTTTCAGCCGAATTTACGGCATGGATACAGCGTTTACGCGCGAACATGCCCAGGGCACAGTTGCCGCCGCTCAGGAAGAGATAGGGCCGGGCGCAATCTGCGGTGAACTGCCGCCGGGTTTCGATGCCAAAGCTTACGCCGTGAAGCCATTCCATATCACCGATTGGATTCACAGCGGCGAAAAGATTGATCTTGGCGGACGCGCGCTGGAAGTAATCTCAGTGCCAGGACACACGCCCGATTCCATCGCGCTCTGGGACGCAAGAAATGGCCTGCTCTTTACCGGCGATATGTATTATCCCGGTCCGATTTTCTTGTTCCGCCCGGAAACAGACCTGGATGCCTATGAAGCTTCCATCGCAAAGATGGCTGCGCTGCACGCGAAATTACTTTTACCCGCACATAACCTTCCTCTAGCTGATCCGGCTGACCTTCCGCGCGTGCTTGCTGCCATGAAGCAGGCCCGCAACGGAAAGATCAAGCCGGTCAAAGGCGAGCACTGGATGGAATACAAGTTCCAGGGCTTTTCGTTTTTGCTGCAAAAATAGCGATTGGCTATTGGTTCTTGGCCTTTAGACTTGGCTAAATCTGCTTTAGCCAAGTCTGTTTGCACCCGCAGCTCGTGCTGACTGTTATTTGCTGACTGCTATTTGCCACTTGCTTCTTTTTCCAACAACGCTGCTTTGCGCTTTATGCCCCAGCGATATCCTGCCAGGCTGCCATTCTTCTGCACCACACGATGGCATGGCACCACGATCGCAACCGGATTCGAGCCGCACGCATTGGCCACGGCCCGCACCGCCTTGGGTTTGCCAATGGCCTTGGCCACGTCGGTATAGCTGCGCGTCTGGCCCTGTGGAATGCGTCGCAGCTCTTTCCACACCATTTGTTGGAACGCAGTCCCTCTTAGATCAAGCGGGATGTTCACGGACGTCGCCGGTCCGCTAAGCAACTGTTTTATTTGCGTTGCTACTGATTCAAGCCCCTCATCATCACGATGAATCTCAGCGGCGCTGAAGTCCCTTTTGAGTTCGCGCAGCAGCGCTGCAGCGCTTTCACCAAAGCGCACTGCACAAACTCCGCGCGGCGTGGTGGCAACCAGCAATTTGCCTAGCTCAGTTGAGATCACCGTGCAGCGAATCGCAACGCCATTACCTCCGCGCTTGAATTCTGAAGGAGTCATCCCCAGTTGTGCCGGAACGCTTTCATAGGCGCGGCTGCTGGAACTGAATCCGGCTTCGTAGATGGCCTCAGTCACGCTGCCATCTCTCAATAGCGCCTGGCGAAATTTACCTGCTCGCCGCGCCTGCTGGTACTCACGCGGGCTGATTCCCAGCATGCGCTTGAACATCCGCTGAAAATGAAATGGACTGATCGCCACATGACGCGAAATTGCCGTCAGGCTCAAAGTTACGTCCAGGTTCTCATCTATATAACGGCAGGCCGCTTCCACCTTTTGTGATTGCGGGTTGCGTTCCAGCGGCGTGCAGCGCCTGCACGCGCGATAGCCTGCCTGCTGCGCCTGCGCCGGTGAATTAAAAAATTCCACGTTCTCGCGCCGGGGCCGGCGGCTGGGGCATGTTGGACGGCAAAAAACGCCGGTGGATTTTACCGCATACACGAACCGGCCATCCGCGTTCGTGTCACGCGCCAGCACCATGGACCACTTCTGATTTGCATTGCTTGTTGTCATTTGTAGCTGCATATATTTTCTCCGCAACCCAACTCTAAGGCTTGCAGAAAACGCAGACTATCCGCAGCTTGCTCTCAAAGCATAATTTCCAATGAATCTTCATCGCTCTTCGATGTGTTTCATTACGAGACAGCCTCCCAATTTGGGAAGTGTAAGGCATCCAACTGAGAGATTATAGGCGGAGAATACAACGGCCAAATTCGCCTTCTACTCTGGATAAGTACACCCTCAGAATTGTACTTATGGCGGCGTACAGGCAGGGTTATCTAGGGCCTTGGATACGTGCTATGCTCAGTTTGCCCTTCGTCTACAAGAGCTCACTTTAGAGCAGGAGTAAACGATAAGAATGTATCCCTCCCCTACGGCTCGCCTGCGTGTAATTTCGTGGATAATTACCTTCTTGCTGCCCATAGCCGCGTGGAGTCTTGCACGGGTCAGCTTGCCTTTTTTCCATCCTGGCGTAGGTGTATTTTTCATCGCCGCGGCATGCATCTCTGCCGTCCTTGGCGGCCTGCCCACTGCCCTGGCTGGAGCGCTTCTGAATACTGCCGCGCTTAACGGCTTCGTTTATCTTTATGAGCCAGCAAGTTCCGCCACCAGCAGTGAGCTCTGGTCCGCGCTTTTGATTGCCGTCACCTTAATCGTTGGCCTCGCGCGGCAGAAATGGTCTGCCGCTGAGATGGTTGCCGGCAGGCTCAGCAGCGACCTTGCCCGGCTGCGCGACGAGCTTGAATCGCAGCGCAGCGATCTAAAGCGCTTTCACGATCTTAGCGTCCGCCTTTCCAGCAACCTGGAACTGCAGCGACTGCTCAATGACGTGTTAACCTCCGTCGCCTCGCTGCAAAAGACTGATCTGGGGATGCTCCTTCTGCTACCTGAGCGGGCCAGCAAAATTATGCAGGTGGCTGCCTTTACCGGCTTCACTGCCGACCAGATCAAGCTCTTTGGCGAACTGCCAACATCTTTTTTCTCGCCTGATAAGCGCGTGCTGATTGAAGACATCGAAAAATCCGGGACATATTTTCCCTTTGTTGACGCTGCAACCTACGTCGGGTTCCGGGCCGTGTTTAGTACTCCCATCGTGAATGCTCGGGGTGAAGCGCTGGGCGTGGTGGTGACTTTTTTCCGCAAACCACATTCACCCAGTGACCGCCAATCGCGTCTGGTTGAGCTTTATGCCCGCCAGGCCTCTAACGCGCTGGATAACGCGCGGCTTTACCATGAGTCGCTGCAGACTCTGGCGGCGGAGCAACAGCGCACCGCTGTGCTGCGATCACTGGCGGAGGCATCCGTCAAAATCAATTCCGCTTCGTCACTGGATACGCTGCTGCAGATCATCACTGACCAGGCCAGAAATACGATTGGCGCACGGCAGGCGCTGACCACGTTTCTGCCCAAAAGAGAATGGAACCGCAGCATCACCTGCATGTCCGTGGCGGAAGGGCAGGCCGCGCTTGAGTTTGCTCCGGAAAGCTCTGAGATGTTCCGGCTGGCATGCAATCTCAATAAGCCTGTGCGGCTGCAAGCGGGCGCGCGGTCCCATGCCTGGGGACCGACGCGGCGCGCCACCGACGCTTCTCTGAGTGGCTGGCTCGCAGCTCCGCTGCTCACGCGCGATGGAAGAAATCTTGGGTTGATTCAACTTTCGCAAAAGCTAAGCGGCGATTTTTCTCACGACGACGAAGCCATTCTCGTCCAGCTCACGCACATGGCTTCCGTGGCCATTGATAATGTGCGGCTCTTCCGTGAAGCGCAGGAGCAGATTGCCGAAACCCGGCGCGCCCAGGAAATGCTGGAGCGTGGCAAAGAGAGCATGCAACTGGCGCAACAGTACGTTGGAATCGGAATCTGGGAATGGGACCTGCAGACCGGCGAACTGGCATGGTCTGATGAGATCCGGCGGCTGCATGGAATTGAAGTGGAAAAGTTTGATGGCCGCTATGAAAGCTGGATGGAAAGCATTACCGCTGAAGACCGCCAGCAGGTGCATGCGTCAATCAGCAATGCATTGGCCAACAAAGGCGAGTATGAAGTGCAATATCGAGTGGTGCTGGCCGATAAAAGCCTGCACTGGCTGGAGGCGCGCGGACGCACGATTGTGATGGGAGATGTCCCGGTCCGCATGCTTGGCGTGGCCATGGATGTAACTTCACGCAAAGCCGCAGAGCAGACGTTGCGCCAATCAGAAAAAGTTGCCGCCACCGGACGCCTGGCGGCAAGCATTGCGCATGAGATCAATAACCCACTGGCTTCTGTGATGAATGCCTTGTACATCCTGCGCACCAACTCCAAAATGCCGGAGTCTGCGCTGGTCTATGTGAAGACCGCGGAAGAAGAGCTAGCGCGGGTGGTGCACATCACCAAACAGACGCTCGGCTTCTATCGTGAAATATCCTCGCCGGTGCTGAGTTCCGTACCGCAATTGTTTGAAGAAGTGCTGGCCGCCTATGATGCCAGGATTGAACAAAACCAGATCGTGGTCCACAAGGATTTCAGTGAGGTCGGACAACTGGCGGCGTTTCCGAGCGAACTGCGGCAGGTATTTTCCAACCTCGTGTTGAACTCCATTGAGGCCATCTCAACCCCTGGCAGCAATATTTTTATACGCGTCAAACAGTCCGCTGACGGCCAGGGTCACGAGGGCATTCGCGTTACGGTGGCTGACAATGGATGCGGTATCCCGGCGGAAAATATGGCGCACATCTTTGAGCCCTTCTTTTCCACCAAGGACTCCAAGGGCACAGGCCTGGGCTTGTGGGTAAGCCAGGGCATTGTGCAAAAGCACCAGGGCAAGCTGCGCCTGCGCAGCTCCACCGATGAAGCGCATCACGGCACCTGCTGCTCTGTCTTTCTCCCTTTTGCAACCAGGGAGATCAGCGCAGAAAATGAACCGCTGCAAAGCAATGAACAGCCTGTGGGGGAGATGTTGAAGAATACGGCCATCGCAAAAGATGACCGGTCTGCGGCCTAAGCCGATTTTTGCGCTCGCAATGAAAACTCGATGATCTTGCCGCGTTCAGATGGGGGCATCCACTTGGCAGGCGATGACTTGAAATTTGCAGGCACGTAAAAAACAATCAACTCAAACATAACCACCTCTTACCCTGCAAGGCTAGCAATCGATTTTCCGCAACTTGCTTAAAATGGAATTAGAAATCCTAACGTCAGTCTTCGCAGTCATGTGCTGTATTGCACTAGCCGTGTAAGCGAAGGCAGGAAAACGCTTTAAGCTTTCTGTGCGCCGCTGAGCAGCCGTGCCATCACGCCGGAGATGCGCTCCCAGTTCCTGGCTTCCACGGTAAGCTGGCGGCGTCCGGCAGTGGTAAGGCTATAAAATCTGGCTTTGCGGTTGTTCTCTGACGTGCCCCACTCTGATTTGATCCATCCACGTTGCTGCAGGCGCAGCAGCGCCGGATACAGAGTGCCCTGGTTGAGTTGCAAAAGGTTTTCTGAAACCTGTTCAATGCGCCGGGCAATGCCATAACCGTGCAAAGGCCCCAGCGCTTCCAGCGTTTTTAAAACCATAAGATCCAGCGTCCCCTGCATCACATCGGCTTTGGCGTCGCGCATCTCGCGGGCTTCTCCTGTTGTCTATCAACACAAGCTATACTGCGTTCGTTTAGGATGTCAACAGGAACGGGCTCAGAGGCGTTTTTCAGGTGGAAAAAGCAAGTTATGCATTCCTTTGCATAGACCTAGTAACTGTATGGTAAACCGAAGTAACCGAGCATCCGTTGAATTGAAAGCACTTAAATCTAGGGTGTATTCCGAATCAATATTAGAAGATTTAATAATCACAAAAGCAGATTTTCTGGGGTATCCTAGTACTCGCTTAAGGCATTACCTTTGTACTATGTCATCAGTAAGGTCAAAACCCGATATCAGAAAAGCGGTAGCGAACTCCGCCGGATTCTCTTTGGTTGAGACAGTAGTGGTGGTCATGGTTATTCTCATCATTGCCGCCATTGCCATTCCGAACCTGGTCCATGGCAAGATGCGCGCGAATGAAGCGGCAGCAGTAGCGTCCATTAAGACCGTAAATACTGCGGAAGCATTGTTCATCAACGCTTATCCCGAAGTGGGCTATTCCAGCAGCCTCGCAAATCTGGGAAGCAATGGCTCCTCTTGCGAGAAACCCACGAGCACAAGCGCCTGCCTCATTATGGATGAGACGTTGACCAGCGGCGTAAAAAGCGGATATCTATTCGAAATCACTGGTGACGGCAACAAGCCTACCAGCGGATACACGGTAACTGCGACGCCAGAATCAAACATGAGCGGCCGCTGTGCAGTCAGTTCCAGCCAGAATGGCGATGTTCGTTTTTCAACCCCAGGAGCCGCTCTTACCGGGGGAAGATCATTAGGCGGTAGCGGCGGTTGCGATCTCTAAGCCGCAAACAGGCTTTCTAAGCACAACATCTTAATTCCACCGCTACCACCCGATTTTTCTATTCGGCCTTCACTGCGACCGTAACGCGCGTGTTTTCCCAGTCCAGATTTAGCTCAGCGGCGTTTGCACTTTTCTTATCGAAGGCAATCGTGAACCGTTCAACAGGCTGGGGCACCTGGCTCTTCTTCATATCGACGCGCGCCAGGTCCTGGCTCTCGTCATATTGAGTTCCCCATTGGCCGGTCTGTTTGTTGATAATGAGCTTCCATGTGCCCTCAGAGGGAAGCGTATATAGCGTGTATTTGCCGGCAGGGACCTTAACGCCGCCAATATTGAGGGCTACTTCAGTGATCAGGCTGGTGGCCTCATTCGCTCCGGTACGCCACACTTTGCCGTAAGGCGCAAGCTCTTGCCCCACTTTTCGGCCTTTAAGAGAAGGCTGGCTGTAATCAATGGTGACCTTCTTCCCTTTAAGTTCAACCTGGGCCGTGGCAGGCGGGCTGGGACGCTTGCTTTTATCTTGTTGCGCAATAGCCGCTACTGCGACCAGCAATAGGCATGAGACTCCAACTGCTAAACGTTTTCCTTGCATCTTTTGATTGTCCTTTCAATTGAAACCAATTTATCATCGCCCCGTTACGAGAGCGCGTGCCTGATCAAATCGGGAAAAAATGTACGCGGTTTTCCGGCAACACGGGACTTGCCTGAATGCCGGTGTTTTGCCGTGGCGGGGCACCAAAGTGCACTGCCTTTGTTGTACCAGGCGCGTTTTTTCATAATACCCAGCGTGACATAAGGTTATAACGAACTAATCCATATAATAAAAATCAGAGAATAGAATCAGAAAGAAATCCACAGCTTGACCAAGAGGCATGCCATGAAACAACGTCTGGCGTTTTTCCTGTTCGTCTGCATGGCCGCATTCAGCGCCACGGGACTGGCACAGTCCGCAGCACCGCAATCGTCGCCCGTGCAGCGCACCACCAAAGCGGTAAATTACCGGCTGCGGGGCGATGCCATAAAAGTCGACTTCCGCGGCACCGAGCTCATGCAAAATGCCTCCGGTGAAGCCAAGGTCACGGGCAAAAAAAGCAGCGTGGAAATTGACGCTAAATTTGATGGCCTGGATGATCCTACCAAGTTTGGCCTGGAATATCTTTCCCTGGTGCTGTGGGCCATCTCTCCGGAAGGCCGCGCCGTCAACCTGGGCGAGCTGGTGGTAGACCACAATAGCAGCAAGGTAAAAGCCATCACTGATATGCAGACCTTTGGCATGATCGTGACGGCTGAACCTTATTTCGCTGTGAACCAGCCAGGCAATATGGTGGTACTGGAAAACATTGTTGGCGCATCCACCATTGGCCGCCAGGAAAATATTGACGCCAAATATGAGCTGCTTGGACGCGGAACCTACTCATCTACCAACACCAAGATCCAGGACGCCATCTTCGGTATCGACCGTAAAACACCGCGCGTGCTTTTTGAGGCGCGCAATGCCGTGAGAATCGCCAACCTTGCTGCTGCGGATAAATATGCTCCGTCAATCAACACCAAAGCTACGCAGCAACTGAGACAAGCCGAGGAAGCTTACGTCCAGAAGCGCGACAGGACTACAGTGGAAACGCTGGCCCGCGAAACAGTGAGCACTGCGGAAGAAGCCCGCGTTATGGCCGTGAAACAACGCGTTGAGGAAGAGGCCCAGGCCAAGATTGCAGCGGACAAGAAAGCAGCAGAAGACCGCGAAGCCAAGGCCCGCCAGGATGCACTGGACGAAACCAAACGTCGCCAGGACGCCGAGCAGGCGCGCGCGCAAGCCGAGCAAGCAAAAGCACAGGCCCAGGCAGCACAGGCTGATGCTGAACGTATGAAAGCGGAAGCCATACAGGCGCGGCAGGAAGCTGAGGCTGCGCGCAAGGAAGCTGACGCTGCCCGCGCTGCTGCTGAACAGCAAAAAGCCGCCCTGGCCGTGGAAGCCGATAAAGCCAACAAAGCCGCTGCAGAGTCTGACCGGCTTCGCCAGCAGGCTGAGCAGGAAAAAGCCGACCTGCGTGCGCAATTGCTTCAGCAACTCAACACCATTCTCGCCACACGCGATACAGCACGCGGCCTGATCGCTAATATGTCTGACGTTCTCTTCAAGACCGGCAGTTTTGAATTGTTGCCGGGAGCGCGTGAGCGGCTGGCCAAGGTCAGCGGCATTGTGATCGCCCATCCGGGACTGCATCTTGAAGTGGAAGGCCATACGGATAGCGTGGGCAGCGACGACTATAACCAGAAGCTCTCAGAAAATCGCGCGCAAGCCGTGCGCGACTATCTGGTGCAGCAGGGCATTGCCGATAATTCGATCGTCTTCCGCGGTCTGGGCAAGACGCAGCCTGTAGCAACCAATGACACTCCTGACGGACGCCAGCAAAACCGGCGTGTTGAGCTGGTGCTTTCCGGTGAAGCCATTGGCATGAAAACGGCAGCGGCAACTGCGCCAAAATAATTGCGCTTGGCCCAGGCGAAAAATAAAAGCTCGTCAGAAGAAATCGTGGGTGGACTCCGGCTGGGGCAGTTTGCCAAGTGAGTGATAGAGGCCAGTTCCAGCCGCACGCCGCTGAAAATGAGCTTTCCCGCCCGGAAGTAGTTGAGGCATCAACTCCCGGTGCTGACGAAAGTCTTGACATTCTTGTCGCCCACTAGATATTCTTTAGGCCTGAGATGCAGTAGCTCCAAGCCTCTCACGGTTTCGGTTACCGCCAAGGTGTAATCCCTTCCGAGCCTCAAACAATCTTCAAAATTTAAATTGTGAATGGGAAACTGCGAGGCGTGCTCCCCCTTTGCATGAGAAACGGATCACAACATGATCCTGAAATTGCAAAATTGGAAACCGCCCCCCCGCCCTGCACACAGAAAAGGAAAATACATTGAACCCCAAGAATTCCATCAACGCGATCCTCGATGCGCTCGCCTCACAGAAGCAGCAGGGCGAGACCTCGTTAATCGTCAGAATCGAACCCGGCCTCATCCAGGACGCGATGAACGCTCTCCGGGACTACAGAACGTTATTCGCTCCAGTCATTCCCGGTCTGACTGATACAGTGCCGATTTACGCAGCTTACGAACAGATGCGACAGGCCGCCGGGACCGAGCAAACCATTTTGCTATTGGTCGAATGCCAGACGACGGAGGAGTTCCGTGAGGCTCTCGTCCGGCTGCCGATTCGAAAGTCTTCTGAGTGGCGCTCTCTTGACAATGAAGATTTCTGGGAGCGCTTTCGCCGCGGCTTAACCGATTCGAAAGCCTCCTGAGTGGCTCTCTTTTGACAATGGTCACTGAGAATTCGTGCTCTGAAGTTTGCTTCAAGCCAACTGGCGGAAACGCTGGATTGTGAGATCCGGCCTGCAACCGGTACACGACCCGGAGGTCGCCGTCGCCAGTTGGACGTATCAATGACCCACAGATTCCTCTGACGAGGCAAAAATATTTTTTAGTGCGATCTAGATGGCTGCTGGCCTGATCTCATCGCGCCGCATAAGAATTTTGGAAACTGATTCCAATACGCCTTCGCGGGAATCGCCGGTGACAAAGCTGTTGCCATCCATGTCTGGCCGTACACGGCCCATTTGCAGAATTGGCGCTTCAGGAAGATAGTGCCGAACCGTATGGCCAATGGCTTTTTTCATGCGAGGTTCCACGCTATCGGCTATAAGGACAACATCAAAGGATTGGCTGTTGCATGCCTGATCTACTTCTTTCAGGCTGCACGCTGTGCTTACCTGGTAGCCCGCTCGCTCAAGCCACTCAAGACGCAGACGCAAGGCAGGTTCAGTTGCCACAATCAAAAGCAAAGCGGCTGGGAGAGGATTTAAATGCATTTGGGGGGTGCTTTCCGTCGAGCAAAGTTACTCATTTACTCTAAATTGGTTTCCCATTTTAGAACAGAGTGTTTGCAATTAAACTTTTATTTTCAATTACTTAGAGAGCTGTAATCCAGGCTAAAATTAAAAGCTCCAATAAACCCATCAATTTAGGAAATCTGGGCCACATACTGGTCAGAGCAGCAAAAATTGCTGCTGTTATGACAGACTTAATGCCGCAATAACTCCTTCTGTATTAGACACATAGAGTTTTTCTATGAAATTTTTGTGGACACAGCACAAACAAGTTGGCTTGCGATAAGCTTGCACCAGGACACCTGACGACCCCATGGCCTCCACCACAAATCCCGCCGCCGTGCCATATACGACAGCAACGATTTTTCGATTCAAGCCGTTTCGCACGCTCTGGATGGCGCAACTTGTCAGCGTCTTTGGCGATTTTCTGGCTTTGTTCGGCGTGATCAGCCTGATTACATTCCGCTGGCACGGAACCGCAGTCCAGGTAACTACCATCACGATGGCTTTTGTCTTGCCTATAGCCCTGATTGGGCCGGTTGCCGGCGTATTTGTAGACCACTGGAACGTAAAACGGCTGATGATTGCCAGCGATCTCATACGCGCAGGGCTCATTCTGATGTTGCTTTTTGTCCAAAACGTGAGCCAGATCGCCATTATTCTTTTCGCCATAAGCGTTGTCTCCAGCTTTTTTACTCCGGCACAGTCTGTGACCATGCGGACGGTCATCCCGGCAGAAGGGTTGCTACCGGCAAATGCCTTGATGTCACAGGCGTTTTATCTTGTGCGTCTGGCGTCGCCACTGATTGCGGGAATGCTGGTGGCGTGGCTCACGGAAAAAGCCTGCTTCTATCTGGACGCGGCCAGCTTTATTTTTTCTGCCACAATGATTTCCAGATTGGCCATAAACCGCCCGGCACGGGCGCAGGCGGAGAAAAATATAAAGTCTCTGACGCAGGACTTTCTGGCCGGCAATAAATTCATCTTTACCCATGCCGGATTGGCATTTGTGTTTCTTGCCATGGCTATCGCCATGTTTATTATGAGTTCGTTCAGCCCTCTGATCTCCATCTATATCCGTGACTCACTGCAGGCCGGTCCACGCATGTTTGGCGTAATCAGTTCCATGGTGGGTGTAGGCATGATTCTAGGATCGATGCTGGTTACCCGTCTGGTGCGCAGCCGCTCCAAATCTCACGTTGTGCTTGGTGGACTTTTCTCGCTGGGGCTTGGCGCACTCTTACTGGGCGGGTTCCACAACATTCCCATGGCAGCACTCAGTACTTTCACCATGGGCTTTGCCATTGCGTTTATTCTGGTGCCGGCGCAGACCATGTCTCAGCAGGAAACTCCGCCAGACATGGTAGGCCGCGTGAGCAGCACGTTCATGTCTCTGATTTCATTTTCGCAGGTCTTCGGACTTCTTCTCTCCGGATATCTGGCGCAGATACTCGGCATCCGGCCTCTGTTTATAGCTTGCGCCGCCGCTCTGGCAGTGATTTCAGCCGCAGGCTATCTCATGATGCGCGGCAGACCAATTACTGCTGCAGTCTCAGCCAGTGCAGCGCCAAATGAAGCTGGTCAATCGTCCGCGGCAAGCTCGCAATCTTGAACATGCACAGTTCGTCCCGCATCTGATGACTCCCTGGCGTTAACCAGAACGCTACAGGTTACTTTCGTGACTTTGTCCAGCTCCATTTCTTTCTTTAGGATTCACTCAATCTGTGCCGCCTACGGTTAGCGGGAAAGCATGGCAAAGCCGCACCCTGTAGGCAATTTGAGGAGAAGCAGTGAATTGGAGTTCCATGCGGCGCTTTGCCCGCCTGCTGATTTTTAGCAGCGTGATGGCAGTCATTGTATTTGCTTACCATCCGGCCAGTGCACAAGCAACTTTGCGCAAAGTGAAAACCCGGATAGATCCGGTCTATCCCGAACTGGCCAAGAAAAATAATATCAGCGGAAGCGCGCGCGTTGAACTGCTGATAACAACTGACGGCAGAGTGAAAGACGTAAAAGTCCTGGGTGGAAACCCGGTGCTGGTTAACGCCGTGGTTACAGCCGTCATGAAGTGGAAATATGAGCCTGCCGCGGAGGAATCTTCCGTGGTCGTCAAATTTGATTTTTCAAATCAGTAGTTTTACCTGTTTTAGACCGTTTCTTACTTTTCAATCTCTCTCCTGTTTGTTTTGGCCTGGATGAAAACTAAATCCAGGCTTTTTTTATTTTGCGAGTTCCCGCTTTCTCCGCTTCTGGTTTGTTTTTGCATTTGTCCGTTCATCCGTGTTTACCTATCCCGGCTTGTCGTGTATCCGTGGTAAGGTTTTGTCGATGGCTCCAATTGATCCTTTTCTTCAAGCCGCAATTGCTGAAGCACGCCAGGGAATGCAGGAAGGTGGCATCCCTATTGGTTCGGTCATTGTCCACCATGGCGAAATCATTGGCCGTGGCCACAATCGTCGCGTGCAGAAAGGCAGCGCCATTCTGCATGGTGAAATGGACGCTCTGGAAAATGCCGGACGCCAATCCGCCGCCGTCTACCGCGAATGCGTTCTCTATACCACGCTCTCGCCGTGCTCCATGTGTACAGGCGCAATTCTTCTTTATGGGATTTCCCGCGTGGTGATCGGCGAGAATCGCACGTTCATGGGCGAAGAAGAGCTTTTGCGCTCACGCGGCGTTTCTATTGAAGTAGTACAGAGCGAAGAGTGCATCCAGATGATGGAAGAATTTATCCGGCAAAACCCCAAGCTGTGGAATGAAGACATCGGCGCGTGAGAGCCGTGTCGCCTTTAAAAGGACTCGAATTTCTCCTTCAACCCTCCCTCACGAGACGCTATCCCGAATTCCTGAGCATCACGCGCGATTCTCGCGTGTGCACGGAGATGAGGGAACTGCTCTGCTGCTCTAGTAGAACACACCAAATAGACGCGGTCTGTATCCTGGGCAACTATTGCTTTTCGGGCTGATGGCCTTCCCGCAAATGGACGCTAGACAGATAGGCCTGGCTCAGGGGATCTTTAGGCAGGCGGGCTTTAGGCAGACGGGCTTTAAATTTGCCTTTCTCTGGCAGGCGAAGGCGTCTTGTGGCTCCGCGATTCATGTAGGCATTTAGGATACTGGGCAAAAAAAACCAAATAAAAAAAGAAGGGCCGCCTTTTTTTGCGGCCCCTCTAGTTTGACTCAGACAGTTTGTAGAGTCTAACGCTGCGCTACTTTCTTGCTACTGCAACACTTGCTTCTTGCTACTGCAACACTTGCTTACTGCAATTCTTACTCATACCAGTTGCTTACTGGCAGGTTGCGGAATTGGCCCCGACCAAGGAATCACAGAATTTGGTCATGGGTGCTCCGCCGCCGGCGCCGACGGCGGGAACGCTGATCATCTGCTCGGTCATAACACCGTTGGAGACGATTGCGCCGTTGGGTACCAGGAGTGATGGGTGATCGAAGGGCGCGCTTTGATTGCGTACGCGCTCATCGGTAAGAGATTTGAGGAAAGCTACGACAGCGGCCTTATCGTCCGCGCCGAAGCTGACTGGTTGAAGCTGTGGATCCTGGTCGACGGTGCGGAAGTCTCCGCCACGGCTATAGAAATCCACGAGCTGTGCGAGCGTTGCCTGGCCACCGTTTAAGAAATACGGCGCGCTCAACTCAACGTTACGCAGGCTGGGCGTTTTTACGGCACCGGCGACGGCGACGGCTGCTCCGTGTGGAACGGGAGTGCCGCTGACCTGTCCGAGAGCAGCGAGCTGCGCCACGGAGAGAGAAGCGAGGCCTGAAGGATCAGAGGCCGCGATTCCCATGTCGTCGTCAGTGGGGCGAAGGCCGATATTGTGGAAGCCGATATCATGCCAACGTCCGCCGGGGATTTGCTCAACTACCTGGCCGCTATGGGCCACGATGTTGGAGACTGAAGCGTCAGTGAACTCAACTCCGTTGTGGCAGTTGATGCAGCCGCCCTTGCCCTGGAAGCGATCGAGACCGGTCTGCTCCTGAGAGGTAAGTGCGGTGCGATTGCCGCCAACAAACTGGTCAAAGCGAGAATTATCTGAAACCAGAGTGGACTCATACATCTGGATAGCAACGCCCCAGAACATGGAGAAGTTGTATTCCATCTGCGAGTACTCATTGGTGTTTGCTGGCGTGCCGTTATAGAGCACGTTGCTGTTAGCGTCGACCACGACGGTGGAGTTCCACCACTTGGGCTGGAATGCAGCCTGGATCATGGAGACGTAAGTTGTGTTCAATCCGTTGTTAGGGAATGCGCTGAAGCTGCCGAGAACGCTATCGTCAGCGGCAACCTGCTGCAAGCCGAGAGGCGTGAGCGTGAGCATCTTTTTGCCTATCTTCACAAACGGACGGCCCGTGGCGGACATTTCAATGTCGCTGCCCGGAGGCCCGACGGACTGCGATGCGAGCGAAGAGTTAGAAAGCCGCAATGCGACTTCAACGGTTGCATTGAGATTGTTGGGATCGGTCTGGAGCAGGCGAGCGTTTGGATCGCCGGCACCGAAAGGATCGACACCGTTGAAGATGCTCTGTGCGCGTCCATCCCAGAAGTTGCGATAGTTGAACACCGCGTTGATGACCGGAGGAGCGTTACGCGGCGTTGAACGGCGAACGTTCATAGTGCCGCCGTTGCCGTCGGGGATGCTCCAGACGGAATCGACGACGCTGGTTTCGTCCTCAGCGCCCTGGCCGAGAATTACGTCATTGAAATTGTTGCGCAACACACCTTGTGAACCGACGATATTGTTGTTGTCACGCCCGCCCGCGATGTGAAGCGGAAAATCAGCGATCGCGAGAGTGTGGTTTGGTCCGAAACCCGCGTGGAACGTGTTGGAGTCAGGAGCCGGGAAGCCGTTGGCGTCCACACGGCGCTGGCCGGGATCAATTTGATTGCCTATGCGGCTGTCCGCACCGGCATTGAAATGGCAGCTGGCACAAGCAGTTTTGCCGTCGCTACCGAACTGCATTTCCCAGAAGAAAGCTTTGCCCAAAGCGATAGCAGCTTTCTTGTCTGAGATTACATTGGCTAACTCAGCAGCTGTGGGACCCGGGATTGTAGCGTTCTTGAGCGAACCCAGACCACGACCGTCATGCCCGCCAACGCCTGTGCCCCCACCATTTCCGCCCCCGCCTTTGCCGCTTCCGCCACCATTGCCTTTGCCGCTGCCACCGCCATTTTCCCCACCGCCGTTTTGGCGACCACCGCCACTGCCGCCATTTTCGCCCCCACCACCGACGGTTATGCCACCATTACCGCCATTTCCACCGCCAGAATTTCCTCCGCCACCACTACCGGAATTTCCTCCACCACTCGCAGATCCGTTTCCACCGCCAGAATTTCCTCCGCCGTTCGCAGCTCCTCCGTTGCCACCACTGCCGCTGCCGCCCCCACTGTTAGCAGAGCCTCCGCCGCTGCCTGAGAGCTTGCCTTTTTGGCTGCCACCGCCTTGGTTGCCGCCGTTTTGACCGCTGTTCCCACCCTTACCAATAGAAAAGCCAGCTCCATTGCCGTCTTGCCCTCCTCCGTTTCCGCCGCTCAGGGCGGAAGCATAGGTGGCGCCGAATAGTGTGATCGTGCAAAGTAGCCCGACCGGTTTTTTTAGTCTGCGTTGGAAAAGCATTTTAGAAGCGCTCCTTGGTTATCGCTTTATGACCAAGCCAATGCGTGCGGTAACAAGGTTGCTGCCACCCTTGCTGACGACTCACTGTGTGGAGCTAGGTAAGAAACTGGATAGATAAAAGTTAAAGCTGCAGGGCCCGGAAACCAGTCTTGCCTTACGTTCCTTCAGCGACCATCAGCGCCGTTTGCCACGACACAGAGGAAGATCCAAAAGCTTTTTTTGTGGATGCTAACGGCAATAATGCTGGAAAAATTCTCCCACCATACGATCGGGAGCACCCACCCGTCGATTCCTGCTTAGGTTGCGCTCCGCAGCTTATGTCATCATTAAGAAGTAATTAAATTCTTTAACAAATCGCCCAGCGATATACTTTTTGCCCACTTGCCACGCACAGGGCAAAAAACTGCAAATCTCTGCATATGAATTCGCGCTCGTTGAAAGGGGGATTTTTAAACGCTCAGAAAAGTGCGGCGGAGAAACTCTGCGCAAGAACAGCATGGTGCTGGAACGGCACTGCAGAATAAAAGCTGGTAGTTAAAGGATAATCCTAGCTGCGGTCAGGATCGGCAAGCATCTTGCTCAGGTTGGGTTTGTATTTGTCTTTCTTCGTGCGCTTCTTGTTTTCCGCGCGCTTCACTGGCTTGGGTGTACCCAGCACGGCCCGCGACGCCGCTTTCACAATGCTGCTGGCACTCAGTTTCTTTAGTTTCTTCTTTTTCGGCATGAGCTATTTAATCACGACCAGCCAAATAATAGCGTTGCATGGCGGTAAGGCGCATATTCCAACGAATCACCCTGTATTTCTCCACCCTCCGTGGTGGATAATAGAACAAATGGACGAGCGCGATTTTTTCGACGAAAAAGAATCCAAGAAGACACACACTCTCACCTGTCCGCATTGCCGCCAGGCAGGTGAATATGAACTTTCATGGCTGGTGCGCACCAAGAAGCGCCAGCTCTCCGGCCGTGCTGACGAACGCGACCGCGCCAAGTTCGCCAAGGCGCAATCGTATATGGTCCGCCGTGACGATATGACCATGTGCAAGAACATCCGCTGCCGCAAGCGGTTTGAAGTGGCCGGAATCCAGTCCGTCGCGTTTTTGAACGATTAATTCTTCGGATCGATAGCCGCGCTTCACTGCCATCGGATCGAGCGGAACGGCTCTCTCTCTTCTCAACTACTGCGCCTTTTGATCCGGCGAGAGATGACCGTCAAACCACTGCACTACCCTGTTCCAGTAGTCAATTACGTTGGGCGGACTCCAGCCTCCCGGCCAATGGTCTTCTCCGGCATATCGTACGTATACAACTTCCTTTCGCAGCCGGCGAAGCCCAATAAAAACTTCTTCAGATTGGCGGGGAGAGACAACTAGATCCAATTCTCCATGGACCAAAAGCAGCGGGGTTTGGATTCGGTCAAGATAAAAGATCGGAGAGTTTTCAATGTACCGGTCGCGATTCTCCCACGGAGTTCCCAGCATTTTTCCTTGCCCTTTTTCTGACCATCCGATCGTCTGGTTCGTGCCGGTAGCATCCATCGTTCCGTAATTGCTAATCAAGTCTGTCGGCGGCGCGCCTGCGACAGCCGCTTTAAATCGGGTGCTCTGGACAATTAGCGCGAGCGTGGAATAACCGCCATAGCTTGCGCCCATAACGCCGATCCGGTTGGTATCTGCGATTCCCATCTCGACCAATTTCTCAATCCCAGGCAATATGGTCTTGGCGAGATCGGCCATAGGCGTTTGCTTTCCCTGGGGCGAATCGGGGAGAAAGACGGCATATCCACGAGTTGCCAGTATTTGCAGGTTGTCTCCAGCTTCCTCCGCCAGGCCAAATTTGTTGATCTCGTCGGATGCGTAGGCCCCTCCATAAACATTCACGATGAGCGGGTAGCGGACTCCTTTTTTGTAGCCTGATGGCAAAAGAATGACGCCTTGCAAGGGTTGTCCATCCAGAGAATGCCAGCTTACGAGCCGGCTTTTTCCCAGCTCCGTGCCGGCAAGCTGAGGGTTCATATTGGTCAATGTGTGCGAATCGAGCAGCGTTGGGCCGCTGCTCCAGATTTCCATTGGATGGCTGGCATCTTCGTAGGCATACACCAGGGCTTTTCCATCTGCGCTCACATCTGTCAGAAAGATCGAGTCAAATCCAATGTTGCTGTCATTCTCAATAAGTTTTGTCGCGGAGCCCGTAGTGAGGTCAACACGGTAAAATCCCGCCTGTTTGGTTTCCTCGTCGCGGGTTCTTACGGTAATTGAATTTCCCGGGCCCGGGGACCAGAATCGGCCACCCGATAAAGGTGAAACTACTTCAATAATGGATTTGCCAGGCACAGTCGCGACTTTGGACAAGGTTCCTTCAGCCACTCGCACGCGCCAGATATCGCTTGAGGCTGGTTGTCCTATGATGGAGACTCCTGAACTGATGAAGTATAAATATTTTCCATCGGCATCCCATAGTGGCGCGCGGTAACTATAGCCAAAAGGCGGATGGGCTGAAGCAGCAATATTCTGAGGCGTGCCTTCGGATACAGATACAACAAAGCAATCGCTGCCGCTGATCCCGTTACTCGATCCCAGATAGGCCAGCGAATGGCTGTCCGGCGACCAACTCACGGCAATGCCGTCACCCATGTCAAGATCAGCCGCAACTGTCCTGGAACTGCCGTCGAGAATGGAAAGCAGCAACAAATCATAAAGCTGCCGTTGGGTGTTGGTTTTGCGCGCTTTGTATAAGGTATAAGCGGCAAACTTGCCATCAGGAGAAATCCAATAGCCAACCACATTCTGGCCGCGTGCAATTCTCTGTATCTCTCCGCTGTGAGCATCAATCAGGGCCAGATCGGTGAAATACCATTTTGACCATTCCGGAACTTCCATGGTCGTCGGCAAGTTTTCTTTTGCGGGAGAAAAGCTATAAACAACCGCGGTTGCGCCATGCTCGGATTTTTGCTCAGCTTTCAATCCCGTCTGCTGCCCGGCAGAAAAATGACCGGCGACAAAGCCGGATGCCTGTGCCAGGCTCATCTTCTCGGGTAAAACTTTCACCAGAATTTTGCGGCTGTCCGGAGTCCACCGTACCACCTGAAAATTAAAAAATGGGCGCACAATCGCGTCTGAAACCTGGCGGATGTTGCCTGTGTCTTTGTCCCACACCCAGAGATGTGCCGTGCCGCTGCGGTCCGAATAAAAAGCCAGATGAGCGCCATCGGGCGACCAGACCGGCCCCCAGTTTGTTCCCATGTCTTTTGTTAGATTTTTTGTTTTTCCGGTTCGCAGGTTTGTAATCCAAAGATTGCTGCCAACCACCTCGCGAATTGCGCCGCTCGGGGTGTAATACTGGTCGCGAGGGCCATTGGGTGGCACGCGTTTAAGTCCCTCAGTCACGCAATATGCCACCCAGTCACCTGTTGGAGCAAGTGAGATAGGTGCAGCCAGAGAACGGGTATCAAGCGCGGTTCGTATATCCAGTGGTGTTTGTCGGTCTTGCGCCGGTGCAAAAAGGGCAAGAGAAAGAAAACACAAGAGCACTTTCAGAATATTTTGAATTGTTTTCATGCGCGGGCACCTCGCAGCTGTTTTGAAACTCCTGCCGTCTTGGCTCAAGCCCGTGATTCTATATGCTCTTAAAAGCAGGTGTCGGTAATACAGGATATCGCCTGTGGCTCCTTAAACTCACGCTGAATGGTTGTAGCTCAATCCTTTCTCAATCAAAATTTACAATTCAGAACTGGCTATTATGCGCTGCTGGTAGCTATAACACTGTACGTTTAGACCGCGCAGCAGGATCGAACCGGGCCTTTTGCCTGGCAAGTTAGAAAAATCTGATCAAAGAGAAAACTATATGCGATGCATTGCGGCATTCATGGTGTTCATCCTTGCCATAAGCGCCTTCGGCCAGACTTGTGAGCGGACTGTCCTGTTTCATCGGCAATTCCGGGCTTCAGCATCCAGGGGCTTACAACCGCTGACTTTCAGGCAAAATTGAATGGCCAGAACATCAATGTGGTAAAGGCTGAATCCATTCACCAAAGCCGGCTGTTGATCCTCTTGTTGGTTGACTACACGTCGCGCATCACCAACAAAAAGGATTTTGAGCGGGCCGTAACGGGGCTCAGCCATCCAGACGATACCTAAAAATAGAAAGATGACAGTTTTTAATTTGCAATTTGTAAGGAAGTTTTTTGCTGAGAATGCCGTCCGGGAGGGAAAAGGTAGAGTCAATTTTGCTGAATGACGCGGTAGATGGATATCTGGTCACCGTGGCCGTGCCAGACACTGCGCTGAATAAGAACCCACGCTGGCATCTTGGCCGCAAAAATGAGCCAAAAAGACGCCCCGGCCAACCAATAACCACGGGCATATTCGCCTATCCTGAACTGTTGTTATGCAATCCAGCAAAGGGCGGTTCTTTAAGATACGCCTATACAGGCAAATTGCCATTTTACGGAATGCAGGTTAAGTGAACGTGTGGATCGCCCCGTGGCCTCTGAAATTGAAGCGAAATTTACTGGAGAGAAAACTATATGCGACTCGTTGCGCTATTCATGGTCTTCGTCGTTACGGTTGGAGCTTTCGGCCAGTCCTGCGAACGCACGATTCCCGTTGAACTGGACCGCCGGCCTGGTCTTGAAGCAAAGGATTTTGCAGCAACGCTCAATCGCCAGAACCTGAAGATAGTAAAAGTTGAGCCTATCCAAAAGAGCCGGGTATTAATTCTCCTTCCCGTGGACCGCTCGTCCCGGGACAATAAGAAAGACTTTCAATTGACTGTCTCACGGCTCTCAGCAATCGACTCAATACCAGAGAACGTTTCCGTCGCCTATGGCGTTTACGCTGAAAAGGTTGCTTTTTCTGACCGCTTCACTTCTGATCCTCAGGAACTGCGCAATAGTTTAGGCACGTTGGTCACGAAAGCTCAGTCAGGCGAACTTGGGAAGAATGCGCCTTACGGTTCTGCCTATGACATATGTATGGGCAATCAAGTCTTGAATTTTCAGGGAAGCTCGCAGCCAGGCGACGTCCTGGTTGAGTTTGGATATGGTCTTCTAACTTTTTGTGACCCTGGCAAACATAAAGATAACTCGCCCGGATACGCCCCAGGTCTTATTCGGAACTTCTCTGGGGTACCGGTACCCGATCGTGGGCCCAGCATGTCCTGCAAAATGGTCTTCGGGAGTTTCACGTAAATAATTACTGTTCAGATTGGGCGGGTCATTGCGCAGCAGGCGCTGCATTCAACAACTTTGGAGCATTTACAAGTTTTCTTAGCTCCACTCAAACCGGCAAAAAGGATGAAGATGGTAACTGGCGCGCAATAAGAAATTTTTTTCTGGATAGTGCCACTAAAGGATACTTGGTTACCGTGGAGGTCCCGACTGACAATGGCGATAGAAGCGAAACCTGGTACTTGACGTTGGGAACGGATGCCCGCAACCGTCTTGGCGTTCCGCAAACAGTGAAGGCCCTGATGGCTTATCCTGATTTATTGTTGTGTAGTACCTATAATAAGGGCATGAACAAAGGCCTTTTAAAAGTTGTTGAGGTAAACCGGCAATGCATTGTGGGCGGCTCTTGTATTTATCTTTACTGACTGAATTTCTGAGATAACCGAAACATGAAACCCATACTTTCCATTTTCGTACGCTCAAGCAAATTTTTCATTTCCGCAATATGAATAAAGAATGGATTCGCGGCCCAGTTCGGTCTGTTCCAGGGCCGGGACTGGAGGCGTGAGTTTAACGATGGCAGCACGTATGAATTTGAAGCCGCTGCGGGAAATTCCTCCTCCGGGTAACGCTTTAAAGCTATCTACCAGGCCAAAAGCTGCCGTGCCCAATGCGCCAACTGCTGCAATGTCAGCAGTAATTCTGCCTACATTCATTGTTGTTGCTGCATCCATGCAATTCTCCTTAACTTGTATCGCGCACTCCTGAACAGGAATACTGGGGGCGCTTACCCCACGGTTGCACAGGAGCGAGTTTGTAAAATTGTGATGTTCACAACGAATAACGTAAAAAGCAGGTTTTTCCCTTTTGCCCTAACAAGCTGACAGTAAAATTTCGACGGAAAAAATGCGCCTCCGTGGTGAAATTCCCCCGATAGTGAAATAATGTTGCCGCCATGTCTTTCTACCTTCTCAAAACCGAGCCCACCGTTTATGGCTTTGCCGACCTGCAAAAAGAGCAGTCCACCATCTGGGACGGAGTGACCAACCCTGTCGCGGTAAAGAATCTGCGCAACATGCAAAAGAGCGACAAGCTTGTTATCTATCACACCGGCGACGAGAAGCGCGCCGTCGGCACCGCCTCAGTTGAGTCGGTCGACGCCACAGATCCCAAGGTTCCCAAGGTGCGGATTAAAGCGGGCAAGCTAATTTCACATCCAGTTACGCTGGCGGAAGTAAAGACCAGTGATTTGTTTGACGACTCGCCGTTGGTGCGCCAGGGCCGCCTTTCCGTGGTGCCGCTGAATCAAGAGCAGTATGAGTGGCTGACCGGGAGATAAAACCTCGAGCGTAGCGAGAGGTCCCTATCGATTGCCAAAATCGCCGGCATTGCCAAAATTGTCGATTGAAAACCGAACTCACCATTGATTCACGCTGATAGCACTGATTAAAAAGCATTTTTCAATTGTCACTTTTTGGCAGTCTTGGCAATAATGGCAATCTCGCACCCCACCCCGGCATTTTTCAAGATTGGTTGAAAACAAAGCGCTTCGCCGAATCGTCCCTTGCGTGTCCCATGCGTCACGCTTGGGTGGCCCTTGGGTCACGCTTGGGCCACCCAAGGGTCGCCCAATCCCAATCCCAACCCCAATCGGCAGAGGGTCGCAAAAAGTCTCCACGCTCGCTTAACTGACAGCTGAAAAGCTGATTGCTGAGTTTTCAAAGATCGCTCATCCAACACGCCCTCAGGCGCTTCCGTAATCTAGCTCATTTCTTCTCGGCAATCACGCACGAACTAGTTCACCAGCGTAGGACATGTCTTTTGCGACCCTCTGCTTAACATGGTTCATTGTCCAGTTGACCATTATTTGATCAGACACCGGATGAGATGCACACCCTTTCACTGTTTGATAACGATGAAAAGCAGCTCCGCTTGAGCAAAATTATGGATGAAACAAACTGCTGCTTTGGACAGCAGGGCGTGTATTTGGCTTCTGTCCATCAAGTACGACTTCGTCCATAAAGTACGAAATGACGGCCAACGTGCATAGCTGCTCTCAAATAATGGCATTTCTGATCTGTCAGATTTCTGAGTTTGCTCAGTAAAGCCTATTGATGAGCAATTCATTAGATGCTCTCGCGGAAAGCTGATACGTGAAGGGAACAAGCCAATCATTAACGCTGACTGCCTTCTGTGTCGCCTGAAACCGCATTGTCATGCCACTAAACGGAAATATAGTTCGGCGCAATTCGGCATACTTGAGTACTTTAGCGCGGAGATTGCCGATAGCAGTAATCTCTTTTAGTGCGTTGTATTGCCGTTTGTCGGCAGAGATGAACAGATCGCAATAGCAAAGATATACCGCACTGAAGAGGTCAAAGCGACCCGAACGAAATGATAGCGCAGTCTTTAGGTCGCGGAAGCCGCTGCGTTCGTAATAACTAATCATTTGACACAGTATGAATGCTTTGAACGGCAGACACTCATCCATCAAATCCATCAGCTCTTGCTGATTAAGAGTAATGCCTGTTGCGTCTCTATAGATAGAACGAGCAATCCCCCAAAACATGCCATCGCTTAGTTTTACACGCTCGATGAATTGCTGAAATGTCTTAGGACGTTCTTCAACTCCGCTCTTGTAATAATCCTCAAACCGCGGTCGCTCGTTTTCAAAGAATCCACAGTACTCTTCTTCCAGCATGTCTTTTTCCTGTAGTTGCACCGCAGCCACTTGATCGGCTCTCTCTCTTCTAAACTGAGCACTTTCAAACTCATAAAGCCTTATATCCATATTGCGCCAGTCTTTATTTCCCTCGCTATACGCGACCATCGCGTTATACGCAATATCATTCGGGGACATAATGACTCCGCCCGACCATGCAATCGGGTCGCTTACGGCGAAAAGAAGTTCCCTTTGCTTTGAGTTCTCATTGGCCGCAAACTCTTCAAGAGATGTAGCTGTTGTGCGGGATAAATAATGACGCGTCAAGATGACTTGCAAAATGGAACAGTCATAATCGGCCAGCAAATGGTTCAGTCCGCTTGTATCGAAATAGACAATTGGCCGGAAGGGTGTCATGTATTGATTGTATTGTGTGCAGAGACACTGGACGCTACCCTTCAAGAGCAAATGTCCGTTCCCTGATTTATAATTTTCTGTTACGCAATCCAGCCGAAAGACACCTGTGGGAAGGAACCCGATGGCAACTGACGTACTGATGCCCCAGATGGGCGAATCGATCTTTGAAGGCACCATCACCAAATGGCTCAAGAAGCCCGGCGACAAAGTCCAGCGCGATGAGCCGCTCTTTGAAATTTCTACTGATAAAGTAGACGCCGAGATCCCCGCGCCCGCCGCGGGCGTGTTGAAAGAAATTAAAGTCCAGGAAGGCGCTACGGTGCAAGTAAATACCGTGGTGGCTTTGATTGATGCGGAAGGCAGCGGCGCAGCAGCAGCTCCGGCACAGCCCGCGCAACCAGCTCCCACCAAGGCTGCGCCTCAGGGGGATGGTGCACCAGCAGCTCAGCAACCGCCCGCTACAGAGAAATCAGCGCCTGTGCAGCAAGAAGCCCAGCAGGAAGCAAACAGCTCTGCTCCGGCCGGCGCTAACGGCGGCGCAGGAACTGACGTGGTGATGCCGCAGATGGGCGAATCGATTTTTGAAGGAACCATCACCAAGTGGCTCAAAAAAGTTGGCGACAAAGTACAGCGCGACGAGCCTCTGTTTGAAATCTCCACAGACAAAGTGGACGCAGAGATTCCCGCGCCTACCTCCGGTGTGCTGAGCGAGATCAAGGTAAAAGAAGGCACAACAGTCCAGGTAAACAGCGTGGTGGCCGTGATCGGCGGCGGAGGCGGAGCAGCTAAGCCAGCCGCGGCAGCACCTGCTAAACCCGCAACTTCTGTGCCGCAGCAACAGCAGCAACAAGCTGCGCCACAGGCACCACGGCCGCAAGCCGTTTCGCAGCAAGCTCCGGCTGCTAGCGCAGATAGTGCCAATGTTCGTTCATCGCCGCTGGTGCGGCGCATGGCGCGTGAGAACAATGTTGATCTTGGCCAGATCCCGGGCACAGGTTTGGGTGGCCGCATTAGCAAGAACGATATTCAGAGCTTTATCCAGCAACATGGGCAAGGCGGAGCCAGACCGCAGCCTGTGCCCGCGCCGCCTCAGCAACAACAGGCGCGTCCGGCACAGCCACAGCAAGCAGCTCCGCAACCGCAGGCCCCGCAACAGACATCGCAAGCTCCGCAGCGCCCGGCAGCGCCGCAAATTCAGGTTGCGCCTGGAGAAACCGTCCCCATGACGGCCATGCGCAAAAAGATTGCCGAGCGCATGGTGGAATCCAAACACACCAGCGCGCATGTGCACTCCATCTTTAAAGTGGACATGACGCGCATTGCCAAGTTCCGCGAGAAGAACCGCAAAGCCTGGGAAGCGCGCAACAGCGTAAAGCTTACGTTTATGCCGTTCATCGCCAAAGCCATGTTGCACGGCATCCGCGTGAAGCCGATCATGAACTCTTCCGTGGTCAACGGTGACTCAATCCAATATCACAAGAGCGTGAATATTGGCATTGCCGTAGCGCTGGATTGGGGCTTGATTGTGCCGGTAGTCAAGGGCGCGGAGAACCTGAGCTTTGTTGGCCTGCAGCGCGCCATCAGTGGTCTGGGCGAGCGTGCCCGCAACAAGAAACTTGTTCCTGACGATGTGCAGGGCGGCACCATCACCATCACCAACCCTGGCATCTTTGGGCCGCAATTTGGATTGCCCATCATCCTGCAGCCGCAAGTAGCCATTCTTGGTATGGGCGGCATTTTTAAAGAACCTGTGGTCATGACCGATGAAGATGGCATTGATTCCATTGCCATCCGGCACATTATTCGGCTGAGCATTGGTTACGATCACCGGATCATTGACGGTGCAGATGCCGACCAGTTCATGGTGGCAGTGCGCGAATATCTGGAGAATTTCAACGAAGATATTGGTTAAACATAGATCAGTTCAGCAAGCCTGCGGCGAGGGAGCCCACTCCTCGCCGCTTGTTTTTTTACCTAGAATTTACAGAATTTCTCCGTAGCCACCCTAATGCCAGGGGACTCCTCCGTTGGCCTGCTAATCCAGTGTTTACAAGCAGAAAAGCCACTTTTGCTGTCACCTTAGCTCTAACGTTACCGTGGTTCCACTACTCTGGATAAAGCACGCAAAGTGGGGGTAAAATTCAGGTACCGCTCACATTGAATCGATTTTACGCGGAGAAGTTTCATTACAAAGGGGTTGGCCATATGGCAAAAGTTTGGGGAGTTCTTCTGGGTTGTGCAATGTTTAGTGGGATGATTGGTTGCGGCGGTTCGAGTTCTTCTTCCGCGCCAATTCCCACACCGACCCCCGGAACAGGTACGGCAACTGTGAGCGCAAGTTCCACCACGGTACCGCTAAGCGCGGTGCAGCAATTTACAGCAAACAATTTTTCCGCCGCTGTTACCTGGAGTCTGAATCCGGCGATCGGATCGATAGATGCCAATGGTCGCTATACTGCTCCGGCAACTTTTCCCTCGCCCACCAACACCGTTGCAGTTACCGCGACAGCGGGGACGCAAGTTGCGTCCGTGAACGCGACCATTGTTTATCCTAATGATAACGGCGCTTCGCAAACAATTCCGGTCAAGCTGGGAACTTCTGGCGGCAACGTGAATGATACTGGGCCCACCGTCTGCTGCATTGGGACTATGGGCAGTCTTTGGACGCGCGCCGATCTGGCGCAGCCTGTAATCTTGAGCAACAATCACGTGCTGGCGCGTTCAAGCCAGGGCGTTGCGGGCGAGTCCATCACGCAGCCCGGCCCATCTGCCTGCTTCCCGGGTCAATCAAAGCCGATTGCAACATTGACGCAGCAAGCTACGCTATCGCCCACAGGCACGGCGCAAGGCCGCACCGGCCCCGCGCCCAGTAATACTGATTCCGCCATTGCCCAGATCGTGCCCGGCACAGTGGATTTGGCGGGAACTATTCTTGATCTTGGCGCAGCTGGGGCAAGCAGCATAGCTGCAGCGTCTCCGTCATCCACTTTGGCAACAGCAACCATCGGACTGGCAGTTGCCAAAAGCGGACGAACCACAGGACTGACCTGCTCAACGGTTGGCTCCATCAATACGAGCGTTTCTATTGCCTATGAAACCTCATGCGCAAGCAATGTGACCGCATTCAACGCGACTTACACAAATCAGGTCGTCATCAATGGCGGTTCCTTCAGCGCAGGCGGCGATTCTGGCTCATTGATTGTCACTCAGGCCAATGCGCGTCCAGTGGCACTACTTTACGGTGGTAGCACAACAGACACAGTGGCCAATCCGATTCAGGATGTCGTTGCGGCTCTTTCTCCTTCAGTTCCAAATACGCTGACGATTGTTGGTGGCGCTGATCACTCAGTAAGCTGTGAGCCCGAAGCCAGTGCCAATTCAAAACAGGTGGGTGCGCTTTCCACCACTGTGCCGCTCTCCGCCACGGAAAGCCAGCGCGTTGCCTATGTGCAGCAGCAAAATAGCCGTGCGCTGATGCAAAATTCCGCAATCAAATCTCTGGCCGTTGGCGGGAGTGCAGACAGCCCGGGCGAAGGCGCTTTGATCATTCACTTATCGCAGGCGTCAAGCCTTCCCATTCCCGCCGTAATCAATGGAGTCCGTACCCGCGTTATCTACGATAACGATCAACCCTCGGTTGGCCTGGCACAGATCGATCATGCTACCGCGGTAAAAGAAGCCCACTTTGCTGAATACCTAGGTACGCCTGGAATTCAAGGTGTGGGTGTTTCCGTGAGTGCTGATAATCCGGCGGAACCCGCAATCTCTTTCTATGTGATTCAAGGCGTGAGCCATCAGGTAATTCCTGCGGTGATTAATGGTGTACGCACAAAGATTTACGAAGGAACACAGTTCAAGGCGTTTTGATTTCTAGAAAAGTTAAATGATTGAGCCCCGGCGCAAGCTGGGGCTTTTTCTTTAGCCAATTCCCAATTCACGCGCGGCCATGCGTGCGATGTCCGTCATCTGTGTGACCGGAGCAATCGCAATAGCATGCTGCTTGAGCGTTTCTTGCGCGTATTGGATTGCTTCGTCATCTTCAGGAAGGCCATCTTCCACAATCGCGGTAAGCTGCGCTTGTTTGCTCTGCGCGGAGCGGATTCCTTCCGCGATCTGCGGAAAGCTGAAAGCCAGAACCTTGGCGGCATTCACGTCGGTGGCCAGCGATACGGCATGGAAAAGTTTCACTGTGCCGTTGGGGCTGTAACCACAGTCGATTTTCAAGGGATCGCCGCTGCGCGTGTATTGCGCGGCGGGAATTTCCGTTCTCATGAGCGGCCAAACTCCAGCAGCTTCGAACTCTGAGCGCATCCGCTGGAAAATTGCCTGTCTCGTGCTGACTGTCCGGCTCTGCCGCCGCCTGGGCCGTTCCAGATAAAGTTGTGCGAGTGTATCGGCTTCCGCCACAGGAGATTCCGCCAGGCAAGCCTGAAATTCCGATGCCTGCAGCGCATTAGAAAATGAATCCTGTATGCGGCGGAGAATAAAGTCGTGGTCTCCATTCATCTCGCGCAGTTTTTCCCGCAGGTCGTTCTCTAAAGCTTGCAGAACTTCCAGGTCGGCTTCAGGATCAAGACAGCGCACGCGTGACCAGTCGCGGGTAAAGCGGACCTGCGCGCCGCCTGCAGGCGGCAGCAGCACCAGCCCAATATTGATGAACTCATTCTTTACCGCGTCGGGGGCGTAGCGAAGGACAAAAAATCTGCATTGAGTTTTGCCGGCCATCATT
>DASXLK010000030.1:0-48174 GCA_036496365.1 Candidatus Angelobacter sp. | reverse complement strand
GGCGATTTTGGCAATTGTCTCGCAGGCGAGAGCGCCGCGCTCCAATCCATCCCCAAAAAATAAAGGAGACGTCCTCTATCAACGTCTCCCTTGGGTAATGTCTTGGTGGTTGTTGAACGGAGAGCTTAGGCTCTTCCGGAGCTAAATCCGGCTTGCTCCATTTGCTCGCGTGCGGCGTCCGCTGTGGAATGGATACCTTGCACTTTGAGCTTGAAGTCGTCTGGATTGCTGGCGTTCTCCAGTGCGGTTTCATAGCTGACCAGGCCTTGTGAGTACAAATCATAGAGGGACTGATCGAACGTCTGCATACCGTACTGAGAGGTGCCGGCGCCAATGGCCTCATGTATCAGGCGCGTTTTTTCCGGGACCATAATGCACTCGCGGACAAACGCGGTGGAAATCAGGACCTCGGTAGCTGGAACGCGGCCTGCTCCGTCAGCTCGTTTTACAAGTCGCTGGCTGACGACGGCCCGTAATGTGGCGCCAAGCTGCATACGCACTTGCTTCTGCTCCGGTGGAGGAAATACAGAAATGATACGGTTGATGGTTTCAACTGCATCTAATGTGTGCAGTGTTGAGAAGACCAGGTGGCCGGTTTCGGCGGCATGGAGCGCGGTAGAAATTGTCTCCAGGTCGCGCATTTCGCCCACCAGAATTACGTCCGGGTCCTGGCGAAGGCTCGCCCGCAAGGCGGATCCGAACGAAGGAGTATCTACCTCCACTTCTCGCTGGTTGACAAACCCTTTCTTATCACGATGAAGGAATTCGATAGGGTCTTCAATCGTAATAATGTGCTCTGAGCGGCTTGAATTTATGCGGTCCAGCATGGCGGCCAGTGTGGTTGACTTACCTGAACCGGTCACGCCGGTTACCAGCACCAGTCCGCGGGCTTCTTCGCATATATGCTCGATCACTTTAGGGAGAAAAAGTTCTTCCAGTGCGCGGATCTTGGTGGGAATCACGCGCAAAACCAGGCCCACGTTGCCGCGCTGCTGAAAGACGTTTACACGGAAACGTCCCAGGCCCGCGACGCCATAGGCCATATCAAGTTCGGCTGCTTCTTTAAACTTTTGCTTTTGCCGGTTGGACATCATGCTGAAAGCCATGTTCAACATGTCTTCCGCGGAAACGCGTGGCTGTTCAGTGAGTGGCACAAGGTCGCCATCCACGCGCACGTGCGGATAGTTGCCCACTTTCAAGTGAAGATCGGAGGCTTTGCGCTCCATTGCAATTCGCAGTAAATCATCAATGTGCATATTTAACTCGTACCAAAGAATCCTGTGGGCAAAAGAACAATCTAATTTATGTGGTGCTGATTGGCTCAAACCGTACTACGAAAGCCAGAGGAACACAATCGGGGGAAACGCAAAAAACCGCTGCTCCCTTAACTGTTGAATGACTCGCTGGATTCCTTAAGCCGTCCGTACGTGGGGGCCAATAAAGCTTTTACCTTCAAGAGTGTACGTTGCTCCAAGGCTGGCTACAATGTTACCGATGACACAGCACGTTAATAGACCTGGGGTTGATAGACCCAGAGTTAATAGACCAAAGATAGTGGTCATTGGGGCCGGATTTGCCGGCCTTAACGCCGCCAAGGCCCTTGCCGGCGCCGCGGCGGATATTACGGTAATTGACCGCAAAAACCACCACACCTTTCAGCCCCTGCTTTACCAGGTGGCACTGGCAGTGCTTTCACCCGCTGAAATTGCCTCTCCCGTGCGTACCATCCTGCGCCGCGCGCGGAATACTGAAGTATTGCTGGGCGAGGTCACAGGTTTTGATCTGGAGAAAAAGCTGATTCATCTGGGTGACGCCCGCACGGACGGACTGGAACTGCCCTATGATTACCTGATTGTGGCGGCTGGCGCCACCCATGCCTACTTTGGTCACCCGGAATGGGAGGAATTTGCCCCTGGGTTAAAGACCTTAGAAGACGCCACGGAGATTCGCCGCCGCATTTTATTGGCTTTTGAGACAGCGGAGCGGGAAAAGATTGGCCATCAGGCGATGCTGCCGCTGACTTTTGTTGTGGTGGGAGGCGGGCCCACGGGCGTGGAGTTGGCTGGCGCGATTTCTGATATTACCCGCCGCTACCTGACGAAAGAGTTTCGTGCGATTGATCCGCGGCAGTCGCGTATTATTTTGCTGGAAGGCGGCCCGCGTGTGCTGCCAACTTATCCGCCTGATCTTTCAACCAGCGCTGAACGCCAGTTAAAGCAAATGGGAGTTGAGGTCCGCACCAACGCGATGGTTACGAACATTGAAGCGGGAGTTGTCTCAGTGGGCAAAGAGAAAATTCCTGCTGCTGTGATTCTCTGGGGCGCTGGCGTTTCCGCTTCGCCATTAGGCAAAATGCTAGGCGTCCCCACTGACAAAGCCGGACGCGTGATTGTTCAGCCCGATCTCACGGTGCCCAGGCATCCAGAAGTTTTTGTAACTGGTGATTTGGCTTCGGCAACGCGCAGCAACGGGAAGCCAGTTCCGGGCGTTGCTCCAGCGGCCATCCAAATGGGCAAATTTGCCGCCCGCCAGATCAAAAATACTCTGGCAGGGAAGCAGCGAGAAAAATTTGAGTATCTCGATAAAGGCAGTCTGGCCACAATTGGCCGCTCACACGCCATTGCCGATTTTCCCGGCAACATTCATATCTCGGGATATTTTGCCTGGCTGAGCTGGCTGTTTATTCACTTGCTGTTTCTCGTCGGGTTCCGCAATCGCTTTTTTGTGATGATTGAATGGGCCTGGGCTTATATCACCTACAATCACAGCGCGCGGCTGATTACCAATCCAGCGGAGAAAGAGCGCATGGAGAGTCCGAAGTCCAAAGTCGGCTAACGCTGAAAACCGTTCCCACTTCAACTCACCTGCTTCCATCCAGCAGTGACATTGAATATGGATGGGTTGGTGTGCCACACTGTTTCCAGGGGACCGTAAGGGAGGGCTTTATGCCCAGTGTCTCTGTGTGTGTTCTTATTGCCGCTTTGTCCATGTTGAATGCTTCTCTGCGGCAAAGCCAGTATCCACAAACCAATCTTGCCATATCCAATCCTGTCGGCTCGCAGCAACAACAGGATTCGCAGACGCCGGCGCCGCAGACAGATTCCAGTGCCAACCAAAGAATTCACGATTCTATTTCCGATCTGTTGGACAGTGATCAGGTTCTCAGTGGCGCTCACGTTGAAGTTAAGGTTGACGATAGGGATATCACGCTGAGCGGAACGGTGGAAAGCTATGCCCAACACCAGAGGGTCCTGCAGCTAGCGGCGCAATATGGCCGCTGGCGTAATATCGTCGACAAAATACAGATGAAGTAGCTCTATTGAACTACTGAATCAATCCATGTTCAATAGTCTGCATGGACCTTAATCTGCTTCCCTATGAATCGGCCTTCCTTGAGACATTCATCGAATGGCGGAACCAGCCGCTCTCCGTCCGTCACAACCCGCTGAAAGCCATGTCAGTTGAGGAGATCGCGCAAATGCTTCAAGCAGAGGATGCAGATCTTTCCCGCATCGGAAAATCTGAAAGCTTCCGCTGGTTCATCTCTGCCGACGGACAAGTGGTTGGCAATCTATCTCTCAAAAATATCAGCCACTCCATGGGTTATGGCGAGCTTGGATACGGCATCGCGGAATCGCATCACGGAAAGGGAATTGCCACCGCAGCGCTCAGACTGTTGATCGATAAAATCTTTGCTGAATCCAGTTTGCGAAGATTGCTTGCCTATGTGCATGAAGAAAATCAGGCGTCGCGCCGCGTACTGGAGAAGCTTGGCTTTCAGGAAGAAGGCCTGCTCCGGGAGCATTACGTCATCCGTGGTACTCCTGTAAATGAAGTGCTGTATGCATTGCTCAAGGGTGAGTGGGCGGACGCACAGTAAAGCTGATGGGTAACATTAAAAGCGCGTGCTCATTTAACTAGAACCAGGCTTCAAAAATTGCTGAACCAGCCAATTGATAAACCAGCCAATTGATAAAGGTGATGATAAGCGAAACCCCTTTCATGGTTTCTCTCATGGATAAATTCGTTCTACAAATCGGTGGAGCATATTCGTGCACGGAGGACAGCGTCATGCGGCAAACTTTTAGGCGATTCGCAGTGATAACCATTTTTCTCTGTGCAGCCGCGGGTACGCTAGCCGGACAGACAAAATATCAATCTTCACCGCCGCGGCAGGAGGCTGTGCCGCAGGACCTTGGGCGCTGGCTGGGGCCATACAAAGAAAAACTCATGCCACGGCTGATGCAGGATTTCGGGGAGAAATATCTGTACCATGAAGCCAATCGGCAACTGGGCTTGCCCAAAACAGGTGAACGCCGCGTAGTGTTTCTCGGCGATTCCATTACTGACTTGTGGAATTTGCCGGAATATTTTCCCGGCAAGTCTTATGTCAACCGCGGCATTGGCGGGCAAATTACTGCGCAGATGGTGCTGCGCTTCCATCAGGACGTGGTGGAATTGCAGCCGGCAGCGGTGATTATCAATGCCGGAATCAATGACATATCAAACACTCTGCAGGTTACCAATATTGCGGAGATTGAAAGCAATTATGAAACGATGGCGGAGATTGCGCGCACACACGGCGTCCGCGTCATCTTTGCCTCCTTGCTGCCGATCAATAATTACACAGAGTATTCACGCGGCTTTCTGACCGAGCGTCCGCCGGAGCAGATTCGCGAGTTGAATCGATGGTTGAAAGATTACAGCGAAAAGAATGGCCTGATATACTTGGATTATTATTCGTCTCTGATTGATAAGAACCAGATGCTGCGCCCCGAGCTGACCGGCGACGGACTGCACCCCAATGCTGACGGCTATAAGATCATGGCCCCACTGGCTGAAAAGGCGATACAGCAGGCGCTGAAGTGAATCCAATGACTCCCACACTTGAAACGCCGCGTCTCATTCTGCGTCCGCTGGAACTGGCTGATGCCGAACAGGCACAGCTCTTGTTTCCGCAGTGGGAGATTGTGCGTTATCTGACAAAGGCCGTGCCATGGCCTTATCCGCTGGATGGTGCTTGCACGTTTTACCGTGATATGACTCTGCCAGCGGTGGCGCGCAGCGACGAATGGGCGTGGACGCTTCGTCTCAAAGATGATCCAGCGCAAATGACTGGCGCGATCAGCCTGTTCCGCAGCGAGAAAATCAATCGTGGTTTCTGGCTCGGCCTGCGCTGGCATGGCCAGGGCCTGATGAGCGAGGCATCAGAAGTCGTAACAGACTACTGGTTTGATGTGCTCAAGTTTCCGCTTATGCGTATTCCCAAGGCCGTGCCGAATGAGGCATCGCGGCGGATCTCAGAGAAGCAAGGCATGCGCGTGGTTGCGGTGGAAGAGCATGAATATGTCTCTGGCCGCTTTCCAACAGAAATATGGGAGATCACCGCAGACGAGTGGCATGCTTACCGCCGCCGTCAAACTCAATTCACGCAATCACAACATTAAATTTATTAATTTACTTGCTTTTGCACTGATTTATAGGCAGACTTTCGTTCCTCACCATTCGGGCTGGTGATCCGCACTCTTTTGCGGTAGTTGTAACCAGCTCTCACCAGCGTTGTTACCGCGCCGCATTCGTGTGCTTGTGATCGTCCTGGTGACTAGCTGCGCGCAGACGTGGCAACACCTCTCCAGAAATTCTCCAAGCCAGGCTTCCGGGAGAAGGACTGCTGTCATGTTGGTGGTTGATAAGTTTTTGAAAGGGACTCTGGTTAGCAGAGTCTTCCGCGCAAGATCCTTTGACCAGCTCGGTGGAGTCATGAGTATCTGTTGTTTGTCAGTTGTGATAGGTTGCGGTAGTCTCGGTAACGGCAATGCCGGAAATACAGTTGTAGGCGCAGGATCAACGCCCACGCCAACTCCAGTTGCTGCACCATCACCAAGTCCAACTCCCACTGCCACACCAAGCCCAACGCCTTCGGCTCTTGTGGTTTCACCCGCCAAAGCGAACGTGGCCCTTGGTACATCCCAGACTTTCACAGCAACGGGGCCGGCAACTCCCGTGAATTGGAGTGTGAATGGTGTGCCTGGCGGCAATGCGCTCATCGGCACCATCAGCGCCAGCGGCGTTTACACCCCGCCTGCGGTTTTTCCCGCGACAAATGGTTTCACCATTGCAGCAACTTCGCAGGCAAATGCGTCTGTCTCTGCCACGGCAACGTTGCTGGTGGTCTACCCGAATGATACTGCCGGTGTACAGCCGCTGCCGTTGAAGCTGGGTGTTACTGGTGGAAATGAGCAGGATGTAAGCCCGAATGTCTGCTGCATTGGCACGCTGGGAAGCCTTTGGAATTTCAACGGCTTGCAATACATTTTGAGCAACAGCCATGTGCTGGCCCAATCAGGCCAGGGATTGGCAGGTGAGGCCATCAATCAGCCGGGAGCGTCAGCTTGCTTTGCGTCACCCAATACCGTCGCCAACCTGAGTTTCCAGTCGTCTCTGCAGCCCACGCCCACCAGCAACGGCGTTGCTGAAAGTAACGTGGATGCCGCGCTCGCCCAGATCGTCCCCGGAACCGTGGATACCTCCGGCAATATTCTTGATCTTGGTGTTCCCGGTCCTGGCAGCATTGCGGCAGCTCCGCCTTCTTCCACGCTGGAAGCCCCGGCGTTGGGTCTGGCCGTGGCAAAAACTGGGAGAACCACTGGATTGACTTGCTCTAACATCGGCAGTATCAATGGCACCCTGAGCGTGGACTTCGCTTCCTTTTGCGGAGGTCCCACCCTGTTTACCAGCAAGTTTGTGGGCCAAGTGGTAATCAGTGACAGCAGCTTCAGCGGCCCGGGAGATGCAGGATCATTAATTGTGACTACTGCCAATGCTCGTCCAGTGGCCATGGTATTCGCCGGCGATGGGACAAACACAATTGCCAATCCCATACAGGATGTGATCAATGAATTTTCTTCCCATGCGCGGCCGCCGGTTGTTTTAAACGTGGTGGGTGGTGCGGATCACATTGTAAGTTGCCAACCTATGGCCACGGTGCTTGGTGCAACGCAAGTGCCTCCATTGGTTGCTGCCAGCACCCTCTCCGCGCAGGAACGCTTGCGTGGTGAAAGTGTTTTGCAGGAAAGCGCTGCTCAGCTCATGCATGATTTCGCGATTTCTGCGGTGGAACTCTCCGCCAGCCAGGATTCGCCTGCCGAAGCGTCTCTCGAAGTGCATGTTTCGGGAGTGCTGCAAGCGCCCGTCCCCGCGACGATCAATGGAGTTCGCACCCGGGTGGTCTTTGGCATTACCAATGGCGCAGCCCGCATCTCCATTTCGCCTCAGGATATCGAACTCACAACTGCGGTGAAAGAATCCCATGTTGCCGATCTTATGGCGCAGGCGGGAATCCAGGGGGTGGGTGTGGCAATCAGCAAAGATAATCCTGCTGAAACGGCGCTGGCCATCTATGTGGTCCGGGGTGTTTCGCGCGGGGCTGTTCCTCAAACCATCGACGGAATCCGCACGCAGATCATTGAAGGAGAACGGTTCCATGCTTATTGACATAGCACGTCCTTGACGGATAGCTTGCAAAGAATGAAGGCTGAAAGTCGGCAACGGCTTGCAGCCTTCATCTTTGTTAGCCGCTAAACGACATTCTTCTTGCAACAGAATCCAGAAGAAGAATTTACAATCTCCCGTTTGCATCAAAGTTTTGGTGGGGGAGCATAGCTATGCGTTGGACTCCGGGTGGCGTTAGTGGCGATGTTGAAGATCGTCGTGATGAGGGCGGCAGTGGCGGCGGGTTTGGTGGTTTTGGCGGAATGCACATCGGCATCGGCGGGTTCATCATCCTGCTTATTTTGAGCTTTGTGTTCAAGCGGAACTTTTTTGCGCTGCTCAGTGGTGGCAGTGTTGCCCCGAGCAGCTCAATTTCCCAGCCAGACCGTGCTCGTGACGCCAAGGAAGAGCCAACGGTTGAATTCATCTCTTTTATTCTGGACGATACACAGAAAACCTGGGCCCAGATATTGCCCGAGCAAGGCGTGGCTTATCGCCATGCCAAGCTGGTTCTATTTCGGGACTCCACATACTCCGGCTGCGGATCAGCGCGTTCTGCCACCGGCCCTTTCTATTGTCCGACCGACGAAAAGGTTTATATCGATCTGGGTTTTTACGATGAACTGCAGCGCCGTTTTGGTGCGCCCGGGCAGTTTGCGCAAGCCTATGTGCTGGCCCATGAGATTGGCCATCATGTGCAAAAGCTGATTGGGGTTGAGAGAAAAGTCAGGATGCTGGAGCAGAGCGAACCCAGCGAGAGGAATGAACTCTCAGTAAAAGTTGAATTGCAGGCAGATTGTCTGGCCGGCGTGTGGGCGCACTCCACAGAGCAGCGAAAGCTGCTGGAGCAGGGCGATGTCGAGAGCGCTATAAATGCGGCAGCGGCGGTTGGTGATGATCGGCTGCAGAAAATGTCTACCGGACACGTGAGCCCGGAGTCTTTCACCCATGGCAGCTCAGCGCAACGTATGGAGTGGTTCAAACGGGGAATGTCCCAGGGTACAGTGGCCGGATGCAACACTTTTCAATGAAGTCAATTCGCGCGGCCCATGCAGACTAATACACTTCTGGTGTAACTCTAAGGAGATATGCTTAGTCAGCATGGCAGCACTGTAGTCCTGTTGAGTAGAAACGCTTAAGCGTTGTAAGTAATAATTCAATGCAGCAAGAACCGCTTACTGTGAGATTATTTATTTAATGGAGCGGTGCCGCCAAAGATTACACCTGATGTGATCTTTGTCATATCACTCCAACCTCTGCTTACTTCACAATCGCATATCGTTCAAGCATGGGTATGGGGCTTCCGATGAGATCAGTTCCTTTCGCGCGCAATATTGTTCCCACGGGCACAAAGCAGTTTGCTCCGTGGAATGTTTTTTCCGCATTGCTGCTCCTGCCAGACCAGCAATCCCTTGGCATGATGAGAAAAGTTTTTGAAGGCTTTGGGATGAACGTGCATACGGCAACCACCCTTGCGGACGCAGACCAGATAACGCGCAGTACCCGGCTTGATCTTGCTGTTTGTGATTTTGACGTTCCCCGCGCTGATGAACTTACCCTGCTCCAGCCTTCCACCCGCTGGCGCGGCGTCGCTGTTGGGTTAATGCCCTCGGCCCGGCTTGAGCATTCCGGCCGCAAGCGCGTCCAGTTCCGCGTGCCCAAGCCGGTCAGCGTGGACATGCTGGTGCGAAGCCTGAAAGCTTCTTACAGCAGCATGGCCCAGCAGAGAATTGCTACCTACCGGCATACAGTCCCGGTCAAGGTGATTGCTGGAACCATGAATCATCGCGGCTGGCAGCGCACTCTTCATCAGGTAAATGTTTTGAATATGAGCCAGACGGGGCTCTGCCTGAATTCTGCTGAACCTCTGCCGCATGGGGCGTCGCTTACCATGAATCTGGTTCTGCCGGAAAGTTCTTTCTCTCTGCATGCCACCGGCAATATTGTCTGGTCGCACACCAATGGCCGCGCCGGAGTTGCATTTGCGCGTTCAGCCTGTCCGGAGATGAAGCGGCTGCATGAGCGGTTGAATACCTGGCTTCCGCGTGAGCTGGGTATGGTCGCGCAGTCGGCGTAAAAGTTTTTCTCCCTGCAAAAAGAAAGGCCGCGTATTTCACGCGGCCTATATCCCCAAAGATCTCCAGCTAAACGCCTACAGGCTGTTTTGTCCGGTCATTCACCGGTACGCGGGTAAACCAATTGTGCCGGTCAGCCGCCGTGCCGTTCACGATTCCGAAAAACTCGCGCTGCAATGCAAGCGTTACCGGTCCGGTTACGCCGTTGCTGATATTGATCTTGTCAATGGAGCGAATCGGAGTAATTTCAGAAGCGGTGCCGCAGAAGAATACTTCGTCGGCCAGGTAAAGCATTTCACGCGGAATAATCTGCTCAACCACGGTCAGGCCAATGTCTTCAGCCAGCGTAATCACGCTTTCGCGCGTAATGCCGGGCAGCACGGAATTGCCCAGCGGCGGCGTAAGCAGTTTGCCTTTGCGGACAACAAAAATATTCGCGCCGGACGCCTCGCTCACATAACCGTTCACGTCCAGGGCAATGCCCTCCACATAGCCATTTACGATCGCTTCCATCTTAATGAGCTGGGAGTTCATGTAATTGGCGCCGGCCTTGGACATCGCCGGCATGGTATTAGGAGCAATCCGCGACCATGAAGAGACGCAGGCTTCCACGCCCTCGCTTACATTGCCCTTGCCCAGATATTTGCCCCACGGATAATTGGTCATATAGACCTCAGTGGGCGAGTTAAAAGGGTTCACGCCTGCTTCGCCATAACCGCGCATCACAATGGGACGCAGGTAGCAGGGCCAGACGCCATTGGAGGCCACCAGTTCAATGGCGGCGGCACAGAACTGGTCAATGTTGTAATCCAGCTCAATGCGGTAAATCTTGGCGGAGTCCAGAAGCCGCTGCATGTGTTCACGGATGCGGAAAATTGCCGGAGCGCCCGCTGGCGCATAGCAACGAATCCCTTCAAAAACGGAAGAACCGTAGTTGACCACGTGGGCCATCACGTGGATCTGGGCGTCATCCCAGGGAATCAGTTTCCCGTTGTGCCAGATCTTTTCAGTCGCTTGAATCGCCATGGGGGGAAGGCTCCTTCAGATACAGATTACAAAATTTTGTGGTGTTCCGCTTTGTATGGCCAAAATTCCAGATCTCTGCTTGAGCTTTCAGAGACAAAAATTCAGCTACCTATCATTAGATAGAAAAAGCAGGCGAACAGCACATTATATCTGACGGAAATTTCCCCGGCCAACATTACATACGCCTAAATTATGGCTGTATGGAGTACTAATGTTTGCCGGGGACAGGATTTTCTAGGGCTGTGTCCGTGTAGCAGTCTGTGGCTGGGCCGTTTTTTCCTGATTGGCAGTGCCCGGTTGGCCCGCAGCAGCAGGATTATTCTGCGCCATCGCCGTTGGCGGCGTGTACAGATAGGTCTTCGGGTTCGCCATCATTGTGGGCATGGCTGCAAAAGGCTTGGAATAGTCGTTGGCTGCGTTCCAAAAGAGGAAGCCATCACCATGGTGTCCGTGGGAAGCGCTGACTTGTTTCAGAATGTATTCCTCTGAATATGTCTTGGTTCGCCAGCGGAAAGCCTGGAGCCAGGGACGAATCACCACGCCGGAGCCAGCCGTGATTTTGTCAAAACGGTCCATGGAAATACTGATGAAGTGTTCCGGCGCGTCGCCCGGGGCCGTGTAGCCGTCCATGCCAAAGAAGTGCGAAGGATAGATCATGGGCGAAATTACATCTGCATGCTTCGCCATTTTCACAATGTCCTGGCCAGTATGGCTCAGATCAACGGAACGCTGCCACGCCATAATGCCGAATACGTCGAGTGAAACCAGAACGCCTGCGGGGTGCAACTCCGTGTAAGCGCGGTCCAGAAAATTGGCGATCACGTCATCCCGGTGCATTTTGGGATCTTTCTGGAACGCAAATTCAGCATCTGCTTGGTTGCCCTCAGCCGGGAAGCGGACGTAATCAAACTGGATTTCATCTACGCCAGAGGCGGCTATGTATTTGGCCAGCGCAATGTTGTAGTCCTGTACCTGCTTGTTGGAGCTGTCAGACCACACCAGCTTGCCGTTTTCGCGCCACGGCTGGTGCATGCTTCTGGACTGTACCGCCAGCTCTCCATGATGCTGGGCAATATTGTCATCCCGGAAGAGCGCCTGCCGCGCAATCACGTGCATGTCCTGCGAGTGCAGAAACCGCACATATTTGGGCAGGTTCGTGATTGGGTGATTATGGATCTTTTTTGCCAGCGGATGCTCAAACGGAACATTGATGGTTCCGTCGCTATCCTTTATGTCAAAGACCACGGCGTTTCCGCCCGCCTGGTGCCAGCGCTTCACCAGATCAATGCCATGTGCGCTGCCCGCTGTCCCACCCGTCAGGTAGATGGCCCGAACTTCAGTCTCTTTTGGGAATGGGCGCGATTTTTCCACAATCGGTTGCGGCTCAATGCCGGGAATCAGAATGACGTCGCCCTTTTTGAAAGTGGTCTTGCCATTGTTTGCCTTGGCGATTGCGTCCACGTACTCGGCCACCGTCATATAAGAAGACTCTGACAGATGGCCCCGAGCCACGAATAGTGCGGTGGTAACAGCTTTGGCCGTCAATGAAATGGTGCCTGCTGGCAGTACCTGTGGTTGCGGCGCGGCAGCTGGCGGCGTCTGTACCACCGGCGCAGGTTTGTCAGCTGCAAAGGCCTGAATCTGTGAGTGCCGCGTAAGCACTGCGACTGCAACAATCAGCCCAAGCACAACCAGGGCTGTGGAGGAGATGAAACGTAATTTCTTGGATAGCATTATGACTCTTTCCCAGGGTCTTGCAGGCATCTTAACATGCATCCCGCTACTCTGATCAAAGATCAAAATGGCTTGAGTCCTTGTCCTTTTGTCACGCGAGCTGCATCTAAAGTTTTGAGTGTTGATGGATGGCTTGTTGACACACGCCCTGTTGACGAATGAGTAATGACAACTTTATTGCTCGCATCTCCATCTCACCTTTCATCTCCGTAATATTTGGAGTACTCCTCGGCGAGAAGAGGCAGGGGACTTTATGAGGACTGGCTTTAATACTGCACTTGATCCCACGCGGCGAAGCTCAGACGCGCAGGACTTTGATTCCACGTTGCGCCGCAAGATCGTTGGCCAGGACCCGGCCATTGAAAAAGTGGTGGAGATTTACCAGATGTTTCTTGCCGGGCTCAACGCTCCCGGGCGTCCGGTAGGAAATCTCCTTTTTCTTGGGCCCACTGGCTCGGGTAAAACCCGCGTGGTGGAAGCGATGGCGGAAACGCTCTTTGGCGATCCACGCGCCGTCTTAAAGATTGACTGCGCGGAATTCCAGCACAGCCATGAAATCGCCAAGCTTATCGGCTCGCCCCCAGGCTATCTCGGACATCGTGAGACCCATCCGTTGCTCACGCAGGAAGCCCTCAATCAATGGCATACGGAGAAACTCAAGCTCACCCTCCTGCTTTTCGATGAAATTGAGAAAGCCAGTGACGCTCTCTGGCAGCTCCTGCTCGGCATATTAGATAAAGCTACGCTCACACTGGGCGACAATCGCCGCGTGGACCTTTCCCAGTGCCTGATTGTGATGACCTCAAACCTTGGCGCGCATGAAATGGACGACCTCATGACCGGCGGCCTTGGTTTTGGCAGCATCCGCAAAGCTGGGCAGGTGGATGCCGCGCTCGACGATAAAATTACCCGCACCGCACAAGATGCGGCCCGGCGCAAGTTTTCCCCTGAGTTCATGAACCGCATTGATAAGGTCGTGGTGTTTAAAACTCTCAGGCCGGCACACCTTGAACAGATTCTTGAGATTGAACTGGGCATGGTGCAGCAGCGCATCCTTCAAGCTACCGGCAACAGCCAGTTTGTTTTCTCCTGCACGGCGCCGGTTAAAGCATTTTTGCTGGAAGAGGGAACTGATCCCAAATATGGTGCACGGCATCTGAAACGAGCCATTGAAAAGAATGTGGTGTTCCCGCTGGCTAATCTGGTGGCTACCAGCCAGATCAAGCTGGGCGATTTTATCCGTATTGATCGCAAAGACAATGCCTTGACCTTCACCAAGGAAGCGGAAGGCGCGTTAGTCCCGGTTTTGCTGGAAAAATACGGAGAGATGAATTCAGGTTCGCAATTCGCGGCCAAAGCCGGACGCGGTGCGAGCAAGTCTCCGCGTGACTTTGGCGGGATTTCACCACTGCTGGATCGTGGGAATGGCACGAAATAGTTTTTCTGTAATCCCGAAGCGAAGCGAGGGAACCCTATAGCAACTGGCAATTAGTAAATAACAATTGGCAAAGGCCGAGAACTTTCGGCCTTTTTGCTTTTGAAAACCGCGAGACTAGATATTCCAATAGCAATGGCAATTGGCAGTAAGAAGGGACGCTTTTATGAAATTCATATCAATAGCGCTGGCTGAATTGGAAGCTATAAAGAGCCTGCCGGAGCGCTTTCGGCCCGATTGGCCAGCAGTATTCAGCACGAATCAAGCGAATGAAATATGGCTCTGGAAAAGGTGGGGTAATACGCCCCGCGCCGAAAGAACATATGTAGAAGGAAAATCGCGAATTATCGATATCGTAGCCGATGAATATCTGGCCCAACGGCCTGATGGAGGGCGCTTTTTTATTGATGATAGAGGTGCTTTTTATAGCCCTGAAATGAATGGTATGAAGTTGGGAGAGCTACCAATTATGGTTTTTGAGATTGAGCACTGATGCGTGCTTGGCTGACTACTGAGTGCTAACTGCTAATTGCCATTTGCTTGATTCTCAGCCCTTCTTCAGCTCAATCAATACCAGCCGCGCGACCTCTTTCAATGTTTCAAATACTCCCTTACCTTGAAAAGCCACGGCCTCAAATGTAGGCTCATCTTTTCTCATCAGTTCACGCTTTAGGTCTTCCACCGGCATGGCGCTCGGCAGGTCGCGCTTGTTGAATTGCAGCACGAAAGGAATTTTCTTGAAGTCGTAGCCGTGTTCTTTCAGGTTTTCCTGCAGGTTGTCTAGCGCTTCAATATTGGCGTCCAGGCGCTCTTCCTGTGAATCGGCCACAAACACCACTCCATCCACGCCGCGCAGGATCAGCTTTCGGCTGGCATCGTAAAAAACCTGGCCGGGGACGGTATATAGGTGAAAGCGGGTGCGGAAGCCGCGTACGGTGCCGAGGTCCAGAGGAAGGAAGTCAAAAAACAATGTACGGTCGGTCTCCGTGGCCAGGGAGATCATTTTGCTTTTTTGCTTATCGCTCGTTTTTTCAAAAATATGCTGTAGATTCGTGGTCTTACCGCCCAAACCGGCACCGTAATACACGATTTTGCAATTAATCTCACGAGCGGCAAAATTTATAAAGCTCAAGAATCTCCTAGCATTCGGGCTTTGGGCAAAAGACGCCTACGGTTCCGAACGAGCATGTTTCTGAAAGACTTTTTTATATCATAACGGACGGGTTACAGGGGGTGACTTCCCATTTTACTCTTTCCGCCCAAGTTACAGCGCTTTTAGATTTTAGAAAAAATCCCGAAGGTAACCTTTCTACTGTTTCTGTGGCTGTGGTGGCAACGGGTAATAACCCTCTTTGGCAAAAACCTTCAAATTCGGGCGCAACACGCGGACATCAATGGCGCGAAACGAGCTCGACTTGTTGGCCTGCGTGGTATAGCCAAGCGTGTATTGGTTGCGGGCCGTATCGGCGATCTTTGAATACGCCTGCTCGATTCCCTGGCGATCAAACTCTGCCATCATGTCACCCGCTGTATCGGAGACGTAGCGGGGCAGAATATTTCCCGTCCCAAATCCCGGGATGCGGATGCGGTTGGCCTTGTCATAGATAGGAATTGCGGCAGTATCCACGCCAACGCCATATACGCTGATGTTGTTGGAGAGCAGGATCCTTTTTACCTCATCGTATCCCGCGTTGCTGCCCAGTTCCCGCCCATCACTGATGACAAAAATGATGCGGCGGCGCGCCCGGTCGCGCTTGCCCAGGTCTTGGGCCGCACGCAGAATCGCGTCATTCAATACATAAAATTCTCGCGGCGCGGTTTGCACATCTCCCCGCCCGCCGGCATTCGGATCATTCACCGAATGGCCGTTAATGGTTGGGCCGCCAGACATCGGGCCTCCCAGCATTGGCGGGCCGCCTTCACGCCCTGGGCGCTTGATGCGATTAATGGTTGCCGTGGAAATGCCTGTTGCACCGCTAAACCCGGAAATCTGCTGGACTGTGTGTCCGTAGCGATACAAAGCAACCTCGTCAAATTCGCTGAATGCAGCCACCAGCGCGGGAAGGGTTTCATTCACCTTCTTCATCGTGGTGGAAGGCAGGTCCGTGGCTACAACAATGGCAGCTGAAAGGGGAAATGGATCGGCGGTAAAAAACTTGAGTGCCTGCGGTACGCCGTCTTCATAGACCTTAAAATCCGTGGGGCTCAGGCCAGAAACCAGCTTGCCAGAGGGGTCTTTCACCCTGACCGGAATCTGTACAAAATTCACGGCAACGCTCATCTTGAACAGCTCATCGCGATTGCTGGGCATCCCACCCTGGGCCGGTGTTAAGGGAGCAGCTATAGGTGTTGGAGTCGGAGCGGCATCCGGCTGGTCCGGATGGACGTTCTTTGGTGCCGGTGGAGCATTCTCCGGGAACTGGTTTGTCGGATCGGCCTTGGGCTGTGGTGCATCCGGAACGTTCTGGGATTGGGGCTTTGGGGCAGGATTATCCGGGAGATTTTTGTTTTGTTGGCATACCACTGGCATACCCGCCAGCAACAACACGCAAATCAGCCCCTTCATCCCGAAGGTCAACCTAAGCATTTAGTTCCTCCTGCCACTTGAAACCCGTAATCATTAGAACGCAAAACCACCCATAAGTTTGCATGTTTCTGGCCAAGACTGCTGTAATCCATTGTAATGCTTTAGGAGCATTTGCAAGGCAACTCAGATGCATCTAATACAATAGATCAATATACCCAACGAGAAAGGCAGTGCTCAAAGGCCGTGATGCGGACTTTATTTTTTATTTTTGCGCTCGCATTTCTTCTCCTGCCCGCGGCCCATGGCCAGACGCAGGAAAGTGCACCACCATCACCATCTCAGCAGGGAACGCCCCGGCAGGGGAGTGCCCAGGGGGCTGGTAACGACCAGAATATTCCGGTCTTCCGCAAGAACGTGAACCTGGTGAATGTGGTTTTTACCGTCAAGGACAAGCATGGCCTGCTCATCCCCAATCTTGAAAAAGACCATTTTGAGATACTGGAAGATGGCAAGCCGCAGACCATTAAGTATTTTTCCGCCCTCACGGACCAGCCGCTCACCATTGGCTTGCTCATTGACAGCAGTTACAGCATGAATCGCACTCTGCCCGAAGAAAAAGTGGTGGCTGGCGGCTTCCTGCAAAAAGTCGTCACGGACAAAGATCTGGCTTTCGTCATCAGCTTTGATATTTCTGTGGACTTGCTACAGGACCTCACCAGCAGCATGCATCTTTTGCGCCAGGGACTGGATAAAGCGCGAATCAACACCAACACGGCAGGCATGGCGCCCATGGGACGGCCCGGCCCAGTGCCTACCGGCGGCCAACAGAACCAAGGCACGTTGCTGTTTGACGGAGTTTATCTGGCAGCGGACGAAATCTTGAGCCGCCAGGCGGGACGCAAAGCTATCGTCGTCCTGACCGATGGCGAAGATCAAGGCAGCAAGCTGCGCCTGAAAGACGCAATCGAGGCCGCGCAGCGAGCGGATGTGATCGCCTACGTGTTGCTGATTACCGATCCCGGCTTTGGCTCAAATTATGGCGACATGAGCAAACTGGCCGAACAGACCGGTGGAAGAATTATCTCCGTGAATCGGACGGACAAGATGGACAAGGCATTTGCCGACATTGCTGCCGAGTTGCGCAGCCAATACACGCTCGCTTTTACTTCCACAAATGAGGTCAATAACGGACAGTTCCGCCGTCTTGAGGTCAAATCGAAAGACGGATACAAAATTCAGGCGCGCAAAGGTTACTATCCGCCAAAAGACAACACAGCAAACAGGTAAATTAAATCCAGCGTCAGAAAGCTTTCTGCAGAATTGCTATTGCTTGGGTACGTAATAGCCTTTCTTCGTCCGGACTTTATATTTCTTGCTGTCGGTCAGAATCCGGATGGGACGGAACTGGCCATTGGCGATAAAGCCGTCTGGGCGGTATGAAACAGAGTACTGGCTGCGCAGCTCTTCCTGTATGCCGGCAAATGCAGCTACCACGTCATCCAGCTTGGTGGAAAGAAACACTCGGCCTCCAGTGGCTTCAGCCAGGGCTTTCAGGTTGTCATTGCCTTTGGTGTGGGTTTCTACCAGGGTTGTGCTGATGGCATAAACAATTACCTCCGCACGTTGCGCCATATCAATGGCTTCGTCGCGATATACGTGGCTCTGGTTGTCTTCGCCGTCAGAAACCACAACAATGGCGCGGCGGACCGCTGTGGTTGCGGGTTCTTTCATCAGTTTGTCGCGGCAGGCAAAATAAATGGCGTCCCATAAGGCTGTTCCGCCGCCGGCCCGGATCGCTTTTACCCCGTTCCTGAGTTTGTCTAGATCATTGGTAAAGTCTTGCGTTACGTCCCACTTTTCGTCAAAGGCCATAACAAAAGCGCGATCGGACTTAGGCCGAATGATCTCGTACAGAAACTCTGAGGCCGAGTCTTTTTCAAACTGGAAGCGGTCACGAATCGAATTGCTGGCATCAATCAGCAGGCCCACCTGCAGCGGAAGGTTTGTCTGCGCGGCAAAATTCATTACCTGTCTGGGTGGCCGGTTATTGTCCACAATTCTGAACTGATCCTGCTTCAGGTCGCGTACAAAGTTGCCATCCTTATCCACCACGGTAAAAATCACGTTTACTTCGTCGGACCGTACGCGCACCGTCGGGATATTTCCGTTACCATTCCCTGGCGGCTCGCCCGCCGCAGGAGTGGGAGTGGGTGTAGGCTGCTGTGCTGAAGCCACGCCACCGGCAAGAATCAGCACAATGCAAAGAACCAGGGAATGTTTGAGGGTCATAAGAAGGCTGCTCGATCGCCTTCATTATATGCAATCGCGTCTCTAAAGTTAGCTGCTGCCGCCCATTGGAACTAGGTGCAAATAAAAAGCCCGGCTTTTGCACCTGGGCTTTTTAGAGCTTTGCTGATATTGAATTACTGTCGAGGTACGTAATATCCCTTTTTCGCGCGCACCTTGTACTTTTTGCTGTCTGCCACAATCTGAATGGGACGGAAGTGGCCATCAGCTTCAAAATTTTCTGGTTTGTAAAACACTGAATACTGGCTGCGCAGCTCTTCGTTAATATCGTGGAAGGCATTGGCAACGTCCTGAAGTTTGAAAGGGAAGAACGCCTGCCCGCCGGTGGTCTCAGCCAGCATCTTCAAGCTGCGGTCGCCCTCATCAGGATTGTTGCTCAGATTGGTGCTGATGGTGTAAACGATCACACCGGCGCGCTGGGCCATTTCAATGGCTTCCTGGCGCAATACGCGGCTCTGATTATCGTCGCCGTCAGAAACCAGGATGATCGCCCTGCGTACGGGGCCGGTTTCGCGCTCTTTCATCAGCTTATCGCGGCAGGCATAAAACACTGCGTCCCACAACGCGGTGCCGCCACCCGGACGTATTACTTTTACGCCCTTGGTCAGCTTGTCCAGATCGCCGGTGAAATCCTGAGTCAGGTCCCACACTTCATCAAAGGCCAATACAAATGCTTTGTCTGTTTTAGGGCGAATAATCTGGTGCAGAAACTCGATGGCCGAATCCTGCTCAAAAAGAAAACGGTCGCGGATGGAATTGCTCGCGTCAATCAATAATCCCACGCGCAAAGGCAGGTCGGTTTCCGCGGAAAAATTCATAATCTGCCGTGGCGGCCGGTTGTTGTCCAGAAATTTGAACTGGTTTTCTTTCAGGTCGCGGATGAACTTATTGTGCTTGTCCGTAACGGTAAAGATTACGTTCACTTCATCTGACCGGCTATGGAAAGTCTGCACGGGAAGGTCGTCTGTCGCGGTGGCTGTGGAAGGTGCAACCGCACTGGCGGCAGGCGATTGGGGTTGCGCCGGGGCCGAGGCCGGTGACTGCGTCGTCTGCGCGAGCGCAGAGCAGCAAAGCAGCGTAAACGCAAACAGCAGCGCAACTAATCTCTTGGAATACATGTCAGGAGCTCTCTTGCACATTATAGTCTGTGTAGCAATTTCTCAATCGGTGATTTGACCGAGAAATTCCCTTAACTCAGCCGGCAACGGCTGCTGAAACGAAAGCGGCCTGTTACTGATTGGATGCTCGAATTGTATCGCGGAAGCGTGTAGAAAGTTCCTTTCCAGAGATGCCGGTTTTGATCCTGTACCTCCGTAACTCAATATCTTTCCCGGTGCGCCGTAAAGTGTGTCTCCCGCCACCGGATGGCCAATGGATGAGAGATGTACGCGTATCTGGTGCGTCCGGCCTGTCTCGATCTTTACCTCCAGGAGAGAAAACTTGCCATACGCGCCTTCAATCTGCTGAGTCACCTGCCAGTGCGTAATGGCATCTCGTCCGGGACGGCTCTGGCCCTGGTTTCGCGTGGTCATGCGTGCTCGCCGAATCACATCGCGGCTGATGGCAGTGTTGATGGTCCCTCTGGATCTTTCCATCCACCCATGCACCACGGCGATGTAAGTCTTCTTTACCTCGCGCCGGGAAAATTGTTCCGCCAGCTTTCTGTGGGCTTTATCTGACTTTGCCACAATCACCAGGCCGCTCGTCTCTTTGTCCAGACGGTGCACAATTCCCGGCCGCAACTCGCCGCCGATCTGTGACAGCCCATTGAAGCGGTGTAGCAGCGCATTCACCAGTGTGCCGCGATTGCCGGCATCGCCCTTGCCTGAACCCGCATGCACACTCATACCCGCCGGTTTATTGATCACTGCAAGGCTCTCGTCCTCATAAATCACATCAAGCGGAATATCTTCAGCAAAGGCCTTTAGCGGAGGCAATTCCACCTCGCCGGTGATAAGAATCTTTTCACCGCCCCGCAGCCGCACAGAAGGCTTGGGAACATTGCCGTTCAGAGTAATTTTTTTTTGTTCAATTAGCTGCTGTACGCGAACCCGGCTCACGTCAGGCAGTTGCGCCACCAGCCATTGGTCAAGGCGAGTGCCTGCGGCATCAGCCGGAACAGCGAATGTTTGAATGGAGTGCAAGTCGGGCACGTAATGGATTGTAGGGAAGCAATCAGCAGTCAGCAATCAGCAGTCAGATTGGAGTGCACCCCAAGATGTTATCGCTTCTGATATTTTCCAAAGGCGAAGAGGCCGAATAAGCGGCGCACCCCACCACGCGGCGAGCTGCGCTGTAACAAGTGCAGAGTAATCTTAGGGGATATCGATAACGCTGAAGCGGTTTGGAGCGCAAGCGACTTTCATTGGACATTGATCGGACGCGAACCCGATCACGCGGCGAGCGGACGTGTGACAGGGCGGAAGCATTCCTAAGAACAGAGAAATGTATAAGCGGGTTGGAGCGAAGCGACAAAAAAACAACGACCCACGTGGCCGTAAGTCCGGGCCGTTCTGAACCCATCCTAAGATGGTGGGAACCCGCCGCGGCTCTTTAGGCATTTCCGTACTGGCGGAACCTCGCACACCGAGCCGTATCTACGAGTCAGGCCCCCTGTTCATTGAATGTTGGTTCATGAACGGTTACCGTGCTTACCTGCTTTGCAGGTCAGTTGTCTGGAGTGATGCTAAAGAAAAGCGCAGTCCGTGGCAAGTGGGTTACGTGACTTTTCACAGTGAAATGAAAAACTTAAGACGGAGACTAACGTGCAGCATATTTTTTCAGGCTTTCACCAGCCGATAACAATTAGCCTGCGCGACGCCCGTCTTCAAGTACCTCATCCAGCGCGCCTGCCAATTGCCCTGCGCGGCGATTAAACTCTCCGGCCAGAAGGTCATACTTCTTTTTCAGGATGTGGTATTCATCGGCAATATTCAGCGCTGCCAGTACGGCCAGGCGCAAAGAGTCAATGGTAGAGGTTTGCTCGGCCACGGTGCGCATCTTGCCGTCAACAAATTGCGCCAGCCTGGTGATGTATTCCGCATCCACGCCGCGGAGGTTATAGGCCTGATCGTAAATTTCCACTCGTACGGGCTGCGCAACGTTCGATTGTGTCGCCAAACTGGTTCTCCTCGGAAGAAAGACTCACCTGCTGCATTGATTATCGTCTGACTTGAAGCTGGGTCAAGAGAATTATGTACTGCGCCTGGGCTGGACCAGCACTGCCGTGCCGTAAGCCAGAACCTCGGTTACACCCTGCATGACCTCTGTGGCGTCATAGCGCACGCCCACGACTGCATTAGCGCCAAGCTGGCCTGCATGCTGCAGCATCAGGCTGAGCGCTTCTTCGCGAGTCTTTTCGCATAGATTGGTCAGAATGGTAATGTTGCCGCCCACCAGCGTTTGCAGGCCAGCGCCAATACTGCCAAAAATGGAGCGTGAGCGGACAATGATGCCGCGTACAAGCCCCATCGTCTGCACAACCTCATAGCCGTGCAGATCAAACTGGGTGGTGGTCATATTGTGCTGAACGATCGCCATGTCAGCTTTCGGCAACCAGAGTGTCGATTTGCTTGAGCATTTTTTCCACGCGTCCACGGACCTCTTCGCGTTCTTTGCGCAAAGAGATCATCTCGCCGCGCAGAACGTCGAGCTCTTCTTCGCGCTGCTCCAACTGCTCGCGCAGGCGATTCGAGTCGCGCTCAGCGGCCGCCTTGCCTTCACGGGCCGACTTCAGCAGCTCAATGGCTTTGTAGATTTTTTCTTCCAGTGCAGGAAAATCGTCACCGGTGGCCTTGGTTTCCGTCTCAGGTTCCAGTTCGCGCGCAAGTTTCAATGACATGAGTAAAAAACACCTCGGAGGATAACGTTAAGCGGAGTATAACTCAGCGGCTTGTGGAATTGTTTTGAAATCCCGAAGCGGAGCGAGGGAACGTTTTTTTCTGACATCCCCGAACGCAGTGAGGGAGCCTATAGCCGCGACTTACTCACGGTTCTAGAAAATTGAGCGTTCGATATTATTAAGAGTTGGATATTGCGAAAGAGTCATGCCCGGAATCGCTGGTTCTGCAAATCAGCTTCGGATCGGAATAGCGATCTTTCGCTCGCTGCGCTCGAGATTTCAAAACCTACGCCGATCTTCTACCCAGCTTCTCCGACTCCCCTATCTCGCTATTCCCGGTGAAATCAGTCAAACCGGCGACCGCAGCGATCACCAAACCCTGTGTACGAAAGAGGTGAGCTTCTGGCTGATCGGCGAAGTGAAGCAGGCCGGGAATGCTGGTAATAACCCCGCTCAGAGTGAAATCAATCGTTCGGTGGGTTCCCAAACTGAGTTGCTTGGTAACGCCACCAGGATAGTCCGTGCATAGAGCCGTCACGGTCTCTGCGGCGCCGCACGCCAGAGCGCCAACGGCTGCGCGCTTGTTCCGTCGCCATAAGAAAGCGCCGACGGCGAAAAATGAAGCGGCCACGGCATAATCAATCATGGCATGAGCTTTTGGTGTAATTACTTTAGGCATTTTGCGGGTGGCGAGTTTAGCAGCCTGGTCAAGCAGTGGCATAGAGCCCCCAACAGTGCTAGCGTTCACTAAAGAGATGGGCGTATTGAAAGAGAAGTTGTCTTGTTACTCTTCTGATAACTGATCTGCCAGCACGACAAACTTGGATTTTCCCAAAGTTGATTCAATATTCCATGGCTGTTCAGTAGTAATTTCGCGCAATTCATGGCCTTGTTCATCCTGCCCCATGGTTATCATTTCGCACCCCAGGGAGCCTGGTTGAGGAAAATGGCTTGCAGAATCAAGATACGCAGTGGTAACTACAGAAATCTTTTCAATAAAGGTATGAGATTCCCCAAGAACATCGATCAGCCTGCATTCAACAAAGCCTGGCATATGATCATCGACAAAGCGCAATATTTCAACGGTTACGTATAGCATTATTTTACCGGCGGCAGCTTGTCCCATACCTGCCAGAAAGCCTTCATTTCATCGGGTTTGCCCAGAGATATCCTGGCATAAGTATCCATGGGCGGGAACGGACGCCCAATCAGAATGTTGTTCTGCTTGAAATGATCCATCACTTCGCGTATGGGGCGCTGCGTGTTGAACATTACAAAATTCGTCCAGGAGGGAATTGGCTTTATCTTGCGCAATTCCGCCTGATGCATGAATTCGTCGCGATCAGCCGCGTTGCGCTGCAGCGCTGTCTTGTGCTGGTCGTCACTGTCCAGCGAGGTTATGCCGGCGCGCAAAGCCAGAATATTGGTGCTGTCCTCAAGCTTGTGCGCGCCCATCAGCTTGGTGTTTTTGGCGGACGTAATCCCATAACCCAGCCTCAGGCCGGCCATGCCGTAAATCTTGGAAAAAGTACGCGCCACGATCACCCGCTCGTCGTCCACCGGGCTTTGCAGAAACGAAATGTAGTCGGCTGAGACCGGAACAAAATCGTGGTAAGCCTCATCCATCAGGATATAAGTATTCGGCGGCAGTTCATGAATCATGCTCTCCAGACTGCGGCGCGGCGTAACGCTGGCCGTGGGATTGTTTGGATTGCATATATAGACCAGCCCGCCGTTTTTGCCCACGGCCTCCAGCATGAGCGTGAGCTGGTGCGCATATGAAGCCGCCAGCGGGATTTTTACCACGTTTGCCTGCGTTGCTCGGGCATAAAACTCAATGGCTTCAAACGTGGGCGAAGCCATGACCAGCGTCTTTCCCGAACCAAGAAATGTGCTGGCAGCGATCTTTAGGATTTCAGTTGAGCCACAGCCCAGCGTTACATGGTCAGCCTTTACCTTGTGCATGGCGGCAATGCGCTCAATGAGCCTGGTATAGCCGCGGTCAGGATAACGGTTTGCATCCTGAAAAGGGTCTTTGAGCGCCAGCACGCTGGGGAATGGCCCATAGGCGTTCTCATTGCTGTTGAGCAGGATCGGTCCGCCGGGCAGCGATGAACGTTGCGGCTCAGCCCAGCCAAAGAGTTCTGTGGGAAGTGTTGCTGTTGCTGCTACAGCCGCCGCGCCAAGGCCGGCGGTCTTGAAAAAGGATCTGCGGGAAAGCATGGCAGGGATTGTACTCTGGGTCGCAGATTTTTTTCCACGTAGTTATTCAGCCATAAAACACAAAGGACACAAAGTCCCACGAAGTAACTCAAAACTTCGTGGGACTTTGTGTCCTTTGTGTTTAGAAACTTATTTTGTTGCCGATGCAGTCGCTTTTTCGTTGGCGCGTTTGGCCGTCTCAACCAATGCAGTAAAACCTGCTGCGTCATTGGTTGCGATGTCAGACAGGATCTTGCGGTCTAGCTCCACGCCGGCCTTCTTCAAGCCGCTGATGAACTGGTTATAGCTCACGCCCAGGGCGCGGGAAGCCGCGCCAATACGGACGATCCATATGGACCGGTACTGGCGTTTCTTCTGCTTGCGGCCTGAATAGGCGAATTTGAGTCCGCGCTCGACGGATTCTTTGGCGGCGCGATAAAGTTTTGATTTTGTAAGGAAATACCCGCTAGCGCGCTCAAGTATCTTTTTGCGGCGCTGGCGGCGTTTAGTACCACGTTTTACGCGAGGCATTTGTGCTCCCTTTTTTGTGGCCGGAATTTCCGGCGGTTATTCGCGGCTGGAGGGAAGGTGTTAGATCCCTTTTCACACGCGGTGAGCTCAATCTTTAAATCTTGCGATAGAGCTCTTTTTTCAGGCCGGCCTCAGCGCTGAGGATGAGTCAGGCGGGCCGAACGCTGTCCCGAATTGTTAGTACGAGTACGGGATCATTCTCCGGACTTTTGGCGCGTCAGCGTCACTCACCAGCGTATCAGTATCGAGCTGGCGTTTGCGCTTGGTCGCCTTGGAGGTAAGGATATGGCGCTTGAACGCTTTGCCGCGCTTGATCTTGCCGTTCGCGGTTTTCTTAAAGCGTTTAGCTGCGCCTTTGTGTGTTTTTAGTTTAGGCATAATTCTCTTTTAGCACTTGGCAATTGGCCATTAGCAATTAGCTTTTTGACTGGATATGCCGACGGCAGGGTGGTTTGCCATTCCTGCTGTCTGTGCCTTTTGGACTTTCTGTTTTACTCACTCAACATTTTGTTTTACTAATTGCCAGTTGCTTGCTGCTTTCTTTAACTGCTCTTTGCGGCCGGTGGCTGCTGCGCCTGTCCGCCAGCTTGTTGCTGCTGGGGCTGGGATGGCTTCTCCGGTTTCTTGGGCGGCGCGCCTGGTATCTGGCGGGGCGGGGCCAGAATCACATGCACGGTATTGCCTTCCATGCGCGGCCTAAATTCCACAATCCCTTTGTCGCCAACTTCGTTAATCAACCGCTCTAAAACTTTGCGTCCCAGGTTCTGGTGGGCCATTTCACGTCCACGGAAGCGCAGGCTGGCTTTTACCTTGTCGCCTTCACTTAGAAAACGCATCACGTGGTTCCGTTTGGTCACGTAATCGTGCTCATCCACGTTGACGCTGAATTTCACTTCCTTCAGGACGATCTGTTTCTGGTTTTTCTTGGCCGCGCGTTCCTTTTTTTCCTGCTCGTACAGGAACTTACCGTAGTCCATGATCCGGCATACAGGAGGCACCGCGGTGGCGGAAATCTCTACGAGATCAAGACTCAGCTCACGGGCCTTACGGGTCGCATCCTGCGGCGTCATGATGCCAAGTTGCTCACCGTCTGCGCCGATCACGCGTATTTCGCGTGATCGGATGCGCTCATTCATCTTAATAAAACGTTTATCTATGCGATCCTCCTGAACCGTCCCGGCAAACTCACATTTTTAGTGGAATTGCGGGAGGCGCCACACACTGCGGCAAGACTAGAAAATTATAGCATGGGTGGCCATTGGTGGCCGCCCTGCCCACACATGACCTTAAGAGATGCGCTTCAGGATTTCCCGATCTGAACCTCTGGGTAGATAAGTGCGTCTTGAAACAGCGACAGCATAGTTTTGCTCCGCCGCCACCGCCACCAGATCTTGCTCGCCTAACTCCTTTATATCGATCTTCAATATCTTATTTGCTGCATGCCTTCCGGCCAGCCTGACTTTCAAATAGTGATCGCTTAGCGCTTCTGCCCAGCCATTGCCGCCAGAGTGGAAGGGTGATTGCGTCCAGCGTACGTCCAAGTGAAACGCCGCTGGAGGGCGGCATCCTTCTCCGCCGCCAATTCTCGCAATACCGATTTCGTTCCGTGCAACATGCACCTGGCAAGATAGCGGATGACCGCCGCCTTGCGCCCAGTGATCACCCGTTCCAAATCAGAACACTCCCTTGCAACTGGCCCTGAAGGCATGGCCGCGTGATCCAGTGGCTTCGCCATAAAAGCCGACCAGGGTGTCAAACTTGTTGATGCCGAAAATATCCGTGGAAAAGCCGGCACTGTAATCATGCGTCATGAACCGCCCCTTATCGAGAGTAAAGGAATGGAAGTCGCCATGCATTGTATAAAACCCGACGATGTCGCCCTGCTTGTTAATGCGATTCACAGACGTGTTGTCGGCGCCGGGAAAGTCGACGGTCGTATAGTGGCCATTTTTCAGCATGAAGCCATGGGTGATGTTTCCGGTGGCGTCGCGATAAGTCCCAACAATCACTCCGGAATTATTGATACCGCTTGCTGAGGTGCTGCTCGATCCGGGGAAGCTGACGGTGGTGAAATGCCCGTTATTCAGGCGAAACCCCGATTGGCCCGCTTCACCTACGATAGTGCCAAAATCGTTGATCGCGTGCGCCCGTGTTTGCGTGTCGCCAGGAGGCTGAGGCGCGGTGATTGAGTGAAAAACGCCGTTATGCACCACGAAGCCGGTCGGGTTAATGTTCGCTGCCAGGTAGGTGCCTACGATCTGGCCGTGGTTGTTGATGTCTTCGGCGAAGGTCTGGTCCGCGCCGGGAAAGTCGAAATGGGTGAATTTACCCTGAAATAACAGGAAACCGCGGAAATTGGTGGTGGCGGTGTTGAATGCACCCACGATTGCGCCCTGATCATTGATTCCGAAAGCCTCGCTGGTATCGGCCCCGGGAATGATTAAGTCGGCGAACTTGCACTGCGCCGATGCCGCCACGCACAAGCCAAGAAGAACGCACAGAAACCTGAGTTTAAACAGACAGCTGCTGAAATCTTTCATAGAACCTCAAGACGAAGCGGAGACCCCGCGCTTATTCGGACAGGAATTCTTGTTTGCCCTTCAGTGCCAGGGATGATGGGGCTGGAGAAACAATTCGGGACTGCTTCAGCTAGATGAGGGCTGCTGGATGGAGGTTGGCCACGCACAGTTAGCCGTCAGATTTTTCCCACTGGGGCGATTTACACGCGACCTGCTAAATAGCGCAACTAACAATCTTGGCCTGCGCTTGTGCCACCGCCAGCAGCTCTTCGTTGGTAACGTCAACGATCTCGGCGGTAAGAATTTGATTCGCTTCGTGCCTGCCGGCCAGCCTCACTTTGACGTAATTATCGCTCAATGCTTCCGACCACTCATCATCGCCGGTCTGAAGCGTGATTACCTCGAGCGTCTTGCCGACGTACTTCCGGCGGAAGGCCAGGTTCTTTTCCGCTGCCAAGTCTCGCAGCGCGCGATTGCGTTCCCGTGCGACATGCACTGGAACCTGGTCCGTCATGGCGGCCGACGGAGTTCCCGGTCGCGACGAATACGTAAACACATGCAAGTAGGTAAACGGCAGGTGTTCAATAAAGCTGCGGCTTTCTTCAAATAGCTCGTTGGTTTCGCCGGGGAAGCCCACCATCACGTCTGCGCCAATGGCTGCGTCCGGCATGGCTTCACAAATCTTTCTGATCTTCTCTGCGTAGTGCCATGGCCGATATTTACGGTGCATCTGCCGCAAGATGCGGTCACTGCCGGATTGCAGGGGAAGGTGCGCGTGCTTGGCAATGCGCGGTGACTGGGCGACCAGCGCGATCAACTCATCGCTCCAATCCATGGGTTCAACAGAACTGATGCGGACTTTCTCAATGCCTGTGCGATCGAGCAGAGCGTGGACCAACTGCTCAAACTTTTGTTGTGGCTGGAAATCACGCCCCCATCGCCCCAGGTTGATGCCACTGAGCACCAGCTCACGATATCCTGCGGCAACCAGTGCGTTTGCTTCTGCAATTACGCGCTCCAGTCTCATGGACCGGCTCTGGCCGCGGACGCTGGGAATAATGCAGAACGAACAGCGGTTATTGCAGCCATCCTGGACTTTAAGATTGGGCCGGGTCTTTTCCGCGATGCCGTCGCCAGCGAATACCGGCGCGGCAATCAACTCGGTGTGGGCAAAGATGTCACCCACCAGAGTGAATGCCGGAGCAGAGAGTGATACAGCTTCAAGAGAAACAAAATTCTGCGGCTGGCTACCTTGCGGTGAAGCATTTGTTTGCCAGTTGCCGGTTCCGGCAATCTCGGCTATCTGATGTTTATGTGAGTTTCCCACCACCCACGTCACGCCGGGAAGAGACGCGATTTCCTTGGGCGCGCGCTGGGCATAGCAGCCTGTAACCAGGATCTTTGCCGCCGGATTTTCACGATGAACGCGCCGTATGGAGGCGCGAGCGTCCTGATCTGCCGCGGCGGTTACAGTGCAGGTATTCAAAACCACGAATTCAGCTTCTCTGGCTGAGCTGGCCTGAGCCATGCCTATGGTTGCCAATTGGCGCTCTAAGGCGGCTCCATCCGCCTGAGTGGCGCGGCAGCCAAAATTTTGTACAAAATATCCCGGCACAAGGAGCATTATAATAGGCCAATAAGAGATTCAAACTGTTCCAGCAGCTCACAACCATTTTGGGTTGCTCCTGCATCTCACTAGCGCAACAAAAGTTGAGTTAGTCCCAAAACAGTTTCAGAATCTCACTGGAGTTCCCCATGAAACGCCGCATTCTTTTAGTCGACGACGAACTGGCCATTCTGCTGACACTCAAAACGATTCTGGAAATCCATCATTTTGAGGTTGAGACAGCAGCTTCAGCCAAGGAAGCTATTGCCAAACTGAAAGCCAATACCTATCACATGGTCATTACTGACATGAAGATGGAACATGAAAAAGCCGGCTATGACGTGATCCGCGCCGCGAAAAAAACTGACTACAATCCTGCCGTGGCGATTCTTACCGCTTACCCCTTGCTCGGCGGCGATTGGAAGACCCAGGGCGCAAATTCCATGCTGGTAAAGCCCATGAATACTGACGATCTGCTGCGCCGCATTGAAGTGTTGCTGATCCAGCATGAAGACCAGCGCCAGCAGAAGGCGGCCCATGTCGGGGAAAAAGCTCCAGCTCCAGCCGCACAGGCGGCCAAGAAGCGGGCTTAAGGCGAATGGCAGCCAGGCTTTTTAGGCACACCATGGCCTTTGAACTCAAAGCTCAGGGCTTATTGAGCCGAAGCTAGGCGGAAGCAGCGACTACTTTGCGCTGCTGAAAGCACTCCCGGCAAAACACTGGACGACCTTGCGTGGGCTTGAACGGTACAGTTGTTTCCCGCTGGCACCCGGAGCAAACGGCCTTGGTTTCAACGCGCTGATAGTTGCCGCCATTCTGCGGCAATCCCAGGGCCTGGGCCCGTTTGCCTTTGCAGTTTTTGCAGCGTTTGGGTTCGTTCTTGAATTGTTTATCGTGGAAGAAGAGTTGTTCCCCAGCAGTGAAGATGAAGTCGGCGCCACAATCCACACACTTGAGAACCTTGTCCTGGAACTCCATTGAGAGTGCCCCCTTTCCTGCATTCACCTCAAGGAACAGGCACAGGAATGCACAAGTTTCCCATGGAATCCCAGAAGTGAATCCCTACCACCCAGGTTCGGCCCACGCGGTTTTGTGCCGCGTTACAACTAAAACCTACAAAGACAAGTTTCTATAAAAAAGCTGTCCGTCAACTTCTTATATAAAACCGGGCCGTTTCCGAGGGAAAAACGGCCCAGTGAACTACTGAATTTCTTTACGGGCCTTCTTGCTATTGCGTTTGCGCGCCAGTGCTGCTTTTACACGGCGTTTCTCGCCGGGCTTCAAATAGAAATAATGCCGTTTCGCATCCTGAATCACGTCCTCTAGCTGGACTTTTCTTTTGAAGCGGCGCAACGCGCTTTCAAGAGGTTCTGCCTCTTGTAGCTTGACTTCAGCCAAATAAAATGACACCTCCCAACTAACCTAGTTGGACTCGCATGAGTTTTGCAGTGTCCGGTGCCCAAGTCAAGGGTAAATTGCCAAAAAGGCATTAAAATGTAAGGCTTATGATCGTCTTATTTTGAGACAGATAAGAGTATTTTAAGCATTCGCAAGCTAAAGCTAAAGGCTCCAGTGTGGCCGCTTACTTGGCTGCGCCAGCCCATCCATAGAGCCTGGCGGCGTTATCGTGCAGCGCCATATGCGCCAATTCCAGCGCACGCTCACGGCTGATTTCGCCATCCTGCATCATGCCTGTCAGGGCAATGGCCAGCGCTTCGCGCCCGGATTGCGTTGTCTGCCAGCCAACTTCCTCCCAGCCGAGCTCCGGAGTGTTCGCGTAAAGATCGGTCCCAAACATCACCTTTTCCGGATACCACTCCAGCAGGTCGCGTATGTTCTCACTCAGTCGGCGTGTAGAGATTAGCCATGTCTGCTCGGAGAAATCGGTATAGACGTTGGGCTTCATCAGTAGATAGTCCATATATTTGGGAAATGGGCCGGCCCCTCCATGGATCAGGACAAAATTGGTTTTACGCAGCCCAGGATCATTGAGCACAGATTCCATCAGTGCCGGGTTCGATCCTATAAGCATGAAATAGGTGCCGCACCCGCCGCCTGTGTGTATGTGAACGGGCATGCCTAGGCGTCCAGCTTCGCGGGCGATATAACGGAACAGGTAATTTTGCAGGCGGGTATATTCGGCCAGCACCGGAACTCCACCTTTTATGTAGTGCGCATAAATCTGCTGGACTGCTTCCATGGGCTCTGACGGTCCGAAGTCGAGTGAACGGAGGTACGCTGCTTCAAACTTCACGGCAACCGCGCCATCCTTTTTCTGCTGTTCCATCACAGGCGTGATGATTTTTGCAATGTAATCGTGAAGCGTTGCGGGCAACGTTTCAACGTCCGCGTCTTTCATGTAACGGCGCAACAACATGGTTTCCCGCTGGAAGAAGAATTTGCGGTCAGGCGTTTCACTGGCTAATCCAGAGTTCTTGAGCGGATACATCAAGGCATCGTCAAATGGCACCCAGCGGAAGCGTGGTGGCTGCAGGCCACGTCCCAGAGCAATGCGGTTGGCCAGTTCGGTCTCAATACCAAGCTGGTCCAGCACCCAGTTGGGATAGTTATCGCCCTGCTGCTGCATGATTTTTTGCTTGGTTTCTAAAAGTTCGCGGATATGCTCCGGACTGCGATCGTTGTACGGGTAGTTATAGAGCGCTTTCCACGCGGCCATGTATTGCGGGTTCTCCGGACGCGAAATTGTAGTTGGATCGCTTGGCTCCAAAGGATCGCAGGGCAGCGCGTCAAACTCATCGTCCTTTTCGCCGGCGGCCACAAGTTTGGGCGGATGGGAGTGGTTATCGATGGCTTTGATCTTGTTGATTTCCGCAAGCAACTGCGGATCTGCGGTCTGCGCCCCGGCGCAGCATGGGTAGAAAGAGAACAGCAGGCAGAACGCGATTAGAAGTCCCTTGCGCATGAAACCACCCTTTTAAATTCAAAGAAACATTCGGCAAAAGAGTAACGCGGCGCTGTGATTTGTGCAAAGGATGCGCGGCTGAAGCTCAGGCAATTATTTTTTTGGGCTCATCGCGAAGAAGCTTATCGAGTGCGATACAGAGGTCATCGGTGGTGCTTGGTTTCAAGATAATCTCCCGGATGCCAATGTGGCGGGCAAGCTCCTCATCCTGAGGTTGCACGTAGCCAGAGGTCATCACCACGGGAATATTTGGACGCAATTCCAGGACTTTGCGCGACAGATCAAACCCGGAGAGATGCGGCATGGCCAGATCAGTGATGAAGGCATCAAAGTCTTCCGGGGCGGCAGAAAATTCTTGAAGAGCCGAGGCAGGATCAGTAAAACCGCTCACCTTGTATCCCATCCGGGTAAGCTTGCGCGTAATGAGGGTAACAAGGGCCTCTTCATCATCAACATACAGGACACGCCGATTTTCTCCCTGTGCGATGGTTGGCGCGGATTCTGGTTGCGTGATCGTTTCCACTCTGCCGGCTGCGGGAAAGTAAGTTCGAAAAATTGTGCCTTTATCCGGCTCGCTATAAACCGTGATGATTCCTCCGTGGCTGCGAACAATACCGTCTACCACGGAGAGCCCCATGCCTGTTCCCTGACCCAAACCTTTGGTTGTAAAGAAAGGATCGAAAATGCGCTGTCTGGTTTCACGATTCATGCCGCAGCCGTCATCTTTAATCTCAAGTATCACGTGGCGGCCCGGTTTCAAATTTGCCGGCACATTGTCACGGGTCACGTCGGCTGCATAGAGACGCAGGTTGATTGTTCCGGCACGCGACCCAATGGCACTTGCGGCATTCGCTACCAGATTGATAACCACCTGGTGAATTTGTCCTGCATTCACAGATACTAAAGGCAGGTCCGGAGCAATTTCTGAGTTGAGCGCAATCGTGGAGGGAATTGTGGCGCGGGTGAGTTTGAACACCTCCTCAACCACCGGCTCCAGGGCCAGGATTTCTCGGTTTTGGTCCTGAGGACGGCTGAAGGCCATGATCTGCCGCACCAGATCAGTAGCGCGCCGTGAGCTCTTTTTGATTTGCTGCAGACTTTCCTGGGCAGGATGAGTAGATGGGAGATCTTGCATGGCAAACTCGGCATTGCCGCCAATGGCAAGCACTATGTTGTTAAACTCATGCGCGATTCCCCCTGCCAGGGTCCCCAGAGACACTATCTTCTGCGTACGCAGCTGAGATTCTTCCATCTTTTTTTGCTGCGTGATTTCCTCAATAACGCCACTCAGCCGTAACGGCTGGCCAGCTTTATCAGAATAATAGCGCCCGGAAACGGCCAGCCAGTGGGGCGTGCCGTCAGGCCACGTCATGTAAAGTTCAGTTTGAATTTCCAGGTTGGTGTTGTGCGCGTCCTGCACAAGCTGCTGCATCTTTTTACGATCGCCAGGCTCGATACATTCCATCCACTTTTCAAAAGTCAAGCCAGCATCCGGCGCGAGCCCCAGTGCCGCTAATGCGCGAGGGGACCACTCCATGCGATCTTCAGGAAAGTAACGGTCCCAGGTGCCCAGTTGGGCCACGTCCAGAGCCAGGGAGAGACGTTCGCGACTGTCATTCAGGTTCTCATTCGTCAGGGCCAGCGCAGCAGTGCGTCTTTGCACCCGCTGCTCCAGGCGATAGTTCGCTTCCGCCAGTTCATTCCGCGCCCGTTGCGCGCCGGCAAAATCCCGGCCAATGAAATACCAGGCCACCAGCACCATGGATAAAGCGAAGCCAGCCCCCATGACGATGACAAATCTGGCCAGATCCATGCTGTGCTCAGCTTTCAGGCTTCTTTCGGAGAGGAGCGCCAATTCAGCAGCTTCCATCTCCGCAATGGACTGCCGCAGTTCACCCTGCAACCGTTTGCCTTCGTCGCTTGCCACAATCTTTTCCGCAGCGTCAAATCCTTTTTGCTGCCGTGCCTCCATCTGTTCTTGAAGTATTCCCAGGCGTTTCGTTAGAAGCGGTACGAAAGCATCCAGCCTGCTTTGCTGTTGCGGATTGTCCGCCGTAAGTTTTCTTACTTCGTTCAACTCTGCATCGAATTGCCGGCGTGCCTGATGGTAAGGTTCAAGGTAGCTTTCGTCACCAGTGATCACAAAGCCACGTATGCCGGTTTCTGCGTCCGTTGCCATAGTGAGAGTTTTGTTCAGGGAGGAGATGACCTCATCAGTATGACTGACCCAACCTATGTCATGCTGTGATTGGGTGATGCTGGCATAAGAAAAATAACCAATGGCAGCCAGGCAGACGATCCCTGCGGCGAAACTGATTTGAACTTTTCTTTCCAGGGAAAATCTCTGCTGCGCTCGCATCTCCCGCACCGACTGCCTGTGCAAGGACTCCATTAGCACGCTGAGTATCGTGCCCGCCACCATCAAAGCAATCCAGTTCACGCTATGAGAGCCACTGCTGATTGAAAAGGAGTGTAGAGGTGGTAAGAGAAAGTAAGCAGTCAGGAGGCCTGATAATACGGTCGCCACAAGGCCTGGGCCCAAGCCTCCAATGTAGGCGCTGATCAATACAGGAAAAATGAACAACACCACTCCAGGCGCGTTTTCTGTTCTGGACATCAGCTTCAGGCGGGCCATAAGGAATACGTATGGCGAGACTAGCGCCACCAAATAGGCCAGACCGATGCGGCGCCGTCTTCCGCGGGCGGCGGTTGCGTGATCGGATGAATTTGAGATTGTTATTTCTCCATTCAATCGAATGTGGATATCGAAGGGTGCGGCACTAAACTGTTTGATTGCCCTCACTTTAACACGCAAAGGGTAAACGACATCCTATAAAGAACCCAAGAAGTTTCTTATTTTCAATAGATTAGAGATGCTTTATCTTTCGTGTAGTCAGATGAATGCAGCAGCCTTTTTAGATAGCACGTGCCACTGCCAATACTAAGCCGACTGGACACAACGGAGCTGCGTCTATAACCTTGGCAGGAAGCCGATGAATACCCAGCCCGTTATACATGTCCATCAATTACAGAAAAGCTACGACAAAGTTGAGGCCGTAAGAGGCATTGACTTTCAAGTGGGCCCCGGTGAAGTTTTTGGCCTTTTGGGCCCGAACGGTGCAGGCAAGACCAGCACAATCGAAATTTTGGAAGGCCTGCGCCCGCGCACCGGCGGAGACGCGCTGGTGCTGGGCTTCGATCCCGATCGCCAGAAAGAGCAGCTGAAAGATCGCGTCGGCGTCTGCCTGCAGGCCACGAATTTACCTGCCAAAATGCGCGTGCAAGAGGCGCTGGAGCTGTTTGGCTCGTTTTATTCGCGCAGCATCAGTGCTGATGTTTTGCTCAAGCGCCTGCAGCTGTGGGAGAAGCGCGCGGCTTATTATGAGACGCTCTCCGGCGGGCAAAAGCAGCGGCTGGCCCTGGCTTTGGCCTTGGTCAATGATCCACAACTGCTTTTTCTCGATGAGCCGACAACCGGCCTGGATCCGCAGATCCGGTTGGAAATTCACAGCCTGATCGAAGAGATGAAAGCAGAAAAGCGCACCGTGGTGCTGACCACGCATTACATTGAAGAAGCCGAGCGGCTTTGCGATCGCGTGGCCATTATTGATGCGGGAAAGATTGTGGCCATAGGAACGCCACGCGAATTACAGCAGCAGAGCCAGGGGCGGTCCCGAATCGACATTGTTACCGGGCAGCCGATGGATGCCGCTGCGCTGCCAGAATGGCCGGATGCGTTAAAGACTGAGTTGAAGGAAGATGGTGTTTCCTTAACGGTCTATTCATCGCGGCCAGCGCGAACGCTTTTTGAAATCATGAAATGGCTTGACCATCAATCCATACCTTTGGAAGACGTTCATCTGAAGCGTCCGACGCTGGAAGATGTGTTCGTGGAGTTAACCGGAAAGAAGCTGCGGGACTAGCTATGAAGCCTTATCTGGCAATTATCGCAATGGACATCAAACTCGCGCTGCGGCTGCGCGCGGTGATTTTCTTTAATTATCTTTTTCCACTGATTTTTTTCTTTACCTTTGCCACGGTGCTAAAGGGAAAAACAGACGCCATGTCATTCGTTGTAACCATGTCTGTGACGCTCGGCGTGCTGGGCAGCGGCTTTTTTGGGGCTGGTATTCGCGCCATCCAGGAACGCGAACTCGGCATTTTGCGGCGATATAAAGTTACGCCCATTACACCCACGCCTCTTCTGGTTGGATCCATGTTCACGGGATGGGCCATTTTCCTTCCTTATATTGTGCTGCTCCTGTTGATGGCGCACTTCATCTATAAAATGCCGTTGCCGGTGCATTTTTATGAATTATTGTTCTTTATTTCTCTGGGATTGATCGCGTTCCGGGCGCTGGGCCTGGTGATTGCCGCCGTGGCCAACACCATGCAGGAAGGCACGATCCTGGTGCAGCTCTTTTATTTCCCCATGCTGTTGCTGAGCGGCGCTACTTTCCCCGCGGACCAATTTCCAAAGGTCATGCGGATTATTCATAACTTTGTTCCAGCCACATATCTGGTAAATGGCATGCAAAGCATCATGCTGCAGGGGAAGAGCCTGATGGACAAAGATAATTTATTGGCAGTGCTGGTAATGGTTATTACAACTCTGGCTGGCACGTTAATTTCCATGAAGCTTTTCCGCTGGGAAAAAGAAGAGAAGATTCGCGGCTCCGCTAAATTGTGGGTGCTGGTGGCAATTCTGCCGTTTATCGTGATGGGAATATGGGAGTGGGTAAAGGGTTAAACGGGAACCTTACTACCTGATTGGTGTCTAACAGCTTTGAAATGCAGAGCTGCTGAAAAAACCAATTTTTGGGCCTGTTGTTTCTGGCTGCGCTGCTGTCGCCTGCGCAGCATGCAAAGTCCCGCCAGGAATTTCTCCAGAAATTTACCGCTGCCGCTATTGAGCGAACCCAGCACACGGTTCGTTACGATCCAGCCTATGTCCGCATATCATATCCCGGCGGAGATGTGCCGGACGGTACCGGCGTTTGTACCGATGAAGTCATTCGCGCATATCGTGCCGTCGGCATTGATTTACAAAAAGAAGTGCATGAAGATATGGCCGCGAACTTCAGCGCTTATCCAAGCCAGCGGCGCTGGGGAAGGCAAAGCCCTGACTCGAATATCGACCATCGGCGCGTGCCGAATCTGATGGTTTTTTTTAGCCGTAAGGGAGAATCTCTACCGATCACCAATCGAGCGGAAGATTATTCTCCGGGTGATCTGGTCACCTGGGACCTTGGCGGAGGAGTCGCGCATATTGGAATTGTGGTGGACAAAAAGGGATTTTTCACTCGCCGCTACATGGTTGAGCACAACATTGGCGCCGGGCCCAAGATTGAAGATGTCTTATTTGACTGGAAGATTACGGGGCACTACCGTTATTTTGGCCCGTAAGCGGCCACTTTGACCGGTTTTAAAACGCCTTAATCCATTCTTGAAATCCATCTGCCTCTCTGCGCTGCGCATCCATATTCTTAATAAGCCGAAACGTAGTAAGGGAATGACATTCTTTTGCCGAGATAAGGAGTGTCGTCCGCTGCGAACCAGTCGTCCGGGGTGTTACCTTCGTTTTCCGGCGATTGGCAAGTCTAAAGTTTTTGGAGTATAAAGAAATGTTGCGCACAGAAATGCTTCCTACACTAGAGAAGCCAGAAATTGGCGCTAAAAACACCATGTCTACCAGCACAATTGCAAATACCAAAGGCCTTGAAGGCGTAGTCGCGGCCAGCTCCGGGGTGTGTTACATCGATGGCGACGCGGGAGTGCTTGCCTATCGCGGTATTGATATCCATGAGCTAGCGGATCACTCAACATTTGAAGAAACCTGCTACCTGTTGTGGTTTGGAAAGCTGCCTCAGAAAAATGAGCTCGCTGACCTGAAGAAACAGCTGGCAGCCGAGCGCAAAATCGATCCTGCCATTTATGACTTGCTGAGCCGGGTCCCCAAGACAGCCACGCCCATGGAAGTATTGCGCACAGCAGTTTCCGCGCTTTCTTTCTATGATGCAGAGGCGGAAAAGATTGATCATGACGCCAATGTGCGCAAGTCAATCCGGCTGACTTCACAGATTGCCATGCTGGTAGCGGGATATGATCGCATCCGCAAGGGCAAGAAAGTGGTTGATCCTGATCCGTCACTTTCCCACGCAGCCAATTTCCTGCTCCAGTTGAATGGCGAAAAGCCTTCACCGACCGCCGAAAAAGCGCTGGATGTTGCGCTGATTTTGCATGCCGACCACGAATTAAACGCCTCAACTTTTGCCGCGCGCGTAACCGCAGCCACGCTTTCAGATATGCACTCAGCCATTACCAGTGCAATTGGCGCACTCAAAGGCCCGCTACATGGCGGCGCCAATGAAGCTGTAATGCGCATGCTGTTTGAAATCGATAAAAACGGCGAAGATCCGGTCGAGCATGTAAAGAAAATGCTGGCCAACAAGAAGAAAGTTTCCGGCTTTGGCCACCGTGTTTATCACACGGAAGATCCGCGGGCCACGCACCTGCGCCAGATGTCGCGCGACCTGGGCCGCTCCGCCAACCCCAAATGGTATGAATTTTCCGCCAAGATCGAGCAATACATCAAGAATGAAAAAGGCCTGAATGCCAACGTGGATTTCTATTCAGCTTCCACGTACACCACGCTCGGTCTGGACGTGGACCTGTTTACGCCGGTTTTTGCCATATCGCGCATCAGCGGCTGGGCCGCGCACGTGATTGAGCAGCTTGACGACAATCGGCTGATCCGTCCGCGCGCCGACTACATTGGCCCCGCATATCCGAATAAATACGTGCCTATGGATCGCCGGTAAACACTCAGCAATTTAGCCATTAGCCATCAGCCCTTGAAGTTTTTGTTAAAGAACAAAGCTTTCAAGGGCTGAGGTTTTTGCATGTCAAAGTATTTTTTAGTTTGTAAAGAGTGGTTCAATAAAAACTTCAGCCCCTGAATATCTTTTCTTGATCGAAATATTCAAGGGCTGAATGCTAATGGCTAATTACTGACGACTGATTAAGCGCCCAAATACAGCACATGGACGTATGTCCCCAGGCGCACGTTGTAAGCCAGGTAATAACCTGGATCGTCGGGATCGTCATAGATCACGATATCGTCGCTGTCCCAGAGCCAGTCATTGACGTAGCCGAAGTCAGGTTCTGCGACGGAAAAGAAAAAGCCGCCGATGCCAAAGCGCTGAGGTGAGCCGCCGCCCAGCCGCCAAACATGACGCGGGCCGATGCCGGCGGTGAACCGTCCATGCTCCCATGGATGGTCGAGGTGGTAGCGGACATCGTGTCCCTGATGGCCGACCCAGCGATCATTCTCTGCGTGAACGTGCGGTGCTTCAGGATGACCTTCAGCATCGCGGAAGCTGCGATGCTCAGCCGGAGCCGGGTTATGGGCCGCTGGATGCGGCGCAGGAGCATGAGTCGGAGCTGGGCCGCGTGAAGGAATATACCCTCCACCAACTCCGTGCTCGCCATGTTGCGCGGGCGCGGAGTGCGGAGCCGGAGCGGCATGAGGCGCGCCGCCATGCTCCTGACGGGCCTGGGCCAACACGGGAAGGCTGGCAAACATGAAAATTGCCAGAAATCCCAGAGACCCCAAAAGCCTTTTCATACTCACATCAAACGTGGATGACTTCAATTGATGCATAATGTTTTTTCTCCAGTGGGAACTTCTCTTTGTAAGATGCACAAACGGGAATGGATTACGACTGCATCACTGCTTTTTCCATAGAGTCGAATCAAAAGAGTCGAATCAAAAAACAGGGCCAATGCAAAACTTGTTGCCGGGCCATTCTAGCTGCTCAAGACAAGGCGGGAAAGTGGACTGTGTGATCACAGGTCAAGGGTGCGAATCCCGGGAGATATTTTTGTGAACGCCACGGAAACGACGGCTGCACGATTTATCTCGCGCAAAGATTTGTTAAGGCAGGGTTAAATCGTGGCACGACAAATCTCTACCTAGTACTTTTCAAAGGTGCATCTCTGTCCAGAGCTGCTGCATCTTTTTTGATCAACAGCGCACAACGATGTCCCCCTGACAGTGTTGTGCACCAAACGAAGCGAGAGTAGTCGCCGTTCCCCCGGTGCTTTCGTTTGAGGATAAAGCTATTCGTCTATGCGCCCACAATCGTCTGCCTTCGCACGTGTGACTGTAAAAGTCACTGCTATTTTTCTTGTCTTCCACCGCTTTAAAATTCCGGCCACCTTTGTTGCTGCGGCCGCCATTCTGGCAATAGCCGGCTGCGGAAGCGTAGTCGCTTCCTCGAATCCGGCAACGCCAAACAGTACACCTCCGGCCGCCACACCCACACCAACTCCTCAAATTCCCGCAGCTCCCAGTCCCTCGCCCACGCCAACTCCGGCGCCAAGCGTAAATGTGACTACATGGCACATGAATAATTCCCGCACAGGGCTTAACGACCAGGAAACACAGCTCACCCCAGCCAATGTAAGCGCAGGTAACTTCGGCAAACTTTTTTCTTACGAGATGGATGGTTACGCTTACGCGCAGCCGCTCTACATTTCGAGCTTGAATATCAATGGAACAACGCGCAACGTGGTATTCGTGGCCACGGAAATGGCCAGTGTTTATGCTTTTGACGCGGACAATTTCGGCGACGGCAACCCGCTCTGGAAGACCTCTCTATTGCCACCAGGAGAAAGCCCGCAGGGCGGAGGCAATCCTCTGCCTTTCCAGGGACTCACCTCCACGCCAGTGATTGATTCAGCTTCACAAACCATGTATCTGGTTTCAGCCCAGAAATCCACTGGCAGTCCATTCTTCCGGCTCCACGCCCTGGATATAACCACGGGCAATGAAAGACCAGGCAGCCCGATTGTGATTCATGCTTCAACGCCGGGCACAAATGCGGAATCGGTGAATGGAGTCATCAATCTTACCGTGGCATGCCTGCAACGCGCGGCACTCTTGCTTTCTCAAGGCACGCTGTTCATCGGATTTTCTGCTTGTCCCACGGGCTGGCTGCTTTCCTATGACGCGGCCACTCTCAGTCAAATCGCCGTGCTGAATATGAGTCCTGACGAAGACGGTTATGGCGAATTCGGCGGCGCTGGCGGCGTGTGGATGGGCGGCGGCGGTCCGGCAGCCGACGATAGCGGAAATGTCTATGTAACCACTGGCAATGGCCCGTTCGATGGCATAAAGCAGTGGGGGGATTCGATCTTGAAACTCGATTCTCATCTCAACATTCTTGATCACTTCACTCCATTTGACTGGGCTTTTCTGCAATGCCGCGATCTGGATATGTCTGCCGGCGGCGTCATGCTGATTCCAGAGCAGTCGCAGCTTGTGGTTGGCGGCAAATCGGGTAAGCTTTATCTCATCAACACGGCGAATCTTGGCCAGCTGCAACCGAATGATGCTGGCGCAGCGCAAACGTTCTTTTTCAGTCCTGGCAGTTCCTCGCAGAGCTGCGTGGACAACCACGGCCTGACTGTTACCGGCACTACCGGCACCAGCAGCTTTTACAGCACCGGCGCGTGGTTGAATGGCGTGCTGTATGAAGGCAATGATCCAGGACCGGTAAAAGCATTCCAATACAGTTCCGGACATTTGACGCAAATTGGCGCAACGCCAGAAGCGATTTCCGGCTTCAGCTATGGCACGACACCCTTTGTTTCAACAAACGGGACTGATAATGGAATTCTGTGGGTGCTTGACCATGGCAAACCTATTCAAGATCCTGTAGCTTCAACTCCGGCTCCGGCTGTGCTGCGCGCCTATGATGCAACCAACATCACTCACCTGCTGTATTCAAGTGCACAGAATGCTGCAGACGTTCCGGGCTTTGGCATCAAGTTCACCTCGCCTATTGTGGCGAACGGCAAAGTCTTTATTACTACAGCACAAGACCCGGTTACGACGGCTTCTCCACATGGAGAACTTAATGTGTACGGACTGAAACCGTAAGCCATTCGTCACTGCATTTTGGGGCCTGCGGCAACGCGGGCTCTTTATTTCTTATTCAGCCATCGCGGAAGACTAGATGTTTGAGCAAATTGCCACCAAATAGCCGAACCTTGAAGACAGGGCGTAAAATAAAACTATGCGCCGCGTTTACCTGGACAACAACGCCACCACTCCGGTCTTGCCTGAGGTGTTTGAGGCGATGCGGCCATTTTATCTGGAGCAGTTCGGCAACGCATCTTCTATTCATCATTACGGGCAACACGCCCGCGCAGCTGTGGAAAGAGCCCGCGCTTCAGTGGCGGCGCTGGTGAATGCGCGTCCGGCAGAGATTGTATTTACCAGCGGCGGCACAGAAGCTGACAATCTGGGAATCTTTGGACTGGTGCAGCGCGGCGATCATGTGATCACCTCTGCCATTGAACACAGTGCGGTCATGAACAGCTGCAAGCGCCTGGAACAGATGGGCTGCGAAGCCACGTTTGTTCCGGTGAGTGGCCGGGGTGAAATTGATCCGGAAGAAGTGCGGAAAGCTTTGCGCCCGAATACGCGGCTCATCAGTATCATGATGGCGAACAATGAAACCGGCGTGATTCAGCCGGTGGAAGAGATAGGCAAGATCGCGCAGGAAGCCGATGTTTTCTTCCATACCGATGCGGTGCAGGCTGCCGGCAAAGTGCCGATCGACGTAAAGAAAATGGTGTGCGATGCGCTTTCGATTTCGGGGCATAAGATCCACGCGCCGCAGGGGACCGGTGCGCTATTCATCAAGAAGGGAACTTTGATCCAGCCGCAGATTTATGGCGGCAGCCATGAACGGCAACGGCGCGCGGGAACGGAAAACCTGCCCGGAATTGTTGGCATTGGCAAGGCTGCAGAAATCTCCACGCACTGGCTGGAGAGTGGCGACGTAGCAGAAATGGCTGCCATGCGTGACCGGCTGCAGGATTCGATACTGGCCGCGATGGATGATGTGGGTGTAAACGGGCTGGGCGCGCCGCGTGTTCCGAATACAACCAATCTCTGGTTTGACCATGTTGAAGGGGAAGCGCTGGTGATTGCGCTGGATCTGAAAGGACTGGCGGTTTCCAGCGGCGCTGCATGTTCTTCCGGAGCCATTGAGCCTTCACATGTGTTGCTGGCCATGGGATTGCCGCATCAGCGCGCTCGCGCCAGTATCCGGTTGAGTCTGGGTAAACAGACGACACAGGAAGACATTGATTTTGCCATCAAGATCATCCCGGAAACAGTTGGACGCCTGCGCGAGATTTCTCCTGCCTATCAGAAACAGCCTGTCGGCTAAGCGATAGAAAAAATTTAGACCCCGCGATTTTGCGAAAACAACCGCTGTTGAATCATGGCGTCTGCAGCGTAGCGGGCGCGCCACCCAGTGCTTCACGAATTTTTTCCAGCATATACTTCAGCGTAAATGGTTTTGGCACAAACATTACACCGGGACGGCTGGCTGCTTCCTGCAATGAGGCAGAATCGGCATATCCTGACATGAAAATAATTCCCAGGTCAGGATAGGAAATAGAAAGCGCCGAGGCCAGAGTCTGTCCACCTCCGCCGGGCATTACAATATCGGTGACAAGCAAATCTATGTTCTGATCCCGCGCCGTAGCAATTGCTTCCTGGACGCTTGCCGCCTCAAGAACGCGGTATCCACTTTCACGAACATATCCGGCCAGCAGAGCGCGCAGGCTGGGCTCATCTTCAACAATCAGAATTGTCGCCGACCTGTTGCTGGACTGAGGAGTTTTACCCAGGGCCGTGTCTGCCGTTGGGCTCTCCATGGTGCGCGGAAAATAGACGATGAATTCTGTACCTTTTTCCGCAATGCTGTGCGCTACCACGTGACCAGAGCCTTGCTGCACGATGCCATAAACCGTGGCCAGGCCCATGCCAGTGCCCATTTCTTTGGTGGTAAAAAATGGTTCAAAAATGTGGCTCAAGGTTTCTGCATCCATGCCCACGCCGCCATCAGAGACAGACAAGCAGACATACTCTCCGGCGCGAACGCCAGCCGTTTGGGCTGCCATGGCGTCAAACGTCTGGTTCTGGGTTTTCACCAGGATATTGCCACCGTGCGGCATGGCATCGCGCGCATTCGCAAAAAAATTAATCAGTATCTGGTCAGCTTGTGAGGGGTTCACCTTCATATTCCAAAGCTCGCTATCAAGCGAAAGCGAGAGCATAACCTCGCTCCCCACCAGGCGGCGTAACATCTCCTCCATGCCAAGAATAACGTGATTGAAATTGATGACCTGGGGGAAGACCATCTGCCGCCGCCCAAAAGTGAGCAATTGATCGGTAAGAGCACTGGCCCGGTCTGCGGCCACGTGAATCTCACGCAGGCTATGGCGCAAATCCTCCATACTTTCCGGCAGACGCTGCTCCAGAACCTCAGCAGAGCCGCGTACAACCGTCAGCAGATTGTTGAAGTCATGAGCAATGCCGGCGGCCAAACGCCCAATGGCCTCCATTTTCTGGGCCATGCGGAGCTGTTCTTCCAGTCTTTCTTTTTCCACAATGTCACGGCTTACGGTGGCCACATTGGTGAGATTTCCTGCTGTATCGAAGATGCCAAAGCCACGCGTATCAAAGGGAATTGTTTCGCCGGTAACAAAATGCCGCAAAGAGAACCGGCCTTCCCAAACGCCACGCTGGAGCACTGTGGGCATGATTTCTTCCCGCAATACCTGTAGTTCTCTGGGCGGCAAAAAGTCATAGACATATTTGGATTGGGCTTCGGCATCGTCCTTGAGACCGACCAGCCTCTGCCCTGCCCGGTTGAGAAATACAATTTTGCCTTTCAAATCGGTAATGCCAATAAAGTCAGGACTGTGCTGAAGCGTGGCGGTGAGCATGGCGCGCTCCCACTCCGCTTGCTTGCGTTCAGTGATATCAAAAATCACGCCCGCTGTGCGTGTGGGCCGTGCTGTAGGCCCTTCGCCATCGAAGAAACATTTGCCCCGGGCAAGAATCCAGCGGAAAGAGCCATCCGGGCGTGTGAAGCGATAGTCCGCATCATAGTCGGCGCGAATCTTAGGATCATTGGTCTTCTTCAGTTTCTCCGCGATGCGTAGGCGGTCTTCCGCGTGAATGCGTGAGAAAAACCATTCAAAACTTGGCTGTCCTTCGCTGGTAAAACCAAAAATCTCACGCGCTTTTTGTGACCATTCAACTTTGTCAGTATGCAGATAATGGTCCCATGCGCCAATATTCGCCGCCTCCACCGCCAAGCGAAGACGCTCATCCGTTATCGCCAGGTGTTCTGTAGCGAGTTTGCGGTCATGAATATCAACCGCGATCCCCATCCACTTTGAAACGTTTCCAGATGCATCCCGCAGAGGTATGCCGTGGCTTACATACCAGCGATACTGTTCGTCACTGGCGCGCCGAATACGGAATTCGGTTTCCCATGGCTGCCCGCGACGCACCATTTCCCGCCATGCCTTGTAGGCTCTTTCGGCATCGTCCGGATGGAGCGCGCGTGTCCATCCGCCATTGCGTGTCTGCTCCAGAGAGAGGCCGGTCAGATCCATCCAATACCGGTTCACAAAGGTTGCAATGCCATTCGCATCTGAGATCCATACTACCTGCGGAGAAAGCTCAATCAGCATGCGATAATGCGCGTCAGTCTGTGTCTCCGTCTCTTGCGGATTCAGTGCAGGTGTATGCTGAGTGAGAGTTGTGATCTGGCGGCGCAACTCGGCTACTTCGCGTTCAAGTCGGGCAACCGGGGTTTCTAGGAGCGGATCATCGTCCGCTGCAGTATCTGAGATTCGCATGAGTAATGTGAATGGTTACAAATAATTCAATGGATGAGTTGAATTGTAAGCCCGCTTATTCAGTATCAAATGAAAAAGAATTTCGATTCTGATAAATGAAAACAGGCTCGCTAAACTTTTTCTTAGGATGCGTTAAATCCAGTTAAGTGCTGGACCAATTTAGTCTGCAGCTATGAATAAACAGCTCTTCTGCTGATACGATTGCGAAAATTAAGCTGCAATCGCATTGTTGCCTTCTTTTGGTTCTCAATCCTTATCACCATCTATAATAAAAAGAGAGCTTATTATGTCCACTCAGACCACCGTAACCAGAACCATTGCAGTGGCCATGTCTGGCGGTGTGGATTCTTCCACCGTTGTGGCCATGTTGTGCGCTGAAGGGCATAACGTGGTTGGTCTGACTATGCAACTCTGGAACCAGCGCCGCCTTGCGGGACATGAGGGCATGCCGGAGCAGGTGCAGGGCCGCTGTTGCTCGATTGACGACGTTTACGATGCCCGTCGCGTGGCCGAAGATCTGAATATTCCATATTACGTGGTCAATCATGAAGAGCGCTTTGAACGTGACGTGGTGCGTCCGTTCATTGACGAATATCTTTCCGGACGCACGCCGATTCCGTGCAGCCTCTGCAATAACCATCTTAAGTTTGACCAGCTGCTGATTACCGCCCGCCAGATTGGCGCTGACATGCTGGCGACAGGGCACTACGCCCGCTGCGAATTTGATGCCACACGCAATCGCTGGTTGCTGCGCCGCGCCGCTGATCCGGCCAAGGACCAGACGTACTTTCTTTTTGGCCTCACGCAGGAGCAGCTCAGCCGCACGCTCTTTCCGCTGGGCCACATGCAGAAGCCGCAGGTACGCGAACTGGCGCGCGAACACAAGCTGGCGCTGGCAGAAAAGCCTGATTCGCAGGAGATCTGCTTTGTCCCCGGTGGCGACTACAAGCGCTTTATTGACGCCTATCTCACCGAACAGGGAGAGTCATTGCCAGACACCTCCGGCGATCTGGTCACCACCGAAGGCAAAGTGCTGGGACATCATGAGGGGATACACAATTTCACCGTCGGACAGCGCAAGGGCCTGGGCGTGGCCACTGGCTCGCCGCTTTATGTGATCAATATCAATGGCGCTGAGGGGAAGGTAACTGTCGGCGGCAACGATGATCTGCTACACCGCACGCTGATCGCCCACAAGCTGAACTGGATTTCTGTTGCGGAGCTAACGGAGCCCTTGCGCGTTCAAGCAAAAATCCGCCATCGCCACGAGCCTGCGCCAGCCATACTGGAGCCCGCGCCGAATGGCGAAGTGCGCGTGACCTTTGACCTACCGCAGCGCGCCATCACTCCAGGGCAGGCGGTTGTGTTCTATGACGGCGATATTGTCGTGGGCGGCGGATGGATTGCGGAGACAGTGAAAGACTAAACATCTCTTCTTTCCTCCGCTACCTCTTTTCCTCTGTGTTCCAATGTTTGTATTTTTCTGCTGGAACTTTCTAGCGCTCTGGAATCGGGGTTGGCTTAATTTCACTATGCAAAGGTGCGGTCTGGCCGCTGCATCCTTTGGCCGTATTCATACTCTGGCTGTGGCGCGGATGCAGGAATTGGCTGCGCTCTTCTTCCAGTCGCAACAACTCAAGATAAATGCGTGACTGGTCCCAGCCCAGCGCGCGGCCAATTTTGAGTGCGGCCTCATGGCTGCATGTTTCTGACCAGCAGGCTCCCAACGCCACAGGCACACGCCGCAGAAGAATATCCCCCAGCGTGACGGCGGACTCATGTGCCACTGCTTCCACTGCTTCCGCCACCAGATGGCAGCTGTGCGGGCACAAGGGCTCGCGCAAACGTTCGTCGAGTGACGCAGCGTGTGCGATGGCCAGCGCGTGACGTCCGTGCCATTCCGCAATCGCTTCGGCGCAGCCTTCTGGAATCTTGGCTTTACAGGCTACCAGGTGCGCCCACTGCCGAACAGTGGATTCAACATCTTCTTCCATGGCCGGTGAGGCAAAAACATTTACGGGCTCAGGGATATCGACGCCCAATTTGCGTCCAACTTCGCGCGCCAGGCTGGCCGCTGTGGTTAATTTGCCGCCGATTACAGAGAGCAAGCCCCCAGCGCCTTCATCCGTATGGTCGTGTAGAACGTGCTGGCGGGTTACTGACGCAGACGTTTTTCCCGGCGTGTAGGGCAACGGACGGATCCCGGCAAAGTCATAGCGA
>DASXLK010000029.1:0-24634 GCA_036496365.1 Candidatus Angelobacter sp. | reverse complement strand
CTGGAAGAAAATTTTCCGCATCTTGTCGAGATGTATAAAAAGCGGTATGCTGATCGCGCTTTTCTCCCTATTGAGTACACAAAGCGGATTTCGGCGCTGGTCCAGAGATTTTGCCGAGAAAGCGGTATCGCCGCCAGGGATAGGGAATCCCGCCGAGCCCCGAACCGCCCCAATCTCTCACCCCAGCTAAATCTGTTCGCTCGGTAGGGTGGCAAACTACCCTACAGCCGAGGACTTTGCAAAAAGTTTTCCACAGGGTAACCAGAAGATTAGATCCCAAGACGGAGCTAAAGATTGAAACATTAGATTTGTAAGTGATTGATTTATTTAAACTTATTAACAATTAAGGCTAGTGATTTATTTTTAGTACATTGTCCTTAAGTACACTATTGAATATGTCCAATAGGACATGTTATATTCGTACCGTGGCACAGAGATACATGGTCGAGTTAGAATCCGTTAATCAAATGACGCAACAAATGTCTGAGAGAAAACTGATGAAACCGATGAATTTCTGTTCCATTTCTGAAAATTATGTGTACTATGGTACAGCCTTTCCATTGTACTAATGACACATACGAACTCCTTCCATCCGGATTGGAGTTTCTAATTTTCAGGTTTTTGGAAAAGCAAGAGATCGGCTGTTTGATACAGAAGTAAAGTTTGGCAGGGTGCAGAAAGACAATAACTGATGTGCCGATTGATTACGCGATTAAGCTCAAACAAATTATAGAGACACGGTAATCGATCAACAAAAAAGGCCTCAGTAACTGGCGTCAACTATTTGTTGTAACTGGCCGTACGGACAAGTGAAAAACTTCACTGACGTACAACAAAAGAAACGGCAATAGTGAAACGTTTTTCGGACTGAATGCACAAGTATACGAGGGAACTGAATTCCGGATCACACGCGAACGGTTCCTTTTTGAGGGGTAAACAGCGGATGGGTTTTGTACGTTGCTCATATAGAGTAGCGGCAATTCTTCCACCGAAGCGGGAGGTGGACTTTGCGGATATTGGTAATTGAAGACGAGCCTAAAGTAGCACGTACACTGGTGAAGGGCCTGGAAGCAGATCACTTCGCCGTTGACCTGGCCGGGGACGGGGAAGAAGGTCTCCAGCTGGCAACCGAGATTGATTATGACGCCATCATTCTCGATTGGAACCTTCCAAAACTTGACGGTCTAACCGTCCTTCGCAAGCTTCGTAAATCTGGGTCCAATATACGGATCCTGTTGTTGAGCGCCCGGAAAGATGTTTCCGATCGCGTTTGCGGATTGCAAGCCGGCGCCGATGACTATCTGGTAAAGCCATTTTCATTCGAAGAGTTGCTCGCCCGGGTGCACGCCCTCCTTCGTCGTCCGCAGGAATTGCTGGATAAGCTCAGTGTTGAAGATTTGGAACTGGACCGCATGCGCCACATGGTCACGCGGGCTGGTAAGCCGATCAATCTGACGCAGCGCGAATATGCCGTATTGGAATACCTGATGCGCAACGCCGGCCGCACTGTTACCCGCACCATGGTAGTAGAGCATGTCTGGAATCTTGGCTTTGAAGGTCTCACGAACATTGTGGACGTTTATATTAACTACCTTCGCGCTAAGATCGATCACGGCTATGAAAAGCCGCTGATTCATACGGCACGTGGCGTCGGGTATATGCTGTCAGCAGCCTCCCAATGAAGCTATTGCTTTTACGCCGCCTGAGTACCAGGCTCGCGTTCAAGCAGACAGTAACGTTCGCGCTCCTGGTTGTCCTCATCGCCTGGAGCGCATATGCTCTGCTGGCGCGCCGCATCTACGGGCAAGTTGATGAAGAGTTGCAGGACCGGGCTATCGCCGTCCGCAGCATGTTGCAGATTCGCGCCGGCAACGTTAAATGGCTCAACGCGGAAGCCGATCCTGAAGTTCGTGCGCAGTTTGAACGATCCATGCGGTATTACGAACTGCTCGACGACGAAGGGCACACTCTCGACGTTTCCCGTGCCATGTCAGCGCTCCACTTGCCCGCCAGCACTATTCCCGTGCTAGCTCAAGCTGACCATACCAGCTACCAAAGCGTAAGCACTGGCAATTCCCACATCCGCATTTTTGATGTGCCAGTCCTTGGTCTTTCAGGAAATCACTATCTGCTGCGCATTGGAGGATCGCTGGATGAAGCGGACGACGACTGCCTGCGCCTCCAGATAGCTCTGATGGCTCTGGTTCCTTTCATCATTCTGGCGCATGGAGCCAATGCCTGGGCCATTGCCAGCCACTCACTGCGTCCTCTGGAACGGACTTGCACCGCAGCAAAGCAAATTACGCCCTTTGACCTGGCTAAGCGTCTCCCTCTTTCCGGGAGGGGAGACGAACTCGATGAGCTCAGCATTTCACTCAATGCAATGATTTCCTGTTTGCAAAGTTCATTTCAGCGGATGACTGAGTTTCTGCGCAGCCTGTCGCATGAGATCCGTCAGCCTCTTACCGTGTTGCGGGCAGAAACAGAACAGGCGTTGCGACTGGGCAACAGTGAAACCAACTACCGGGACATGCTTGCCAAGCAGCTTGAACATGTGGAATTACTGGCCAGAACAGTCTCTGATCTGATGGATTTAGCGCAATCCGAGGGTGAACAGATCAAACTGCAGTGCGAGAAAGAAGACCTCTCAGAGTTAGTTCAGACGGCAATCGACGGGATGAGGCCACAGGCCCTTGATCGCAGTATACAAATCTCTGGAACCGTGCAACAGCATGTAATCGGTGCTTTTGATGCCGGGCAAATCTGGCGACTTCTGCTTAATTTGCTGGATAATGCCATCAAATTCAATCACGCAGCCGGACATATTGACGTGATCCTTGCAGTGCATAATGACATGGCCATTATCTCAGTCACTGACACGGGCAGCGGGATCATCACGGAAGATCAAGCACATATTTTTGAACGCGGTTATCGTGCGCCTTCAGCACGCAAGTCAAATGTCCCGGGAACCGGCCTGGGACTGCATTTTGCGCAAAGCATTGCGGAAGCCCACGGTGGAAGAATCGAAGTCACGAGTATGCCAGGTGAAGGTTCGTGCTTCCGGGTCTCGCTACCATTGCTGCCTGGCGCTGCCGCCACCGGCGAAGCATTAACATCGGCAGTCCACCCCGATGCCCCTATTAATTAACTAGCGTCCATGTATGTTAGCTCCATGCGGGTGCAGATTCATTAGGTGGCGATAAGGATTACAGATTTTAATGATTTTTCAATGCAAATAACCCTCAAGCGATTTGATAATCAGTTAGCACTATCATCAATGGGGAATCGCCTGAATTGCTTTTATTGGGAATAAAACTAGATACAATGAGGGCATGAAAGCCATCTTCATTGGCGCCCCTCACGAATAGGAATATTTGTATGTTGAATTTTGGCAAAGCAGCAAGATTGATCCTGGCAATCATACCCGCCTTCGCCATGGCGCAGTCGCCGCTGGCAACCCCGGCAACTGCTGAGCAAAAAACAGTGGCTGTAGCGCCTATATCCGCGGGGATGAACAGTCAAGTATCGACGCCGGCTACCAATTCAGTTGTATCTGACGGTTCAGTGCAAGAACCTACTGCCACGGTAGAGTACGTAAGAGGTCAACTGAGCGTAATTTCTCACGGCGCTCCGCTGGGTCAGGTGCTCAAGCTGATCGCGGCTAAGACGAGAGCAACAGTAGGGGTGTCGCCTGAACTGCAGAATGAGCCAGTGGCCGCACAACTTGGCCCCGGCAGTGTGCGCGAGGTGATCACAAAGCTGCTCGATAGTCCGCGGATCGATTACATCCTGCTGGGTACGGGCCAGGATTCCGATAGTGTACAGCGGATTGTGGTACAAAGCCGCCGATCGATGGGGCGCGGAACGATGGCGGAAATTCGCCCTCCGCAACCCGTCCAGGATGAAGAGAGCCAGCTTGATGAGAATGGAAAGATGCCAAACGGCCTAACGCCGGCAGAAGCCAGGATGACGCAAGATGAGCTGCGGGAACAATGGAAAAAAGTCCGTGCAGAAAAATTAGAAGCGGAGATACTACAGCAAAAACAGGACCGCGAAAGAGAAAAGCTTGAGGGTGAGTCGCCACAGCCGCAAAATCCGCAACCACAGGATACTGCTCCGCAGCAATAAGCCTCGTGAGTAACTGGCCCCTTGGAAAGCACAATTCCAAGGGGCTTTTTCTTTTGTGCTTCACATGGCGGAAATGGTATGTGAGGTTCTCTGATAAAGAGGACGCCCCTTGCATGCGCCGTATTCAGGCGGTGAGAAATGAAGAATTTTAATCTCGTCTTGATAGGTATCTAATCATCAGGTCTCAAAATGTATTTGTCGCATTCAGTGATATTTGTTTCTCCCGTAATCAACTTCAGTTCCGCAAGCTGAAGTTGATCACTCCGAAGTTTAAATTTCCTGGTCGCGCGCGGCCGGGACTCCAAGCAAGGCCTTGCTTGTATTTGAGGCTGAGCGGTCAACCCGCCCAGCCTCGTTTTTTGTCGGTCGCTTACCCCGCGGCATAAAGCCATAAGAATCCCCTTTGCCCAGCAAGGGGAACAGTTTCGTGCAAAGGCTTGTTAGTTGGCGCTACCACGCATTACATTGGCTGCAAGGAAGCCTTTGGGGCCTTTTAAGAGCTCAAATTCCACAGTTTCGCCCTCATTTAAAGTCCTGTAGCCATTTTCCTGAATCGACGAAAAGTGGACGAAAACGTCCTCCCCTGTCGAGCGTTGAATGAAGCCATAGCCTTTGGCCCCGTTGAACCATTTGACTGTTCCCTTCTCTTTCACAATGCAACTCCTTTCGCCTCAGCTCAAAAGATTGAATCTCCCCTCCGTAAAACCGGATTGGAGAAAGGTTGTTGCTTTGCCGGCCAGATAGCTCTTTTCCGCAAGATGGCTGCCGTGCCGAAAGGCCTGCTGTGGCAGGCGACTCCGGCAACCGGATCGTTCGGCGAAAGTTCAACTGCTGCACAAAAACATCAACCCGAATGCTTCCGGCGGGAATGAGCGCCGGAAGCTAGGCATAATATTCAGGAACTCTGGTTTTTGTAAAGCACTTTGTTTCAGATCGCGCCAGACCGCTAAAGGGAATGCCTGGGGGAGACTTTAGTTTTTACCTGAACGGCTTTTATAAAAGCTTGTGGCATGGCCTTTTCTGTTACGATTTTCACAGGATCTCATGCCATCAAGCTCAGTTTCATCAGCCGCGGAAACAGCCCCTGTTTCTCTTGCAGAGTCACAGGCCAATAAACTCTTGCTGCGCCCGTGGGCCCATATGCTGCGGCATCGCGGATGGCCTACATTGCAATATCTGGCCAAGACTGAGGCCCATACTTACGCTTTCTCAGTGGCGGCAAACGCCATACTTTCATTTTTTCCCTTCATGGTCCTGCTCATGTGGCTGATCCGCAATGTCTTCCACTCACAGACAATGTTCAACGTTGTGGTAGACCTGCTAAAAGATCACCTGCCGGCAGGACAGGATTTTGTGATTTCCAACCTTACGTATCTGGTAAAGACCCGCCAGCGCGTGAAGATGGCATCACTGGTTATTTTGCTGATCACCTCTACCGGAGTCTTTGTCCCTTTAGAAGTGGCGTTCAATCGCATTTGGGGCTTTGCTAAGAACCGTTCCTATCTCGGCAATCAGATCATTTCATTGCTGCTGGCTTTCTCTTGCGGAATACTGGCGCTGGCATCTATTGGCTTGGCTGCGGGAAACGAACTGGCATTAACTTTCATGATGCGGGGGAACGAAAATATTGTTTTCCGAGCCATGACTTTTGTGGCCCTTAAGATCTGCGCGACATTGGCCAGCATAGCCATCTTTTTCCTGATTTACTGGCTGCTGCCCAACGGCAAGATCAACGCCAAAAGCGTACTGCCTGCCGCGGTTGCCATGGGAGTGCTTTGGGAAGCAGGAAAAGTGCTATATATCAAAGCATTGCCCTGGCTGGATTTTCAGGAAGTTTATGGCAAGACTTTTTCGGTATCGGTGGCCCTGATGTTCTGGGCGTTTATTTCCGGGTTGATGCTACTGGCCGGAGCGCACCTTTCATCTGATTTCACGCCAGATGCAGCCGAACCCAATATTCCAGACGATGAGGAAGGCATCGAATTCACTTGACTTGCTACAAGAAATTTCTTTGTTTAAATTATGCTGAAGGTGGCGCGCAGCGCTTCAATCAGCTATAAAATCCCCGCAGTCCTGGATTCCTTCCCCTGGTTTTTTGCCCGACCACCTTGTAGGTTCCACGGGACCCCAAAATTTAATCCACGGCCGTCTTAAACAAACAGCCGAACCTTAACTCTGAAGGAGGAAGTATGCGTAAAAATGCGATTCGTGTGATTGCTGCAGCTATATTGGTTGTTGGTATGAGTTCCGTTCAACTGTGGGCTTCCAGCCCGTTCCCTCCGCCAATGGAGCCTCCTGTGGCGGTGAAATAAATTTGCTCGTAATGAGTGGCTGGTTTAAGCTGGCCACTCATTTCTATGAATAAGGCCGAACTAATTTTGGCTGGCTTGGGCACAGCCCTGCAAGTCTGCCTTCTTGTTCTATTGCTCTTGCGTAAGAGCTATAAGGAGTTCCCTTTTTTCTTTTCGTACATGGGGGTTGCAGTACTTAACGCAATCCTGACCATGATCATCCGCAACAACCATTCGATTTATTTTCGCATCTACTGGACGTATGAGTTCTTCTACGTTGTCCTGGCTTTTTTAGTGCTTCAAGAAGCCGTTCGTTCGGTCTTCAGGAATTTCTACGGCCTCCGATGGTTCAAGCTGTCATTTCCAATCATTGGGTTTCTCATGATTCTTGTGGCCGCTCTCAGGCAGGTTTTACTGCAGAAAATTGAGGCCCATCCGATCATTGGCGCCTTAATTTCGCTTGAGATTGCGGTTGGTTTCCTGCAATTTGGCCTATTCTGTTTGTTTATCCTGCTAGTTCGTTTCTTTCATATGCGCTGGCAGCAGCGTGCCTTTGGCATTGTGCTTGGATTCGGTATTGCTGCCTCAGGGTCCCTGATCGCTTTCCTGCTACGTTCCGAATTCGGAACAAATCTGAACCCCATGGTCAGAATTGCTACTCCCTTGTCGTACATTATTGGTGTAGTGATTTGGCTGGTTACATTTCTCAGGGGAGAGCCGGCGCAGCTTGCGGCAAGCTGGGATTCCGCACTAACGCCAGAACAAATGATCTCTGAACTCAGACGGCACACACAGACAGTGAAAGGCATTCTAGGCAGATGACGTTCGACCTCTTAGTGATATCCTTCGTTGGTATATTGCTGTTATTTGCCGTATATACAGCCATTCAATTTCTGGGGAAATACCCCAAGCGAACCATTGATGATGTGACCCCTTTTTTACGTCCCTCCGAACCGCAGGAGTTGGAATCGCTTCTGGATCCGGCACAGGAAGCAAATTTCCGGGTGCGCATGTCAGCCAATGAATTTGCGGATTGGCAGCGCAAACGAATCCATCTAATGCGTGAATACCTGTTGCGGATGTCCCATAATGCTTTGGTCCTGATTGAATGGGGCAACATTGAGACAAGCAAAGGAGGGCCTGAATCGGCAACATCCAAGCAATTGCTGGCGCAGGAGCTGGTGCAAGCGGCCACGGAGTTCCGTCTTTACTCCGTTTTGGCGCTGGCAAAATTAAAATTGTGGCTCGTCCTCCCTTTTCCTTTTAAGTTCCTCCTGCCCGCGCCAAGTCTTCCCTCTTTGCGCAAGCTGTTTGGTATTGACGCTTTAGGCTCCTACCAACGCCTCAGGACGGCAGCCAGCGGGCTGAGCCTGGCCTATAACAACCACTTTCATAATGAATTGCTGGAAAGACTTTAAGCCGGAAGCCCGTGTTTTCGCTTTGTTTTCCTTTAATCCAGTACACGATGAACCGATATAATCGGTGAGTCGTGTCCGTCTGGTCCACAATTACGCGCAAACTTGTTGCCGCTGGCATGGTCCCGCGAACACGGCTGGCACTATGTAGCGTCTACCTGGCAGGGATAGCAATTGCTCTGTTTTTATTGCAATGGCTATGTAAGCTTGCCGGCGCGGCAAATGCAGCAGCCTCGCTTGCCGGGTGGACAGGTTTTCTTGGCTGGGCTGCTTCTGTTTGTCTCTTCTTCCTGGCCCTGCGCTGGTTCAGAAACCATGTAATGTGGAGTGTTCGCAACCGGCTGATTGTCACCTATCTTTTTATCGGAGCATTGCCTGTGGGACTGATGGGTGTTATGGCAATCGGCTCCGGCTATCTTGTATTGCAGCATCTGGCCACCTTTCTTGCAGTCTCAGAGATACGCGGACAGGAGCATCGCCTGACCGCAGCAAATTTTGCGGCGATCGAAGAGATGGAGCGGCATGCCGGAACACCCGAACAAATTACCGCGATGGACGCTTCTTTTCCCGGACGGAAAATTCTGGTGATACAGCAAGCGGAAGTGCCTGCGTGGCTGAAGCCGGGATTCAGCGGGCTGGTCTTCGATCACGGTGAGATTTATTTGCGCGCAGCAAATTCCCTGCCCACCACCCACGGAACGTCCATGGTGGTTTCTACCGTTCCGGTCAATGAGAAGTTGCTGGGCATGATCGCGAACAAGTTGGGTTCCCTTACGATCGAAGAGAAGCTCTCGCAGCGAGGCAGCATCAGTGCCGGAACAGTTCCACCGGCAAAACGCAAATTTGATTGGGAGTTTTCCTTTTTTGGAGTCATTCAATCCACCGATTGGGCAACAGGTGAAGCACAGTCAACTTTGCTTATTTCGGGAAGCACACGGCTTTCCACGGTCCTACTCAATCTTTCTGAGTCCATGTCATTTTGGAGCGCCACCCTAGGGGCGGCGTTGGTGGCTGGAGCCGTGCTGTTTGCCATTGTTGTTCTTATTGCGACGCTCATTGGAGTCCGGCTCACCCGCACCATCACTTATTCGGTCGCAAATCTATACAAAGCAACACAGCACATCAATCGCGGTGATTTCACCCACCGCATTCAGGTGAAGGAAAAAGACCAGTTGGCCGCGCTACAGGTTTCCTTCAACTCCATGACGACCAATCTGGAGCGCTTGATTATCGAGCAGAAAGAAAAAGAGCGACTGCAAAGCGAACTGGAAATTGCGCATGAAGTGCAGGCACAACTTTTTCCCCAGGCCATTGCCGGCACCAGCACCCTGGAGTTATACGGCGTCTGCCGCCCGGCGCGCATTGTGAGCGGAGATTACTACGATTTTCTTTCCTATGGCCCTGACCAGATAGGAATTGCCGTCGGCGATATCAGCGGCAAAGGTATTTCCGCCGCGCTGCTCATGGCTACTATTCATTCTGCCGTCCGGGCCTATGAGCAGGAACAGCTTCTCTCTGTGGGGACCACGGCCGCTTATGGCACTACCGGTCGCATGGCAATGGTAACGGCGCAGGCAGCGCCTGCTTCCCCGGCCCAGATGCTCTGGTTACTCAACCGCCATCTTTTCCAGAGCACGCAGCCAGAAAAATACGCCACGCTTTTTCTGGGTTTCTATGACGACTTAAAACACCGGTTAACTTATTCCAACGCTGGCCATCTTCCGCCCATTGTTCTTGCGTCCGATGGTTCTGTGCGCCGCCTGGAAACAGGCGGTACCGTGGTTGGCTTATTTAGTGATCGCGATTATGAAGAAGAAACCGTAGAGCTATACCCGGGCGATATCTTTATTGCTTTTAGTGACGGAATTACCGAACCGGAAAATGAATTCGGCGAATTTGGCGAGGAGCGCCTAATTGAAACCATTTCTACTTACCGTCACTTGCCGCTGGAGAGGATCACGGAGCACGCTGTCTCTGCCATCCAGGATTGGATCGGGTCAACTGAGCAGCCTGACGATATCACGCTGGTTCTGGCGCGCCGGATCTAGCCAGCATAAGCATTCTTTCTCGTATTATCTAACTGGGAACTTATCTAATTCTTTTCTTATATTTGCCAGTCGCAGCCTGTATGTTTGTATTCCTGAATTCCAAAGACAAACATGAAACCAACCGGCAACACCCCTCGCCGCTCCACACTCACTTCGTGGCAACGTCAACCGAAGGCCAAAAACGCAGTCTTAAACAGAATTCGCAACGTAATAAGCGAGTTGGAGACTATTCAGGCGGAAATGCACGGCGACCTGATGGAGCCCGCAACCGATAACCGGTCTGCCAGGTTTTTTGAAGACCCCAACGCTATGCAGGTATTGACCCACTTCAAAACTGAGCTGGACCAACTTCGGCGCATTTTATGGTTTTATACGGAAGACGCTTCGGGAAAATCCACAAATGGGGCAGCGCCAGCTGAAAACAACGACGAAATCAACAAAGAACAGCAAGCTAACCACATGCTGAGAGTGAATGAGTTAGTGCGGGCGCTTTCCCCTAAGCCGCCCAAGCCAGAAACCACGGAAACGAAGCCGGCGGTTTCATTTTTTGAACGGCTTGAGGTCGTGATGGACACATACATGCAAGACAAAAAGCCTATCGGTCAAATCACGACCATCAAATCCACGCGCCATTAATGCGTTGTCGCCAGCCTGTGATCCAGGTTGGCGATCCGCCATCCTGTTTCAAATACCAGCCGGGTAATTTTTGTCATCTTGTCAAAATCAATCTTGTCCACGGTGTCCGTGGGTTTGTGGTAATCCACGTGGACCCCGTCAAAATAAAAAATCACGGGTACGCCGTGTTTGGCGTAATTCCAATGGTCTGAGCGATAGTAGATGCGCTCCGGATTATCGGGGTCGTTATAGTAGTAATCCAATTTCAGCTTCTGAAATTGTGAATTGGTCTCTTCACTCAGTTGATGCAATTCCTGGCTGATACGGTTCGAACCCACCAGATAAACGGAATTGGCGTCAGTAAGGTGCTCGTCTGCAACTTGCTGGTCTCCTGCGGGTTTGGAGCGCCCAATCATGTCGATATTAAGATCAGCCACCATCTTGTCCAGTGGAACCGCAGGCGCGTAATCCGTGTTGTATTCAGAGCCCAGCAAGCCAAGTTCTTCCCCGGCATGGAACATCACCAGCACGGAACGCTTGGGGTGCTCCAGTGACATGGCGTGAGCGATGGTGAGGATGGCCGTGGTACCGGAGCCGTCATCGTCAGCGCCAGGATAAATTTCTCCATTCGCTCCGGTTTTCAAATGGTCGTAATGGGCGCTGAATACCACATACTCATTTTTCAGATTAGGATCGGTGCCTTCAAGAGTGGCCGCCACATTCTGTGTGGTTGTGCGGGTTGTTTGCATGAAGACAGCCATCTTCACCGAGATATCCGTTTTTTTGGGCTGCAACTTCTGTTTGCGTCCCAGATCGTACACATTCTTCAGATCAAGCCCAACCGTAGACAGAATCTCTTCCGCAACACTTGGTCCTAGAGTCATCACAGGCAGCTTGCCCTCAGAATCCTTTGCCAGACGAACACTTTCGCGTCCGGCAGCCCGCTCTGCGAAGCCTTTATTTTTCATAGGCTCCAATAGACGTTGGGGCGGTAATTGCAAAATCCCCACGGCCCCATGAGCTTGCGCTGCGGCTGAACCAGACTCATCTTCGCCGAGCTTCGTGGCATCTACACCGGAAGGAACACCGGGCACAATCAGGACGATTTTCCCTTTCACGTCCAAGCCAGCATAATCATCAATCTTTTGTGCAGGCGAAGAGATTCCCGTGCCAAGAAAAACAACCTGCCCCTCGGCCGATCCGGTTCCGCTGGCTCCGGCATAGAAATCACCGAAGTGGTAGCTGTTCGTCTTTCCTCCAGCAGTGACCTCCAGCGAACTCTTTGCGGTATCAGGCTTGCCTGAGATCACCTGGAATGTCTGCAGAAAGTCGCCATGTTCACCAGCACCTTTGAATCCATAAGCCTCAAGGCGTGTAGCAAGATAGCGCGCCGCAATTGCGAAGCTCGGCGAAAGCGTATAGCGCCCGCCTAATTCCTGCGAGGCCAGAAACTGCAGGTGCATGCGCAACTCGCCGGGAGTAATGGAATCCACTGTAGGAGGTACAGATGGCAAAACCATGGCAGGGCCAGCGGCGTACAGGGCAACCGAGGCGACAAAAGCCACAGCAAAGGTGATTTTTGCGAGAAAAGTTTTGGGGAAATTCACGCTTAGATGGTAGCAGCACCGCCAGCCGCTTACAATCGGATGGAGCATCTCGTCCCACATGAATTTTCAGCTGTTGCAGTTAAAATCGTGTAACGAAAAGGCGCCGACATTTTGGTGAAGCAAAACATAATCGTCCTTGAAGATGATGCCGACATCGGCAACCTGGTGAGCCACCATCTGCAACTGGCGGGATTCGCCGTGCGCATCGCTGTTTCCGGCGATCAGGTGTTGCCGTTGGCGCGCAAACAACCGCCTGTGCTTTTTTTGCTCGATATCATGGTGCCCGGCGGCAGCGGCTTTGAAGTCTGCCGCCAAATCCGCGAGAGCCACGATCTGGCGCGAATTCCTATCATCTTTCTCACTGCCAAGGCCAACGAGGAAGACCGCGTCAAAGGGCTTGACCTTGGCGCTGACGATTACATCACCAAACCCTTCGGCACGCGTGAGCTTACAGCGCGCGTTCGCGCGGTGCTACGGCGCTTTGAGCAGCCGCTGACCACCAGCATCACGACCCCTGACTTTGTATTAAGCAGTGACTCCATGACTCTTACCGTCCGCGGCGCCGCCACGGAAGTGACCGCGACAGAGTTTCGGCTCCTGCATTTTCTTGCGTCACACCCCAGCCGCGTGTTTACTCGTGACCAGATTCTTGACGCCGTTTGGCGCGATCTCTCTTTTGTTACCCCGCGCTCCGTGGACGTATACATCCGGCGGTTGCGCGAAAAGATTGAACGAGACCCTGAAGACCCCAGATATCTCAAGACCGTTCGCGGCGCTGGATATAAGTTTGAGGCGGCCAAGTGAGAAACCGGATTTTTCTGAAAGCAATGGGAGCTTTTGTGGCAGTGATTGCCACAGCCACGCTCACACTGGACATCAGTATCCGCCATACCTGGGAAAAAACGCTGCGCTATGACCTGGAGCAGCGGCTCACACAGGACGCCAAGAGCTTTGCTTTGCGGGCGCAGAATGACCAGCAGCACTCGCTGCAGCAGATGGCCACGGAGGAAGCTCAAATTACCGAGACGCGTGTGACCGTGATTGCACGCGACGGCGTTGTGCTGGCCGACTCCGAAGCTGATCCAGAAACGATGGAAAACCATGCCAGGCGGCCGGAGGTGATAGACGCTCTGGGCGGAAAAACCGGCAGTTCTACACGGCTCAGCCATACGGTGGGCATTGAATTTCTGTATCTTGCCGTTCCCAGCGGAGACAAGATTGTTCGGCTGGCTTATCCGCTTTCGAGCGTCCGCCAGCACATTGCCGAGATTCGCTCCAACCTGATGCGCGCTACGATTCTGGCCCTATTGATGGCGCTCGTCTTGGCCGTTGTCATTGCTGAAGTCATTTCGCAAAGGCTGCGCCGTATTGTTCGTTTTGCTGAGCAGATAGCCGCGGGTGATCTCTCCGCGCGTATTGCTGAGACCAGCGGTGATGAGATTGCGCAAGTTGCCGCGGCCCTTGACCGTACCGCGCGGCGGCTGGAAGAAAATTTTGCCGCAGTGCGTGAAAGCCGATCTGAACTTGAAGCTTTACTTAATAGCATGACGGACGGAGTGATTGCCGTTTCACCAGATATGAAAGTGCGCTGGGCCAACCATGCCATTGCCGGCATTGTTCGCCAGCCGGTGCGTATTGGCGCTTCAGTGGTTGAGCTGCTGCGCCATCCGGACTTTCTGGCTACGCTTACGGCTGCGCTTGAATCGAAGCATCGTGAGAGCACGATTGCCACTTCTCTTTCGGGCCGCAGATCGTTTTCCGTCAACGCCGAGCCTCTGCCCGATGGCGGTGTGGTGAGTGTGTTGCATGATATTTCTGAAGTTGAGCGCGTGGAAAAAACGCGGCGAGACTTTATCGCCAATGTCTCACATGAATTGCGTACTCCGCTGACCTCTATATGCGGGTACACTGAAACGCTGATCGAATCCGACGGATTGCTCAATGATAGCGCGCGCGAATTCCTGCAGGTAATCCGCCGCAATGCCGATCGCATGGGACGCCTTACAGAAGATCTGCTGGTGCTGGCGCGAGTTGAATCCGGAGAGGAAAAGCTGGACCTTCGCGCTCACCCCGCACGGCAGCTTCTGGCTGAGTCAGCTTCTTCCATGCAGGAAAACGCCCGCTCTGCAGATGTGGAAATTTCCGTGGAAGATATTCCGGACTGGTCGGTGCTCTGCGATAGCTATGCCGTTCATCAGGTGTTCGGCAACTTAATCAGCAATGCGATCCGCTATGCCGCAAGTGGCAAGAAAATTATTATCGGAGCGCAGGAGCAGCCCGGAGGCATTGAATTTTTTGTCCGCGATTTTGGCCCAGGCATCGCCTCTGAACATTTGCCGCGCATCTTTGAGCGCTTCTACCGTGTGGACAAAGCGCGCTCGCGCGAGAGCGGCGGAACCGGGCTCGGTCTGGCGATCGTAAAACATATTGTGTTGAACCATGGTGGCGCGGTCCGCGTGGAAAGCTCCGTCGGCCATGGAACCACTTTCTTCTTTCTGCTGCCCAAGGCCTGATTTTGATGCCATTTTCCTTTTAACACTCATTTAACACTGCTTTGTTACCGTTCACCTTGTACCCTCAGGAGGAACGATGAGAATGAGACTTGTAATGGCAATGGCGCTTATGGCCGCATTGGTGGGCATAAGCAGCGCAGAGACAAATCTTAATGGCGCGGGCGCAACTTTCCCCAACCCGATTTATCAAAAATGGTTCAGCGAATATCACAACGCCCACAATGATGTTCAGATCAACTATCAGTCCATTGGCAGCGGCGGCGGCATTAAACAGCTTCAGTCGGGCACGGTTGATTTTGGCGCCAGTGACGGCCCCATGACCGATGAGCAGCTTGCCCAGACGCCGGGCAAAGTCTTTCATATCCCGACCGTGCTCGGCGCGGTTGTTCCCACATATAACATCAACGGCGTAAGCGGCGAACTTAAGTTCACGCCAGATGTGCTTGCCGATATCTTTCTGGGCAACATCAAAAACTGGAATGACGCACGCATTGCCAAGGCAAACCCGGGCGTGAAATTTCCCGACGCCGAAATCGTAGTCGTGCATCGTTCAGACGGAAGCGGCACTACGTACATTTTCACTGATTACCTCAGCAAAGTAAGCTCAGCATGGAAGGACAAAGTCGGCAAAGGCACGTCAGTCAACTGGCCCGCCGGTCTTGGCGGCAAAGGCAATGAAGGTGTTTCCGGCATGGTGAAGCAGACAGAAGGCAGCATTGGCTATGTTGAGCTGATCTATGCCCTTTCCAATAAAATGCCATATGGCAGCATCCAAAATGCCAGTGGAGCATTTATCAAAGCCAGCCTGGAATCAGTAACGGCAGCGGCCGCCGGCGTGAAAGACATGCCAGACGATTTCCGTGTCTCCATCACCAACGCTCCTGGTAAAGCAGCTTACCCCATCAGCAGCTTTACCTGGCTGCTCGTCCCAGCCGAATGGGCCGACGCCAGCAAGGAAAAAGCTTTTGTGGATTTCCTTACGTGGATGGTCAGCAAAGGCCAGACCATGACTTCTGATCTGGCTTACGCACCTCTTCCTGCATCTGTTGCAGCAAAAGTAAAAGCGCGGATCAAGGAAGTAAAAGTAAAGGGCAAACAGGCCTCTACAAAACCAGCTGACAATAAACAGACTGCCAAGAAATAACTGGCACAATGGATCGACGATACCAAACTTTCAACTGCCCCAGGAGATCGCACTCTCTTCTTACTCCTTACCGGCGCTGGTCTTCATCCACCAGCGCCGATTTTTAGCACTAAATTTCGCTAAAACTGAAATATTAATTAACTATTTTCAGCACCCTCGCCTTGAGAGAGTCAGAACACTCATCCCAATGAAAGCCGCAACTCACGAAAGAACAGAGCTGCTACCGATTTAGCAGTTCCCGTCTGCATCCAACTAGTGCAGTCATGTCAACATCCATCGCACCGCCGCAAATGACAACCAGAACAGGAACAAAGAGCCAATTACTCCGCTGGATCTGTTTTGGAGTCGGTGCCTGCATTTGTATCTTCGTTATTGTGTTCGCACTTAAATGGCCCTTCACCAGAGCCGCACTGATCCAACGGTTGGAGCAGGCTTCTTCCGCAAAAGTTGAGATTCACGGCTTTCGCAGTACATTTTTTCCTTATCCCGGTTGTGTTGCTGAAAATGTAGTGTTCCTGCAGAATGATTCTCCTTCGCGTGCCGGGCAACAAGCTATTCCAATCATCACCATCCGCAAATTGACCATTGAAAGCACGCTGGCAGGCCTGCTTAGTAAACCGAGCAGGATTAAAAAAATCATCGCTGACGGATTGCGGGTGCATATACCCGCAGGCGGCGCCAATCTGCATCAGGCAGCTAATTCCCAAGGTGGCCAGACTGTGATTGAAGAGATCAGCGCGGAGAACGCATTGCTGGAGATCGCAACCGGCGGGGCTGAAAACAGGCCTCTTGTCTTCCAGGTGCATCGTATTCTCTTCCGCAATATTGGCGATCACAATAGAGTTCCCTACCAGGTTTCATTGCGTCTTCCAATCTTCCCCGGTGAAGTTGAATCCAGCGGATGGCTGGGGCCGTGGAAAGACGATAATGGCATGGTCAGAAGCACGGCGGTTTCCGGCACATACAGCTTGCAGCAAGGCGATCTGGGTGTCTTCAAAAGCCTTGGCGGCATAGTTTCCTCACGCGGCGAATTCTCCGGAACTCTCGACCGCTTGAGCGTCGCCGGCAATACTGACACGCCGCAGTTTGAAGTCACTGAGAGCGGGCATCGCTTCCACGTGGCCACACAATTTCGCGGGTCGGTTGATCTCAAAACCGGTGACGTCACGCTTCCCATGCTCAAGGCGAGATTGGGCGACACTGATCTCACCGCTGACGCCGCTATCACTGGCTATCCCAAAACCGTTGCGCTCAATGTGACAGAAGGCAGAGGCCAGATTCAGGACCTGATTCTTCTCTTTTCCAACGCGCGGCGTTCGCCGGTAACGGGACCAATCGCTTTTCAAACTAAAATCACTTTGCCACCCGAGTCGCGGCCCTTCAAAGAGCGGGTGCAGCTCACGGGAACTTTCAGTAGCGATCCCGTCAAATTTACCTCCAGCAACACGCAAAAAGACATCGACCAGCTCAGCGAGCGCGCCGAAGGCAAAAAAGACAAGCAGAAAGACTTTGATCAGGACGACGATAAAGACGGCTTTGAGCGCGTACTTACCAAATTGACCGGCCAGGTGCACATGGCGAAAGGAGTCGCCGCCTTTTCTCGCATCTCTTTTTCCGTTCCCGGAGCGCATGGCGATATGAACGGGACATATAACCTGGTGAATAAACGCGTGAACCTTCACGGCCAGATGCGCATGATGGCCACAGTTTCAGAGGCCACCACAGGGAAAAAATCTTTCTTCCTCAAGGTGCTGGATCCTTTCTTCAAGAAAAAACATGCCGGGGCTCAAATCCCCATCACCATGACCGGCCTATATGGAGATACGCACTTCTCCGCCGGATTGAAGTAGAGATGCAGACAATGCCTCCAATCTGCGTGCATTCGTCGCCAAAGCTCTTCTGCAGCCGTATTGGCAAAATTGTCAAAGAACCTGAATCTTCCCTGCCGCCTAGGCGGCCCTTTTTCATCCCAAATCACGTCAATCAGCGTTCGCAGTAATATCTGATTTTGCCTTTATCCGTGTTGGGTGGCGCTCTGCCCTTCGCGCTCTTCTTCAAAATCCACGCGACCAACATTGCTCAACGCCAGTTGCAGGTAATATCCCAATATCGACGCCTGTTTTTGCTCCAGCTTTCCATCCACCAGCGCCTGCGCGCCTTTGGCAATCGCCGCCTGTATCGCGTTCGCATCACTCAGTCCCGGCAGGCTGATCTTCTCCGGACGCGCATCTTCCATCGTCTGGTGCATATGGCAATACTTCTTGCCTCGCACCCTCGGGGCGCGGCACGGCTGGCCATTTACCTTCTCAAACCGGCATCGCGGAGCGTTATTGGCGCGTTCCAGCGTATTTCTCATTTTGTTAAAGATCTTCTGGTTCATCTCGTCATACGCCAGCGCCTTCTCCTGCAATCTGGGGTCTTGCTCAATACATTCCCGGTAGGCCGTAAAACACTCGCCTAGCTGCTTCAGCAGTTGTCCGGCCTGCGTCGCCGGCCATGCCTTCCGCTGCCGTTCCTGCTCTTCCCGCAAACGGCGCGCATCGCGTATCCGTTTCACCGCTTCGCGCTCATCGTGTGTCCGCGCTTTGTACCACAAATCGCTCTCTTCCTGGATAAACCCCACCGCATTTTCACCCGGCCTGAATCCAAAATTATCGTTCAGCTCATGGATCGCCCTCGTTTTCTCATTTGCCATCGCAATCTTCCTCTCCCGTTGCGTCTCGCTTTTGAGCCTCTCGAACGGGCTCATTCTTGTATCTCTGCCGCCAAACTGCGCTCAACCGCATTTCCAAATGGCCCCGGATCACATTCATGGAGCGGTTCAAATTGCCAATCTTTGGCAATGTTGGCAATTCTGGCAATCTTTTTGTGACCCTCTGCCTGCGTTCTTCAGCCAGACCCCACCCGGGGGTAGCTGCTTTGTTGCAAACAAAAGGCGAACAGTCATTCGACCGAGCGGTCACCGCGCGGTCGAAGCCTTCTAACTGCCTCTTTTCGGCTCCGAATCACGTTGCTTCTCTTCTTCCTTGCATTCTACTAATGTAAAAAAAGTACACATTTATGTATTATTCGCCTCAAACATATAGCGAATCTCGCGTAATACTAGCGCATCCAAAAACGAATGTAAAGCGAATTATCTATTACTTAATAAATTGGTCGGTATACCGCTGACGAATAAGGCCCTATCTGCTAATTTAAGCATTCATCCGCACTAAGGTACAATAGATTGTATAAGCCTCTTGACACGCGCAATATGCAGGCGTAATTTCCAAACACCAGAGTTTTTGGTTGCCTATTAGGCGGGTCGTCGGCGCAAATCGGTGTTACTGCGGAGTACCTCCAGTTGTAGCGAACCACCCCTCAAAATTAAAACTCACGTGCCAACTAAGGAGGCAATTCATGGCGGCACCAACAATGTTTTTTACTGAGGATTTTGGACTCCAACTAGATGATCTTCTCTATGAAATTGGTGAAGAACTTCAACTTTCCACATCCCGATACCAACAAGCGCAAGACAGATATAAGGCTCTATCACACGTCCTTGAATCAGAAGGAAGTCCTTTCAGACTTCAAAAGCCTCTGATTTATCCGCAAGGTTCAATGCGTTTAGGAACAACAGTTCAGCCATTGCAAGGACCGCATGATCTTGATTTCGTTTTGCAATTATCGCGATCTCATCACGAAATAAAGCCGATGACTCTTCTTTTTACGCTTTTTAATTATTTGCAGAATCATGGCACTTATAGATCTATGGTGTCGCTTAAAAACCGCTGCGTTCGCATTGAATATGCAAATGAGTTCTATATGGATGTATTGCCCGCTTGTTTAAACTTGGAAGCTGGCTCGAACTGTATCAAGGTTCCAGATCGTCAATTGCAAGAGTGGAAGGATAGCAATCCGGTTGGTTATGTAAATTGGTTTGTAAAAAAATCAGAGGCTGCATTGTTGAAGCTGGTTATGGCGCGAGCAATTCCTGTTCCAGACCAACAGACTATTCAAGAAAAGCATCCGCTGCAATTTGTTGTCCAGCTAATTAAGAGGTGGCGAGACCTTTATTACAAAAATCGGTGTGACACTGCACCAATATCAATCGTTCTGACAACGCTAGCGGCCAAACATTATGACGGCGATGATTGTATAAATACAGCTCTTGCAAAGATCCTGAATTGCATCTGTGATGAGATTACAATCGCGGAGAGCAAGCGTACTCGTATTATAATTTGTAATCCTGCCAATCTCAGAGAAGATCTCAGCGAGAGATGGAATAACGATCAAGCAGCCTATGAAGCATTTGTAGAAGGTATACGGAATTTTAGGCGCCAATGGAATTTAATCCTGGCAAAATCAGTGAATATTAACCCCGCATTGGAAGGTCTCTTCGGCGAAACTGTGAAATCTGCGGTTATTAAGCAGGCAAAACGAGTTCAAGAAGCACGGACTAAGAAAATGCTTGGGGTTAAGTCATCGGGAATAATTACTGGCATTGGCGCGGCAGATGCCTTACCGATGCGTCCCAACACTTATCATGGCGAATAAATATTTCAAATTGCGAAAGCTTACGTTGGCACAGCAAATTTATTTTATGCGCCATGCTTATCCAGAATTCTCGTACACTCTGGCTAGGAATGTTGCTGTCTGGATCGGGACATTGCAACCAACTGCGGCGAGCAATACTTATCGGTTTAAGGTTTGCTATAGGCCGCCTCATATACCGGAAATAAAAGTAGTTTCACCGGACTTGCTTGTCCATCCAGATCATGTAAGGCTTCCACATTTTTATTATTCTTTAGGTTCTCTCTGCCTGCATAACTCCGACGATTGGAAATCGGATTTGCCTATCGCATACACCATCATGCAATGGATATCTGGATGGTTGTACTTTTATGAAGTTTGGCTTTTTACAGGCGCTTGGATTGGGGGTGGTACCCATCCTGATGCCCCTCAACATCGACCCGCATGAGCACACCAAGAATTCGAATTCTTTCGATTGATGGAGGTGGCATCAAAGGCGTGTTTCCTGCTGCATTCTTGTCAGCAATTGAAGAGCGACTTCCACACAGGATCAGTAAATATTTTGATTTAATTGTTGGAACGTCAACGGGTGGAATCATCGCACTTGGGCTGGGCCTAGGCCTTACGGCCTCACAATTGCTTGAATTTTATATTACGAAGGGTCCAAGTATTTTTCCCGTATCTGGTCGATCTCTATTTGGAAAATGCCGAAGTCTTTTTACAAGCAGATACAAGAATCATGCTCTGCGAAACGCATTAGCTGAAGTTTTTCAGGATTTGTCGCTTGGCGATTCCTCTGCACGCCTTGTGATCCCAACTTTTAATTCCAATTCTGGCGAAATCCATGTTTACAAGACCCCCCACAATCCGCGCTTTGAAATGGATTTCAGCGTTAAGGCTGTGGATGTAGCTCTTGCAACATCAGCTGCTCCAGTCTATCTACCAGCTTATATATCTCCGGAAGGAGTTCCATTTCTGGATGGTGGGTTATGGGCCAATAACCCTACTGGTCTAGCAGTTGTCGAGGCGATTGCTACATTAGATGCTGAACGATCCAATCTCGAAATATTGAGCCTAGGCTGCACTCAGGAACCGAAAGATTTTATCAAGGTAGGGGGAGGCGCTTTAAAATGGGCTCGAGCAGCGATTACAGCTGCCATGTCCGGTCAGTCATTTGCATCCATGGGCACAGCCTACTTACTTGCTGGCCATGACCATGTCCATAGGTTTAATCCGACCGTTAGGGCAGGCCGGTTTGCTCTCGACAATACAACATCTCTCGATCAGCTCCGCGCATTCGGATATGAAGAGGCTAGGCAAGCAATACCTAAACTTCGAGAAAGCTTTTTTTTCGAGCCTACTGCTCCGTATACCCCTTTTCACAGTCACATGAAACCTTCCGCCTAGGGCTTAGCGCTCCTTATCAAATCAGCATCCATCTCCGCAAATCTGCGGCAACTTCCCTTCTTCTCCGCGACCCTCTGCGACCCTTTTGCGTCGTCTGCGGTAAAAATCCCCAAGCCCTGTTTTTGTTGGCTATTTCGCTGTATTCACACGGCTTCAACAAATAGAGAGTATGATCACACTCAATGACAACCTCTACCAAAGCTCCAACGCAGCTATGTCCAACCTGCCATGGCTCCGGCCTCTTATACGGAATGCGCTGCTCACCTTGCAGCGGCACCGGAGAAACTTCACCTGTCGCAAAGAGCAGGTAACCAAACCGGCGCTGTTTGAGAAGTCCTTGACTCGCCCTTAATCCCCATGTAAGCTAAAAGCCGTAAATGAAGCATTCATTCACCAGCGCTGCCTCCAAACACAACATGGCCATGGCCATGTGTTGCTGTATGTGTATATGGGAGCGGCCGGTGCTGAGCAATTTTTCTTAAGTATTACTCAGATTCAATACCGGGGCCGCTCAAATGAGCGGCCCTTTTTGTTTTGGCTGCTCACGGGACTTGACCGGCGCCCTGAAAGAAAAGGAAGGGTATGTCAAAGCAAAAACAGCCAATCGCCATTTATTACGAGCATCCGCACTGGTTCGTACCGCTATTTAAAGAGCTGGACCGCCGCGGCGTTCCTTATGTCCGCATTGACGCGGCGCAGCACCATTTTGATCCCGCACACCTGAACGGTGAAGGCGGCTACTCACTGGTGTTCAATCGCATGAGCCCATCGGCCTATCGCCGGGGCCACGGGCAGGCCATCTTTTACACGCTCTATTACCTTGACCATCTGGAGCAGCGCGGCAAACGCATCGTAAACGGCCAGAAGGCGTTTCGCTATGAAACGTCCAAGGCGCTCCAGCTATCGCTACTGGAAACGCTGAAACTTCCCTATCCTAAGAGCCGCGTGATTAACAACCCGGCGGACGCCGTGCAGGCTTCACAGGGGCTGCGCTTCCCTATTGTGGTAAAGCCGAACATCGGCGGCAGCGGCGCGGGCGTAACGAAATTTAACACGCTGGCCGATCTGGAAGCAGGCGTAAAAGCCGACACGCTTGACCTGGGACTGGACACAACGGCGCTGGTGCAGGAGTTTATCCCCGCGCGCGGTGGACACATTGTCCGCGTGGAAGTTGTGGGCGGAAAATTCCTCTATGGAATTAAAGTCCATCTCACGGGCGAGACATTTGATCTCTGCCCAGCCGATATCTGCCGCACTACCGCCGGACAGGAATTGGCCCGCGGCGCATGCGCCGTGGACGCTCCCAAAACCGGCCTGAAAGTGGAGGGCTTTACTCCTTCCGACGAAATTATTCAGCAGGTAGAGCGCATTATGCAGGAAGCGCATATTGAAGTTGGCGGCATTGAGTACATCATTGATGATCGCGACGGCCAGCTTTATTTTTACGATATCAACGCGCTTTCCAACTTTGTGGCCGATGGCCCCAAGGTGATTGGCTTTGATCCTTTCATAAAACTCGTCGATTTTCTGGAACAGGAGGCTGCGTAATGCGATACGGATACTGGCTCCCTGTTTTTGGCGGCTGGCTGCGCAATGTGGAAGACGAGCAGATGGAAACAAGCTGGTCTTATGTGAGCCGGCTGGCGCGCCGCAGTGAAGAAATTGGCTATGATCTCACGCTGATTGCCGAACTCAACCTGAATGACATTAAAGGTCCGGAAGAGCCGTCGCTGGATGCGTGGTCCACGGCAGCGGCGCTGGCCGCGGTAACGCACAGGCTTGAACTGATGGTAGCGGTGCGGCCAACCTTCCACAATCCGGCGCTGCTGGCCAAGCAGGCCGCGAACATTGACCACATTAGCAATGGCCGCGTCTCACTGAACGTGGTTTCATCATGGTGGGCAGAAGAGGCGCGCAAATTCGGCGTGCAGTTTGACCAGCATGACGATCGCTACGCGCGCACCTCAGAATGGCTGGATGTGGTAGATCACGCCTGGAAGCACGACCACGTAAATTATGAGGGCAAATATTACAAAGTGACAGACCTGGTCCTGCAGCCAAAGCCGGTATCGCGGCCGCGGCCTGTGATCTATGCCGGTGGCGAATCAGAGGCAGCCAAGAACCTGATCGCGCAGAAATGCGATGCTTACGTGATGCACGGTGATCCACCGGAGAAGATCCGGGCAAAGGTCCGCGATCTTTCTGAGCGACGTGAACGGTTTGGTCTGCCGCCAATGCAGTTCGGTGTCGCGGCTTATGCCATTGTCCGCGACTCAGAGCGCGCAGCCCAGGACGAGCTGCGCCGCATTACTGACGTAAAGCAAAACGCTGCTGGCTACCAGAATTATCAGCAGTGGCTGGCCAACACCCAACTCGAGCAGCAAGTGTCGCTGGAGGATTACTCGGTTTCGAATCGTGGTTTGCGTTCCGGCTTGGTGGGAACGCCGGAACAGGTGGCCGAGCGCGTTGCCGAATTTGAAGAGGCAGGCGCTGATTTGTTGTTGTTGCAGTTCAGTCCGCAACTGGAAGAGATGGAGCGGTTTTCCAGCCAGGTCATCAAGGCTGGCGCACGGACACTGGCTCGCGCAGTTTAGGCCAGTGCCGATTTAAGTTCGTTGCAGTTTTAGTGAGTTCGCGTCCCGCGAAACTGACGAGACTAGCCGGTCAGCCATGCGATTGGCTCTGGCTGGTTTCTTCAGGGCAGCAGACGAGTTTCCATGCTCCTTCCCAAGGAGACTCGTCTGCTACGAATTTTGTTTGGTGCGGTGGTCTTATGTCTGGTGGAGTTGGTTTTAGGCAGACTGATTGCTACCGGAAAGCTTGTTCAGCGTTATTTTTCGACAAACAGTTTGCTCAGATCATTCAGATTCGCTTTCGTGAAATCATCAACAATCAGATCGGCGCCAGCTTCTTTTAGCTTTGGGCCCCTGCCGTTGGCGGCAATAGCAAGGCAC
>DASXLK010000028.1:0-7419 GCA_036496365.1 Candidatus Angelobacter sp. | reverse complement strand
GCGATGAAAAACCTGCCGCTCACGGGCGAGGTCGTTACTATCTCAGCTGCTGATCCTTTGAACCTTGTGGGAATCGTTGTGCCCGGGGACCGGGTGCCGGCAATCTCCGGCAAATATGTAAGCTTTAAAGATGGCGTACTTGCGGAGACGCCTGAAGTATTTCCGCTGAGTATTGTGAGTGCCAATGAGCGATAGCGATGAGCTGATTTTTGGCGAAGATTACTACACTGAAAGCGGCAAGTGGGTTTTCACCGCCAAATACCTGCTCAAGCGCGGATATTGCTGCCGGTCCGGGTGCAGGCATTGCCCGTATGGGTATGTACGGGAAGCATTGAAATTGCCGCAGACTTCTGGCGATGAACGCTGATCTGAGTCGGATTAGCCGCGAACACGAATACAAAAATGAACTGAAAAGCTGGGGCAGGAAGTAGCTTTCTGGATTTTCACGTTCCGTTTTATCTGCGTTTTTCTGCGTAAAATCTGCGGCGAAACGTCATTCGTAGCGCAGAGCAATCACCGGGTCCAGTCTTGCGGCCTTTACTGCCGGATAAATCCCAAAGAACAGGCCAACGCTGCTGGCCACGCCAAGGGCGAGGAAAATTGCCCAGATTGGCACTGATGACGGAAAATGGGCGAGCTGCATGATGAAGCTCAAGATGAGCGATAAGATTACACCAAGGAAGCCGCCGATCCCTGTAAGCGTCATGGCCTCAGTAATGAATTGAAAGCTGATGTCGCGTTTGCGTGCGCCAATGGCTTTGCGGACGCCAATTTCGCGCGTACGCTCCGTAACGGACATCAGCATAATATTCATCACGCCAACGCCCCCAACCAGAAGTCCCACGGAAACCACGCACACTACCAGCTTGAAGATGCCGGACATAATGTCACGAAATTGCACGCCCAATTGCTCGGCGCTGCTGATGCCAAACGTATCCGGTTTGTTTGGAGGCACGCGGCGGCGGGTGCGCAGCAGCCCACGGATCTGGTCTTCTGCCACGGACTTCATCCCCGGATAAGCTCCGGCGATCAAGGCAATTTCATCGTCCTGAGGATAGTGCTTCTTATAAGTCCTGTAGGGAATAAATACTTCCACATCGCCGCCCTGGTTCAGCGTGCTCTTCTTTTTATCGAATACGCCGATCACCGTATAGAGGTTGCCATCCACCAGCAGTTGCTTGCCTTCGGCGGTTTCATCCGGGAAGAGACTTTTCTCCGCGTCATAGCCGATTACCACAACATCTTCACGATGAAGGTCTTCCTGGTCAGTATAAAAGCGGCCTTCTTTCATGCGCCCATTCACCACGTCAGCATAGGTGGCGGTCATGCCGCGAAAAACGATGTTGGAGAGCTCATGATTTTTGTTGCGCGCCGTGCGGATGGGCTGGGGCCCATCGCCTATGTGCGCAAGAATTTCAATCACAACCTCTTTTACCGCCGGCAATTCTTCCTTCACGGCCATGCCGTCTTCATAGGTCAACGGTTTGCGCGTACGCTCTTCCGGAGAGAGCCGTCCAAAACGTATGCCCGGATCGAATTTCAAGACAAAAAGATTGTCCACGCCAAACTCGTTCAGGGAATCCTGAACGTTTTTCTCTACGCCCAACAGAATGGAGGCCACCACAATGGCCACCATGGTCCCAATGACGACGCCCAGCACCGTCAGAAACGAGCGCACCTTGTGCGTGCGGATCGTCTCCAGCGCCATCTTTATGTCTTCCAGCAGCATGTTGGAGTGAGTCATGGCTTTATGTTTCAAACCTCAAGGCTTCAATGGGATTCAGCTTGGACGCTTTGTATGCCGGATAAACGCCGAAGAAAACACCTACCATGGTGGAAACGAGAACGCCGGTAATCACCCAGCGAATTGGCAGGTCCATGGGGAAAGAAGTGACCTGACCTACAGTAAAAGAAATGACCGCAGCTAACATTACTCCGATCACCCCGCCAATAGTGGCCATTACCCCAGATTCCACCAGGAATTGCATCAGCACGTCACGCCGCGTTGCACCCAGGGATTTGCGCACTCCAATTTCACGCGTCCGCTCAGTAACGCTGGCCAGCATAATATTCATAATCACCACGCCGCCGATGCCCAGAAAAATAAAAACCACGCCCATGGAACCGGTGGCAAGCGTGCCCGTGAGGCTGTTGTAAAGCTCCATGATGGCGGAAGGCTCAATAACCCCAAAGGTATCTGCCTGCTTTACGCCCACGTGGCGTCGCGCCCGCATGAGTACGCGCGCTTCATCTTCAGCGGGCGCCATTAAATCAGCCGCCAGCGCTTTTACGTTGATATTCATTGATGTGTTGCTGCCATAAACCTTGAGCCACGTTTGCACCGGAATATAAACAAAACTATCCTGCGACTGGCCAAACGCGCTGCCCATTTCCTTGGCCACGCCTACCACGGTATAGGACTCGCCATCCACATAGATGGATTTGCCCAACGGATCAACGCCGGCAAAGAATCTTTTGGCCACATCGTTGCCAATCATCGTCACGTTGGAGCGGTGCGTGTCATCCGCATCTGTCACGTAGCGGCCGCTGACGGGCTCTTCCGTGTCAATCCCGGCCATATTTGCCGTTACGCCGCGGACATCGATATCTTCGATAGACTCGGTTTTAAATTTCACAATGCCATTGTGATGCGCTTCCAGCCCCACGGCTTCTGCCAATCTCATGTTGTCGCGGACATATTCATAGTCTTCCCAGGTAACGTTTTTATTTGTCCGTGACAGCCTGACGAATTCTTCAGCGCTGGTGATGAGCGGGAATCGCGCAACCAGAAAAACGTTGGACCCAAAATTGGCCACTTTCTCCGAGACATATTTATTCGCGCCCTGTACCATGGAAACCACAATGATCAGCGTGGAGACCGACAAGATGATTCCTAAGAGGGTCAAAAATGAGCGCAACTTATGCGAACGGAGCGTTTCCAGCGCAATAAGAACAGGCTCTTTCAGGGATACGCCTCTGCGCCCAGCTTTCTGGCCGCTGCTTTTTGCCGCTATGGATGAAACGCTTTGATCGGAGCCGTTGGAGGTCTGCATATTCCGTGTGTAGATTACCTGTTGAAAGTTTACCCTTTTCCTCTTTACAAGACGAAATTTTAGGCAATTAGTTCCATAAGTGGGGAAATTTAGTCTTTTATTGGACGGTAGCTGTCAGCTTTAGTTTGACGATTTCATTCCCGTCAGCGAGAATAGGAAGGTTCATATGTGGGCCTGTGGCGCAGCTGGGAGCGCGCTTCCATGGCATGGAAGAGGTCGTCGGTTCGATCCCGACCAGGTCCACCAATAAACCCTTTTAAAATCAATCACTTGGTCACCTGGAGCGATGCCTGCGAATCTCAAGAATTTCGTTGAGCGGTTGAATAGAATTCATTTGTTGCGAAGTGCAAAGCGGATTTCTAGTTTAGCGAGGGCAGGCTGCTCCGCGAGCAGCCCACTCTTTTACTTTTGCCAGAAACTCATTTTCAGGCACGGAAATAGGTGTCCGACCTTCGCCTGGATGCCAGCCCCAAAGTACTAGCGGCGTACTCATATGCTGGACAATCTCATCTATGGTGCGATGACCGTTGAGTGCCGGATTTTTGAAAATATCGCACAATTGCCTATCGCTCATGCCTTCCCAAATCATCGGCGTCCGGGTGGAAGGCAGATGCCAATCAGGTGCGCCGGGCGGCGTGTGCTTTCCCGCAAGATTATGGTCTTGATGGCATGTGCTGCATTTCAGACCGGCAACACCTTGTCCTTCAAGTCCGCGACGCACATTCATCGTATGCTGATGGCTGTCGTCTCCCTGGCGGGGAAAGTCTCCGGTTGAGTGGCAGTTCATGCAGCGAGGGTGATGGAGTACGGGAATCATTGCTTCGAACGCAGAAGCCGCTAAAGCATCATCGCGCGTCGTCTGGGTGCTGATCTCCGAGTTCACGAAGTTTGCGCTTGATGAGTATGCCCGGAGTGTCCGATGAAAAATCAGGCTTCCAAGTGCAATCACGACCAGCAGCAGCAAAAAAGATTTTCGCCAGGTCATTGATTGGCCCTCGCATTGGCGGCAAGCAGTGCAGCACGGACGCGCTCAGCAGTGAAGGGAACTTCGCGGAGACGAATGCCCGCAGCATCAAAGATCGCGTTACCGATTGCCGCAGGAGCGAGGGTGATGGCGGTTTCACCTGCGCCGGTTGCGGGAACATCAACGCGATTGATCAAGACTGTATTGACGGTCGGCAATGCGAGATCGAGATAAAGACTATGGTACGTTTCCCAATCAGTCGATGTGACTCGTTTATTGTCCCACTTCACTTCTTCCAGCAGTGCGCGGCTCATGCCTTGCAGAATGCCGCCCTCCGTCTGGTTGCGCAGCCCATCAGGGTTTGAGATGGGGCCGCAATCAATCGCTACGGTAAAACTTTTCGGCGTCACAAGACCGCTTTCAAGGTCCACGCTGACCTCAGCTACTGTCGCAGCATAGCCATTGTTTCCTTCATAGGCTACACAGGCAATTCCGCGTCCGATTACTGTCCTCGTGCGATTAGTATTGGTTTTGGGTGAAGGTCGGCTTTCCCATTTGGCGGCTTGTGCTGCCGCTTTTACAACATCAATGATCCGCGCGTCACTCAGGTGCTGCAACCGAAAGGCGACCGGATCTGCTTTGACGCTGGCACAGAGTTCATCCATAAAGCACTCATGCGCAAATGTGTATTGTATGCGCAAAGGCGAACGCAACGGTCCTGTAAAAAATGGCGACGCAAACGTGTGAGTAAGCACACGTTCGCTCCGAATTGTTCCACCACCGTTGCACTTGCCATTCACACAGCCGGCAATATACGAAGGAGCGGCATTGCTGCGGTTGCGCAGCTCAGCGCGTGGCTCTGTGGCGGCACGAGGTTGTATTTCTTCCGGCTCGTTTCCGGCCAGCATACCGCTAATGACATTGCCCGGGTGATCATAGCCGGGCCTGCCGCCCTTTGAAGCTGACCACATTTCGCAATCCCAGGCAACGATGGTCCGGCTATCGCCAATGGCGGCACGCTCCTCTATGACACACGCAGCGCCATAGTTTTCCCATGCCATTTCATCCTGGCGTGAAAGCTGGACGCGGACTGGCTTGCCTACCGCGTGTGACAGCAATGCTGCATCAATAGAAACGGTGTCAGCACCGTTAAGTCCGTAGCAACCAGAGCCACGAACGTAGATGACGCGCACACTCTCCAGCGGCAGCCCCAAAAGTTTTGCCACAATGCTGCGGGTTGGATAAACCGACTGCGTCGCCGACCACACGGTTGCCTTATCTGGTTTGATATCCGCCACGGCACAGGATGCGCCAACCGATCCGTGCATTTGATAAGGATAAGAGTAAGTCGCTTTGATGACTGTGCCTGCACGCGCAAGTTGTTGTTCAACGTCTTTTGAGTTCACAATCAGCGCATCTTGTGACGGCTGCTTGCGCAAGCTATCAAAAAACGTCTTCTGCTCCGGGATGTCCGGAGCATGGTTCCATTTTATTTTGAGCTGCCGCGCAGCCTGAACTGCCTGAAACTGTTTCTCTGCCACCACACCAACAAAGTTATTGCGCACCACTAGCTTCACAAATCCGGGGATTTGTTTAACCGAGTCCTCGTCTATGCCTGCGAGCGTGGCCCCAATTTCTGGCGGACGCACAACGCGCCCGTGCAGCATGCCGGGAACCCGGATGTTGTGCACAAATTCAAATTGACCTGTCATGAGCGCGGCTCGGTTGAGTGCGGGAACTGGTTTTCCCAGAACCGTCCATTGTGAAGGCGACCGCCTCTTGGCCGCTTTATTTAAAGGAAGGTTGAATTGTTTGCTTCCAATGAGCTTGGCATATGTAACGCGATGGCCGCTTTTCCCAGTAATAACACCGTCCACCACTGTGAGTTGGTCGGCGGTCTCGCCGAATTGATTTGCGGCCATGGCCAGGAGCGCTTCGCGTGCGGTGGCCGCCGCCTGCGCAAGATTATCTGAGTTGAAGTTTGTGGGCGTGGACTGGCTGCCGGAGGTCGTGCCCTGGTCTGGAGCCATTGACGTGTCGCACTGAATCAGCTTCACTTTGCCGATGGATACACATAGTTCTTCCGCGACCAGTTGTGTCTGAACTGTGAACATGCCTTGCCCAAAATCACACTTGCCCGTATAGGCTGTTACTGTGCCGTCGGCTGAGACTGCGATCCATGAATCGAGTTTTTTAGGATCAATGTGCGAGGGATGTGTATCGAACTGACCTTGCATGAAGGCCAGCGGCTTGGCCAACGATGCCGTACTGAAACTTACAACAAGCGCACCGGAAGTCTTTAGGAAATCGCGGCGAGAAAGGTTCATGCTTTCCTCGCGTCGGCATATTTTCGAATGGCCCGCAGCATGCGCAGGTGCGCGAAGCAGCGGCACAGCACGCCTCCCAGGGCCTCACCGATTTCCTCATCGGAGGCGGCAGGCTTTTTATCCAGCACAGCCTTGGCCGTCAGAATTACGCCGCTCAGGCAAAACCCGCATTGAGCAGCACCTTCGTCAATGAAGGATTGTTGAATAGGGTGAGGTTTTTCCGGCGTGCCCAAACCTTCAAGCGTTGTTATCTCATCCTGGCCAACCGCGCTTACAGGCATCACACAAGATCGCACTACCTGGCCGCGCAGGATCACCGTGCAGGACCCGCACTGGGCCATACCGCATCCGAATTTAGGCCCGCGCAGCCCAATCTCATCGCTAAGAACGAAGAGCAATGGCGTCGCTGGATCCAGATCCAGAGCGTGCAACTGTCCATTTACTTTGAGCGAAATCTTGCTCATGGCAATTTCTCACCGCGTGCTGAATCACAACCGTAATTTTCACACATCCTTGAATTTTAGATGCGTAATTCCTAAACGGGAAATAGTGAGATCGGAAGCCCTGCATTGATTTCTGGCGCGCGATGCAGGCGGACTGGCGAGGGGGGCTATCCCCAGTCCGTTCAGACCATTCTTGGCGCCGAGCAGAAGGCCTGGTTCAGGAACGCTTGCGCACCTTAGAATGACCCTGGAAAAAGATGACCCTGGAAAATTTGGGGCAACACGATCGGGACTCCCGATATTCGTGCTGATCTGCAGACTTATCAGGTGTTTCCGCCTCTCTATTTTTCGCCTCGCTAAAAGACAAGTTGCACGTCTAATCTGAATCGGTCAGACTGTTTTAAGCCAACAAAAACGGCTCATCGTTACCCCGGCACGATTTTTCTGGCATTACCTGTCGATTTTCGGTCTCCGGAGCGACTATCTGATGACAAACGATGAGCTACGGCTCTGAGTGACCAAGGAATCGAGGATGAAATGTCATTTTTTCACGATTTGAAGATTGCCATACGCTCGCTGGCGCATGCTCGCGCTTTGTGGATCACTGTTGCAGTCACCCTTGCTCTTGGCAT
>DASXLK010000027.1:0-30834 GCA_036496365.1 Candidatus Angelobacter sp. | reverse complement strand
AGATGCCCAGAAGTCCCAGCTTGGCGGACTTTCTCATAATCTCAAGGGCAAGACCAGGTTTCTTCTGGCGAATCGCGGGCAAATTCGGCTCAACTTCATTGGCCCAGAAATCTTCCACGGTCCGCCCGATGGCGATGTGCTCTTCACTCAGGTCTTCGCGCGTAAAGATCTCTTCTGCCGGTACATCTTCGAGCAGAAATGCCGTGCCGCTTCTGGCCGTATGCGAGGTTGTGGTGGTCCCCATAAAAAACTCCTTGGCTCTAGCTGGTCCGTGCTTCAACTGGCACGGGTTTAACTTGCAAGTTCAAAGAGCCCAGCCGCTCCCTGTCCGCCGCCCACGCACATGGTGACAACGCCGTAGCGCTGTTTGCGACGCTCCATTTCATTGGCCATGGTTCCGACCATGCGCGAACCAGTCATACCAAACGGATGGCCAATGGCAATGGAGCCTCCGTTCACATTCATCTTTGCCGGATCAATGCCCAGCTTGTCGCGGCAATAGATCACTTGCACGGCGAATGCTTCATTCAGCTCCCAGATATCAATGTCATCCATCTTCAGTCCGCTGCGCTTGAGCAGTTTGGGTACTGCATAGATAGGGCCAATACCCATCTCGTCAGCGTTGCAGCCGGCGATCTGGAAGCCGCGAAAAATCAACTGATACGGAATGCCGAGCTGATCTGCACGCTGGCGTGACATCAAGAGCGTCGCCGATGCGCCGTCAGAGAGTTGCGAAGAATTGCCGGCGGTGACGGACCCTTGTCCGCTGTGGGGATCGAAATGTGGCTTGAGTCCCAGCAGTCCTTCCAACGTGGTGTCCGGACGATTGCATTCGTCTTTGTCCGCAACCACTTCTTCTTTGCTCACAACTTCGTTCGTTTTTTTGTCCAGAATAGCCTTGGTCACTTTGATAGGCGCAATTTCTTTTTTGAAAAAGCCTTCCTGCTGCGCGCGGGCGGTGCGCTGCTGGCTCAGCAGTGAATATTCATCCTGCGCCTGACGGCTCACGTTGTAGCGCTTGGCCACAACTTCCGCGGTATCGCCCATCACCATATAAATGCCGGGCATTTTTTCCTGCAAGCGCGGATTGGGGCTGCTGTCGCGAACGGCCATGCTGATGCTTTCCACGCCGCCGCCAATCGCTGCATCCACGCCTTCATTGATAATCTGGTGCGCCACCATGGCAATGGCATTTAAGCCAGAAGAGCAAAATCTGTTGACGGTGATTCCGGCAACGGAAGGCGGAAGCCCGGCAAGCATGGCGGAGACGCGCGCTATGTTGTGGCCCTGCGGGCCGTGCGGCTGTCCGCAGCCAAGCACAACATCTTCTATCTCTGCGGGATCGAGCCTGGGCGTTTTGCTCAGCAAATCCTGGATGCAATGCGCCGCCAGATCGTCGGGACGCGTCATATTAAATGATCCGCGAAATGATTTAGCCAAAGCCGTGCGCGTGCTGGTAACAACAACTGCTTCTCTCATCTATTTTTTATTCCCTTGAAAGGTATCTCTCTAAATATAAACCTGAAAATCGCACTGCTGCTGTTACTACATGGTGAGTACAACGCGTCCGGAAACTTTGCCGGAGCGCATCTCTTCCAGCACGGCATTGGCGTCAGCCAGGGGACGCGTTGCCACCTGGCAGTGCAGTTTTCCCTGGGCCGCCATGGCAAGCACCTGTTCCAGATCAGAGCGCGTACCAACAGCCGAGGCTTTCACATTGACCTCGCCGGCAGCCATGATGATGGCGGGAAAAGAAATTTCATTCGCAGGCAATCCGACGACAAGCAGCGTGCCGGTAGGCCGCACGCAATAAAATGCAGTGTCATACGCGGCTTTAGCTCCGGAAGCGACTAGCGCAATATGCACGCTGCCGCGCTTGCGCATCTCTTTCACAACATTGGTTGTAGCTGAATTTGCCGTGTGCACTGCGCCAAGCGATTTGGCCAGCGCCAGCTTATTGTCGTCCACATCAACGGCTGAAACTTCAAGGCCAAGATGCGCGGCGATCTGAATGGCGAGATGCCCGAGTCCGCCGATGCCGAAAACGGCGAGACGCTGTCCGCGTTGCGGCTTGGCCTGCGTAATGGCACGATACACCGTAACACCCGCGCAAAAGAGCGGCGCTGCCTGCACCGATGAAATTACATCGGGAATTTTTGTGGCGTGGCTGGCCGGCGCTTTCACAAACTCGGCATAGCCGCCATCCACGGTAAGTCCGGTGATTTTCTGTTTGGAACAAAGGTTCTCAAAACCTTCACGGCAGAATTCACACTCGCCGCAGGTCCAGAAAATCCACGGCACACCCACACGATCGCCAACTTTCAGGTTTTGCACCGCTGCGCCCGTTTCCACCACTTTGCCCGCCACTTCATGCCCCAAAACAAGCGGCAGTTTGGTGATCGAACCAAATTGTTTCCAGTCGCCATCGGCGATGCTCAGGTCAGAGTGGCAGACACCGCAAGCCTCCACCTGGATCAGCACATCATTGTCACCGGGTCTGGGACGCTCAACCTCTTCAACCACCAGGGGCTTTTTAAGTTCGTGCAACACTGCGGCTTTCATGAATTTAGCTTCTCCTTGCGGGGCGTGAATTTGTGCGGCCTTTTACAGGGCTGCCGGCCCTGCGCTTCAGCTCTGGCTCCGCCGCTTCTGCAAACGATTCATCCACCACTTTCTTGATCTGCTCACGCAGCCAACGGTTCGGCGGATCGTTATCAGCACTCTCATGCCAGTACATGTGGATCTCAAGTTGCTGCAGGCTTTTCAACGGAAATGGATAGATCCGATGATTGAAACCGCTGTTGAGCATCTGCGCATAGCGCTCTGGAATGGTCAGCAACATATCAGTTTCGCTCACAACCCGGCAGGCCGCAAAATAATGCTGGCAGCGCAAAGCGATTCTGCGCCTGCGTCCCTTGCGATTCAGCTCTGCATCCACCAGGCTGGGACCGAGACGGCGGGAAGAAACCAGGATGTGGTCCTGGCGAATATAGGTATCCAGATCAAGCTCATGCGCCATGATGGGATGGCCTTCCCGCGCCATCACCACCACTCGATCAGAAAATAAAGGCAACTGCTTGATGCTGTCACTCATGGTAATAGGAATATCCAGCGCCAGGTCAAGCGATCCGCTGGCCAGTTCAGCTTCAATTTCACGCCGCTTCACCCGCAAGGTGGTCATGGAAATTTCCGGAGCGGCTTTGGCCATGACATTGACCAGCGGAGGAAGAATGCTGGATTCCATCAATTCCCAAAGCCCGATCTGAAAATCACGTCGCGTATGCGCCGGATCGAAATTGCGGTTCTCATAAAGATTGACCTCAAGGATTTGCAACGCCTGCCGCACTTCATTGATCATGTTACGGCTGAAAGGCGTAGGCACCATATTGGCGCCTTCGCGGAGAAAGAGCGGATCTTTCAAAAGTTCACGCAGGCGCTTGAGCGCGTGGCTCATGGCGGGCTGCGTGAGCTTGAGCTGGCGTCCCGCGCGCGTAAGATTGCCTTCACGGTAGATGGCTTCAAGGACCACGAACAGGTTGAGATCGACCTGACTGAGATGCACGGCACAAATTTTACACTATTCGCATGATTCATTTGATGAATCAAGAATAATCGACTAGCCTAATAGAGCCTTGAGGGGAAGTCTGAAGGACGAATATGAATTTTGACTACAGCGAAAAAGTAAAAAAGCTCATGCAGCGCCTGACGGCGTTCATGGACGAGCATATTTATCCCAACGAAAAACGCTTTTATGACGAGGTGGAAAAAAATCGCTGGGTCCCGGGCAAAGTAATTGAACAGCTCAAACCCAAGGCGCGCGCCGCCGGGCTGTGGAACCTTTTTCTTCCGGATAGCAAGGACGGCGCAGGACTTACCAACCTGGAATACGCTCCGCTGTGCGAGATTATGGGCCGCAGTTTTATGGCGCCGGAGGTCTTCAACTGTTCTGCGCCAGACACCGGCAATATGGAAGTACTGGCGCGCTACGGCACTCCAGAGCAACAAGAGCGGTGGCTTAAGCCGCTGCTGGCAGGAGAAATACGCTCCTGCTTCGCCATGACCGAGCCAGCTGTGGCGTCTTCAGACGCGACCAACATTCAGGCCAGCATTCGCCGCGAAGGCAATGAATATGTGATCAATGGGCGCAAGTGGTGGTCATCGGGCGCGGGCGATCCGCGCTGCAAAATTGCCATCTTTATGGGCAAGACCGATCCTACGGCAAAGCGCCATCAGCAGCAATCCATGGTGCTGGTGCCCATGGATACGCCAGGAGTCAAGATTGAGCGGATGCTCACCGTTTTTGGCTATGACCATGCGCCGCACGGACACGGCGAAGTAAGTTATGACAACGTGCGCATTCCCGTCACCAACATGCTTCTGGGTGAAGGCCGTGGATTTGAAATTGCGCAAGGCCGCCTGGGCCCCGGACGCATACACCATTGCATGCGCTGCATTGGCGTGGCAGAACGCGCGCTGGAGATGATGTGCCAACGGGTAAAAGTGCGTGTGGCTTTTGGCAAGCCAATCGCGGAGCAAGGAACGATCCGCGCGGATATTGCACTTTCACGCATGGAAATTGAGCAGGCGCGCTTGCTCACGCTGAAAACGGCCTACCTGATGGACACTGTGGGCAACAAGGCGGCGCGCGCAGAAATTGCGATGATCAAAGTGGTAGCGCCGAATGTAACGCTGCGCGTTTTAGATCGGGCAATTCAGGCGCATGGGGGCGCGGGCGTCTCCCAGGACACTTTCCTTGCCGGCGCATGGGCCAACGTACGGACGCTGCGTCTGGCTGACGGGCCGGATGAAGTCCACACGGAAGCGATTGCGCGGCAGGAACTGGAGAAAGATGCGGCGCACGTGCGGAAGACTGAAATGGTCCTGGCCAACAACTAGAATGTCGCTTTGAAAAACTGCTGAAAGGCCGCGACGATCTTCACAGGAAGGTCGTCATTGGCTTTTTTGCCCAGCAGATCATGGCCGCCGCCTTCAACCTCAAATAACAAACTCTGTCCCGGCATCAATTCCAGTGCTAATCTCAGCTCTTCGTGCGAGCCAAAGGGATCGCGCGAGCCGTGGACAAATAGCGCTGGCGTGTTGAGTTTGGGAAAGTGTGCGGTGCGCAACTCTGTGGGCTTGCGCGGCGGATGCAGTGGATATGAAAGCAAGATCAGCCCAACTGCGAGTTGAGGTTGCTCAGCGGCTAGCATGCTTGCCTGCCGTCCGCCATACGAATGGCCACCGAGAAAAACGCGCCCTGAGGCTTTCGCCCGCATCACCTCTACGGCCCGGCGCAGGCCTTCACGATCGCGCGCAGCCATGGCAGGAAACGGCGGTCCGTGCGGGCGCGACTGGCGAAATGGCAGATCACAGCGCAGGGTTAAATATCCCGCATCTGCAAATGCGTTAGAAACGGCAGTCAGCAATTTGCTCTGGCAATTTGCGCCAGCGCCGTGGGTAAGCACCAGAGCATCGCCATGGGGCTGCTCCGGTTCATGGAAAAAGCCGCGGACAGCAGGCTCGGCAGAGGCGTCAGAAAATTCGCGCACTTTATTCATGATTGTTTTTTGAAATAGCTCAATATCTACTGTGCCACTTCGGCGACTTCTACCCTGGCATGCCGGAGCTGTTCCACTCCCTGATGCATCTGCTGGGCCGCCTGTTTACGGTCACTAAAATGGAAAGAATCGGGGGAAAATTTTACCGTAGCCGTAACGGAGTGCTTACTCAAAAGATTGACCAGATGCGGAAACAAAGGCGCATCTCCCCAATAGCACGCGTCAGTTTCTGCGCCGTCAGGCACTGCATAATGGATGCTGGCAGCCGAGACCGGCGCACGCAAATCAACCGCAGGCTGGAAAAGCGAGGAATGAAAGCGTAACAAGCTCGAGCCATCAGAACTTGTCCCTTCAGGAAACAGCACCAGGCGCAAACCGCTGGCTAGTGCTGCCTGGATTTCCGGCTGGACGGAGTGCGTCTCACTACGGCGGGAACGGTCAACATAAATTGTGCCGGCCAGAGTGGCAATCCATCCCACGGCAGGCCAGTGGCGCACCTCGCGCTTGGAGATAAAGGCACACGGCGCAATCGCGCTATAGACCATGATATCCAGATAGCTGAGGTGGTTGCTGGCGATCAAACCACTGGCCGAGGAAGCAGTAGAACTGATGCTGACCCCCATGCGAGGAAGGGTGCTCCGGGACCAGCGGTGGAGTACTTCAACACGCTTTTGCCCCGATAATCGGCCAGCAAGATGGCGCAAAAGGTATTCTGAAAGGCAGCCTGCAATACCCCAGGCAAGCCCACCAAGGCGCATTAACACGCGTATCATTCGTTTCGGCAATGAGGCAGGCAGGATTTCCATCGAACACTGGGCTACAGCCCATTTGATATTCAAGTCTATTTCCGCAAGAAAGTCCACGCAGAGCATTCTGATCCATACGCAGCCAGCGCGGCCGGCCAGCAGGGAGACAAGGCCCGCACTACTGGATAGAATATGGGTAAACAGCTAGACTGATTTTACAGATTGCCAGGGTCATAGCCGGGCCACAGATTGGTGTGCATCGGGCCTGCGCTCGTATTTCATAAACATGAGGAAGCATTGAATGAAAGCACTTGTCTCTATCACGTCATTATTCATGATTGTACTTTTAAGCGGATGTCTGGGAAACAATAGCAGTTCCATCGCTCCGACATTGGCCTTTGCGTATGTGGTGGGCAATGGAGAAAACACGGTCCGCGAATTCACTGAAAGCAGTATTGGCGATCTGGCTGCTCTTCCAGTGGCTACCGTTGCCACAAATCCGCGCCCGGTATCGATTGCGCTGCACCCATCCAAGAACTTCCTTTATGTGCCAAACCTGACATCGAATACCGTTTCTGGTTACAACATTGACCACACCACTGGCATACTCTCTCCGGTAGGAACGGCACAGCCGCCAACACCCGTGCAAACACAGCCTGTGGCAGTGGGTATTAACGCTGCCGGCACGTTTCTGTATGTACTCAATCAGGGTTCGGCTTCAATATCAGCCTTCAGCATTGATCCTACGCATGGTCTTCTGACCCAGATTGCAGGATCGCCTTTTCCCACGGCCGTTAATCCCCAATCCATGGTGGTATCACAGGGTGCAAGCTTCCTCTACGTGGGAAATGGCGCGGCTGGAACGATTTCAGGATTTGCCATTGCAGCCGACGGCACCCTGGCACAGCTCGCCGGGTCACCGTTTTCAGCAGGCGCTGGAGTGACGGCTGGGGCAGTGACGCTTGATCCCAAAGGCCAATTCCTATTCGTCGCCGATTCGGCAAACAACAGAGTTGCAAGTCTTAGTGTTGCTTCCAACGGAGTTTTAGCTGCGGTAGCTGGTTCGCCGTTTACAACCGGAACCACGCCGCTTTCCATTGCCGTGGATTCGACCTCATCGTTTCTCTATACAGCCAACCAGGGCTCAAATAATGTTTCCGGGTTCAAGATCACCGCAGGGGCATTGAGTGAGATGGCAGGCTCGCCTTACGCGCTGGTTGCAACAGGAACTGTGCTTACGCCACAACCTGTATTCCTGACCGTAGACGTTAGTAATACGTTTCTTTACGTCTCCAATACAGGCTCGCAAAATATTTCTGTATTTGGCATTAAAGCGACTGATGGGACACTGGGACTTACAGCCAATTCGCCATTCCCACAGGCAATTGCACCGATATGGATGGTCACTACAAAATAGGCAAAACCCGAACAGGGCAATCCCTACTCAATTGTTACGGGAGAGAGTTCGGTGTGCGCTAAGAAGCAAAGCAGAAAATAAACGTACGTTGAATCACGCCGCTTGATCATTCCGGCGGCGCGGACGCTGCGCCAAATGGCGCACTTTTTTGTCGGCATAACCGGCAATACGGAATAAAGATACCCCTGCAAAGAGTACCCCGAGCCATCCGAATCCAAGGATGATCCACATAAGCATCAAGCTCTATAGATTCATTCCAGTGCTGCCGGGTTGGTTTCAGCAAAGAGCCGATCCAGGATTTAAAATTGTTTAATGAGTGGCGGATTTATGAACTTCGCCGCCTTTCATTACAAAATCAACCTTCTGCAGAAGACTGATATCTGCAATAGGATCACCCTTTACCGCAACCAGGTCAGCATATTTTCCCACCGCAATACTGCCCACATCATTTTGCATGCCCAGAAGTTCCGCGGCACTGCTGGTGGCGGCGCGAATGGCTTGAACCGGAGTCATGCCGTACTTCACCATGTATGGAAATTCAACGGCAGGATCGACGGCCCAGTCAAAGCCGCCAACGTCAGTACCAAAAGCAATCTTTACCCCCGCATTCAACGCACGGCGGAAAGTATCTTCATGAATCTTGATCATCTCCAGCCAAACCTTGGCTCCGGCGGCAGCACGGCCCTGCGCTACATATTCACCCACATAAATTGTGGGAACGTAAAAGATGCCTTTTTGCGCCATGGTTTTGAGATCAGCTTCAGTAATGTAATTGCCGTGCTCGATTGAATCCACGCCGGCCTCCACTGAGTTGTGAACGCCGTTCAAGGCCATGGCGTGAGAAGCCACTTTGTGGTGCTGGCGATGCGCTTCATCAACAATCGCGCGAAGCTCGTCCAAGGTAAAAGTTGGTATGTCATCCAGCACGCCATCCGGGCGGACGAAATAACTGCGGTCGGAATATACCTTGATCCAATCCGCACCAAAACTAATCTGCTCGCGGACAGCTTTGCGGCCTTCATCCGCACCATCCACTACCTGCACACCATGAGGCACCGTGATTTCAGGGGAGTATCCGGTCAGCGGATAAGCACCGGTGACATCCATGGCGCGAGTTGCAACTTTCATGCGCGGCCCGGGGATCACTCCGGCGTTGATGGCTTTCTTTAGGTCAACGTCAGCATAACCAGCGCCTTCGGTCTCAAGGTCGCGGATTGTAGTAAAACCATAGTCGAGTGCGCGACGTACGGACCTTGTGCCGAGAATGGCCCGGTACGCGGTGGATTGCTTTAAAAGTTGCTCGTCATAATCCGCAGCCGTAATGTCGCCCTGCAGCAGCGTGTGCGTGTGAGTATCAATCAAGCCGGGTAGACAGGTATGGTCAGAGAGATCAACCATCTGCGCCTGGCCGCCTGCTGGAGCAGCGGCATTTTCCTGGACTTCCCGAATGCGCTCACCCTGAATGGTAATCAGCACATTGTGCAGGACCTTGCCGGTTTCCGGTTGCACCAGCGCGCCACAGCGTACGTAGCGGTTCACCATTGGGACTTTCAGGTTCTGTTCCTGCGCTGCAGCCAGCGTGGCCAGCGCAAAACTGGCAGCGAAGATCGCAGTTTTGAGGATCATAATTTTGAAGAGCGAGATTTTGAAGATCGAGGTTTTTATCCGTAAACTTGTTCTCATCGGTGGACCTCCGGGGAAGCTGGTAATCGTAACAGAAGGGGAAGCACAGGGAAAACCAGCGGCTGTGACTTACTCAGCTTCTGTCCGTTTCTCAGAAAAAGCAGATAAATGTCCGCGTCTACCCGTTCCTGCTTGCAGGTTTGCGCCTATCAAGAGTCATGGCGCTATCCTGAATATTCTGTGCTACTATCAGCCCTCACCCCCACGGAGAAGCAGCTTTTATGGATTTAGCTTTGCGACCGATGAGCACCTCACAAGTGCTGGACCGGACGTTTTTTCTTTACAAGAAGAATTTCGTCTTATTTGCCGGAATTGCCATTATCACGCCCACTCTCAGGCTCATAGCGGTGCTGGTGCAATTGAAGCTTTTTGGGCCAATAGTGATGCCGCAGCAGCCTGAAGCCATGACTTCTCAGTTTTTTCAGGGGCTCATTGTACAAGTCCTTTTTGGCGCGGTTGTCGGCACCATTGTTTACCTGATTGGCACGGCCCTGGCTTCCAGCGCCACCGCCTATGCAGTTTCCATGGTGCATCTCGGCAAGACCACCACCATTGCCGAATCCTATCGCAAGGTAAAACCAATATTCTTCAAAATCCTCTGGCTGCTCTGTTTAGTCGTCTTCTTTAGTTTTGGTCCATTGATACTTTGTTACGTCCTTCTGTTTGGCGTTGGCTTTCTTGCCGCCACCATGGCCAAAGGTGGAGGCCAGCAGGTGGGCCTGGCGGCTACCATGATCGGTGTTGGTTTAGTCACCCTGCTGGGAGTACTGGCCTCCCTGGTTTGGATGATTTACGTTTTCTGCCGCTATGCCTTTGCCGTGCCTGCCTGCACCCTTGAGAAACTGCCCGCTGGCTCTTCTTTAACCCGGAGCCGCTTTCTTACAGACGGAGCAAAATGGAGCGTCGCGGGGCTGGTATTTCTTACTGTAATCATGAGCGCGGTTCTGACCTATGCTCTTGAACTGCCCGCTCTTCTCGTCAACGGTGGATCGCTCTTTCCCAGCGCAGCCCACCCCTTAAGCATCCTCACCACCATATGGGTTTACATTGCGCAATTTCTTGGTGGCACCGTTACAGGACCTATCACCACAATTGCCCTGGTGCTTATGTACTATGACCGGCGCGTGCGCAAAGAAGCCTTTGATATCCAGCTTATGATGGAAGCCGTGGGACAACAAACGCAGATGCAAGCGCAAACAGCCGCTGCCGCACCACCTGCTCTGGGATGAAACGCCGCTACATTGCCGACATCGCCTTATTGGTGGCACTGATCCTGCTCTGCTGGGTTCCACAGGCCAAAGCGGAAAACATTTCTATTTCTGAATACCGCCAACAGTTGCAAAAGCTCTCTGAGCAAGTGGACGCATTGCAGTCTCATCCAGAAGGAGCGGGCGGAATTGTTGCAAGCGTCCCTGACCAGATTTCTGTAAGCACTGCTTCTGGTGAAGTCTCCGTCAACAACAAAACTCTCAAAGATACCGTTGCAGCTTTTGCCGGCGCTGATGAACAAAAACGGCCTGCGTTGTTGCGGGAGATCCAAGGCTATATCAGCGAGATGAGCGTTGCTGCGAATCATTACGCGAAGAACAGCGTTGACCTTTCTTCCCAGCACAGCAAGCTTGACCAGATCCTCTCTCGCCATGAGTTCAATAAAGTTAAGGGCCCGAACGCCAAAGATGCACTGATGGCGCGCATCTATCGCTGGCTCTCACGCTTATTAAGCAAATTAAATTTCCGGGGCGGCGCGAACTTCGACCTGATGCGTCTGGTGATCTACCTATTTGCGGGCGCGGCTGTAACGCTCTTGCTGATATGGACGGTCCGCCTCCTGCGCCAGCCGCAGGAAGAGTTTCTTCCGCGTGAGATTGTTCCCTTTTCACCATCAGCACGAGGGTGGCGCACATGGCTGGCCGATGCGCGTTCACGGGCACAGCAACAGGATTGGCGCAACGCCATTCATCTGGCATATTGGGCGGGAATTTCTTATCTGGAAGAAAATGGCGCGTGGAAGCCGAATCGCGCACGCACGCCCCGCGAGTATCTGCGGCTGATCGGCATGCGCGCAGCCAACTACCCCACGCTGGCTGTGCTGACGCGCAAACTGGAAACCGTATGGTATGGCTACGGGCAAGCCAGCGAAGCTGACTATCAAGAGGCATTGGGCCAGTTGGAGAAGCTGGGTTGCCGATGAAAATTGAACCATGAAAATTGAACCCAGCGACCGCCGACTGCTGATATGGGCGGGTGTCTTCGTACTTTTGATCATCGCTGCTCTGGCCTTTCTCTCAGAGGATGAAACGGAGTCCGCGGTTCCCAGCACATATTCAGCGCAGAGCCGCGGCGCAAAAGCTGCTTTCCTGCTGCTGGAAGAAAGCGGTTATAAGGTTGAGCGCTGGGAGCAATCTCCCGCCGCGCTGCCATCCGATCCAAAAAATACAGTGCTGGTGCTGGCCTCTCCTTATCGCATCCCTACGCATGAAGAAAAAAATGCACTGCAAATTTATGTGAGCCGCGGCGGAAAAATTCTGGCCACAGGCGGCAACGTATCCGTATATCTGCCGCAAGCAGACACTGAATCCGAAGCGCTGCAATTGCCAAGCCCCAAAGATTACGCACCGCAATTGCTCTCTCCGCTAACCAGCGGCGGCACAATTCAGATGTCGCCTTCTGCCTATTGGAAAGGCCCTTCCACCAGTTCGCTTGCGCATTACGCTGATGAAGGCCGTCCTATCGTTGTTTCTTATAAAGTCGGCCTGGGAGAAGTCATCTGGTGGGGCGGCAATACGCCGCTCACCAACACCGGCATCTCCAAATCCGGCAATCTGGCGCTGCTGCTGAACTCCCTGGGTATTGGCGATCAAGAGAGCGTAGCGCACGTCCATATTTTCTGGGACGAATACTTTCACGGCGAAAGAAGCTCGCTGTCGGCGTATATGACCGATCCGCCTATGCTCTCAGGACTGGCGCAATGCGCGCTGGTTTTTATTGCGCTCGTCTTTACCTTCTCGCGACGCAACGGCCCTATCCACCCGCTGCCAGAGCCTTCACGGCTTTCGCCATTGGAATTTGTGCACACGCTGGGCAAGCTTTATCGCCGCGCCAATGCTGTTCATTCGGCGCTGGCGATTCCCTACGCACGCTTCCGTATGCTGGCCACACGGTGGCTGGGATTGAATGCTGACATCGCCACTGTTGACCTGGTGCGCGCGGTAAAAAACCGGCTGCGCTATAACGACGACTCTTTGGCCGGGCTGTTGCAGCAAATTGAAACGGCCTTGCATAATCCACAGTTGGCGGAAGCTTATGCGCTGGAACTGGCCCGGCAGTTGAACCAGCACACACAAAATCTGAAATTGATTTCCTTGGAAAGACAGGAGAACACCCTTCATGCAGACCGTGTCCCAGGTGCTAACGCACGGACGAACTGAGCTGGCCAAAGTGATTGTTGGACAGGAAGAGTTAATCAACCAGTGCCTGCTCACGGTGCTGTGCGGCGGCCATGCGCTGCTGGAAGGCGTGCCCGGTATCGCCAAGACGCTGGTCATCAAAAGTTTTGGCCGTCTTTTCAACCTTGATTTTCGCCGCGTGCAGTGCACCTCTGACCTCATGCCGGCAGACATCATCGGCAGCAACGTGCTCAATCTTTCCAACAGCACATTTGCGCTGCACAAAGGCCCGCTCTTTACCGATCTGCTGCTGGCGGACGAAGTCAACCGCATGCCTCCGCGCACACAGGCCGCCGTGCTGGAAGCCATGGAAGAGCGCCAGATCACCATTGATGGCATTACGCATCCGCTCTCGCAATTTTTTACCGTCTTCGCCACGCAAAATCCCATTGAGTTTGAAGGCACATATCCTTTGCCGGAAGCGCAGCTTGATCGCTTCCTGCTCAAGATCAAAGTTGGCTATCCGGCAGCGGAGCAGGAGATCACTATCCTGCAACACCACCATGAAGGCTTTGACGCACACAATCTTGACGCTGCCAATATTGCCGCGCTCTCGCCTGACATGCTGGCCCAGGCCCGCGCGGAAATTCGCGGCGTGAAAGTTGAAGCCGCTTTGTTCCGCTACATCGTGGAGATCATCCGGCGCACACGCAACTGGCCCGCGCTTGGTCTGGGCGCCAGTCCGCGCGCAGCCATCAGCCTGATGATGGTGGCCAAAGCCAACGCCGCTCTGGAAGAACGCGACTTCATGATTCCCGATGACGTGAAGTCCTCCGCTCTGCCGGTGCTGCGCCATCGCGTGATGATGAAGCCGGAAGCCGAACTTGAAGGCCTGGACAGCGACCGCGTGCTCACGGAAATTCTCGGCTCGGTTGAGGTCCCCAAATAATGCAGCCTCAGCTTGCGCCCGCGCCGTTGAGCGTTCGCGCCCATCCGGCCAAACGCCTTAGTTTTGGCTTTGGACGGCGCTTTTTTCTGCTTACGCTGCTTGGCATTCTCTGGACCATTCCTGCTTTCTGGGACGTCCGCTTTCTTCTTGTAATGGCTGCGTGGGACGCTTGCGCCATCATTGCGTGGGCCATTGATCTGGCGCGCCTGCCACAGCCCGAGCGGCTCGTCATTGAGCGTTCATGGGATGGCGCAGTCTCGCTCAGCAACAATACGCAAGTAATGCTCGAAGTCCGCAATCAAAGCCGGGTCTATGTTTCATGCCAGCTCATTGATGACGTTCCGCGCTCCATGATGGCCGAGCCGCCAACGCTGGAAATCAACGCCCGTGCGAATGATTCCAGCGCGGCAAGCTACACCGTGCGTCCGCTGGAACGCGGGGACGTGACGCTGGGCGCAGTCTATCTGCGCTACCAGAGCGGCTCGCACTTTGCCGAGCGCTGGGCCCGCGCGGAGCTGAAACAGATAGTCCGTGTCTTTCCAGATATTGAAGACGCCAAGCGGCAGAATATTTATCTCTCTCGCGCGCGGCAGATTGAACTGGAGCGGCGGCTCATCCGGCAGCGCGGCGTAGGCCGCGAATTTGAAAGCCTGCGTGAATATCAACCGGGCGACGAGTTCCGCAACATCTGCTGGACCGCCACCGCCCGCCGGGGCAAACACGTAACCAAGCTCTTCCAGGTTGAGCGCAGCCAGGCCGTGTGGATCGTAATGGACGCCGGCCGCCTGCTCCGCGCTCGCGTGGGCGAGCTGAGCAAGCTTGATCTTTCAGTCAACGCCGCGCTTTCACTGGCGCAGATCGCACTTTATTCCGGCGACCGCACTGGCCTGCTCGTCTATGGACGCAACATACAGCAGCGCGTGGGCCTGGGGCGCGGACTGGGCCACATGCGCGCCATCATGGAAAGCCTGGCCTCTGTGCGTGAAGAAGTTGCGGAAGCCGACCATCTGCGCGCCGCCTCCGTGCTGATGCAGTTGCAGAAACAGCGCGCACTCATCATATGGATCACCGACCTGGCCGATACATCCATGACGCCGGAGGTGATTGAAAGCGCCTCGCGGATTCTCTCCAAGCATCTGCTGCTCTTTACCGTGATTGCCCAGACCGATCTCAACGAACTGGCTGCACGCACCCCTGAAAACGTGGATGACATGTACGAAATTGCCGCCGCGCAGGAGATGGTCCACCGGCGGGAAACGCTGATCGGCAAAGTGCGGAACAAAGGCGCAATGGCGCTGGAGATTGCGCCGAGCAAATTAACCGCGACGCTGGTGAACCAGTATCTGGAAGTGAAGGAGAGGAATTTGATTTAACCCCCTCCCCCTCCTATACCTATCCCAATTTGGCGTAGGGTTCAGAGGGATCATCCGCGTTCATCCCAGATTGGCGCAGGGTTCAGCGGTTTATCTCGATTGGCGTGGGTTCGCAGATCATTGTTATCTGTGTGAATCAGTGGTAAGGTTTTCGATTTTTCAAATTACTCATTTACCAATTTTCTTGCGGCCCTCTGCCAGCGGCCCTCTGCCAGACCCCCACCCGACATAGACGTTTTGTTGAAAACACAAACCCAACTGCCATTCGACCGCGCGGTGACCGGGCGGTCAAAGACTTTTTTCGGCCGCTTTTGCCTTGGTTTTGGCTAAAAAACTAAGGACTAAGAGCTAACAGCTAATTTTCAAAGATCGCTTATCCTGCACGCCCTGAGACGCTCCTGTAATCTAGCTTATTTTCTTGCAGCAATCACGCGCGAAGTAGTTCGTTCACATAGGCCATGCCTTTTGCGACCCTCTGCCTGCATGATGGGCATGTCCTGATGGACACACGATTTCGTGCTGTTAAAGGTAAAAGAATGCAGTGCTAGTCCTTCAGATGGATACCCATGAAAGAGAGAGGAGACAATGAAAGCCAGCGACCACGCCAGCATGATCACAGGCCTCAACCGCGAGGAGCAACATCCCAATGTTCCACAGGCCAGAAAAAGCGAACATGCCTCAGGAAAGGCGAATGCGCAAGCAGACGGTGCAGAGCTGCAGTGCTTTTCTGGCGGACAGTATCTGCGTGTCCCAAAAACCCTGCACTGATTGCATAGTTAATTTGCGTTGGGAACAACGCATGATGGAACAACGGCATTCTACAGTTACGTGCATCTGCGACATATGCTACTCTACCGAATGATCTCCAAACAAAATATTTATGCATAGCTCTGCACCGAATCCAACTTCTAAAGCATTTCTTTCTCATTCTTCTTTGGATAAAAGTTTCGTCGAAGCTGTAGCCCTGAGGCTGGGACGGGTACAGGTTTTTTTCGACAAGTGGTGTTTTGAAGTCGGTGACGCGTTTATTAAGGCAATACCACCAGCCCTCAGTGGAACTGAGCTATTTGTACTCTTTGCCAGCAAGGCCAGCCTCCGATCATTCTGGGTGCAGCTTGAGATAAACCATGCTGAGCTTTTGCTCGCTTCGTCGGTGCTTAAGAAGGCGATAGTTTTTATCATTGATGATGCCTTAAGCTATTCCGATCTTCCAAAGTGGATGCAAAACGCGTTGGTCCAGAAATATACTTCGCCAAACGCAGTAGCGAGAGAAATCCAGGCGCAGTTAGACAAGATGCGTGGTGTAAAACAGAAGGAGTATTTCTTTGGGCGTGATCAACTCATGCATGAATTCTCGCAAAAATTATATCCAGCAGCGGGTTCTCTTCCGCCAAATTTGTTGGTAATTGCGGGGCTCTCAGGAATGGGTAGGAGAACGTTCGCAAGAAGGATTTTGGAAGATCGCTTATCGTTACGTGCAGGGCCTATATTCCATTTGAAGAAAGGAGACGGTCTCGACGCCCTCCATTTAGCCGTCCTACTTGATACTTGCCCTCTTATGCCGAAAGATAGTGTTAACAAGGAACTAGAGGCCTTCGGACGATTAAGTGTGGACCAAAAGGTACAAGAAATCGTACGGCTATTTTCTCTTGCTAGCGAAAATAATATAGCGCCAGTAATTTTGGATGACGGTGCACTGATTGAATCTAACGGAGCGTACACAAGCGAAGCGAAACTTTTTCTGCAGGAACTGCGGAAGCTCCCTCAAGTATTGGTGGTATTCATCCAATCGCGTTTGCCGAATATGCCTGGAAATTCAATGTCTGCTCTAGGGTTATGTGGGATAAAAGTGTCACCGATCGATTCAGAGGCATCCCGTCAGTTTCTGCAGCGACGATTTGCTGACAATGCTATTAACGCATTGCCAGAACAAGTTGCAACTCTCATCTCACAATTGAATGGGTACCCTCCTGCCTTCAACATGGCGACCACATACGCCAAGGAATACGGATTGCCAGTACTCTTAAACAACAAAGCTGTGCTAACAAGCTTTCAGCAGCAAGAATTCGCTGATTTTCTGGAAGAGTTACATCTGTCAAATACTGAGTGGGGAGTTCTGCGGTTACTTGCCACCGGGATGGAAGTTCCTGTTGAGGGCTTGATGGCTGCAACGGGACAGCCAGATACCATGATAATTCCTGCAGTACAACATCTTATCGATCTGAATCTGATCCTTAACAATAGTGGAACTTTGTCAGTTACGGGCCCGCTAATCTATTCAATTCAGGCTGCTAAAGGCACAATTCCCCCTCACGAGTATGCTTTCATTGGAAAGAGTTTGAAAGCGAAGTTTTGGGATACCCAAGATGCTCTTCCGGACTACGGAATTCTTGAAGCTACAATTAGTACTCTACTGAAGAGTGATGAGCCCGATCTCAAGGATTTTAAACAATTTGTCGTGCCATCATTGTTATTTCGGAACGCAAAATACCATTATCAAATTGGCGGGCACGATCACTGGTTGAATGCCAAGCGGCTTCTCGATTCTCTTTTAAACCTTGAACCTGCGAATATTAAAGCGCTCGCGCTATTGATGAAAATCCAAGTGCGACTGCGAAAATTTGACGAGGCGGAATCAATACTTAGCAAATTAAGGAAGCTAAAGGCTCCGGAAATTCATTTTCTTGAAGGGTTCCTGCGCTGGAAGAACAGACGCTTTTCGGCGGCAATTCCTCACTTTGAAACCGCACTACGATTAAATCAAGAAGCGATTGAAACTTACCACGGTCTGGCGACCTGCTTTTTCCGTCTTGGAAAATTAGATGAGGCGAAGAAGGTGATACATCGCGGCCTCAATGGTAAAGCTCGTCATAATGTTCTATTAGTTGATTTAGCAGCACAGATCGCCATTGACAGAAATGAGTTGGCGGAAGCTGAAAAGTATGTTGAGCAGTTACGACGATTGAATGCCGATGCTGATTATCACCATCGTCTCGCCACATTGCTGAACGCCAAACATAAATCCAAAGAAGCCCTCACACACGCACGTAAAGCTAGTCAAAACCCTAAGGCTAGGTTCGAAAATAAGATAACTCTGATCAATACATTAATCGAGGTAGGGCAGTTTCCAGAGGCTGAACAGGCTCTGGATAGTCTCGATGATACTTACAAACGCGAGGATGATAGACAAGATGTTCGCCTCGGGCTTCGCTGTAAGTGTCTTCTTCGGCAGGAAAAGTGGTTGGAAGCAGAGCCGCTCTGGGAAGCACTATCTGATAAAGCATCGGCAGTTCATGCAGGCCTCTGGAAAGAGATCCTACAGCAGAAGATAGCAGATAGGAGGACTTCTTTGGCTGATCGCAACATCGCAAGTTTAGAGCTGCTGAAGTTAAAATCAGTCCCGAGCCTTGATAGTATTATATTCACAAGTCTAGCGGTCATGGATGATTCAGTAGGAACAGATGATGATTAAGCTTATAAGATAGCTATTAGTAGTAAAATAATACCCGGCTTGCCCTTTCCCTTCCCTCTATTTAGCATTCTGCACTTACCCCTTGGAGGCACATGCGCAAGACTTACTTGCTGTCCGTTTTGTTTCTGATCTCTTTTACCTTTGCTGCGGCCCAGACACCCGCCGCATCGTCTGCTGCCGCGGCACCGGCCGCCCAGCCGGGCACTCCGCAGCATTACAAGCTGCCAGCCACGCCCAAGACTGTGGCTTGGGGCTATTACGATTCCGCCGCTACGCCTGTCCTGCGCATACACTCCGGCGATACGGTGGAATTTGACACGGTGCTCACTAACAGTCCCATGGGACTGGAGCATGCCGGCGTGCCTGCTGACCAGGTGGAGCAGAGCCTGCGCGACATCTATAAGGAAGTAACGAATAAAGGCCCGGGCGGACACATCCTGAATGGCCCGGTGTTTGTGGAAGAGGCTGAACCCGGCGACACGCTGGAAGTCCGCATCAAGAAAATTGATCTGGCCATTCCTTATGCTTACAACGCGTTTGGCCCCACACGCGGCTTTCTGCCGGAAGATTTTCCTTATCGCAAAATGAAGATCATTCCCCTGGATAAAGAACGCATGGTGGCCAAATTCGCGCCGGGGATTGAGATCCCTCTGCATCCGTTTTTTGGCAGCATGGGCGTTGCGCCGCCTGAGGCCTTTGGACGCATTGACAGCGCTCCGCCCAGCTTGCACGCCGGCAACATGGACAACAAGGAACTGGTCGCTGGCACGTCACTCTTTCTGCCGGTGTTTGCCAAGGGTGCGCTGTTTGAAATTGGCGATGGACACGCCGGACAGGGCAATGGCGAGGCCGACATCACGGCCATTGAAACCTCGCTGGTGGGCACAATGGAATTTATTGTGCATAAAGGGACGGGCCAGAAGTATCCACGCGCGGAGACGCCCACGCATTACATCAGCATGGGCTTCAATCCGGAGCTGAATGAAGCCACACGCATTGCCGTGCGGGAAATGATTGATTTCCTGGTAAGCGCCAAGCATCTAAGTAAAGACGACGCTTACATGCTCATTAGCGTTTGCGGCGATGTGGACATTACGGAACTGGTAGACGGCAACAAAGGCGTACACGTAATGCTGCCGAAAGCTGTCTTTGTGAAATAGCTGCAAATTAGCAGTGGAATGTTGCCGGAAAGGAACACCTGAATGCGATTGCTGGTCCGCTGGCTTATCAACGCGGTTGCGTTTCTGATTGTGGCGCACTTTGTTCCCGGGTTTGTGGTGCGTGGCTTTGTGGCTGCGCTGATCGCTGCGCTGGTCTTTGGCCTGGTGAATTCCACGCTGGGGCTGATCTTAAAAATCCTTACCTTTCCTTTGACCATCCTGAGCTTTGGCTTGTTCCTGATTGTGATCAACGCCATTATGCTCCGCTTTGCCGCGGGATTCACTCCAGGCTTTGCCGTGCTCAACTGGACTGCGGCGATTATCGGAGCGTTTTTGCTGACGGTAATCACAACTTTTCTGCACTGGCTGATCAAGGATGAAACCAAGCTGGACCGCAGACGGTAAAATTCCAAGGCATCAGGCGCGTTCACGAAGCGTCTTTACCACGGTGTGAACGCTGTTCTGCTGGAACAGTCGTATGGCAGCAATGCCGGCCGCTCCGGCTTCAATACACTGCTGCGCATTTTCCAGCGTAATACCTCCCAGGGCCAGCACCGGCATGGGCGGCTGCGCAGCTTCTGCACGATGGCAAATCTGCCGCAACTGACTTAGGCCGTCTCGGTTGGCGGTGCCCATTTTTTCTCCGGGCCAATGCCCGCGTTTTTCAAACACCGGCGCAAAGACGGCAAAATCCGCGCCATGGGCCTCTGCGCTGGCTACTTCAGCCAAAGAATGTGCTGATACTCCAATGATTGGCTGATTAATGCTTGGCGCATGGATGATTGGTATATGGACGACCGGCGAGCCCGTGCCTGCTCGCGCCAAGGTCGTTCTGGTAAAAACCGCGCGCACCTCGCTGGCCGCCAGGTCATTCCCCGGCAGATGCACGCCATGCGCCCCGCTGGCCAATGCAACGTCTGTTCGAGAATTGATCATTAGCTGTGTACCTGAGCTGCCCAGCGCAGCCATGGCTTTACCGGCAAGCTCTTCCAGCGTCCTGGTGCTCAGGTCTTTTTCGCGAAGCTGCACAAAATCCACTCCTGCGGCTGCGCATTCGCCAATCTTTGCCAGCAACTGGCGCTCTTGTTCCGCGGCGTCACCAGGGAATAAACGCCGGTCAGTAATGTAATAAAGCCACAGGGCCATGGCTGAGATTGTAAATTCCCTGTGTCTTTACCGGCACACGGGCAACTTAGACCCTGAAAATCCCTCTCTTATAGGAGTGTCTCTCACTTTGCAGATCATATGGCTGTTTGTATTGGCCATCCCCATCGCCAGCATTGCGTGGACGGTAACGCACGAAGAAATCTTCCGTGAGCCGCGCGAATACTGTGCGCGCCAGAGTGAAGATAATCGCCTCTACGTATGCCGCAAATTTTATTTCCTGTTTACCTGCGAATTTTGTTTCAGCCATTACGTTGTCGCCGCGTTTCTGCTCATCACGCGCTACAAGCTGCTGTTCACTGACTGGCGCGGTTACCTGATCAGTGGCTTTGCCCTGGTCTGGATCGCCAATCAGTACATGAGTATTTATGCCAGCCTGCGCCTCGATATCCGCAAAGACCGCATCGAGATCAAGCACGTGGAAAAGAAAGTGGAGCAGATTGAAGAGCAGCTGGAAGAGAGCAAAGTGGCGTAGTTTTTGTCTTTGGCTTTTTTTGAAATCCCGGGCAGCACGAGGGATCCCTATCATCTGAACGGCTTTAAGCGTTAGCCGCGAATCAACGCTTTTATTTTGTCCCGAAGCAAAGCGAGGGAACCCTATTGCCTGAAGCAATTCAGCGAATCACCAATGCGGTGCCATAGAGCTCCCTCCCTGTGATCGGGGTGTGAAAACCAATTCGTGTTCATTGATTTGATTCGCGGCCTAATCCAGCCTTTTTGCTAACGTCACCATGGCCTCTGCGTCGAATAATGCAGGCCTGTCTCCATGCCGCAATATTCTCTCCACATCAATGGCAAACTGCGATCTGTAATCGCTGAGCCGGACACGCCTTTGCTCTGGGTGCTCCGGGATGAACTGAATCTCACCGGCACAAAATACGGATGTGGCGTTGGTGTGTGCGGCGCATGCACCGTTCATGAAAATAGCGCAGCGGTACGTTCCTGCCAGATCGCGATAAGCGCGGCAGCCAGTAAAAACTATACGACCATCGAAGGCCTTTCTTCTGCTGGTAACCATCCATGTCAACAAGCCTGGATAGAAGAAGATGTGGCGCAATGCGGATTCTGCCAGCCTGGCATGATCATGGAAGCCGCTGCGCTTCTTCGCCAGCATGAGAGCCCATCTGAAACTGAAATCAACCAGGTCATGGCGCAGCATGTCTGCCGCTGCGGAACCTATCAGCGTATCCGGCAAGCAATCCATCACGCCGCCGGTTTGTCTGCGGACAAGGCGGCAGAATGACCATCACACGCAGGGCGTTTCTTCGCGACGGCAGCCGAGCAATGGCCGGTCTGACGCTGGCTTTTCATTTTGATCTCAATGCGATGACCGTCGAAACCGGTCCGCAAGAGTTTGCGCCCAATGCATTCATCCGCATTGGCTCGGATAACATTGTGCGGCTCTGGGCCATTCGCTCAGAGATGGGGCAAGGCGTGCGCACGTTATTGCCAATGGTTCTTGCCGACGAACTGGAAGCCGACTGGGAAAAAGTAGTCATCACGCAGGCCCGCATGGAGCCGCGCTTCAAAGGCATACGCTTGCGCACCAGTGGTAGCGGCAGTGCCGCCGGAACCTGGATTCCCTTGCGCAAAGCCGCGGCCACCGCGCGAGAAATGCTGATCAACGCAGCCGCCGAGCAATGGCAAGTCGACCCCAAAACCTGTAGCGCTCAGCACAGCACCGTGGTCCACGCATCTTCCGGCCGCAAGCTTACCTACGGTGAACTGGCAAACGCGGCTTCCAAACTCCCCGTTCCTGCCAAGCCCCGACTCAAGGACGCGAAAGATTTTCACCTCGTCGGCAAATCAATGAAGCGCCTGGATGGAAAGATTATCGTCAACGGCAGCGCGGTTTATGGGCTCGACGTAAAACTTCCTGGCATGATGCATGCAGTCATCGCGCGTTGCCCGTATCTTGGCGGCAGGTTAATCTCATGCGATCCAGCACCTGCGCTAAAAATTGTCGGCGTAAAGAAAATCGTTCCCGTCACCACAGGATTCTCCGGCGGCGTTGCCGTGGTCGCCACAAATACCTGGGCCGCGCTCAAAGGGCGCAACGCGCTTCAGCCTGTGTGGGATAAAGGTCCCAACGCCAGCTTTGACTCTGACTCTTTTATGCATGAGTTGGAACAATCATTATCGCAGCCTGGATTTCCTATTCGCCGCAACGGTGATGCACAAGCAGCATTGGCGGAAGCACCGACAAAGCTGGAAGCCGTCTATGAATATCCCTATCAGGCCCACGCGCCGCTTGAGACCATGAACTGCACGGCGGATGTGCGCGCCAACTCGTGCGAAATCTGGGTGCCCACGCAAGCGCCGGAAGCCGCACAGCAGGAAGCCGCAAAATTCCTTGGCATTTCCGCAGATTCTGTCCAGGTAAACGTAACGATGCTCGGCGGCGCCTTCGGCCGTCGCCTGCAGGTCGACTACGTTCTGGAAGCCGTTGAGATTGCAAAAGCCATCGGCAAGCCGGTTCAAGTGTTGTGGAGCCGCGATGACGACATGAAACATGGTTTCTTTCAGTCGCCCAAAATTGAGCGGGTGCAAGCCGGGCTTAATGCCGAAGGCAAACCCGTTGCATGGGTACACAAATCCTGCGGGCCAGATCTTTCTGTCCTCGGCCTGCCGACGGAGCAAGACCGCAAGAACCAGAATTTCTATAGCGACGACGGCATGCCCTGGGGCATGTTTGATAATCCCTATAATTTCGTTCATCAGGCCAGCGACTTCATCCCCGTGCAATCTCCCGTGCCTACCGGACCGTGGCGCGCCGTCATGTATCCGTCCACGGTTTTTGCCCGCGAATCATTCATTGACGAAATCGCGCATGCCTCCAAAATGGATCCACTGGAGCTGCGGCTGCAATTGCTCCAACCCGGCAACGTGCTTGACTTGCAGATTGCTAAAGTGGATCGCGCGCGGCTGATTGCTGTCTTAAAGCTCGCTGCGGAAAAATCAAACTGGGCTGCGCCGCTTCCGCATAACGATGATCGGCTCTGGGCGCGCGGCATCGCCTGCAATATTTATGCTGAAGATTGTTACATAGCGCAGGTGGCTGAAATTTCCCTGAGCAAAGATCTAGTCAATATGAAAGACCTAGCCAAATTGAAAGATCTTGCCGATATCAAAGTGCATCGCATCGTTTCCGCCGTGGATTGCGGACTTGCCTTGAACCCGCTGGGCATTGAAGGCCAGACTGAAAGCGCAATAGCGTGGGGCATGTCTGCGGCGTTGGGCGGCAAGATCAATTTCAAAGACGGACAGGCGCAGGAACGCAGCTTTTCAGATTTCAAAGTCTTGCGCATCGACCAGGCGCCGCGCGTTGAAACCTATCTATTGCAGGGTTCAGACGTGCCTGGCGGATTCGGTGAGACAGCCGTGCCGACCGTGGCTCCGGCAATCGCCAATGCCATTTTTGCCGCAACCGGAAAACGGATACGGCGGTTACCGATTACAGTTGAGAAGCTGACTCTTCAATCTCGAGCGTAGCGAGAGATCACTATCAGCTGATACGGCTCGTAAGCGTTAGCCACGCACTCACGCGCATACAGCTTTGTTTTATCCCGAGCATGGCGAGGGATCACTATCGTCTGAATACTTTAACGGATTATCGATGTAGCAACGGCACAACCAGAATCATTTTGGTGAACCAATAGTTCCTTGTTTGCCGTAGGGACCCCTCTCTTCGTTCGGGGTGTGAAAAAACTTAGGGCAGCGTCTTAGCGATCTCTGGCCCTTCTTCCGTCGTCTGTTTCGCCTGCTGCGGCTGCAAGTGATATTTCGTCAGTTCTTCCTTCAAAACTTGAAACGCCTCTTCCGGCGTATCGACCATGGTGAAAGCGTTCACGTCTTCCGGAGAGATCGTTCCGGCATCCGCCAGCGCCTGCAGGTTGAGCACGCTGTTCCAATATTCCTTGCCGTAAACAATCACCAGCATTTTCTTGGCGAGCTTGTGGGTCTGGGCCAGCGTAAGGATTTCAAAAAATTCGTCCAGCGTGCCAAAGCCGCCAGGAAACACCACCAGCGCCTTGGCCATATACGCGAACCAGTATTTGCGCATAAAGAAATAGTGGAATTCAAAGTTGAGTTCCGGCGTGATGTACTGGTTGGGATATTGCTCAAATGGCAGCCGGATATTCAGCCCAATGGTTTTTCCGCCGGCTTCATGCGCGCCGCGATTGGCTGCTTCCATAATGCCGGGGCCGCCGCCAGAGGTCACCACAAAACGGCTGCGTTTGCCGGGCAAGGTAAGCGTCCATTCGGTCAGCATGTGCGCCAGCCTGCGCGCTTCTTCATAATAGCGGGCCATTTCCACTCCGGCATGGGCACGCTTGAGCGCGGCTTGCAGAGTGTCTGGGTCTTTGGCTCCCGGCTGGTCCTGCGGCGACGCAGGTTTAGCCGAGCCAGGTTTTTCCAGAATGGTGAGTGCGTTCTGTGCGTCCGGCAGGCTGGCAAAGCGTGCCGAGCCGAAAAATACGACCGTATCCTGGATCTTCTCGCGGCGAAAGCGCGATAGTGGCTCCGCATATTCTGCAAGAATGCGCAAAATGCGGCCGTCAGGGCTGTTCAGGAAATCGGGATTCAGGTAGGCCAGTGGAGCAGGAAGCAACTCCGGCTCATCAGGACCAACGTTCTCATTATTTTTATTGCTGTTTGCCATACAAGTCTGTCAGAAAAAATTTAGCACCCACCCGGTCAGCGCCGGTCCCGATAGCGAACTGCCTCCACAATGCCCAGCCATATATCCAGCAGGCCGAGTCCGGAAACCGCGCCGCGAACAAATCCCAGCTGCAAAAAATGCCGCAGAGTGGACCATTGCGCCAGTAAATCGTCGCTGAACCAGAAGCGCGTCCAGGGCAGCGCAATCAGCACCAACCCTAATTCGATGCAGAATAAGACATAGACCACCACAAAGACGCGCTGGAGCCATACCGGCATTTCAGCGGATTTGTCCGTGACCGGATCAGGCGACGGCGTCGGATTCTCGAGATTCGTGGAGGTCAGTGTCAAAGGGATTTGGGTTTGTTTATTTTTAGACGTAATAACGGCGTTTGATTGAGCCGTCTCATTTATTTTAACGGCCTTTTGATTTTAGCGCTGTTATGATTTTAGCGCCTTAATGCGGCTGGCTACATCGCGAAAATCAATATTCGAGCCATACACTTCCATGAAATTGGCCAGGGCAGATTTCTTATCGCCAGAGGCTTCAAAGGCCATGGCTAAATCATAATGAATGGAGCAACGGCTGCCATCATCCAGGCCCGGCAGGTGCAGAGATTTTTGATACCAGCGCACCGCTGCCTCGGGCGCGCCTTTATCCACCAGACACTGGGCCAGCCACGTATATGCCTGGATGGGCTGCGAAAATTCTGTGCCTCGGTCCACGGCATGGCAAACTTTTTGTAATTCTCCAATGGCCTCATCCAGCAGGCCCATTTCCTTGAAAGCAATGCCGAGGTTGTAATGCGTTTCCGGATCTTCCTGCGGCTCGGCTGCTTCCTCGGTTTCTTCGCGCAGCTCGGAAAGAATGTCGCTGAGCGCATTGGCCGATTCAGCGTCTTGCATGTCGCCGTTCGTGCGGCGCTCCATCACCGGAGCTGCGGCAACTGGAGACGCAGCCACGGGAGGTGCTGTTGGCTTTACTGTCTCCTTCGGCGCGAAATCAGCCAGATCGGTCTCTTCCAGGTCTAAAACAAAGTCGCTGAGAATATCTTCCGTGGAAGGTGTCTTGGCAGCAGCCACTGGCGGCGCTGGCGCAGCTTTGGGCGGTTGCGCCTTGGGCGGCTCAGGAATATCAAGGACGTCTTCCAACTCCATGGCCGGCGCGGACGCCACCGCTGGCGGCTGTTTTTTCTCAATCACCGGCGGCGGAGAGGGAACAGCTTCTTTGGCAACTGGCTCTTTTACGGTTTCTTTTCGAACAGGCTCTTTAACAACTTGTTCTTTTACAACCGGCTCTATCTCAATTGGCGCAGCGCTCACTGCGGGCTCTTCTTCAATCATCAGCGGCATGGCTTCCGCAGATGTCACAGTTGGCAGCTTCGATTTTGCCTGTCCCGCGGAAACCGTCGCTATCAGCTCTGTAACCTCAGGCGCATCCGGCGCAAGCTCAGTCAGGTCAAGGATGGCGGCCTTGGCCGGCTCCCACATCTCCTGCGTAATATAAAACTGGATTTCCTGGATCTTCTCTTCAACCTGCGCCGAGCTGTCCGCTGGGGCTTTGCTCACGGCAGCCGGTTCAAGCCGCACTTCATGCAATGCCGGCTCGTGCTCCATTTCATGATAAGTCTGGAGTTGAGGGTCTGGAGACGCAGACTCTACCGGCTCAACTTCAATCATGTCTTCCCACTCATTGGAGATATCAATCTCATGCTCATGCGCGGAAGCAGCAGCCACGGGCGGCGGCTCAGGCTTGGCAGGCGACTGCTTAATTGCAACCGGCTTTACCGGCTCTGGCTCAAACTCAATCTCCAGTTCAGGCATCGCGCTGGGCGCTGGTGCTGGTTCAATGGGCGCGGCAACGGCCACAGGCTCTGGCTCTGAAACAAGTTCAGGCGTATCAAAGGTAAATTCCTGTACTGAAGGCTCAGCGTCAATCGCAATTTCAACCGGTGCAGCCGCAACCGGCGGCGGAGCAATCGGCTCGGCAAAAACTGGCGGTGGCGGAGTAACTGCCTTCGGCGCTTCCGGGACTGCAGGCGGCCAGGTTGGTTTTGCTGGCGGCGGAGCAACCTGGGCAACGGGCATCACCGGAACCGCGGCCGATGCAGGCGCACGCAACGCATATTTCTTGGCGGCCTCAAGATACTTTGCCGCTTCCACAGGGTGACCCAATTCGTCGTAAATCTTGCTCAGGTTCTGGTACATGCGTGCGGCGTCAGCAAAACGTTCCGCGCGAACATACAGGCTGGCCAGGCGCTGATTCAGGTTCACATCCTGTGGCGCCAGAGGCAGCGCGGCTTCCAGCGGAGGAATGGCTTTGGCCGGCACATTATATGAAACGTATAACTCGGCGTCCGTCAGCGCGGACTCAATCGCCTTTTCCGTTGGCGGATCGTACGTCTGCTGCACGGCCGGAGCTGTCTCATCCAGCTCTTCCACCATGAATGCCTGTTGGGCTTCCTCCGGCGAGAGAATGCGGGTGGCCGAATCTTCTCCCAGCTTGGCCAGCATCTGCTTGTAATTCTGACCATGGAGCGTGTTCTCCGGCTCCATCTCCATGAGCTTTTGATAAAGATCACGGGCTTCGGCAAAGCTGCCTTTCTGGGCGGCCGTATTCGCTTGCAGCTCCATCATTTCTGCGTTCTGGGCATGATCGCCGGCCTTGTTCGTCAGGCGATTCATGATTGCCAGCGCCGCTGGATTGTCCTTTACACGGGCCGTCAGCGGATAGAGTGCGTCTTGCAGGGCCGCGGGATTGCCCGCAAATAACTTCTCAGAATATCTTTCATACAGCCGCAGCGCGGCTTCCACATGATTGTTGGTCACATACCACTGGGCCAGCGTCGTTACGCCCGTGACATCATTATGTTTAGTCAGCAGCTTATCTGCGACTGCCTCCACGCCTTCAGCATTTCCGGTATGCAATTTGGCGCGCAACAAAGCGCGCAAGCCATCCGGCCTGGCATCAAGATCGGTGACCTTTTCCAGATACTGCACCGCAACCTGGCTATCGCCTGCATCCACGGCAATCAGGCCGCGCAACATCAGAGCGCCAGTATTGGCGGGATCGAGAGATAAAACTTTTTCCAGCGCTTCTTCTGCCGCAGCGTATGAGCCACGCGCATAGAGCGATTCAGCGGCGGTATAGAAAATGTTGCGGGCTTCATCCTTCTTGCCCAGCTTCTGGTAAAGATCGGCCAGCTTGGCTTGGGTATGCGCATTTTCAGGATCGAGTTCCAGTATTTTCTGGAAGACCCGCGCAGCTTGCTGATTGTCACCCGACTTCAAAAGCTGATCAGCCACCTGCATGTAGTGCGTGCGCGCATCGTTGAAAAGGCCCTGTTGCCCGTAGAGTTCAGCCAGCTTGGTGGTATGTTCCGCGTTGTATGGACCAATCTTGGTGAGCTTTTTGTAGATAGCAATGGCTTTTACGGCAAAACCATTTTGCGCGTACATGTCGCCAACTTTTTTGAAGTAATACATGGCTTCGTCGTTGTTGCCAACGCGCGCATTCAGGTCCCCAATGGTGTTCAGGACGGTTACGTCCTTGGGATCTTCTTTAACGATTTTTTCGTATTCGGCAATCGCATTGGGCAGCTTCCCCTGCTGGACGAACTTCTCCGCCTGCGCCAGTACCTTTGCTTTATTGAACCCAAACCCGAGAGCCATAAAAATAATGAATTACAGGGCAGCCTTTCCAAGTGCCGTGGGAAACTGCAAACGAGTGCAATTGGGGCTAAAGTACCACAGAAAAACGGCGAAACCCAAGCCGCTTGGGGCAATCGTTAGTACATGTCGGTTATTTACCTTAAAGGTTCAGCCAGCTCCGCGCAATATCGTCAGAGATGCCTGGGGCGGTAATCGCCAAATGGCCCCATCGCATCCCGCCACTTTTCGCCTTAGCGATATTGCGCCCTGCTTCTGAACTCCCTGACCATTAATTCCAGAAAATTCTCATTGTCCGCCGGACGCGATTCCGGCGGGATATTCAGCCGGGCACTCACCATGTCTGCAATGCGCTTGCTATTGAGCTGCCTTACCTCCCACGGGATTTCCAGCCGGCGGGCCAGGAATGTTTCAATCAGCTCGGCTTCCTGCACTGTCAGGCCGGCGGCCTGGTGCAGCACGAACTCAGTGCGGGTGGGCGTATTAAAAAAGATCTTAGATTCATCATCGGAACTTTCATGCACCACCAGCGTTCCGGCAACGTAGTCTCCCAAGCGTCGGTTTTTAGCGTTCAAAAGCATGGTAATCACGCCAAAGCCATAAAACACCGGCAGAAAATCCACCGCTCTCAACAGGTTACGGGCAATGGCCTCAAATGCGTTAATCGGGCGGCCAGAGTCCTTGATCACGCGTATCCCGGCCCAGCGCTTACCCGGCGTCTGGCCCTTCCACAGCGCCTCAAAGATGGCGTAATAGCCCCAATTGATGCAAAAGATCACCAGGCCAACGAATCCTTCCCACCAGATAGATCGGTTTCCATTGAACAACCCGGTGCTGAACCAAAACAAACTGAGTAGGAATAAAACCAGATAACCGAGCGTCTCGATCAAAATATCGAGGAAGGCCGCCATAAAACGGCTGCCAATGCCGGCCAGCACAAATTCCAGATGTACCTGCTCTGGAGTATCAATGGTAAGCTTGTCAGTCGCCACGATGATCTCCACGTATTGGCTGGAAAAACGTCAAAGTCATTGGAAACGCCTGGAACAATTACTGGACCAGGTGCAGCAAGACGGCTTGCGCTCATTAACCCGGCTGGAGTTGCAGGAGATGGGATTGCTCTATCGCCAGGCGGCCGCCGATCTTTCCGCCCTGCGCGAAGATCCTACCGGAAAGTCTTACGCCTGGTCCCTGAACCTTCTTCTCTCCCGCGCTCACAATACCATCTATGCTGGTGAAAAATCGAGTGCCCGAGGTATCGTCCACTTTTACCGCCATACGTACCCACAGATTTTCCGCGACAATCTGAAGCTCATCAACATTGCCTTTCTCATTTTTGTGGTTGGCGGCCTTGCCGGCATGCTGCTGGCCATCACCCGGCCGGATTATCTGCGGCTCTTTGTTTCTCCGCGCATGATGGAAACCATCGAGCGGCACAAGATGTGGACAGACTCGGTTGTAAGCGTCTCTCCCGCCGCTTCCAGCTTCATCATGACGAATAATATGACCGTTTCTTTTATGGCCTTTGCCATGGGGATAACTGCGGGAGCCGGGACCGTATTTGCAATGTTCTTTAATGGCTTGCAGATAGGGGC
>DASXLK010000026.1:0-134976 GCA_036496365.1 Candidatus Angelobacter sp. | reverse complement strand
ACGCTGCAACAATCGTTTGAAAGCGTCGATATACAACTCCATCTCAATCGCAAGCGGACATATCCCGGAGTTTTGCCCATCATGCATCTTGATCATATGTATTTTGACAAAGAGCTGGTGCTGGAAGAATTTGTGCTACATCGCAGCCGCATAGCGCTGATGGCGTCAGATCATCTGCCGCTCGTGGCAGGCTTTTGCCTGGGATGAAATTTCTTACCACTGATTTTCACTGATGACACTGATTGGGAATCTGGTAATCGCGCGACATCGCCGTCATCGCACGTCATCGGAAACGCAAAAGCGCACCGGCGGAGGCACGCAGAAAGGCTGGGCTTACCGCGGATCCTCGGCAAGGCCGGGCCGAGTACGCGGATGATAGCGGATCAAAAACCAAACAAATTGTTACCAACTGGCAAATGCTTTGCGGAATTTATGAAGTCTTAAGTGTTGATTTTCTAAGATTCTTTTAATCTGCGTTAGTCCTGTCGAATACTGTGTAATCTGTGGCAAGGGTTTGGTTTTTTGGCAGCGGCAAAGAATTTCTTTTGCCTACCTTTACCGCATACAATCGCTGAGTGACAAAGCTGACCTTTGTGGCGGGAAAAGGCGGAGTAGGAAAGACGACCGTCTCCTGTGCGCTGGCGCTTCATCTGGCGGCGAGCCATCCTTTCTCTTCAACTCTGTTGATGTCCACTGATCCGGCGCACTCGGTGGCAGACATGCTGGAGACGGAAGCTCTCCAGATTAAAGATCTGCTGATTAAAGATAAAGACGTACATACGCGCCAGTCCGGCCCGCACCGGCTGGCGGCAACCAACGGAAGTCTTTCCATCTGGCAGGTGGATAGCGCCCGCGAATTCAAGAAGTTTCTTGACCACAATCGCGAGGGCATTCTGGATATTGTGGAGAACGGTACATTCTTTAATCGCGAAGAAATTGCTCCGCTGCTGGATACCACGCTTCCTGGCATGTCAGAGGTTGCCGGCTTGCTTGCCTTGCGGGAGATGCTGGAGAGCGGTGAGCACGATCACATTGTGGTGGACACAGCGCCCTTCGGCCACACGCTGCGCCTCTTTGAATTGCCGGGGCATTTTCAACGTTTCCTGAATTTTCTTGAAGTTGCCTCCAGCCGCGACGCGCTTCTGGCCCAGCGCTTTGGCGGGAGAAACGGCCACCGCAAAAATAGCTTTGTGGATGAATGGCAGGAAACAGTGCAGCGCGTAAAAGAGGCTTTCAGTTCAGATCAGGCAGAAGTTTTGCTGGTGACCTCACCGGAAACTTTTTCCCTAAATGAAGCCGTGCGCAGTCTGGACGCGCTGAAGGAGTCAGCGCCGGAGATGCGGCTGGGCGGCATTGTGTTGAACCGCGTGGTGGTGGAGGCTGAGAATTGTTCGCGCTGCCGGTATCGCGCGCGTCAGGGGAAAAAAGCGGTGCAATTTCTCAAGAGCAAATTTCCCCGTATACACCGGTTCATTGGTCCTGATCCGGGAAATCCGCTGCTGGGTATTGAGCGTTTAAGGCGCTTTGGCGCGGCTGTGTTTGGCGGACGCCGGCCCAAACTCTCCGCGGCACCGCCGGTTGGCGATAAAACCAAGTTGCAGTTCACCAGAAGCGAGTGGCCCGTGGCGGAGACGCGGCTTTCTTTTACGCTGGGTAAAGGCGGCGTGGGTAAAACCACGGTCACAGCAGGGCTGGCGTTCCGTTCGCGGAAGTTGCGCAAAGACGTTCACGTAACCGTGTGCTCCACTGATCCCGCGCCGTCACTGGATGATATTTTTGAGAAGAAGATTGAAGACCGGCTGGTGCAGGTGCTGGCCGATCCGGGATTGGGCGCAATGGAGATGGATGCGGTGTTTGAATTTCGCCGCTGGGCGGCCCGTATCCAGAAACAGCTCACAGACAGCACCAGCATGGAATCCGGCGGGCTGCATGTGGACCTGACGTTTGAGAAAGAGGTCTTTGCCGCGCTGATGGAGGTGGTGCCGCCGGGCGTGGACGAAGTTTTTGCCATCTTCCGCATTCTTGATCTGCTGGAAGCCAAGCCGGGCAGCGTATTTATTGATATGGCGCCCACGGGACATGCGCTGGAATTGCTGCGCATGCCGGAGCGAATTCTGCTGTGGTCGCGCCTTTTATTGAAAAGCCTGGCCTCGCACCGTACACTAGCTCTCGCTCAGGATGTGGCGGTGGAACTGGCAGGCCTGGGGCAGCGTGTGCGCAAACTGCTGGAAATGATGCGCGACGTGAAACAAAGCCGCGCCTGGGTGGTAATGCTGCCGGAGCCTGTGCCAGACCGGCAGACCCAGCGGCTGATGGCCGCAATGGGCGAACTGGGCATTGCCGTGGATTCACTGTTTGTGAACCGCGTGCTGCTGGAGCCAAAGACCAAGTGCAGGCACTGCCGCAGAGCGCAGCGCTGGCAGTTGGTTATTTTGCAGGGATTGCAGCAGAAGTATGGCCGGCATCGCTTGTACCTGGTGCCCGAATTTCCTGAGGAGATTGCAGGCGCAACAAAACTGAAGAAGTTCACAAGCGATCTATGGCAACTAGAAGAGCAAAATCAGGCGAAAGGCTAGCGGCAAGCGGCGCTCTGTATCTCTATGGGATCTCACGCGGTCCGTTGGTCAAGACCGGGGCCAGGGGCGCGAAAAAGCCCGCGAAGAAAGCTGCTTCTAAATCCTCCCCAGTAAAGATCAACAGCGCAGGCATTGAAGGCGTGGAGCCGGTGCGGGCAATCGCCTGTGGAGAATTTATCTGCTGGGTTTGTGAAGTGGACCACGCCAGTTTTTCTGAAGCCCTGGAACGCAACATGGAAAATCTGGAGTGGCTGGCGCTGCACGGTGTGCGCCATCAGCAGGTGGTGGGCGAAGTTGCCGCGCAAATGGCGATTGTCCCTGCCAGATTCGGGACAATCTTTTCTGGTGAGCCAGCACTGGTGAAAGACGTTCAATCACGGAAAGCGGCACTCAACAAAGTTTTCACCCGGGTCGCTGACGCGGATGAGTGGGGCGTGAAAGTTTTTTCGGACCAGCAGGCCCCTGCTGCGGCTCCGGTGGCCGAAGCGCGGTCTGGCAAAGAGTATTTGCAGCAGAAGGCGGCGCGCTTGAAGAAGCGTCCGGAGCGCAATGATCAGGAACTGGGTGAACTGGCCACGGCACTGGGAAAAATTGCCAGTGATTCCGCGCCCAGCGGCAAAGTGAGCGGAGCGCAGCCGAGCCTGCTGTGGCAGGCCACGTTTCTGGTGCCGCGCAGCAAGCGCAAACCGTGGGACCAGGCGCTTAAAAATTTTGTGGAGAGGTGGGACGGGCAGCGGCGCATCGAAGTAAATGGGCCCTGGCCGCCGTATTCGTTTGTCTCAGATGCAGAATGATTTCGATTCCGTAGAAGTTCTTGGTGGCGGAGACGGTGAAGTCTCTCTGCTGGAAATTCTGGACCACGTCCTGAATTCCGGAGTGGTGATCCATGGATCGCTGGTGATTTCATTGGCCGGCGTGGATCTGGTGTATCTGGGATTGAATGTGGTGCTTACTTCCATTGAAACGGCTTTGAACAATCTTCAAACAGAGGACACCCAAAGCGGAGCCACCCAAAAAGGGAAGAACCGGCTCGCGGAGAAGCGGGGGCGGAAGTGAGCCGGGTGCTGGTCTATTGCGCTTTTCATCATCTGCCGCAGAATGGGCCGCGGATTTCCTTGCCTGCTGCCGGTGTGCAGGCTGTGCCCGTACAGGTGAAGTCGTTCGATAAGCTGCGGTTGCTCTGGTCACAAGTTGAGTGGCCGTTTGTTCCAGAGCGTATGCAGCAGAGCGCGGTGGAATTTCACGGAGTGGTCCATCACGTCTTCAAACAAGCGGCGGTTATCCCTTTTCGATTGCTCTCAGTCTTTGACGATGAAGCAGCCATGGCCGCGTTTGCTGAAGAAAATCATACTGGCTTTATAGAAGATCTGGAACGGTTGCAGGATTTTGTGCAGATGGAGTGCGTTGTGTATCCAGCGCCGCAGGCCCGGGCGGCCTCCGCGTGTGGCTCCGGCAGAGCGTATATGGAGCAGAAAGCCATGGCATTGCGTTCGTCAGAAGGATTTGCGCACGCGATACAAGATGTTTTAGTGGAATTGGCGCAGGAAATCCGAGTGCGTGAAGGGAAGAATGGAACGCGTATCTTTGTACTGGTGAAAAGAGGCCGGGAAAAGGATTTCCGTGATGCCGTGAGTGCAGCGCCGATCCCGGAACATCTATCGCGCAGGATCAGTGGGCCGTGGCCTGCGGCGGAATTCTTGAGTGATCGAGTGAGAGCGCCGCAAATTAGTCCGGCAGCCGGTGTGCAATGACGGAGCTGCGTAAAGTCACGCCGGAAGAGATTGCGGCTGCGGTTTCCGAAATGAACCGCGAATTGAAAGCCGTGGGCGGTGGCGCCATTGACCGGATTGATTGCTCGCCAGAGAACATTGAACAGGGGCTGGCGCGTCTGGTGTTGAGCCTGGTTGAGTTGCTGCGCCGTCTGCTGGAGCGGCAGGCTATCCGGCGCATGGAAGGCGGGTCGCTGGATGACGCCAAAGTAGAGGAGATGGGCCAGGCATTGATGCGGCTGGAAGCCAAAGTCAACGAGATAGCAGCGGCTTTCGGGCTTAAACCGGAAGAACTGAACCTGGAACTGGGTCCCCTGGGAAATTTATTGGATAAATAGGGCTGCCGCTGGTAACTAAAGAGATGCAAGAAGATTCGACTTTGGCAGCCAACCCGTGAAAAGATTGTCTGCATCTTATGAAGACCCGTTGGCACTCCCCCCTTCCGGAATTTTCATGGCCAGCGAATCGAGGCAACAAAAGTTGACAGTTTGGAATGGGCTCGTTAGGATGCGGTGACGTGGGTCGCGCGGATTCTTCCTGTCCACAAGCGATCTCTTCTGTAATCTCCTGAGATATTATGCAAAGAGTTCCTACGGTTTCCGGAACAGCTAACCTGCTGGATATTCTCGATAGAGTTCTCGACAAGGGGCTCGTGATCGCGGGTGATATTCGCGTGTCTCTGGCAAACGTTGAGTTGCTTACGATTCGCATCCGTTTGCTTATCTGTTCCGTCGATAAAGCTGAATCCATCGGTCTCAACTGGTGGAAATATGATCCCAACTTAACTTCTCCGGCGCCTCAGCAATTGGCGCGTCGGACGCAATTACCAGGCGCGCCACCATCGTCTCGCGCGCCGCGAGCTAGCAAGTCTCCTGCCCGTGCGAAACGGGCGCAGTGATCGATCGATTCTAATGAAGGAGGCCGTCGAATGGCCGTTGAAAGAGTATCGGGCGGATCAAGTTTAATCGATGTTTTGGATAGAGTACTCGACAAAGGAATCGTCATTGATGCCTGGGTTCGCATTTCATTGGTCGGTATTGACTTGATCACCGTCGAAGCCCGCGTCGTCGTCGCATCTATCGACACTTACCTCAAGTATGCCGATGCTGTTGGTCTCACGGGTCTTGTCTCCCGTCCCACTGCGCTCGAGGGCGGTGATGAAGGCGGTGAAGAAGAGTTGAGCGAGGTCAGGCCGCGTGCGCCTCGCGCGCCACGTGCGCCTAGTGCGCCGCGCGCGCCTAGACGGCGGCGATAAGGCTTGGTCTTGGGGTCACGCATGGCTACGGCCGAAATACGGTTTCAGCCCGGACGCGTCAACGGGCGGCGTACCACGCAGCCCAGGCGTCCGGCGGTGCTTCGTCTGCTTCAGGCTGAGCGTTCGGAAGAAATCTTCCCGCTCCTGCTCGAAGAGATCATCGCCCTCGGCAATCCGCGTGCCCTGGTGGTTGACGTAAATCTTGATAGCGGCGAGGTCACTCCCGCTGCTGCTCTCAAGTGGCCGCGCGCGCAGATGGAAAAATTCTCCAGCGCGCTCTGGATGCAGGAACACCCTCTCATTGCCGTTATGAACTCCGTACGGCCTGAGGTGTTGCCCAAAAGCACTCTGCACAACCGGCCGTTGTATGTTCACCCCATTGTTTATTCCAACAAAAATCTTTGCTGGGAAGCCGATCGCATTCGCACTGCCAGCTGTCTGGCTGTCCAGAATTCCCGCCGGGAAAAGCGTATCCGCCTGGAAGACCAGGTTTGTTCCACCTGTGAGATGCGGGCTTATGCAGCCGCCGTCGTAGTCGAGTTGCCCAAGAATTACACTGAGCAAAATATCGCTGAGCTTGGGGAACTCATTGATCTTGCCAATCGCTATCTCTCGCGGCTTTTCAAGGTTGAGCATTATTACAACCGCATGCGCGATATGGAAATCACCATCGCGCAAATGGGCACCGTGATGCAAAGCATGGCTGATCCGGTCATCCTTACGGACACGCAGCACCGCGTCATCATGCAGAATAAAGCGGCAGAGCGTTTCTTTCGCGTCCCGGACGAAATGACTGAAGGCCTTGTTCGCGCCGTTGAATTCAATAACCTGCTTTTCTCCGCGGCGCTTTCGTCCATGCTGGTTTCCGGCAATGATTCGCATCGTGACCTCACGCTGGTTGACGCCATTGAAGGTGAAGAGATGCTTTTTGAGGCCGTCTCCGCACCCACGTTCGGCCCGGAAGGCATTCAGCTTGGCACCGTGACCGTAATGCGCGACGTTACCGATCTCCGCCGCGCCGACCAGGAATTGCGCCTTAACTATGAGCGGTTGAGTGAAGCCGAAGAAGTTGTTCGCCAGGACCGTGATCGCCTGAACCTGATCATTGAAAACGTAGGCGATCCCATCGTCGTGTGCGACGGACAGGCAAAAATCGTCCTCGTTGATCCTCTGGCGCAAGAGCTTTTCGGTACTGACATAGAAGTTGTCCGCGATAACATTCAATTCCAGAACCAGACCAAGCTCACCACGTTTATTGACGCCTTTACCGCTTCATTCGCTGAGCGTGAAACAGCGCCTTTGCGCCTCTATAATCCGGCGTTGCGGCAGGAAATCGAGTATGACGCACGCTCCGGCAAGATCTTTGGTGAGCGCGGCCACGTGGCTTATACCGTTACCGTACTGCGCGATCTTACGGCGCTGCGCAAGGTTGAGCAGCTTAAAGTTGAGCGGCGCATGCTGGAAATTGAAAAGTTTGCCGCTACAGGCCGGCTGGCTGCCACTATTGCCCATGAGGTCAACAACCCCATGGAAGCCATTAAGAACGCAATTTACCTGCTGGCCAATGCCGTCCCGGAAAGCGCCACGCCGGTCTATAACATTTTAAAATCGGAGACCGAGCGCGTGGCCCGCATCGTCCGCCAGATGCTAGGCTTGTATCGCAATACTGAGCAGGTAAAACCGGTCAGTGTAAATACCATTATTGAAGATACGCTGCTCCTGCTGAACCGCCAGCTCCAGCGTGCCAACGTGGAAGTCCAGACTGATCTGCAGGTGCTGCCGGATGCCGTCATCGCCGCTGACCAGATTCGCCAGGTGCTTTCCAATCTGGTCATCAACGCCCGGGACGCCATGCCCAACGGCGGCAAGCTGCGCATCCGCAGCCGCCATATCCCCGGCTCAGACGACATGCATGGCTGGATACGCATCTTAATCGCCGATACTGGCTCCGGCATTCCGCGGGAAATGATTCGTTCCATCTTTGAGCCCTTTGTTACCACCAAGGGTGAGCGTGGCACTGGCCTGGGCCTTTGGATCGTTAAAGGAATTATTCAGAACCATGCCGGTAAGCTTTCCGTAAAGAGCAAGGCGGGGCAAGGTACAACGTTTAAGATCGATTTGCCAGTCGTAAAACTATGACCGTAAAATTGTGAGCGCAAAGTTTGGCCGATGAAAAGAAATATCGGGTGCTGGTCGTTGATGACGAAGCTGCCGTGCTTCTCACTTACCGGCTCATTCTTGAGCAGCAGGGATATGAAGTGGTGGCCTGCGGCAGGTCAGTGCAGGCGATTTCCGCCATTGAAAAAGAGCAGTTTGATGTGGTGTTATGTGATTATTCTCTGGAAGAACAGCACACAGGTTTTGAAGTGATCTCCGCGGCAAGAAAGCGCGATCCCAATGTTCCGGCGGCGCTCCTTACGGGCTATGCCACCAAGGAAACGGCCGATGAAGCGGCCAGCCAGGGCATCGGCGTCATGTTTAAACCGATTGAGATTGAAGAATTTTTGGCGACTACCTCCAACATGTTGAGGAAAAATAATGAGTCCAAGCAAGAAGGCCGTCAAGAAAACACCAGCGGTCCGCAAGACCTCCACCAAGGCTGAGCCCGCAACGGCGGTGCTGGATATATTGCCCGCGCCCGCGCCGTCAAGGGTTGAGTCTCTCAAACCCGGGCAGCAGCAGGAAGGCCGCTACGTTTATGGCGTGATTGAATCGCGCGCCCAGGTCGGCTTCGGCCGCAGCAGCATCGGCGGCGTCAATGAGGACGTGTATACCGTTCATTACGGCGATATTGCCGCCGTGGTCAGCCGCACGCCCGTTTTTATTTTTGACCCCACCCGCGATAACGCTCTGGCCCATGAGCACGTGATTGAATCGGTGATGAAAAATTACACCATCATCCCCATGAGCTTTGGCACCGTTTTCCGTACCGATGATGACATCCGCGAAGTTCTCAAAAGCATTTACTCATCGCTCAAAGACGTGCTCAAGCAGATGACCGGCAAGCTTGAGTTCGGATTGAAAGTTACCTGGGACCGCGACCGTATTATTGAAGAGCTGCAGCGCGAGCATGATGAAATCCATCGCTTCCATCTGGAACTCACGCGCAAGCATTTGCAGTCAACGTACTTTGCCCGCATGCAACTCGGCCGCATGATCGATAAGGCGCTGGCCGAGCTTGCCGCCAATTATGTCCGTGAAATTTATGACGGCCTGCGCGCCGTCTGCGTCGCCTCGCGTGATAATAAACCCATCGGCGACAAAATGATCATGAACGCCGCCTTCCTTATCCAGAAGGCCCGCGAAGCCGAGTTTGACGCAGCGGTAAACCGCGTGGCCCAGAAATATGGCGACCGCCTCAACTTTAAATATACCGGCCCCTGGCCACCCTATAACTTTGTAAACATCCGCCTGAAACTGGAGCGCGGCGGCCAGGGATAGCGGTAGAAACTTTGGCGTAATTTGGTGGAAGAGCGGCCCTTTAGGGCCGCGTAAAAGATTTCAAGCTTGACCGGCTTTAGCCACGGTGGTTTGGTTCTGGTTTAGCCCTGTAATTGCTGCTGGCAACGCAAGCAAAGATACTTAACGTTCGTTGCTCCAGCGCCGTAGGCGCGATATGAGTTAGCCCACCCTAAGGCGAGCGTATGCGATGCCGCAAGGGTGGGAAAGGATAGAAAGATAAAAAGCCCCGTAGGGGCGACACCTGAAGTCGTTCGTAAGTTTTCCTGATGCGAGACAAGTGTCAGGGCACGACTTTCAGTCGTGCCGTAAGATGGCAACAAAGATGGGCTTTAGCCCCTGCGGTTGGTGATGATGCAGTTTGAAAAAAGTAAAGATCGTCATCCCGAACCCCGTCAACGAGACGCGCGCTTTTACCAGCGCGCGAGTAGGGGTGAGGGAACTTGAACTTGATTTCTGAACCCAAAATGCATATCTGATGATCTTTGCTTCTTTAGATCGAGACAAGTGTCAGGGCACGACTTCAGTCGTGCCGTAAGATGGCAACAAAAAATGGGCTTTAGCCCCTGTTCCATGCAGGCCCCGTAAGGGCGATACCCGGAGGAACATGCTCTTAATCGACGATCTGCTCTTCGCTCCCTTCTCCGGATGGAATTTCATCATGCGTACCCTGCTCAAGGTCGCAGAAGAGCAATGGACAGACGACGCTCCTCTTAAAGAAAAACTTCTTCACCTGCAGGTCGAACTGGAAGACGGCTCCATCACGGAAGCCCAATATCTTGAAGCCGAAGCGTTGATCCTGCGCGAAATCCGGGAAGTTCAGCGCCGCAAAATCGAACTTGCCGGCGGTGACCCTGACCAGTTTGAATCCGGCATCTCCGGCTCCAACATTCAGGAAGGCTCGGGTGCATCCATTACCTGGGACCCCAACGAGAGCAACGAAGAATAACCTAACGTTGCCAGGAACTGGCGGCTACCTGATTTCCTAAGACAAACAAGCTATCCCCACGAAAACGCCATCCCGAATCCCCAAGCCGAGGCTTGCTGAACCGTAGCGCTGAAAAATAAAAGGACCGACATTTCTGCCGGCCCTTTGTAGTTGAGGTTTAACGGTTTAGAAGCTGAAACGTGCTCCGAACTCACCCGTAAATGACCGTGGCAGAGTGCTGCTGGTCGGGTTGATGAAACCGATCGGGTGTCCAAAAGTCGAAAGCCCCTCGGTGCCGTCAAAGTTGTTGCCGTAATTAGCATGGTTTGTAAGGTTGAAAGCCTGGAACATCAGCTGGAGGTTGCGATGTTCACCCAGCTTAAGGTTCTTTGCCAAACGAGCGTCCAAATTAAAATACGCATCGCCACGCAGGTTAAAGAGGGGGTTTAGGCTGCAGCTTTTGTTGTAATAGCCCTGCTCTGTACAGCCGGGTGCCAGAAGTGCGCCAGCCGCGCTGCCGCCGCCCAGGCCAATGTCATTGCCCTGAGAGATTGCGTTGTAAGGCCGTGCTGAACCGATCTGCATAATCGGTGACAATTCCAGTCCCAGAGGCAGATGGCCGATGATGGCCATTGTCACGTGGTGCCGCTCGTCGTTGAATGCCGGACCAAAATCGTCTGGATCGAGTGGGCGGGCCGGGTCGCGTGGATAGTTACGGAATGAGGTGCCGTCTACGTCATAACCCACCGCGCGCGCCAGTGTGTAATTCAACGTTAGGTCCATTTTGTGGAAACCGCGCTGACGGAAACTCAGGTTCAAGCCATCGTAGCGTGAGCGCCCAATGGACTGCTCATCACGAACGCTGCCCAGCACCGGTACGCCCGCTGCGGTAAATGCTGCAGACAATGGCTTGAAGAAGCCTTGTGTAATGTCCGCGGCATTGATGGGAGTATTCGCATCCACGTTAATGGTTTTGTTCTCATGCAAGCTGAGCACGTGTACATACTCGGCTTCAAAGACTGACTTGCTGTTGATCGCCCAGGTATATCCACCGTTGAATTCTTCGGTGACCGGGGTGCGATAGTTGGGGTCCATAAGGCGGCCAATGGATCCGTCGGTCAATGCTGCTTGAGGAGCTGGAATTGTTGGGAGCGGATCAATTCCGAGCCGGTAGTTTTGCAGCTGAATGCCGGTTCCAGGCACGACATCGGTTGCACCGTTGAGTGAGAACGCTGTCTGGAAGATAGTGGCGTTGGCCTGCTGTTCCATGAACAACGGAATGTTTTGGAATGTGTTGTCGTAATACATGCCAAAGCCAGCGCGGACAATGTGGTTCCCATGTCCGTTCAGGTCATAAGCCAGGCCGATGCGTGGGCTGAATCCTTTGCTGTAGTCAGTCGCCTTCTTTGCCACCAGACTTGCCGCCAGCGGGCTGAACTGCGCTGCTGCTTGCAATTCCTGGAAGGTACGGCTTTGAGCAATGTCAGATCCGCCGATGAAGTCGAAGTCCTTATCATAGCGGAGGCCAAGGTTTACCGTCAGACGAGGGGTTATCTTCCAATCATCCTGGAAATATAACCCAAGCTGCTTCGCGTCTCTGATGATGAACGTGGGATCGCCCACGGCAATGCTCATGCCGGCTCCGTTGACGTTGCCGCCGACCAACAGGCCAGGAGTGGCAAAGCCCTGTGGCAGCCCCACGATTGCACTGGGTAGCTGGTTGAAGTCGAATTCAAGGGTCGGATTGAATTCAAAGAAGCCGCCCATGAACGGAGTCCAGATGTAATCAATGCCGGTCTTGAAGGTGTGCTTGCCAATCGTCTTGGCGATGTCGTCCTTGAACTGATATTTGCGCTGGATTGAATTTTGCGGAACGTTGGTGTTGGTGCCGAACTCGATGCCGGTCGGGAACGTGAAGAGCGGCGTGCGGCCGGTGCTGTCAATCAGGTTGTTCCAGTATTGGAATCCAAATGTGAACTGGTTGATCAAGGTGGGGGTTAAAGTAGAGTTCACAGTCAGATTGCCAACTTGCAGGTGATTCTTCGTGAAGTTTCCTTCCGTCAGATCAAAAAGTCCGTTGCTCTGGTCATTCGTGCTGTTGTTGGCCTGAGTCGTTACTGAAAAATATGCGGAATGCTTGCTATTGAAAATGTAGTCCAGTCGCCCGTTGAGGCGGTTCTCAAAGAATGGCGTTGGGATTGTCGATGCCGGCTGCGCTCCAAGGCTGGTTACCAGCGACAGTTCTGAGAATGCTGTAGGTGATTCCGCAATCGCAGTGTGCTCGCGCTGCCGTTCAAAAGCGAAGAATACAAACAATTTGTCCTTCTTGATCGGGCCGCCGATGGAGCCGCCAAACCATTGCCGTGAGTACGGGGGATTACTGGGACTGGTCGTTCCGTCGCCATTCGCCAGTTTTTGGTCGGCATTCAGCGCTTGGGCGCGGAAGAAGCCGAACGCTGAACCGTGAAAACTATTCGATCCTGATTTGGTTATCACGTTGATCGCGGCGCCTGCCGAGCGGCCATTCACCGCGGAGAAACGCTGCGTGGAAATCTGGAATTCTTGCACTGCTTCGGCGGGAAGCTGCATGACTGGTCCGCCCACGGTGTTATCTTTATTGTCAACTCCGTTCACGGTCACGTTGATGTTTCGTCCACCTTCGCCGTTTACTGACAAAATTGCATAGCGGTTCTTGGTTGGATCATAGGAGTCTGCGGCTTTTACGCCAGGGGCAAGATACGCCAGGTCAGCAATATCGCGGCCGATCAAGGGCAAATCAGTGATCTGCTCCGGTGTGATGTTGGTGCTGACGTCCGTTTTTTCTTTGTCTATCAGGGGAGCGGTTGCGGTCACTTCCACTGTTTCACTTACTCCGCCAGGAGCAAGGGTAAAATTCTGTGTTGCGGTTCTGCCTACCAGAATTTCCAAGTTTTTTGCTTCTGCGCTGGAAAATCCTGAAGCTGATACTTTTACGGTATAGATTCCGGCTGAAAGTGCTTCAAAACGGTATTCGCCGGTGTCATTTGTCTTGGTGGTGCGGACGGCGCCGGTTTCTTTGCTGGTGAGCGTAACATCGGCTTTATTTCCGATCACGGCCTGTGATTTATCCATGATCGTGCCTTGTAGACTTGAACTCGCGGTCGCTTGACCGAAAAGGCTGGCGCTGCTAAGCAGAACTAAGCAGCCCATGACGGCTATACTTAACCATCGTTTGCTATTCATTCGTCTCTCTCCTTGGAAATAGGGGGAATTCGACACTTAAATATTTCTTGTGCCTTTTAAAAAAACTTTCTTTGGATAACTTTGCCTTACTTTACAAAGAAGCAAGGCTGTTACCAAAGTTTCCAGGGATCAACTTGTCCGCATTCGGTTCTTCTTGTCTATTTCGTAAAATTGCGTTTATGCCCCATGATCGTTAGATAAAATTCCATTTAAGACATTAAAGATTAATATATTTTGTCATTTTTATGTATTTATGGGCGTTGATAAGCTTCATTGGAATACTCGTTTTTGCCCTTGGTTGTCAGCCATTCAACCCCACGAAATTAGTTCGCTCAGCTCACGTCAAACAGTAAAATTCCATTTTTTGTATGCATGGATATGGTTTGTCATGGGTGCTGAATCTATAAATCGATCAGTTGTTCGGGAACCGGGCATAAATCGAAATGTTTCCCATGCGGTTTTTAGAATTGCCTTAGTGCTCGTCCCGTTTCGCCTTCGCGCGGCCTTTGACCCAAAGCCTTTTAAGTCCTGAGGCTTGCCGACAGAATTGATGCCTTGCGCGTAACAAGGTATTATTTTCTTAAGCCATGGTCACAACCGCTTCTGCTCAACCACAGCACGGGTTCCAAACGGACGATCCCAGCCTTCAGCCCATTGCTGACAAGGTTTTTGCTCGTGAGCGCCTCAGCTTTGACGATTCCGTCACGCTCTATCGCTCGGCGGACATTCTAGCCATCGGCTGGCTCGCCAATCATGTGCGTGAGCGCCTGCACGGAAACGTGACCTATTTCAATGTGAACCGGCACATTAACCCGACCAACGTCTGCGTTGCCGCCTGCCGTCTCTGCGCCTTTGGACGCAGGAAGGACGTTCCCGGCGCATATACCATGGCCTTGGAAGAGGCTTACCAGACTGCGGCTTCAGGCTACTCAGAGGCAGTTACGGAATTTCACATTGTCGGCGGACTCCACCCTGATCTGCCTTTTCAGTATTATCTTGACCTGATTTCAGGCCTCAAGGCGCGCTTCCCGCAAGTGCATCTCAAGGCCTTGACCATGGTAGAGATCGCTTTTCTGGCCAAGCGCGGCAAGCTCACCATTGAAGAAACTCTGATTCAGCTCAAGAATGCCGGACTGGACTCGCTGCCCGGCGGCGGCGCTGAAATTTTCAATGACCGCGTGCGCCGCGTGATTTGCGACCACAAAATTGACGGCGACCAATGGCTCGATACCGCGCGCACTGCGCATCGCATTGGCCTCAAGTCAAATGCCACCATGCTCTATGGCCACGTGGAAAATGAAGAAGACCGGTCAGACCACCTCATCCGCCTGCGCACTTTGCAGGATGAAACCCACGGCTTCCAGACATTTATTCCGTTGGCCTTTCATCCGGCCAATACGCCACTGAGCCATCTCTTTGTGACCACGGGAATGCTCGATATAAAGCAAATTGCCATCAGCCGCCTGGTGCTTGATAATTTTCCGCACATCAAAGCGTACTGGCAGATGCTCTCGCCCAAGATCGCGCAGATTTCCTTGCGCTTTGGCGCTGATGACATTGACGGTACCGTGATTGAAGAAAAGATCTATCACGATGCAGGTGCTACCACGCCGCAGGGGATGGTCCGCTCAGAACTTGAACGCCTCATCCGTGAAGCCGGCAGGGAACCCGTCGAGCGCGACACCATGTATCGTCCGGTTACGAGGACAGAGACGTCATTTACTATTTCCGTTTAAAAAAACAAGCCGCGAATTTCGCGAATAAACACGAATCAAAAACATTCGCGTGTTTCGCGTTTATTCGCGGCTAAATTCCTGATCTGCGTTTATCTGCGCAAATCTGCGGCGAAACTATTCCCCAAACACCCGCTTAAAGATTTTCTCCACATTCCGCAACTGCCGTTCAATGCTGAATGCCTGCTCAATCTGCTTGGCTGGCACGCGTCCTGTAATCTCCGGATCGCTCATCACCTGGTCACGGAAATTCAAATCTTCCTTCCATGAACGCATCGCATGCTTCTGCACCAGCCGGTACGCATCCTCGCGCGACATGCCGTTTTCCGCCAGATCAAGCAGCAACTGTCCGCTAAAGACCAGCCCGCCGGTTGACTCCAGGTTTTTCAACATCCGGTTGGGATAGACCATGAGCGTATCAATCAGGTGAATGGTTTTTGTCAGCAGATAATCCACCAGGATGGTCGAATCCGGCAGAATCACCCGCTCCGCCGATGAGTGTGAGATATCGCGCTCATGCCACAGGGCCACGTTCTCAAAAGCTATCTGGGCATTTGCTCGCACCACGCGCGCCAGCCCGCTGATCTGTTCGCAGGTAATGGGGTTGCGCTTATGCGGCATGGCGGATGAGCCCTTTTGTTTCTCGCTGAAAAATTCTTCTGCTTCGCGCACCTCCGTCCGCTGCAGGTGCCGGATCTCCGTGGCAATCTTGTCCAGCGTGGAAGCAATCGTCGCCAGCGTGGCCACGTAATAAGCATGGCGGTCGCGCTGGATCACCTGCGTGGAAATCGGCGCGGCTGCCAATCCCAGCCGGGCGCAGATCTTCTCTTCAAATTCCGGCTCCAGATGGGCAAACGTTCCCACCGCGCCAGAGAGTTTGCCCACGCGCATCTCTTCTGTTGTCCGCTCAAAGCGTTCAATATTGCGGGCAGTCTCCGCATACCAGTTCGCCAGCTTCAATCCAAACGTGGTTGGCTCGGCGTGGATTCCATGCGTGCGCCCAATCGTTGGCGTATGCTCAAATTCGTGCGCCCGCCGCGCCAGTACCTCTTTCAATTTCTGCAAATCATCCGCGATGATCTTTGAAGCCTCTTTGATTTGCAGCGCCTGTGCCGTGTCCACCACGTCATTGGATGTGAGACCGTAATGCAGCCAGCGCGCCTCCGGGCCAACCTTTTCTGAGACGGCCGTGGTAAAGGCAATCACGTCATGCTTTACCTCGGCTTCAATTTCCTGAATGCGTTTCAAGTCAAAATCGCCGCGTTCGGCAATAGCACGGGCCGCGTTCTCCGGCACAATGCCGGCCTCGGCCAGCGTTAGGCTGGCGGCGGCTTCCACTTTCAGCCAGCAGCGAAATTTATTGTCGTCACTCCAGATGCGGCCCATCTCCTGGCGCGTATACCGTGGAATCAAATGGATCTCCTCAAAACGTGTGATTGGAAAAACTGTGTCAGGTAAATCATCCCCAAATAGAGACAACGAAAAGAGATGATAAAAATAGATAATAAATGCTGCCGCCCGGCCTTCGCCAACTTTGCGGCTTCCGGAGAAGAAAGGTTCCTCGTACTTTTAAAAAGTTTGCTGTTCCGGAAATCGGGCAATACTAAATTCTTGTTCCATGCGTCCGATGTTTACAATCTAAAGACTGAATGAGCAAAAAACCGGGCCCTCGCACCGATTTGGTATCCGGTTATCAAGGGCCCACGCTCGAATCTAGCGGAATATTGCTATTGTGTCGCGGAGCGATATAAAATGTCAAAAGGAAAAAGCGTGCGTGCTTTAAGTGAGCCGGAATATCTGGCTCTGGGCGAGTTCCGGTATCAATTGCGCCGGTTTCTGCGCCACATGGAGGAATCCAGTCGTCTGCTGGGAGCCAATCCTCAGCAATACCAGCTGGTTCTGGCGATCAAGGGCTTGCCCAGCGGCGCGGTTCCCACGATCACTCAGTTGGCGGAGAGAATGCAGCTCAACCACAACAGCATGGTAGAGCTGGTAGACCGCTGTGAGCGGAACCGTCTGCTGCGTCGTGCCCGTTCGTCGAATGACCGGCGACAGGTAACGCTCTCCATTACCCCTGAGGGCGAAATGCTTCTGCGCAAGCTTGGGGTGGCAGCACGGCAGGAATTGATGGACATGGGGCCTGCGCTGATAGATGCGGTTTTCAAGCTTACCGACAACGGCCGCGTGATCAAGGAAAAATTAACCGTTCCCAGGGTGCGAACCGGAGGAACAAAAAAGTAGGTACATGAAAGAATCCAGCTCGGCAACACCACCGGCAAGTTCAGCCCATCTCTCGGTCCCGGTCGTAACTCTCGGAGATTTCACCACCACCTGGCGCGTATTGCCGATCACGGCGCTTGCTGTGGTAATAGGCGTAATTGCTGCCTATGTCGCTGTTGCTCTTCTAAAACTCATCAATTTTTTTACCAACGTCTTTTTCTTCCACCGGTTAAGCGCAGACTCTTCTCATCCTGCGGACTCGCACTTAGGTTTATGGATTGTCCTGGTGCCAGTGGTCGGCTCTTTGATCGTGGGCTTGATCGCGCGCTTTGGCTCGGACAAAATCCGCGGTCATGGCATTCCTGAAGCCATTGAAGCAATTCTCCAGCGCGGCGCAAAAGTTGAGCCTAAACTCGCCGTTTTAAAGCCGGTTTCTGCCGCCATTGCCATTGGCTCCGGCGGTCCGTTCGGAGCGGAAGGCCCAATCATTATGACGGGCGGTGCTGTCGGTTCGCTGATAGCCCAGTTTTTCCACCTGACTTCAATGGAACGCAAGACGCTCCTGGTCGCTGGTGCAGCTGCCGGAATGTCCGCGACTTTCGCTGCGCCGTTTGCTTCCATCATGCTCGCCGTGGAGCTTCTGCTCTTCGAATGGAAACCGCGCAGTTTTATTCCCGTGGCCCTTGCCAGTATCACGGCAGAGGCCGCCCGCATCCATCTGCTGGGCGCAGGCCCGGTTTTTCCCGTGCCACTGCATGATGCTGCTTTTAGCCCAATGGTGTTGGTAGGCTGCCTTATTGCCGGCCTGCTCAGTGGCGGTCTTTCCGCGCTGCTTACACAGCTTGTTTATGCCGTGGAAGATGCCTTTGCCCACCTCAAGAAAATTCACTGGATGTGGTGGCCCGCCATTGGCAGCATTGCCGTTGGCATTGGCGGCCTGGTTTTTCCGCGTGCTCTTGGCGTTGGCTATGACGTAATTCAGCAGCTCCTGCAGGGCAATGCGCCCCTGCGGCTAGTCGTGGGCGTGCTGATTGTGAAATGCCTGATCTGGGGCATCTCGCTTGGATCAGGGACCTCAGGCGGTGTTCTTGCTCCTTTGCTCATGATGGGTGGCGCACTCGGCGCAGTGGATGCATACTTTCTCCCGCATCAGGGCATGGGATTCTGGCCGCTCATCAGTATGGGCGCCATGCTGGCCGGCACAATGCGTTCTCCACTGACCGGTGTGATCTTCGCCTTCGAACTCACCAGCGACTATCACTCCATATTGCCGCTATTGATCGCCTGTGTTACCGCGCACGCTTTTACCGTCCTGACCATGTCACGTTCAATCCTTACGGAAAAAATCAGCCGCCGCGGCCATCATCTTTCCCGTGAATACGTGGTGGACCCGCTGGAAGCGCTGTCAGTGGAAGATGTGATGCGCACCAATGTCACCGCATTTCCCGCCGAGACCACCATTGCTGAGTTGGAACTCGTTCTTGCCCACAATGACAATCCGCGTGGCCAGCGCGTTTATCCAGTCATTGACGCAAACCAGCGGTTGCTTGGCGTAATGACTCGTTATGATCTTCTCGAGGCTGTGAAAAAACGCCGCAATGGCGATGCCCTGAATTTCAAACTCTCAGATATCCTGGCCAAAGCACCGGTTGTGGCCTATCCGGATGAGCCGTTGCGTTTTGTCGTAAACCGCATGGCGTCCACCGGCCTCACTCGTTTTCCTGTCGTAAAACACGATGGCGGACAGGAATTAGTAGGGTTGATTGGATTGCAGGACCTTCTCAAGGCGCGGGAGTTTTCAGTGTCAGAGGAACTCGACCGCGAGCGTGTGCTGCGGCTGCGTATTCCAGCATCATTGCAATGGCGCAGGTCAGGGTCAAAACCAGAACCCCAAAAAGCCGACTAGGATGTTGGGAAAAAACGCGATGGAGAACGGGCGGTTACGGCTGACCCACGCCGAGCCGCTTCGCCATCTCCGCGTACTTAAAGCCTTCCCCGGGAACGTACGGCTGCACCCATTCGCCATTGATCACAAACTGGGGAATGGCGCGCTTGCCGGTTCGCCGCACCACTTCCTCGGCCGCGCCAGGTGTTTCTTCAATATCGATCTCTTTAAAGGCCACGTTGTTTTCTTTGAGCCACTGCTTGGCAACATGGCAGTCGCGGCACCAGGTAGAGGTATAGACGGTTAGTTCCATAGGTTTGTCTTTTCCATTTTAGATGAATTTCAGCCCTCAAAAGGTGCAGAATGCCCCTTGCCTGTAGTTACCTCTGTACATTATGCGTTGCGCTTTTGCTTGATGGCTCCGGTTCTGAGATGATGCATGGTTCTAGCTACTCAGGAGAAACAAAATGCCGGAAACCGCACAGCAATACACGCAGCGCCTTATGGGCCATAGTGAAGGCAAGGATCCTTTGCGCTTGCAGCAGGCCGCGCCCAGGAAACTGGCGGCGCTGATCAAAGGAAAAACCGCAAAACAGCTCACGAAGCGGCCAGCGCCAGACAAATGGTCCGTGGCGGAAATTCTGGCCCACCTGGCCGATGCGGAGCTGGCCATCTCCTGGCGGCTTCGGCAGGTTCTGGCCAATAACGCCATTCCTCTCCAGGCTTATGATCAGGACCTTTGGGCGAAAACGTTCAACTATGCCAAACGCGATCCGCGAGTCTCTCTGGCCAGCTATCGCACGTTGCGGGAGGCTAATCTGGCTTTGCTGAAGTCTGTTCCGCGCAAGCTATGGGACAACTATGGTGTTCATCAGGAGCGTGGCAATGAAAGCGTGAGCCATGTGGTGAAGATGGTTGCTGGTCATGACCTGAACCACTTGCAGCAGATAGAAAAGATTCTCAAATCAAAGCGTTGAAGATCAGCCAGAAAAAGATCCGTCAGAAAAAAGATCAGTCAGAAAAATGATTCAGAAATGCCAGGGGCCGCTAGTTTTTTCTAGCGGCCCTTGGTCTGTTTCCTTGTCATCTTTTCTTATTTACATATTTCTTATGTAAAGACTATTTTGGTGTCGGAGCTGCGGCCGGAGTTTTATCCGGGGCTGCTGCAGGAGCCGCTGGTGCCGGCGTTGGCGTCTTGTCCTTGATCGAAAGCAATTCCACTTCAAAGATCAGAGTGGAATCAGGGCCAATGGGTCCACCCGGTGTTCCACGTGCGCCGTAAGCCAAGTCGGCGGGTATGAATAACTGCCATTTGGAGCCGACATTCATCAGTTGTAGCGCTTCAGTCCAGCCTTTGATCACGCCGCTTACAGGGAAGGACGCTGGCTCATTGCGCTTGTAGGAGCTATCAAATTCCGAGCCATTAATCAGTGTACCGCGATAATTGCAGGTAACGGTATCGGATGCCGTCGGCTTTGGTCCGGAGCCCTGGGTAATAACTTTGTATTGCAAGCCGCTGGGCAGCGTTACCACGCCTTCTTTGGTTTTGTTGGCAGCCAGGAAAGCTTCGCCCTCTTTTTTATTGTTGGCTTCTTCTGCCTTGGCTTTTGCCTGTTGCTTGGCCTGCATTTCGGTCCGCAGCTTTGTTAGTACAGCGGTGGCTTCTTCTTCTGTCATCAGCGTTTTACCGCCGGCCAGCGAGTCTTTCATGCCCTGGATGAGCGCGGCGCTGTCCACATCAATTTCCTGGCGGCGAAGCCCGGCGCCCAGGTTCATGCCAATGGCATAGCTTGATTTCTGTTTGTCCGTAGTCAGAGTAGTCACTTCGCCTGATTTGGCCACGGTCGTTCCTGTCTTCGTCGCGGCGGACGATGTTGATTTAGCCGCCGGTTTTTTGGCTGGCGGGGTGGCCGAGGGCGTCTGTGCCAGGGCATTACCCATCAGCATTACTCCTCCGGCCAGAATGATTCGTACTACGAGCAAAGGTTTTGTCATGGCTCTATTGTCCCATTGGCTTAAAAACAGCGCAAATCGTGGCAGCCAACAGCTTTCCTGGCCCCGGCATCCACTTTATTGGGAGATCTATGCGATATAAGCCCCATTACTTTCTCGCTTCAATTCTGACCGTTGCCCTGTTGCTGATGGTGATTGCAGGGTGCGTAATTTCTCCGCGCAGGACGTTTACTGGAGGCCCCGCGCCTACACCAACGCCCACGGGCACCCCTGTTCCAACTGCTACGCCCACCCCGACGCCAACAGCTGGCTCCGCCGCGGTTTCCACGGCTGACGCTCAATTTTTATTTGTCGGCGATGCATCTGGCGTCAGCGGTTTCAAAATCAATCAGGATGGCTCGCTGCTGCCCATGCTCGGATCAACCTTCCGCACCAGTGCGCCTGTAAGCTCTGTCGTTACTATGGGCGGCGAATTGATTGTTGCCGGCGGAAACTCCATCAACGCTCTGGCCGTGAACAAAGAAACCGGTGTATTACAGCAGACGGATTCCATGAAAGTGGAGGCCGTGGAAACCCTGAAAGTGAATTCCGCTGGCAATGCTGTTACGGCAATTACGCAGCAGGGAAGTGTGGCGCTTGGGATTTCGAGCGGCAAGCTCCAGCCCATGCCCACTGCCACTGAAGTTTCTGCCAGTGAATCAGCAACAGTTCCCAGATCCACGCTGGCAGCATTGGATTCCAGCGGCAGATTTATGTATGTGCTCAATGACTCGAAAGCTGAGATTGCCGCTTATCGTATTGAACGGGGAAAGCCGGAACCACTTACCCCGGCAACGTATCCAATCTCCAGGAGCGCAAGCTCGCTTGCCGTTGTAAAACCCCAGTTATCAAAATAGTGATCAAAATATTGATAGCAAACATTCTTTGCCGCAAAAACAAAAGCCGCCAATTTCTGGCGGCTTTTGGCTAATTGGTTTCAATTGGATCAGGCGCTGTAGAGCAACACTCCGTCGCTCTTCTCTACGCCATCACCTACCTGGCGATAGAACAACCGGTCGCCTTCCAGGTAAACCTCAATGAACGCCGGACGCGTCATGATCGTGCCCTGAATCAGCGCCTCAGAGAGTGGGTCTTCAATATACCGCTGCAAGGCCCTGCGCAATGGACGCGCGCCGTAACTGCGGTCGCCCAGCGTTTTCTCCAGGATCCACTTCTTCGCTTCTTCGTTTACCGTGATCGTGATGTGCCGCTGCGCCAGGTTGCCATTCAGCTGCTGTACCAGCAGTTCCAGTATCTGGATCAGGTCGGCATCAGTCAGGGCCTGGAAGAGAATTACTTCGTCCAGACGGTTCAGGAACTCAGGATTGAAGGTTTTCTTCACTTCCTGTTTCACCAACTCCTCAACCTTATCGTGGACAGTTTCTTCCTTGTCCAGAGAGAAGCCGAGTCCTTTGCGCTTCATCAGGTGCCGCGCGCCAATATTTGAGGTCATCACGATGATTACATTCTTGAAATCCACCGTGTTGCCCAATCCGTCAGTGAGCTGCCCATCTTCAAGGACTTGCAACAGGATATTGAAAACATCCGGATGCGCTTTTTCAATTTCGTCCAGCAGCACCACCGAGTAAGGTGACCGCTTCACGCGCTCGGTCAACTGGCCGCCCTCTTCATATCCCACGTATCCCGGAGGCGAGCCGATCAGCTTGCTGACCGAATGCTTCTCCATGAACTCTGACATATCAAAGCGGATCAGCGATTTCTCACTGCCGAAGAGGAAATGCGCCAGCGTGCGCGCCACTTCCGTCTTGCCCACGCCGGTCGGTCCCAGGAACAGGAATGAGCCGATGGGGCGGTGCGGAGATTTCAGGCCGGCACGTGAACGCCGGATCGAGCGGGCCAAAGCGCTGATCGCCTTGTCCTGTGAAACGATGCGCTTGTGCAGCTCTTCTTCCACCCGTAGCAGTTTCTGTGTCTCTTCTTCCTTGATGGAGGTCACGGGCACGCCGGTCCAGCGGCTGACTACTTCCTCAATGTCTTCACGGCCCACAACGCCGGTGGAAGACTCATCCAGGTGATATTTCTCGCGCAGGGCACGCAGGTTCTCGCGCTCCTTGCGCTCTTCATCGGAGTAGAAGCGCGCCTTTTCGAACTCATGGTTCGCAATGGCATTCTCCATCCGGTGAACGATAAATTTGATCCGCTTCTGCACTTCCGTGATCTCGTCCGGCAGTGAGGTCTGGCGCAGCTTAACGCGCGCGCCGGCCTCGTCCATCAGATCAATCGCTTTATCTGGAAGGAAACGGTCTGGAATATAGCGGTTTGAGTGATACACGGCAAACTGGATTGCTTCGTCCGTGTAGGTGACCGCGTGGAACTTTTCGTAGCGCTCCTTGATTCCGTAGATAATCTTGACCGCCTGCTCTTCACCCGGCGGTGGAACTTTTACGGCCTGGAAGCGCCGTTCCAGCGAACGGTCTTTCTCAATCGATTTACGGTATTCACCCGGCGTGGTTGCGCCAATGCACTGGATTTCTCCGCGCGAGAGTGCCGGTTTCAAAATATTTGCGGCATCCAGCGATCCTTCTGCTGAGCCTGCGCCCACCAGTGTGTGCAACTCATCGATAAAGATGATGCTGTTCTGGTTTTCCATCAGCTCTTTCATGATGGTCTTCAGGCGCTCTTCAAATTGTCCACGATATTTGGTTCCGGCAACGATCAAGGAAAGATCGAGGCCGAGAATGCGTTTGTCCGCCAGGAATGACGGTACGTCGCCATCGGCAATGCGCTGGGCCAGTCCTTCAACGATTGCTGTTTTGCCCACGCCTGGTTCGCCAATCAGCACCGGATTGTTCTTGGTGCGGCGGCACAAAATTTGTATTACGCGCTCAAGCTCCCCTTCACGGCCAACAAGCGGATCAAGCTGGTTGTCCATGGCGGCCTGGGTCAGGTCGCGGGAAAACTCTGCCAGTAATGAAGATTCGCGGTTCGCTCCACCGCGCTGTGGCTGGGCTTTTTCCTGTGTGCTGCGCGCCAGTTCTTCGCGGATCGCGCTCAGGCGCAGTCCACGCTCGTGCAGAATTTCGGCGGCAAAGCACTTCTCTTCGCGCAGTAGTCCCAGCAACAGGTGTTCTGTGCCAATGTGTTTATGGCTCAGCCGTTCTGCTTCCTCGGCTGCATAAGCCAGCACCCGCTTGCATTCATTGCTCAAGGGCAGGTCCACTGAAGTGGAGACCTTTTCCCGGATCGTGGTGTGCCCTTCAATCTGCTTACGGATGGACTCAACCGACGCATGAGAGCGCAGAAAGCGATTTGTGAGCGCTTTGTCTTCTCTCAACAAACCCAGCAGAAGGTGCTCCGTCTCAATGTACGGAGAGCCAAACTGGCTGGCTTCGTATCTTGCAAAGAAGATAACGCGCCTGGCTTTCTCAGTATACCGCTCGAACATATTCCCCTCACCCAGATGCTCCCAGTCACCTCTGCCGGAAACATCTTTCTCTCTCTCTGGCTGCGATACGCCGCTTCCAGAAAGAAGCCTTCCTGTCCTTGCAGCGCCCTCCGTCACGAGGGAAACCTCAAATGCTGCGTCGGACAAACCTGCATTCTGCCTTTATCGGCAGATAAACCTTAAAACTCTCCTTCACCATCTTTCACTAGTTCAGTGAAGAGGGCATCACTTCCTCTGCCACGCCATGTTGCAGCCGCAATACGCGGTCACAGCGACGTGCAAACTCAAGGTTGTGGGTGACAATGAGGGAAGTAAGCCGGTGTTCTCTGTGAATCTTCTGCACTAAGGCAAATACCATTTCCGCGGTCCGGTTATCCAAATCACCGGTTGGCTCGTCTGCCATCAGGATCTCAGGTCCTGTAATCAACGCCCTGGCCAGCGCCACCCGTTGTTGCTCACCGCCGGAAAGCTCTCCTGCGCGATGATGACTGCGGCCCTCTAATCCAACTTCCCGCAGCCATCCGGCGGCTTTCTCCATGGCCGGCTGGTAAGCGGTACCTTGTATCAGGAGCGGCATTGCAACATTCTCCTGCGCCGTAAATTCCGGCAGCAGGTAGTGAAACTGCCATACGATGCCGATTCTCCGGTTACGAAAATCTGCTGCAGCATCGTCTGTAAGCGTCGCTACGGGAATCTGGGCGCAGTATACTTCACCCGCGGAAGCACGATCAAGAGCACCGAGGATATGCAACAAACTGCTTTTGCCTGCACCAGATTCTCCCACAATGGCAAGCATTTCCCCCTTCCTCACCTGGAAGGACAAGTTTTCAAAGAGCACTAAATCTGTCTGGCCTGACTTATAGACCTTTTTCAGCCCGCTTACGCGAACTATCTCAGGCGGCAAGTCTGGTTGATCTATTGGATGCACCAGCCCGCCTTAATGGTGCAATCACCCATCTTTACCAGCACTTTCAATGCCTTTTCCCTCATTACGAATGCCTACTGATTAGAACCCATGTGACGAAAGTTAATCTCTGAAATTTCTACCGTGAAAATTCTTGGGATTCCGTTAAAATCCCTAATTCTTTTGTACCAGAAACTCCTAATCTTTCAACATCTTCCATCCATTACCAGCAGAACGCAATGGGGTATTTCACTCATAGCGTAATGCTTCCGCTGGTAACACCCGCGCGGCCGACCATGAGGGATACAAAGTGGCCACAAATGAGATAAGCAACGCCACTGCCGCAATCAACACGCCATCCAGCACGCGCGGCGCAAATGGCAGATAATCAATGGAATAAACCTCTGACGATAACGCCACAAAGTGGTATTTTGCCCCCGCAATCGCCACGGCATAGCCCAAAACTAATCCAGCCACTGTTCCTATCACCCCAATCAACAAGCCCTGCAACATGAAGATACCCCGTATTTGACTCTTTTTTGCGCCCATGGAAATCAATACGGCGATGTCCTTTGTTTTCTCCATGACCATCATGATGAGCGAAATGAGAATGTTCAAAGCTGCGACAAAAACGATCAGCCCTATGGTCAAAAATGTCACAACCCGCTCCAGTTTCAGTGCACGAAAGAGAGCGCGGTTTTCTTCCATCCAGCTCTTGGCCGCAAAGCCTTCGCCAGCTTCTTTTTCCAGTTCATTTCCCACTTGCTCTGCTTTATACAAATCGTCAATCTTGAACTCTATGACAGAAATCACACTGTCCGGCAGGCTGAAGAGCCGTTGCGCATCAGAGAGGCGAATAAATCCCCAGGCACTGTCATAGTTGTAAAAGCCTGAGCGAAAAATGCCCACAACCTTGAATTGCTGATACTTGGGCATCAATCCAATGGGCGATAGTTCGCCTTGCGGGCTTACTACCATAATGGTCGAGCCAACCGTGGCTCCAATCGTCTCTGCTAAGTCCTTACCTAACACTACCGGAGGCAATGATTTTCCCGCCTTGCAGTCTTCATCATTTGCCGCGCAAGGCTCAAGTGCCGCTGCGGAACCGAACTTTACAGATTTCAGTAGCTCGCCAACCCGATTTTCATATTCTGGAATTACGCCTTTTAAGAGCGCTCCACTGGCCCTTGCGCCATGCGAGGTCAGCACCTGTCCGTACATTGCCGGCGCAACGCCAATCACGTGAGGATGTTTCCCCATACGTGTCATCAATTCGCGCCAGTTCTCAATGCCATCATTCTGCACACGCACCAGATTGATGTGCGATTGTGATCCCAGCAACTGGTCTTGCAGGTCTTTTTGAAATCCAGCGTTGATAGAGAGCGCAATCACCAGCGAGGCCACGCCCGCCGTCACGCCGACAACTGAAATCACGGTAATTACGCCGATTACCGCCTGCCGTCGCTTGGCCCGCAGATAACGCGCAGCCACAAACAATTCAAATTTCACGCCTGCACCTCAGTCATCGCTGCTGTCTTAATTATGTGGCTTATGGTTGTGTGGCTCATGCTGTCCTCTGAAACGGCAGAGGCACTAGTGGCACGCGCGCCTTGTATTCGCGAAAGCTCTGCCCAAACCTTTTTTCCAGTTCGCGTTCTTCCATCCAGATCATCAGCGGAAACGTGGAGAGCGCGCTGATCGCCAGCAGAACAAAGCTCACCACCAGTCCGCTGCCCACAGCCCAGCCGGCAAGGTTTAAAAGGTGGGCCACATAAATGGGATGACGCATGCGGGCGTGCAATCCGGTAGTTACCAATTCCTGCGCGTGCTCCCGTGGCCTCAGCTCGGCTTCACCGCTGAGTTTGCGGACCCCAAAGCCAGCGCGAATGCCGGTGTATGTCCGGAAGCCATATAGAAAGAGAAGCGCTGCGGGCGCCCACATCCATGGCGAAGAATAAATGCGCATCGTATGCCACGGCCATGTAATCCAGACCAGCGCAAAAATAATTGCTGCCCAGACCGGCAGCAGGATTCGATACGGTGAGCGGCGCATGTTACGCCACGAATCGGCAAAAGGATGAATTGCGAACCAGAAAAGAGGAATGCTGCCGTAGAGCACACTCGCCACCCATGGGATGTGCAGCAGCTTTGCCTCCATGATTGAATTGTAGCAGTCTGTGCGACGCGGCACATCAAGGTGAACCGAACCAGCAACTAACCGTTTGATTTAAGAAAGTTTGACGGTTTTGTAATAGGCAATTAGCTTAAAAAAGCTCGTTGTTCTCGATTGGCCTTGCTGTTCTCCGCGTCTCTGCGCCTCCGCGGTGAAATTGAACTTATGATCAAGAAGAGCCCGTTAAAACCCAAAGCTCCACCAAAGCCGGCCATCCGTTGCGTGATCTTTGATCTGGACGACACGCTTTATGACTGTCTTGGCCAGCGTGTGCGCGTTGCTCATCGCTATGCGGCAACAGCTATGGTGAAGGCCGGGCTTAACGCCCCGGCGGAAGATGTGTATCGCGTCCGTATGCGCGCTTTCCGCCAGGATCCCATCTTGCGCTATATCGATGGCGAAGTTGCCCGCCACTTCAATGCCACAGATCAAGAAGCCCTAAGCACAGTCGCGCGTGAAGCATACTTCAATTGCCCTGTGAACAAGCTCACACTTTTTCCCGGATCGCTGCCGCTCTTGCGCTTCCTGGCGAAACAAGGCGTAAGAAATTTCATCGTCAGCTTTGGCGAGCCGAAAATCCAGCAGGCCAAAGTGAAATCACTGGGGCTTGATCATGAGCCGTCCGTCGAAAAAATTTATTATGCCGACCGCGGCAATGTGTTAACCAAAGAAGAGGCCTTCCGCCAGATTCAAAAAAAAACCAGGCTGCACACCAACCAGATACTCATCGTTGGCGACCGCCCCATGCGGGAGATTCGCGCAGGCAAAGCGTTGGGCATGCGTACGGTCCGTTTGCGCCACGGCGAATTTAAAAATCAGCAGCCAATTGGACCCGAAGAAGAGCCGGATTACGTCATCAAGAAGATTGGTGATGTCCGCAAGCTGCCGTATACCTGGGGCCAGGAATCACGAAAGACCTCAGCAATAGCCGTCAAAAAATGACCAGAAGAAATGCCGAATTTTCTGCCAGACAGTCGGGAGATGTATATAGATCACGATTTGTCCTGGCTGGGCCACAACAGTACGAGACGTTGGGCTTTTGCACGATTCAAAATCGGCGTGGTCCCCAATAGTGCCTTGCTGCAACATCTCTGAAGTATCAAAGACCTCCCGTCTCGTACAGGGGGATTTAATACTTACCCCAACCTGCGGAGGTAAGGGTGCCTTAATCTGAAAGACCACGATTCCGTTTTCTCCAGTTTCCTTGAAGGTGCCCAGAGGAAAACGATGTATTTCACCTTTGGCGTCAGGTAGTTTCATCTCGACCGACCATCCCGGGACTGGACGGCCTGTTTTGTAATCCAGAACCAGCACTTGGACCTCAGAAACTTGTTGCACGATTCGCCCGTGGCAGGGGGCATGGGCTGTCAGCAGCAGTAAGAGAAAAATCAGCATCCGGTACATGGCTCACATTCAAAGCCATTTCCAGAAATTATGGAATGCACAGCGGGTAAATTTCCTGTCAACAACAAGCCATCTGGGACAAAAGCTTTTAAAAAACAGGCGGAACTGCGCCCAGCCGTTAAGCGGAATGAGTCAGTGTTTACTGTGTCCTGGCACTACAATAAACGCGGACTTGTTACCCCTCGGGTCCATTTGTGGTGATAGGGCTCCCTCTCTTCGCTCGGGATAAAAAATTACTTTGTCACAAACTTCGCCGTCGCCACATTTTCCGCGCGATCATAAACCCGCACCACCACCACATGCTCAGGAGACGGTGCTGGAGTAGCTGCCGGCGCAGTCTGCTTGCCGTGTTTGCGTTTCTGCTCCGCTGGCTCGTCTGTTGCTGGCGGAGCATTGCTCAGGAGCATGGTGAAGTCATAATTCTCAATCCTGGCGTCAGAAAGCGCGCCGACAGGCTCAACATACTGCCACTCGCCGGCGTCAACTGAATACTCTGCCCGCTTGATGGGCGATCCATCATCAGCGGCATGGAAGGTTACATGTAAATCCTGGCCTTCCACGCGTGCCGCCAGATTTTCAATGCGCGGCGCAGTGTTGTCCACCTCAAAGTGCTGGCTCTCTTTTTCGTCAGAGAGAACGTCTTCCGGGCTGTGCGACGGCGCGTCACTGGCGACGACCTTCACGGTGTAGCCGCCATCAGGCAGCAGGCCGGATTCAAAAGAATAAAACTTGTCTGCCAGGTCAGCTTTCAGCAGCTTCCATTCGCGCTCGTTATCGCCGCGATAGTAAACCGAGTAGACCAGATTATCGTCATTTTCGTCGTGCGCGCCCCAGCGGACAGCAATGTACCCGCGGTCTTTATTTGCCGTCGGCGTCGGATCGATGCGCGGGCTGCCAAACAATTGCGGCGCTGATCCCAGATTGATGGTCACGGTCTCAGGCCCGGTGATATGCGGTTGCGGCTGGAATCTCGCTCCCACCTGCACTGCAACGTCATCCACAACCGGAGCTACGTTTTTGGAAAGATAATTAATCGCAACTTCATCAATCAGCGTTGGCGGATTGGCTGGCTTGAGCACCGCGCGCCACTGTATAAACCGCGCCGCTGGAATATCGGTCCGCGCGTCTTTGGCCAGGTCGATGCGTGCCCACTGGCTCCAGTTGCGGTCAGGATTGTCCACATTGCCGCTGCGCGCATAAAGCTCAAAGTTGCCGCGCCCCCGCACTTCGGCGCGTCCCCAGCGCGAGAAGATTTGTACATCCTTTACGTCGCTTTCAAATGTGCCTTCGGCCTCCTGGTTGTTGGTCATCACAAAGATTTTTCCCAGGTTGCTGCTGGAGCAATACAGTCCGCCGTTTGGCGCTTTGGCAAAAGCACTTACTTGGTTGGCCGTGGCTTTGAGCAGGTCCGTGTAGTCGCCATTTTTTTCTATGGCATAAATGCGGCCTTTGTTTCCGGTGCCAGCGATCAATCTTCCGGCTGCATCAAACGCCAGCGCGTACACAATGTCCTCGCGAGAGGTCCAGAGCCGTTTCGGCGAACCATCCGGAGCAATGCTGTAAACGTCAGAGCCCGCCAGGGTCACATTGCTCGCCACTGGCGCGCCTGTGGGCTGCGCGCCTTGCAGCGGTAGAACGGGAGCAGGTGAGCTAATGCCGCTTGCTTGTGCTGCGCGTTTCTCGCCCGTTCCAGATGCGTATATGTTTCCTGCGGCATCCACGGCCAGCGCGGTGATCTCTTTTTTCGGTGCGCTATAAAGCACAAAGCCTTCCCCAGCCGGTGATATGCGATAGATCAGTCCGCTGCCATCTGATCCGGCAATCAGGTTCCCTTTGGGATCAAACGCCAGCACGCGCATGTGCGCTTCGTCTGACTTAAAGAAAACCGCGCCCTGCCCGTTCTTGTCCACGCGATAAATCTCGCCATTGTCTCCTGTGGCGATGTAGAGGCGGCCTTGTGCGTCAAACGCCATGTCCCAGATATATTTGGTTTTTGGATCGAAGAAAGTTTCTGCTGCAAACTCCGGTGCACTGGCGGTGCCGCCTGGCTTACGCGTAATCCGATACACCTTGCCATCCGGTGATGTTGCGGCGTAAACAGCGCCATCCTGCCCCAGCGCCACGGATTGTACCTGCAATTCCTTGGGCTCGAAAATGACGTTGGATTTACCGTCGGGCGTTATGCGATAAACACGTGCAGGCGCTCCGGTAGCGGCGTAGACCACGCCGTCTTTATCGGCGGCAATGCCCCAGATAAAGCTCGATGGGCTGGTATAAATCGCTTTAAACGCCGGCGCCAGCTCCAATTGGCCAGTGCTGCGGATAGCTACGCCGCGCGTGGTTCCACGCTGAAATTCTTCATAGCCGGTTTCTTTCCATTGGCGCGTGCCTTCGGCAACGGCCACGCAAATACATGCAAGGACGATAAGGACAGTAAGGGCTCTCTTCATTACGCTTTTCTTGATCACATTTAAAGATTACAGCAGCAGGCCCATAAAAAGCTGCTCTGCTGCTGGAATTAGGACTGGATTGATCGCGCGTGTGTGCGCCGGGCTTGTTTTCTCCGCAGCCTGAAAGGCGCGATTTTATTTAATGGTCACGCTGATGATCTGGGCGCCGTTCACCACGTATCCCGCTGGCGTGGAGGCCTCATTCACCGCTGATTCATTGAACACAACCATCTCTTGTGTGGCCCGCATGCCTTCCATCACATTCATTACGGAGAGCGGTACTGCAGGCATCACTTTATCTTCAACCGTCGCCTGTGGATTGGCCTCTAGTAAAGAAACATACAGATGGTCATTCAGGTGTTCTTTGTTGAGCAATTCGATCGTTGAATGCAGATCCAGCCGCCGGCCCACTACCGGGCTTACATGCCGTGTGCGGTCAAGCGTTTCTGCGTCGCTCACCAGAATGCGCAGTGAGCCTTTGGGCGCTGAGGTCGGCACGCGCACCGGAATGCGGCGCACAATGCGATCGCCGCGATAAGGACGCAGCACAGCTTCAATCGTAATTTCGTCGCCAGGACGCGCTTCAGTTACGTCAGTTCGTGCGCTTTCCAGCACAGCAGAGCGGCGCTCATGCTCCAAGTCAAACTCCAGCGTTACGCCGCCAACGGTTGGCGCTTCAAAAGGGTTTTCATAGATGCGGCCAAAATGTTCGCCCAGTTCCATGGCCACTGCATAGGCCGTAGGCGTTGCGTCTACCGGAGAAAACATGTTGGTCAGTCGCACGTCAGAGAATCCATTCACGTGAATGCGGCCATTCATTCGATATGTGGTCTCTTCACCGTACTGATTCATGCCCATCAACGCGTTATAGACCGTAGTCATCATCATCAAGGGCGTGAGCTTTGCATTGTTCAGGACTTCGTAATGATATTCCTTGGGACCGCTGGGCCCATGAATGCTCAGCGTCACCGGGATCATTTTGGGCTCACGATCAAAGCGGCCCAGAATGCCGGTGTGGCGGTCTTGCACAAATGCGCCCACGGATTCAGTGGTGTTGATAATTTTGAAAGCATTCATCGGTGAAGCCAGCGTTGCAACTACGTTGGCCTTGGTCATAGGCATATCTACCATGCCGTACTGCATCAGCGGATGTCCGCAGGCCAGCAGGTGGTCTTTATCCATGTAAGTTACGGTGCAGGTTGCGGCCACATCCATATCGCCCCGAACCATAATGGCGCTTACGGCGGAGCCAGGCACCAGCGGCTCAGGCTGCTTTTCTTTGCTGGCGGAGCCAACGCCCATCACTGGTGTTATACCCGCGGCGGAAAGACTCGGGGCAAATTGCTTAATTGCCGCTTCGCTAAATCCGTTGAACACAAACGGAGCAGCAATCGGCTGGAGATATTGCGCGTAGCTTTGGATTGGGTTGGCGTCAGCGCCGGGCGTGCTTGTTTTTGAGGCGCTATTCACCCGCGCCACGGTAGACGCGCCAGTCTGCGGGATGCTCTGGTCAAACTCGTTGATCTCCAGCATCTGCTCAATGGGAGTCACACCGGCAATCGGCTCTTTAGAAAATTGGCCAATGCGGTAGGCAATCGCGCCCAGCAGTTTGCCATCAATGTAGACAGGGCTGCCGCTCATTCCAGCAACCACGCCGGTGAACTCAGCTTTTTCGCCTGTGAGCTTTACCAGCACCACGTCACTCTTGGGGCCATTCATGTTCCGCAGGACGCCCAATACTTCCACGCCCATGCTCTCTGGTTGGGTGCCCTGGAAAACGGTATAGCCAATGCCCTTCATCCCTGGATGCACGTCATCCACTTTCATGATTTGGGTGGTGGCAGGTGGCAACTGGCTGGTTTGGCTTGAGGCAGGGGACTGGGCAAAGCCCGCTCCCACTAAGACGAAGAGAACATTGAACAAAGTGACGGCTTTTTTCATACAGCAACCTGGGTCCTACAAATACAATCGTACGAACCTGCCTTGCAGGGCTGGAAAAAGGCTTCTGAAAAGCTGAGTTCGTGCATCTATACTAGAGTAGAAACCCACAAAAAGGCAGCAAATTAATGTCCTTAATTCATACAGAAAAGACGCGTACTGCTCCTAAGGGAAACCACTGGTTTCTGCACATACTCTTTCTCGCCATAACGGCCACAATCTCGTTGGCGCCCATGGCACAGGCGCAAAACGGACAGTCTCAGCCAAGCCCAACCCCTGCCGCAACTCCCACGCCCAGCAACGCTCCGGCGGAAGCGGGAGGCCCGCAGGGCAATATTGGCCCTATCGCCGTTCCCAAGAAAAAGGACAAGGACGAAGAGCCCAAGAGGGACGAAGCTCCCAAGAGCCCCAAAAAAGTTGACGGCTTGGAAAACTTCTCCATGCGCGTGAACTCCCAGCTCGTCACCGTGGATGTAGGCGTGCTTTCCAAAGAAGGCGCATTCATCCCCGGCCTCAAGCAGGAATATTTCCGTGTGCTGGAAGATGGTGTGCCACAGAAGATCGCTTCCTTCACGCAGATTCAGGCGCCCATCACCGCCGTAATGCTCGTGGAGTTTTCCAATAACCAGTATTTCTATAGCTTCCAGATTGACTCCATCAAAAATTCTTTCGTCTTCGCCCAGACGCTCAAAAAAGACGACTGGGTCGCCATGATCTCTTACGATCTCAAGTCGCACCTGCTGGAAGATTTCACGCAGGACAAGCGCGCCATTATGGGGGCTGTCCAGAGCTTGCAGCCTGGGATGGCCATGAGCCAGGAAACCAACCTTTTTGACGCGCTCTATGACACGCTGGACCGGCTGGAGAACGTGGAAGGGCGCAAATACATCATTCTCATCTCCAGCGGGCGTGACAGCTTTAGCAAACACACGCTGGACCAGACGCTCAAAAAAGTGCAGGCCTCAAAAGACATCGCCATATATGCAGTGGGCACCGGCAAGTCCCTGCTGAATTACGCCGAATCTCACGGATTGATGCGTTACCTGTGTCAGATCACAGAATTCAATTGTGAGATGACCTTTCTCCAGGCCGATAACCAGATGAAGACCTTTGCCAAAATGACCGGCGGCAAATTCTATGAGCCGGTTTTCGATGGCCAGCTGCGGGAAATTTTCTCCGATATCGGGCAGACCATCCGCAATCAGTACGCTATCTCTTACCATCCCACCAACCCCGCACAGGATGGCTCCTTCCGCAAGATCAAGATTGAGCTGGTGGATGAAAAGGGCGAGCCACTTAAAATGAAAAATGAAAAAGGCAAGGAAGTGAAATACCAGATTGTTGCCCGCGAAGGATACAAGGCGAAGCAGCAGGTGGAGTAGGTTTTTTCTATATCCCGATCCTTCGCTTTGCGAAGATGAGGGAGCCCTATGAGCTTATGGGGCCTGGCGGTTCACATGTGTTGATTTTAAAAAATAAGCTTGCGCACTCGTTACCGAGTGCGCTTCTTTTTTGCCATCGTCTAGGTTGCAATAGGGTTCCCTCGCTTGCGCTCGGGATTTCAGAAAAATTTGCCAAATTACCAATTTAAAAAATTACCCAATGGTCAATGGCTGCCCGCTTTAATCGGCCGGGCCGGCAAAGAGAATGAAATTGCCATCGGGATCCACGACCACGAAAGTTCTGGCTCCCCATGGCTCTTTTTTCAGTGGTTGCTGAAAGCTCACTCCAGCTGCTTGGTAACTCAAGAAAAGTTGTTTGATCTCATCTGCGGTCGCAACGGTGAGGGAAGCCGAGAGCAACCCCTCACGCTCTCGAACATCGGTGAACACGGGCTCGCACACCATCCTTAGCGCAAGAATTGCCTGGTCGCGCGAAACCTGTCCGTAATAGGGCGGATCGCCATAAACAAAGTCGACTGCGAAGCCGAGCTTTTGCGTATAGAAATCACAGGATGCTTTGATGTCGGCAACAAACAATTGTGCCGCGGTTGAGTTGAGAATAGGGCGTGGTGCAGTGCGTTCGGTTTCATGCGTCATGATGTAGGCTCCTGATTTGAGCGCCTGCCATCCTTCAAAACCCATCTGCCGCGCCACCAGCTCTTGTGCATCGGCGAGCTTAAAGTTCGCGTCCAGTATTTGCTCGTCGCTGAGGTGGCTGAACCGAGGCAGCGCTGCCCTGATTTGGGGCGCAACCGGATAATACCGTTCACGGTGCCAACGCAGAAATTGTTTGGCTTGCTTCCTGAGGTTTTCGATGTTCGGCATAGGCGCAACTCTATTTTTTGTGTAGGCGGGCGTTGCCCTTTCGCGATGCTACGATGCGCCCTACGCCGCAGAAAAATATTGCCTCTGCCGAGTGCCGTTGTCAACTATGGAAAAATGTATGGTTCTATTTTTTGGTTGCGATAGGGATCCCTCGCTCCGCTCGGGATTGCAGAAAAATCTAGTGGAAATAATGCTGCAATACCATCAGCAGGCCCACACCAAGAAACACCACCAATGCCGTTAGAATCCCCGGTTCTTTATTCACTTCAGGAATTAAATCAGACGCTGCCACATACAGCGTTACACCGGCGGAAAGCGGCAGTCCCGCAGTTAGTGTGCGGGCGAAAATCGTCATGGTAAGCACGCCGGCCACAGTCGCCAGCCCCAGGATTCCCGAAGCCGCCCATGCCACCGATTTGCTGCGCCCGCTGGCCAGCATGATGGAAGAAGCGGTAAACCCTTCCGGCACTTTGTGCAGAATGACTGCCAGAAAAATGATCCATCCCAGCCAGCCTGAGATCAAAAAGCCGGAGGCAATGGCGATGCCATCAAAAAATGTATGGATGATCAGGCCAAACAGCACGGAATAACTGCGGCGGCGCGCGGAAAACTCGTGTGTGTGCGTCTCTTCGCCAAAGTGGAAATGTCCGGTCACGGTGTGCTCAAAAAAGTGGACCAGAAAATAGCCCACCATGATCAGGATGGGTGCTTTGGGGCCCGCCAGGGCAATGCTTTCCGGCAGCATCTCCAGCAGCGCGGTGCCCAGCATGAAACCTGCGCCCAGCGCCACAAAGTAGCGTAGATAGCGCCGTTCCCAGTCTTTTTGAACGATTACGGCGCCGCCCAGGCCGTTGGCCAGAGCAGCAGTTATTCCCAGCAGAATGCTTGTTTTGATTGGGCCCATGGGTGCAATTCATCAGAATAGCAGAGCCCAGGCAGATTTGTGTGAGAGCCGGACGGAAGTGCCTTCAATAGCGCGTTGCTGCTGAAAATACTCGAGTCCCAAACTGGCATGGCAGGGCCTTTTTTTGAAATCTCAGCGATATGCCGGTGAACCTTCGAGACTATAATTTTGTTTAGCCTGGGGCATAGGAGCGGGTTGAATCTCTTTTCAAATGGAGTAGCTTTATGACCGAAAAAAATAATAGAGTTCTTGCCCGCGTGGGAGCGCGTAACCTGACAGAAGCGGAAGTCGCACAAGTATCCGGTAGCTTCTCGACGCCGATCCTTTTTACCGAGCAAATGACTAATCTTGGAAGGGACCATTTTCCTGACCAGGAAGCAGCCTAAAATTAGCTGTTAAATGCAATCAGCTATTAAAGCAACCCCGGCCCCGAGGCCGGGGTTGCTTAGGTTCCATCATGATTTAAATCGGCATTAAATCTGCTCTAGCCGCTGTGGCGGATATGCATTACGTCGCCATCCTGCACAATGTATTCCTTGCCTTCCAACCGTAACTGCCCTTTGCTGCGCGCATTGGCCTCAGAGCCGGCTTCCAGCAGCGTGTCCCAGTGAATGGTTTCCGCGCGGATGAAATGCTTTTCCAGATCAGAATGGATTGCGCCCGCCGCATTTTGCGCGCGCGAATTTTTGGGCACGGTCCAGGCGCGGCACTCGTCTTCACCAATGGTGAAAAATGAAATCACACCCAGCAACTCATACGTCTTGCGGATCAGGCGCGTCAGGCCGCTCTCTTTAAGCCCATAGCTGGAAAGAAATTCCAGCGCTTCTTCGTCGCTCATGTCCGTAAGCTCGGCTTCCACCTTGCCGCAGATGGCCGTCGCCCCGGCATTTTTGCGCGACGAAATTTCTTTCAATCCGTATTTATCCACGGCGTTTTCCAGATCAGCGCCCAGGTTTGTCGATTCATTCACGTTTAGTACGTAGAGAATCGGCTTCTGGCTCAGAAACATGAAGCCGCGAATACGTTTTTCATCGTCGGCGGTAATCTCCATCTCGCGCAATGGCAGCTCTTTTTCCAGATGCGCCTTAGCGCGCAGGATCAGGTCGTTTTCCCGCTCCAGTTCCGCGTTCTTCATCTTCTTCAGGTCTTTTTCCAGCCGCTCCAACCGTTTTTCCACCTGGCCCAGATCGCTCACAATCAGGTCAAAGTCCACGGTCTTGGCGTCACGCAGAGGATTGATGTCGCCTACGTGAGCAATCGCCGGATCGTCAAAGGCGCGCAGCACATGCGCCAGCGCGTCCACGGTGCGCAGTGCGGTGAGGAAGGCCGTCTCCTTCAATGCTTCCTGGCCAATGGCAGCCACGTCAGCATATTCCACCACGGCATGCGTCAGCTTCTTAGGGTTGTATTGCGTGGCGAGACGATCCAGACGATCATCCGGCACCTTGGCAATGCCAAGATGAGCCTCACGGGGATTGGAATGCCCGCGGCTGGAAACGTCCACTTTGGTCAGGATTTTAAACAGTGATGTCTTGCCCACTTGTGGCAGGCCAATAATTCCAGTTTTCATTATTTATGTCGCTTCGCTCCAAACCGCTTGAGAATTTTCTAATTCCTAATAAGTAATTCAGCGCTTGTTGCAGCGGGCTCAGCGCGTGGTCGGCTTCGCCCTTGTTTAGTGGCAGTTAGCCGTTAGCAATCAGCGCTTAGTGAGGTGTTGAGTGCCGCATAGAGATTGTATCAAGTGCATAAGGAAACGCCGAAGCGATGAGAAAAAACTAAAAGAGGTGAAAATGCAGAACGGTTTTGCTAATTGCCAGTTGCTATTTGCTGCTTTCAAAGCGCCGCGCCGTTAAAATCACCACGCCAAGCCCAAGCAGCAAAACGCCGCTTTCCAGACGCGTGGTCCATTTATGCAGGCGGTCGAATTCGGCTTGCATTCCGGGATGCACGTCACCCTGTCCCCAGAAGTAGTTTCTCATTTGATCCATGCGCGGCATGATGCTGAATGCTGAATACATGGTCAGTGCCAGCATGAGAGCAATGAAAATATGACTTAGCATAAAGGGCTTTAGCTGCGCTTTTGAGATCCGGTTATAGAGCAAGGAGCAAATCAGGAAAACAATGCTTGCGATCAATCCCATCGAGTGGAGTTTGATTAGCGAAGCTCTTACCACGTCGCCGGCGAGCTTGGTGGTGGGCAGGACTGCGAATAAAGTTGGTGCTTCCACAAAGGCAAAGAACAGAATGCCGCCAATCCAGACGATCAGCGTGAGGAGCATGAGGAATCGCAAAAAAGACATTTGTTGAAAGTATAGCTGCTGTGGAATGTCAGCCACGAATTTCCGCGAATGAACATGAATCCGGCAAACTAAAACTGATCTATTCGCGTGTTTCGCGTTGATTCGCGGCTAATTCCTAAACCGGGACCGGCACCGACTGAATAATATCGCGCAGAATATTGTCGCCCTGGTCAGACTTTTTCAGCGTGGAGGAATAGCGGGCGTTAACCACAACGCGGTGTGAGAACACGGGCACTACCAGCGATTTAAAATCGGCGGGCGTGGCATAACGGCGGCCTTCAAGATAGGCCATGGCCTGCGCGGCGCGGTAGAGCATGAGCGACCCGCGCGGCGAAACGCCCAGCGAAAGCGTTTCAATCTCACGGGTCTTTCTTACGATATCCAGTGCGTAATCAACCAATGAATCGTCCACTTTTACCTGCGTTACTTCATCCTGCATGGCAATAATGTCTGCACCGGTGGCGACAGGCTTAACCGTGTCCAGGCGCGCTGCGCCGGCTTCAGACCGCAAAATATCGCGTTCATTATTTCCTTGCGGATAACCCATGCGGACGCGCAGCAGAAAGCGGTCCAACTGTGATTCCGGCAGAGGATACGTGCCGTGGTGCTCAATAGGATTTTGCGTGGCAATTACCAGAAACGGCTGGGGCAGTGGATGTGAATTGCCGTCCATGGTGACCTGGCCTTCATTCATGGCTTCCAGCAGAGCGGATTGTGTTTTTGGCGTGGTGCGGTTGATTTCATCGGCCAGCAGCACGTTGGTAAAAACCGGGCCAGCTTTGAATTCAAACTGACTTTCCGCTGCTGAGAACACCGAGATACCCAGAACATCAGATGGAAGCATGTCACTGGTGAACTGCAGCCGCTGGAACGTGCAATCCAGTGCGCGCGCCATGGCATGGGCCAGCGTAGTCTTACCGACGCCGGGTACGCCTTCAATCAGCAAATGTCCGCGTGCGAGTACGGCAACCATGGCCAGACGTAAAATTTCATCATTGCCGCGAATGATCGAGCGCAGTGACTGCTCAATGGCTGCGGCGCGCGAGCTGGTGCCGGAAGAAGATTGGACTTGTGTTGGAACCATCGACTTGGGCTCTATTGTATCGCTGGATATCAATCGCACAACCGCCTTGTTTCTGTCTGCCTCTACTATGCGGGTGATTGCCCGCCTGCTCAAGCAACAAAAGGGCTGATACTTATGCCCAAAGTAACCGCGCCAGCACTCAATAAGCTGTCGGGTCTCTAAGTAGATCGCTTGAGATTTGAAAAAATGCGTTGGACAGTGCGTTGGAGGGGTACTAGATAAAGAAAAGCAAATTTTTATGTGGATCTTAAGTTGCATCAGCGGTGTGTTCGATGCATTTATCGGCATTTTGTGTAGCTGTTTTGATGTAATCTTCCCCACGCATGCCTCTGTGGAAGCAATACCCTGGCAGACCGATTCCCTGTATCAGACGGGAGGACGACGTGGATGCCTCGCCAGCCAGTTCAGGGCTGGGAGCGGGGCCAAATTCGCCACGCCAGCCAAAGTTTGCAGACAGCCCGTTGCCCGCCGCTATGCTTGCCGTGGCCAATCATGATTCAGACGCCAACCGGCGCGTCCTTTATGAAAGCATGTTCAAGACGTGGTTTCTGGTTCCCATCAAGACAATGCCGGCGCCGGACGCACCCGGTTTTCATGGTATCCGCGAAGACACAGCTTCTTCTTTCATACTGGAAAATGATTCAGAGGGTACGCTGGTGGCGGTGGCATTTACGGATGAAGAAGCGCTGCGCAACTGGAACAGCAGCATTCCCTGGATTGCTCTTCAGGGAGCCGGATTTTTCCAGGCTGTACTCAGTACAGACGCCGCGGAGATAGTGCTAAATCCTTTTGAGCCTGAAAATCCTGGCTCAAAGCTGATCCGTCCCGCCGGACGTGTAACGCGATGGGAATTTGAATGGCTCGCTCAAAGTCTGAGTCCGCAGGACCACATGGACGATGACGCGGAACCACACCCCGAATCTCCGCAAAGTGTGCTGGTAACCATGCCCAAGCAGATGCCTTCCGCGGAAATATTCAAGGCAATCAGCGAATCCGCGCAGGCTTTTCCTGAAGTTCTGGGAATGTATTTCGCGCAGCTTATTTATGCGGATGGGCCGCATCGCGCCATTGCCATAGAGTTTGCTCCTGGCGCTTCCGATGAACAAATTGAACTCGCGATGGTTGCCATAGAGAAGCAAGCGAGCAGCCTCTTTCCTGAAAAAGAGCCGCTCGACGTACTTCCTGTCTCCACTGCTCTGGGGCAATCGGTGGCAAAATCCGGCGAGAAATTTTATAGCGCAAAAAAATAAGACGCCCCATTTCGGAGGCGTCTGCAATCTCAATTTGAAAACATGTTTACTGGTATTCCGCCGGTCTTCCCGTCAATCTTTCAATCCTGCTGGCAATCGGCGGATGCGTAGAAAACAGATTTCCCAAGTTAACTCCCAGTAGCGGCTGCACAATAAACAAATGCGCCGTGGAAGGCGAAGCCATCATGGGAACGCGCTTGGAATAAGCGTCTAGCTTTTGCAGGGCGCGCGCCAGGGCTTCAGGATTATGCGTGATGCCCGCGCCTGTGGCGTCCGCTTCATACTCACGCGTGCGTGAAACCCAGAGCTGGATCAGCACGGCGGCCACGGGAGCCAGAAGCAGCATAAAAATTCCGCCGCCACGGTCACGATCGTCGCGGCCGCCTAATCCAAACCAGAAGCCCATGCGGGCCAGGATGGTAATGGCGCCAGCCAAAGTTGCTGCAATTGAGCTGGTCAGTATGTCGCGATTGCGCACGTGACCCAGTTCATGTGCCAGTACACCCTCAAGCTCGTCATCATCCAGCAAATTCAATATGCCCTGCGTTACCGCGACGGAAGCGTGGTTAGGATTTCGTCCCGTGGCAAAAGCATTCGGTGATTCCACGGGGATCACAAAGAGCTTAGGCATAGGCAGTCCGGCTTTTTGCGTGAGCCGCTCCACAACTGAATAAATTCGTGGCAGCTCTTCCCGAGTTACTGGCTGGGCCCGGTACATGGCGAGGGCAATCTTGTCCGAGAAGAAATAGGAAATAAAATTTGTGACTGCCGCAATGGCGAAGCCGAGAACCATTCCGTTCTGTCCGCCAAAGTAATCGCCCACACCAATGGCCAGGAGTGTAAGAAGCGTAAGCAAAAAGAGCGTTTTCAGGTTATTCATAAAGTTAAGTAGTAGATGCTAAATCAAGGCGCAGGATTCTAAGAGCTGGCATGCAACTGTTTGCACCCATGAAAAGACTTGCGGCTTAATTTTAAAAGGCGAAAAAGCGTTCAAAAGTTAAGGGTCGGCATGATGCAAAGTATGGCTAACTTAATGGTAAATATGAGTTTATTCTATTTTATTAGTATTTCCTAATTTTTTGAATTTCTAATTTTGCTCTAATCAATTGCTAATAGTTGTTTAGGTAATCTTCATCAGGCCAATATTGTGATTGATAGATTCTGCCAAGACAGAATCACCTTCCACGATACTTCCGGGCTTCCCTCCGCAAAGCGTGCCTTCACGCGGAGACGCAGTTGCTTTGTCTCGAAACTGAAGTCTTTGTAACAAATTTAAGGAGCGCAGCTATGAGTAATAGAGAAGATGGCTTTTTCTTACCAGAAAATGCCTCGAAGGCACGTATTAAAGAAGCCGAAGACGCGCGGAAAAACCGACTGGAGATTGTAAAAGCACACTCTCATGGTCAAGTTTCCCGTCGTGACTTGGTGAAATGGGGCTTGATCACGAGTGGTGGCCTTCTGGCTCCCATCCACGGCCTGAACCCCTTTGTCAGCAAAGCCAGCGCAAATGGCGGAAGCGGAAGCAACCCGGGCCAAACTGCCAGCGGCGTACCAACCGGCACGCCTGCCAGCCCGCTGTTTGGCGTTCTGGATTTCTCGACACCGATGCCACGTTTTGATGTGGCGCGTCGCATTGAGAACCCATTGACCGGCGGTTTGACTCCAACTCCGCAGGCACAGTCCAACCAGACGCAGCAAGCTGTTGATCCGGCTTTGGGCGGCGGATTTGGTCCTATTGAAGGCCGTCCACCGGGACCAATCTGGGCCCATCAGCGGTTCAGTGAGTTCCTGCCCCAGGTTGGTTATGAAACCTCCCAGGCGCAGGCCACAACCAACGTTGGGTTCGCAGCCGGTGGTTACAATCCACAGGTTGCGTCGGACTTCAACTCCGGCATCGACGCAAATGCGTCGCTTCCTCTGAAGTTCCATCCTGGGCTTCCGACACAGGATCCGAACTCCGTTTGGACCTTCAACGGCACCATTCCGCCGTACCTGGTTCAGGGCCGTTACGGAGAGCCAATTCTTCTCCGCCATCACAACAGACTGCCCGTTGATACGACGCAGAACAACGGCTTCGGCCGCAACACCATTTCCACCCATGAGCACAACGGCCACCACGGCGCAGAAAATGACGGCTTTACCGGCGCATTCTTCTTCCCGAACCAGTTCTATGATTATCACTGGCCAATCGTGCTTGCTGGTCACTTCAGCGTGAATACTGATGCTACCGATCCTCGCGCAGGCAGCCCGGACGGCAGCGGCGGTATCAACAAGGTCCCAGGCGACTGGAAAGAGACCATGTCAACCCACTGGTTCCACGATCACATGTTCACGTTCACTTCACAGAACGTGTATAAGGGCAACGCTGCCATGTTCAACATTTACAGCGCGCTCGATCGTGGCAATGAATCAATCAATGACGGCGTAAACCTGCGGCTGCCTTCTGGCTCCTTGAAGGATTACGGCAATCTGGAATATGACATCAACATTATGTTGAATGAGAAGGCCTGGGATGCTGACGGCCAACTCTTCATGGACATCTTCCAGTTTGACGGCTTCTTGGGCGACAAGATTTGCTGCAACTTGACCTATCGTCCGTTCTTTAATGTGGAGCGCCGCAAGTATCGCTTCCGCATCTTGAATGCCAGCGTTTCACGCTTCTTCAAGTATGGTCTGTCCGACGGATCGCCGATCATCCAGATCGCCAACGACGGCAACCTGCTGCCCCACCCCGTGGTGCAGACTGTTTCTGACGAACAGGGTATCGCCGAGCGTTATGACTGGGTCATCGACTTCTCACGTTACAACGTGGGCGACAAAGTCTGGATGGTAAACGTTGCCGAGCACTCTGACGGCAAAAAACCAACCAGAGACCTGAGCGTGTCTGACGCAATTGCCGGAAAGTCCAACGATCCTTGCGTCGGCAAGTTCCTGGAATTCCGCATTTTCCGCAACCCGGCTACGCCCGATCTGAGCCAGGTTCCGGCAACGATGATTCCGAACCCCGACCTTTCCAGCATTCCTGTGGCGCGTGAGCGTACTTTCGAATTCGGATCTGGCGCTTCACAGCCCTTGTCCGTATCCGATCCCGCAGCATTCACCACTGGTGCAGGTGGACAATCTGGTCCATGGGGCGTTAGAACCGATGGTGGCAAGACCCTGAATGCCAGCTTTGGCCGGATCTCCGCGGCGCCGAAATTCGGCACCCGCGAAGTCTGGACACTGAAGAATGCTGGCGGCGGATGGGATCACCCGATCCACATCCACTTTGAAGAAGGTCAGGTTCTGGCCCGCAACGGCAGCGCATCCAATGTGCCGGCTTGGGAAGGTGGTCGTAAAGACGTGTATCGCCTCCGCCCGGGTGGAAGCATCACCATCACCATGCAGTTCCGTGATTGGGGTGGAATGTTCATGGAGCACTGCCACAACACCGTACACGAAGACAATGCCATGCTCGTACGCTGGGAAATCAACGGCGCAGGAACTCCGTTCCTGAATCCGCTGCCAACTCCTATCGCTACTGCGCAGGGTGTTACCTTCAATGCACCGGATGACATCGCTCCAACCGCGTTCTAATTGGGTAGGAGTAACAAACTAACCAGGTAGGCGGTCCGTACTGTAAAGTGCGGGCCGCCTGGCCTGATTTATATCCGGGAATAAACGAACCGGGGTAGCAAGGAGTTTTTATCATGCGACGGAAGTGGGCTGGTCTTACGGTAATCACTGCAATTTTTATAACTGCTATTTTCTTTTTTACAATCACGGCCACGCCGGCGGCCGCTAGCGCCCGCTGGGGGGCAAATTATTTCCCAAATGTAACGCTGACCACTCAGGACGGGAAAAAAGTCCATTTTTACGACGATCTGCTTAAGGGCAAGATCGTTGTGATTGACCTTATCTATACCCACTGCGTGAATGCCTGTCCGCTGGAAACGGCGCGTTTGGTCCAGGTGCAGAAGCTGCTGGGCGACCGCGTGGGAAAAGACATTTTCTTCTATTCCATCAGCATTGATCCCGAGCACGATACACCGAAAGTGCTCAAGGAATATGCGCAGAAATTTCACGTTGGTCCAGGCTGGACGTTTCTGACCGGCAACAAAGCCGACATCGAGCTTGTCGGCAGAAAACTCGGTTTATACCAGGACCCGGACCCCAATGATCCGGATGGCCATGCGCCAGCCGTTTTGATCGGCGACGAGCCGGGCGGACAGTGGATCAACAACTCCGCTACTGACAATCCGCGCTTCATCACCAACATGATTGAAGGCTGGCTCGATAATTGGAAACACGTGCAAAGCGCGAAAATCGCGAGAGGCGAGTCAACGGCCGTCAATTATGACGCGGCGCCCCATATCGACCTGAGCAACCGGGGCCGTTACATCTTTGGCAGTCAATGCGCGGCCTGCCACACCATTGGACACGGCGACAAAATCGGCCCGGACTTGTTTGGTGTTGCCAGCGTGCGTGAGAAAGAATGGCTTCGCCGCTTTATTTCGGAGTCGGACAAGGTAATCGCAGAAAAAGATCCTATCGCCACGGCGCTGTATAAGAAATACAAACAAGTCAACATGCCCAATACGCGGTTGACGCCCGAGGATGTGGATGAATTGGTGAAATTCCTTCAGACCCAGGTTGCCGCACCACCAGCCGCAGAAACAACGCCAGAGCCGCCGAAAAGCTCTGCGGTGACCACAGGTTCCGGCCAGCCGATGAAGTAACAACTGACTGGCTTCAACAGATTCGGTAATTTAAGTTGCTGCGCTCGGGTAATTTAAAAGGCGAGGGCAAAAAAAACGACGGTCCCTCCCTCAATCGAGCAAATGATGCAGGCGGCAAGAGCTGCCTGCATCTTGTTTTTTTGCATCATCCAGCGTGCGGCTTCAGCGCGTTTCTGATCGCCAGCAACTCCACTAAAACAGCTTCCAGTTGCCCCAGCGGCAGCGCGTTTGCGCCATCAGACTTCGCTTCCCCAGGATTGTCATGCACTTCCATAAAGACCCCATCCACGCCTGCTGCCACCGCTGCGCGCGAGAGCACCGGAATGAACTCCGGCTGGCCTCCAGAAACTGCTTTGCCGCTGGCGCCAGACGAAGGCAGTTGCACTGAATGCGTGGCGTCAAAGACCACCGGCGCAAATTGCCGCATGATGGCCAGAGAGCGCATATCCACCACCAGATTGTTGTAGCCAAAAGAACTGCCGCGCTCTGTGAGGAAAATGTTTTCGTTGCCGGACTCGCGGACTTTCTGCACGGCATGCTTCATGTCCCAGGGTGAGACAAACTGGCCTTTTTTGATGTTGATGCACTTTGCATGCTTTGCCGCAGCCACTAGCAGGTCCGTCTGGCGGCACAGAAACGCCGGGATCTGGACAATGTCTACGGCTTCGGCCACGGCCGGAACGTCTTTGGCTTCATGCACGTCAGTCAATACGGGCAGGCCGGTTTCTTCTTTTATTCTTTCCAGGATGCGCAGGCCTTCATGGATTCCCGGGCCGCGAAAACTCTGGAGCGACGTGCGGTTCGCTTTGTCATATGACGCTTTAAAAACGAAAGGCACGTTGAGCTTGCGCGCCACTGCGCTGATGGCCTTCGCCATTTTTAATGCATGGCTTTCGCTTTCAATCACGCAAGGGCCGGCGATGAGGAACAGCGATGGGCCGCCAATAGAGAGAGAGTCGAACTGAAACGGCAGTGAGGTTGGCATCTGACAAAAGCTTACATGATTTCAGGCACCACAGCATCCGCCTGAACCGCTCTGCCACGCTGATGCTTCCTTCCACTTATAATCGCCTCAGATGGACTCGCTTTCACCAACCCGGCCTGGCGAATTTACAGACCCCGCGGACCAACAAGATCTGTATCTCGGCATACAGGCGGTTGACGTCTTTGTTCGCGATATGGAGCAAAGCCTCCAGTTTTATGTGAACCAGCTTGGGTTTAAGCTCGTTTCTGATGTCATTCTGCAGTCCGGTAGGCGGCGGATAGGGGTTTCTCCTCCTGACGGCTCGGCAGGGCTCAACCTGATTGCGCCTGAGCCTGATTCGGATGAATACCAACTCATCGGACGTCCCACCCAGATTGTTTTTGTTACCGAGGATGTGGCGGCTAAATATGCTGAGTGGAAAAAGCGTGGAGTACGTTTTCATCACACGCCACGGCTGCGGCGCATTAAGTATCAGCAGGCGCCGGCCCGGCTGGCTGAGCAATCTTCGCTATTCGGAGAACAACCGCCCGTGTGGGGTGGAGTATTTACCCGCTTTGAGGACCTTGATCGCAACTCATTTGCCCTGGTGAGCCTGGATGAAATCAGCCGGGCCATTGAACAGCGGCGGCGTGACATTGCGGCAAAGCTGGAATCTGAGCGGCGCACAGCCCATGAATTGGAAATAGCAAAACAAGTGCAGGCCCGACTCTTTCCCCAGGCGCTCCCGCAGGTGCAGTGGCTTGAGTATGCGGGAGTTTGTATTCAAGCGCGTGAAGTGGGCGGCGATTACTATGATTTTCTCAGCCTGGGCCGGGATCGCCTGGGATTTGCGCTCGCAGACGTTTCAGGAAAAGGCATTGCGGCTGCTCTCATGATGGCCAATTTGCAGGCAAGCCTGCGCACCCAGAGTGCCATTGCCTGGGATGAGCCACAGCGTTTTTTGCAGTCGGTCAACAATCTCTTCTATGAAAATACCGCTGAGAACGCCTACGCCAGCCTCTTCTTTGGCGCATATGACTACCAGACGCGCCGCCTGCGCTATGCCAATTGCGGCCATCTTTGCGCGCTACTGCTCCGCAATAATGGCGTTCTGGAGCGGCTTGATTCCACCTGCACGGTTGTGGGCCTCTTCAAGGATTGGGATTGCTCCATGGCGGAATGCAGCCTTTTTGCCGGAGACACGTTCGCGCTGTATACAGACGGAATCACTGAATCTTTCAATGATTCCGGAGAAGAATTTGGTGAACAAAGGCTGATTGATTCCTTGCAGAAAAACTGCAAATTGCCACCGCAGGCTTTATTGGATTCAATTATCGCGGAGGTGCAGCGGTTCAGCTCACGCGAGCAACACGATGACATTACTCTCATCATTGCGCGCGGCATAGAAAGCTAGCGTTTCATTTACCGCCGCACAATCCTCTCCGGCCTTAAGAACATCTCTACATCTTCACTGGTCTTGTTGTCCTGCTTTTTGCTTCTGTTTGCATGTGCGGCCTTCACAAAGCTGCTGAACAGCGGATGCGGCTCCAGCGGTTTTGACTTGAATTCCGGATGGAACTGGCAGCCCAAGAAATATGGATGGTCCGGGATTTCCACGATCTCAACATATGTTCCATCCGGCGTGGCTCCGGTGATGCGCAATCCGCCGCCGGTTAAAACTGCTTCATATTCGCGATTGAATTCATACCGGTGGCGATGCCGTTCGCTGATCTCTGTTGCGCCGTAGGCTTTTGCCGCCTGGCTGTTTTGTTCCAATTTGCACGTCCATGCGCCCAGACGCATGGTTCCGCCCAGTTCGTCAATGCCGGTCAGCTCGCGCAGTTTATAAATAATGCGATGCGGCGTGGCCTGATCAAACTCGCTTGAGTTTGCTTCATCCAGTCCGCAGACGTTGCGCGCGTATTCGATGCACGCCGTCTGCATACCCAGGCAGATGCCAAAGTATGGAACTTTCTTTTCGCGCGCATAACGGATGCCATTCAACATGCCCTCAATCCCGCGTTTGCCAAAGCCACCGGGTACCAGAATTCCGTCAAAGCCCTCAAGCTGTGTTTCATAATCACGATTGCCGTCTTTGCTCTCCAGCCCCTCGGCTTCCACCCACGTAAGATTCAGCTTCAAATTGTGTGCCACCGCGCCGTGGACCAGGGCTTCTTTCAGCGATTTGTAGGAATCTTCATACTCCACATACTTGCCCACAATGCCGATATGCACTTCATCTCGCGGGTTGTAGATGCGGTGCATCAGCTCTTCCCATCGCGCCAGCTCAGGCTGCTTTGCGTCAATGCGTAAATAGCGCAACACCAGCGTGTCCACGCCTTCACGGGCAAACACCAGCGGCACTTCATAAATCGACGCCACATCTTTTGCCGTGATCACGGCCTCATCTTCCACGTTGCAGAAGAGAGCGATTTTCGATTTGAGTTCTTTGGAAAGAAAACGGTCGGTGCGGCAGAGAAGAATGTCCGGTTGGATTCCAATGCTCAAAAGCTCTTTTACCGAGTGCTGGGTAGGCTTGGTCTTCAACTCGCCGGCTGCGCCAATCCATGGCACCAGCGTCACGTGAATAAAGATGGTGTTGTCGCGGCCCAGCTCCTGGCGCATCTGGCGGATGGCCTCAAGAAACGGCAGCGACTCAATATCACCCACGGTGCCGCCAATTTCCACCAGAGCCACGTCCACATCCTGCGCCACTTTTTTCATGGCGGCTTTAATTTCATTCGTGACGTGCGGAATCACCTGCACCGTCTTGCCCAAATAGTCGCCGCGCCGTTCTTTGGTGATGATCTGCTCGTAAATGCGGCCGGTAGTCCAGTTGTTGTCGCGCAGCAGCTTGGCGTGGGTAAATCGTTCGTAGTGGCCCAGGTCCAGGTCGGTCTCAGCGCCATCGTCGGTCACAAAAACCTCGCCATGTTGAAATGGAGACATGGTTCCCGGATCGACATTGAGATAGGGATCAAACTTCATCAGATTGACCTTGAGCCCGCGGCTCTCCAGCAGGCAGCCAATGGAAGCCGCTGCCAGTCCCTTGCCGAGTGAAGACACAACACCGCCGGTTACGAAAACGTATTTCGCTGCCATGAGCTCCTCGCACGAATGGATAACTTAGGTTTTTGTGGGGTCGTTCGGGTGGTTTTTGGGGGTTCTAGTCCCAGGCTCAGAAGTGGCTTTTGCCATTGGCCGTGGAACCGATTGGGGTGCACGATCAATTATACAAAACCTGGCTGTGGAAAGCAGTGTAGAAATTCAACAAACGGAAATATCTCTGTTGCCCATTTGCCTGAATAAAAGGCATCGGGCCTAACTGTCACTGTAGACCTGACCGGTAATCACAAAATAAATCCAAAGGATTGGCAGCAGGGGAGTAATCACGATTGAGACTAATGTGCTTTTGATGTGGCGATCCACCTCTGGATCATAGTGCCACGAGGTTTTGTGGACCTTGGCATTCTTTTCAGCGACCGTGACTGGAATTTCCACATCAACGCGGCGACTGTTATAGGTACTATTTTCCATCGTTGCTACCACGACCTTTCCCCGGATCGTGTAATTACCAGGCGCCACATCTGGGCTCGCACTTATTTTTATTAGATTAACGATTCCAGCTTTTGTATATGAGTCGGTTTTCCAAACTGGAGAATCGTAAGAGATTGGGGTCATAAATTCACCCTGAGCATAGTGAAAAGTAAAGCCTTCCATCGGCTCAAGCTGCACTTCGTTATAAGGTAGAGAGCGGTCGTATTCTTTGGAAGTAGGGCATTCATTGCAGGCTGCTACTGTGTCCGGAAAAAGGGCCACCAATTCATCATGCCCACGCCGCAACTTGTCATAGCGTTGGACGACCCGAACTTTGGGAACAACCGTAACCCCGGGCCCATTTTTTAGCTGTGTTGGAGAAACGCTAACTGTAGTTGTTTGCCCGCATGCCGCCGCTGATCCAAGAAGAATGGCAATCATCCATTTACGCATCATAAAACCCTCCATGGCGACTACCTTATTCCGGCTCCACAAGAATCAGAAAGCGACAAAGTGCGGCATTGGCCGTATGTCGCATAAATACGTGGGGGACGGATCGCGGCAGCTAGGTCAGGTGCGGCGCTACGATGTCTAAAAACTCGCGCGAATCAATGATCTTGGTTTTTTTCCAAAACTTTGGGAAGTGCCTCAGATTACCCGTTACAAGATAGTCAGCACGGGCAGCGTCGGCGCATTCCAGGAAAATATTGTCATCAGGATCAGTTGTAATCTGCGGCAGATTGGATGGCGCAACGGAATAGGTATGATTCTTGATCAGTTGAATGGCCTGCAAACGAAGGCTTCTGCGGATTTTTAACTCAGGACGCGCCAGCACCGCAACATATTCCTGCATGATTGGATCTGAAACGTACCATCGGGCCGGCTTGGTTGTCGCCAATAAGAAAACGGTGCGTTGCAATCCATCTGGTTTGATGAGCGCCGAGACAAGCACATTGGTATCAATGATCAGACGAAGAGGAATCATCAGCGCTTGGTTTTCTTTTTGCGAGCTGTCCGGATGATTTGATCAATCCGTCGGGAACTAAGCGTGCTGGTTGCTCTTTGAATCGACTCTTCGCCAATGGCCCGCAGAACCTCAGGCTCCGGAGCTGCCAGGCGAACATAATTCTGAATACTGACTAGCACAGCTCTGGGCGTGCCGCGTTTTTCTATAACCAGAGATCTGCCCTCGGTATCAATGCGTTGCAGGAGCTTGCCGAATTTGGACCGTGCCTCAAGCGCGTTCACAATAATGCTTCCAGCCATGAACTCTCCATTTCAATTATTTAGAATCTACAGTTAGCCCAAGTTTATATCAAGATAAATAATTACAGAAATCTATAGTTTTTGCGCCTCTGTATACACAAAACTGAATACGTCAGGAGCCCGCCAACCGCCAAAATAAGGACAAATTTCCTTGCAAGAAATCCAGCTACTTCGTTCTTACCTTAAGCCACCAGCAGTGGGCTGAAGGCCGGAAGCGCCGGATCCAGGTATGCATTCGAGCTTTCTGACTTCTGTTCGCGCAAAAGCAGTTGTGTGTCCCACGAGCAGCCGTCCCCGCCGGCTGAAGCAACTAGTGTCCCCATTTTTGAATTTGCATGAATGAGAGGCATTCTCCATGAGAAGGTCAAAATTCCATTTTTCTTTAGATCAACAATTCAATCCGCGCTCATCCGCGTTGATCCGCGGTAGGGTTTTGCTAATTTCAAACCACAATAGTTTTTCTCCGTCTCTCCGTGCCTCCGTGGTAGGTTTTATTTTGCTGGCACTATTCACGCTGCCAGCGGTCGCACAAACGCCTTCGCCGCAGCTTGCCGCCGACTTATCGCATTCTCCCGGCTGGGTTGTGATCTCCGTGGACGACTATCAGGCTCTTCGCGCTCACGCATTTCCCGCAGAGCATGATCCCGAGCCGCCGCCGGTGGACGCTACGCTTACCCGAGTCGATTACGACTTGAACATTGCTGGCGAACTTGCCACCGGACGCGCCAGCCTCACCATTGACGTTCTGAAAGACGGTTGGGTGCGCGTGCCGATTCCGTCCGGTCTGCTGGTTCGTGAAGCCCGGCTGGATGGCAAGCTTGTTTCGCTTGTCTCCGGCGGGCCGGGAAAGAGCAGTAGCCAGCTATCAGCGGTACTCGCTCATTCCGGACGCGCCGTTCTTCTGCTCGATGTCGCCTTGCCGGTAAACGCCTCTGCGGGTGAAGAGCGCATCTCGCTGCCATCAACATCGTCGGGTGTAACGCGCGCTTCTGTACAACTGCCGCGACAGGGGATTGACGTCAAATTATCCGGCGGCTTGCTGGCAGAAAAGACTGAGTCAGGCTCGGATAGCAAATGGCTGGCTTATGCTCGCGGCAATGAGCCGCTGACCTTCAGCTGGCACAGAAAAATTGAAGACCATCACATCACTCTGCCGCTGCGCCAGCGTGGGTCGCTTACACAACTCACCAGCCTGGGTGAAGATGCAACTTCACTCTATGCCGAGGTAAGACTTGAAGTGACGCAGGGCGCGGCCAAAGAAGCGCGCGTTCAACTTCCGGAAAACATCACCATCAATCAGGTTTCAGGCGCTGAGGTCGCGGACTGGGAGGTCAAAGCCAGCGAACTTGTTGTTACGTTCCTGGAGCCGGTGGAACAATCCACGCAATTTGTAATTACCGGCGAGACCAAGACCGCGCGCGATGGCCATATTGAAATTTCGCTGCTGCGGCTGCTCAATACAGAGCGTGATTCTGGAGGCGTTGCCGTGGAAGTGATGGGCGCAGGCGAAATAAAAGACCTGAAGACGCAAGGCCTGGAGAATGCTGACGCTGCCGAACTGGGGAGCTATGTGGCTGCACGGCAGTCGCCTTCCATGGTGGCTTTCCGCTTCCGCACCAGTGAAAGCAAGGCAAGCCGCCAGCTCTCCGTGGATATAGCCCGTTACGAACAGCAGGCCGTCTTGATGGCGAATGTGGAAGAGGCGCGCTATCGCGTACTGCTCAGCAAAGAAGGCAAGATGCTGGTGCAGGCACAATACGCCATCCGTAATAATTCGCGCAGCTTCCTCAAGATCACGCTGCCTGCGGGCGCTGCTATATGGAGCGCATCATTGGCGGGCCAGCCGGTGCGTCCGGGCCAGGCAACGGATGGAAGCTTGCTTCTGCCTCTGGAAAAGACACGTGCTGGCGAAGAGGCCCCAGCGTTTGTTCTGGAAATCTTTTATCTCGTCCGTGAAACCCCGTGGACTGATAAAGGCAAAGCTACGCTGGCGCTACCTGCGCTCGATCTGCCCGTATCACGCACCGGACTGCTTCTTTACCATCCGCCACTGTTCAAACTGGCAGCCGAGCCCGGCGCGTTTCGCACGGAAACCTATGAAACACCTGTGTCACCTGCGTTTGTTGAAGTGACACAAGGCGAATTTGGCCCGAGTTATGGCAGAAACGCAGGCTCAGTCGTTAACATCAACGGTGGTCTCGGCCAATCCATCGATGGCCAGAGCAGAAGTGATCTCCCGCCGGCCAGCCCGCCGCAATCTTCCACGCAGACGTTAGTCGATAACTTCAAAACCAAATCACTTGGCGGACGCAGCGCTAAAGTTCTGCCTATCCGTCCCGCATTTCCGGCATTTGGGCCATCAATGTTTTTTGTCTCTGAACTTACAGCAGAAAATCATGCTCCAGCACTTGAACTCAGCTACCAGCGTGACAAGAAGGAAGGTGGAAAATGAAAAAGCTATTGGTAATCTTCATGAGTTTTTCCATGTTTGCGATGGCGGGAGAAAATACCTCTCTGCCGCTGCCCACAACAGGAAACGTTACGCTGACGCTGGCTGAGTACAACCGCTTGGTGGAACTGGCGGCCAAGTCAGTCAAGAAGCATGACACACCGCCGCTGCCCTATGCCATCAAGCGCGCAGAGATGAAGCTGCACGTAACGAATCAAACAGTTTTAGGAACAGTACAGTTGGATGGTGAAGTTTTCAGCAAGGGAGCAGCCAAGGTGCCGCTGACCAGCGGTCTTACGATTCTCAACGCACGGCAGGAAGGGAAGAGCCTGCCGCTAGAGCAGGAAGGCTCGACTTCCACGGCCATTCTGCCGGGTGCAGCAGAGTTTTCCGTGGCGCTGGAAACCGGAATGCAACTCGCGATTGAAGCCGGCCGCGCTTCCTTCAGTTTGCCTGTGCCTGCAGCCGGTAGCGTGCGTCTCTCGCTGGTAATTCCCGGCGACCACAGCATTGTGCGCATCAGTCCCGGCTTGATAACTTCGCGCTCCACAGAAAAAGGGCAGACCACGCTGGAAGCAACTCTTGTCCCCGGACAACAAGCGCACATCACGTGGGCCACCGGAGACGTGCAGGTTCCCGTAGTGAAACATGAAGTGCGTTTTCTTTCTGACGTAAAGACGCTGGTCACGGTGAATGATGAAGAGTTGCGCATCGCCGCGTTGGCAGATATCACCGTGGTGCAGGGCGATCCCACGCAATTTGCGGTTGATGTTCCCGCAGGCTATGAAGTTACCGGTGTTTCCGGCGCTACCGTGGATTCCAGCGAAGTTGAAAATGGCAAGTTGATCGTGCGGGTCAATAATTCCGCGCCACGCAGCCATGAATTTCTTATCTCCATGGAGAAGCCCCTAAACGGCAGCAAAGCCGATGCGCCTTTCCTCAGCTTTAAAGATACGCAGCGCGAAACTGGCGAAGTACTAGTAGAAGGCACTGGTGCGATGGAGCTTACGGCCAAGGAAGCCGGCGGACTAAAACGCATGGACCTGAAAGAGGCCAATGCTTATTTGCGTTCCTTGTCTCGCTTTCCCTTGCAGGCAGCCTTTCGCTATCATCGCCAGCCTACTGAGATTCCCACGCTGGCACTGGAGTGGACGCGCTTTCCCTATAGCAACGTACTCGCCGCCGTTGCAGAGCATGCCGTAGTCACCACCCTGGTGACCGTGGAAGGCCGCACGTTAACCGAAGTCAAGCTAACGGTGAAGAACCAGGCGCAGCCATTTTTGAAAGTTACGTTGCCAGCGGGCGCGACAATTGTTTCAGCAGATGTTGCCGGTGAAAAAGTAAAACCTGTGCAGGGGCCGGACGGCAATCGCGTGCCGCTGCTGCGCACCGGCTTCAGGCCCAATGGTCCTTATGAAGTGTCTTTTGTTTTTATGCACTCCGGCACTCCGTTTGCCAAGAAAGGCGGCTCTGAACTTTCATTGCCCAGCATGGACATTCCGATCAGTTTGCTGGAATGGGAATTCTTTCTGCCCGAGCAATACAAGGTAAAAGATTTTGGTGGTGACGCAATTGCTGCTTATCTGCTGCCAGCGGCGATGGTAGAGCGAGGAGACGTGTCCATAGCGGCCTACGTTATGAAAGAAAATGAAGGACTCGATAAGCTGGCGGTATATTCTCCCGGAGTTGTTGGCGGGCTGACTGGCGGCCAGTTGGGTGGGACGATCACCGATCAAAACGGAGCTGTCGTCCCCGGAGTTCAGATCAAAATCACCTTGGATAATGGCGGCACCATGGCGGCGCGCACGGACTCATCAGGACAGTGGCGAGTGTCAGGCCTGCCTTCTGGGCGAATCAAAATTGATGCAACTGCCCCAGGCTTTGTGACCGCACACAGCTCTATGCACTACGACCCCGGCAGACCGTCGGGCTATAACATGAGCCTACGTGTGGGCAGCGCTAGTTCAACTGTCGAAGTTACAGCCGAAGCGCCGATGATTGAAACCAGCCAAGCCCAAATCACCAACACTTTTGATAACACAAACCTGAGCACTTATTCCGGAGTCTCCGATGGTCGCAATAGAAAGAAAGACCGCGATGAGAAAAGGCAGGAAATGCTTGCTCAAAACACGCTATCATCGAATGTGCTGAATCTGCAAAAGCGCGTGGCTGGCGTGTTGCCGGTGCGCGTGGATGTGCCGCGCGCAGGCACGTCTTATCGCTTTGCCCGCGCCCTGGTGCTGGACGAAGAAACCAAGGTGACCTTCAGCTACAAGACGAAGTAGGCAGTGTAAAAACCGTAGCCGCGAATCTTTTTATAGACGCCCGGGTTTTGCCCGGGCGTGCGAATGAGCACGAATTGAATTCGGACTCGTTATATTTGCGTTGATTCGCGGCTGATTTTTTTACTTCACATATTTCGGCTGCTCGCCTTTGCTCCACGGATCATAGCTGTGGGCAAACGGGACACGGTCTGGAATCGGCGGATGATCGGCGTACCAGAAGACAACAAACCTGTTGGGGTACGGATAAGACAGGCTTAATTCACCCAGCACCTGGAATGCGTGCGCGGCGACCTCCTGCGAATTAGCATTGATGCCGTGTGTGACCTCAAGGCCATAAATGTCTGCATTGTGTTCCAGAGTCCGGCTGAACCCACTGCCAATGGGCTGGGAAATGGTGCTCAGAATGGAGAAGATCAAGAGCAGCATGGGCACCGCGGCCCAATCGCTCAACTCGCGCATCTGCCAGCGCTGTTTGAAACGCGCGAAAGCCCAGTTGGCGATTACATAAAGCAGGTAGAAGCCGAGGAACAGACCAACTGCCGTTGCCGCGATTCCGATCACAATATGGTTAAGAACGTAGTGACCCATCTCATGCCCAACAACAAACAGCGTTTCCGGCGTGCTGGCATTCTTGATGGTGGTGTCCCAGATCACAATGCGCTTTGACGGGCCAAATCCAGTCACATAGGCGTTCAGTGTCGTGACTTTTTTACTCGCGTCCATCAGAAACATACGGTCGCGGGGGATATCTACTCCAGCGCGTGCGGTGACCTTTTGAATCTCCTGCACTAGCTGAGGGTTTGTGGCCTCAAGCGGGTGAAAATCGTTAAAGAGTGGATCGAGCACTATCGGAGCCAGAAAGATCAGGAAAACGACACACGGGACTGCTATGAGGGCGGTATAAAACCACCAGCGCGTGGGGCTTCGCCGGATAAGGCTGGTTACGCCCCAAATGGCAAACGTAAATATAACCAGGGAAAGTGCCTGCCCTATTGCGACGTCACGCAACCACGATCCCCAGCCCTGCACGGAGAGTCCGTATTGGAGGCTAAGGCTTTGCTGGTAAATATCGAGCGGCAATCCGAGTATAGTCACCGTCAACATCAAGAACAGCGCAAAAATCAGCGCCTGAACAAAACGATTGCCAGAAACCTTTTCCGCCCAGTCGCGATATTTAGCTGCGATCCCAAATGACAAAATGGCCAGCAGAATGATAAGTGAATAGACGGTGTCAAAGATTCGCAGTTTGCCGCGCAGCTCATAGAGCGCTTTGGATTTTGCCAGCTTGTCCTGCGGAAGTGTGTATTCAGTGGTTTGAGTTGCGGTTTTGTTGCTGGCCGTGGCAGTTGCCTCCGGCGTGGCAGAGGCAGTTGGAGCCTGCGCGACCAAACTGTGTGGCACAACACTAAGGCACAACACGAGCAGAATAAGAGAACCGAGCAGCTTCATTTGAAAGCAGCCTCCTCCATGAATTGTTGGGAACTTGTTAAGAGTTTACAACCCACAACCCTCAGAGGGTTATAAAATTAAAGACGCAACTCATAAGCGATAATTTCATGACCTTCTCCAGATTTATTCGCACCTTTTATTACATTGCAGCCGTGATGTTTGTATTAGCCTGTCTTCCCTTGTCCGCCCAGCAAGATCCCCAGCGGCTCATAATGAAAGATGGCTCGTATCAGGCAACTAGCAAGTGGGAGATCACTGGCGACCGCGTCCGCTATTACAGTGTGGAGCGGTATGGCTGGGAAGAAATCCCCAGAGACCTGGTGGACTGGCCGCTCACGGAGAAATACAACAAAGAGCTGGCCGGAGTACGTGACGCTACCATCAAGGAAATTGCCAAGGCTGATGAAGCCGATGAACGTGAAGCTCCGCTGGTTATTCCCGGCCTGCGTCTGCCTAATACGGGCGGAGTCTTTTTGTTCGATACATTCAAGGACCAGCCGGAACTGGTGGAGTTGATCCAGAATGGAAGCGATCTCAACAAGCACACCAGCCGCAACATCCTGCGCTCTGTGATGAATCCCCTTGGCGGCTCTTCCACGCAAACGCTGGAGTTGAAAGGTGAGCATGCGCGTGTGCAGGCGCACGTGGCGCAGCCGGTCATTTTTATCAACGTAGATGACGCAGTATCGTCCTACATTCAAGCTTCTTCCGATAAGCAAAAGCCGAATCGTTACGGGCTGGTGCGCACGGAGAAGAAGAAAGACCTGCGCGTTGTGGGAAAGCTCAACGTGGCCATGTTTGGCAAAATGGACCAGAAAGAAAGCTGGATTCCTCTGACCGCATCTGCTCTGGGCGACTGGACCAAACTCACGCCAACTGAACCGCTGCCTCCCGGCGAATATGCCGTGGTAGAGCTGCTGGACAAAAAACAGATCAATTTGTTTGTTTGGGATTTTGGCGTTAACCCGTCCGCCCCGCAGAATTCGGGCGCATGGCTGCCACGGCAGCAGGGCAGTGGTGATACGGGGCCGACGCCTGCGCTGACGCAGAGGCCGAAATAAAGCATTCAGCCGTCAGCACTCAGTAATCAGCCAAAGCAAAACATTGGCCGCGAATTCACGCGAATGAACACGAATCAAATTATTGCGATTCGGCTTAGAAATATGTTTTTTCTGAAACCCCGAGCAAAACGAGGGATCCCTATAGCCAAGAAGATTTTATGGACATAGAAACTTCTGTTTTTTATAAACAAATATTAGACGAATGCCGAATCATGGCGTGATCTCAATGAGCAATGAGACTATAGGATTCCCTCACCCGCTTCGCGGGATTTGGGATTCCAGAGAAAAACTACTTCAGTATCCCCTGCTGGGCCACGGCAATATTATCGCGGGTGGAATTTTTCACCATATACATCATCTCGTCGGCCTGGCGGATGATCTCGTGTGAACTCTTGGCGTCTTCAGGGTAGGTTGCCAGCCCCATGCTGCAGCGGACGTTCAGGTTCAGGCCATCTTCAGCAAGGAAAACGGTTTTGCGCATCATGTCCTGAATGCGCTTGGCCACTACCAGGGCGGAGCTTTTATCTGTTTGTGGCAGCAGGATCACAAATTCGTCGCCGCCATAGCGGAAAGCGTAATCAATCAGGCGCAGCTGCGATTTGATTTTGAAGCCGATTTCCTGCAGCAGCTTGCTTCCCACCAGATGTCCATAGGTGTCATTCACGTGCTTAAAGTGGTCCAGGTCAAGGAAGACTACGCTGAATTCATAGCCAAAGCGCGCGGAGCGATAAACCTCGGCTTCCAAAGTTTTGTAAAGATGCCGTGCGTTGTAAAGGCCGGTGCAATCGTCAGTGATTGTGAGTTCCTGAATTTTTTCTACGGCACGCGCGTTATCAATAGCGATGGCTGCGTAATCACAAAGGGCATGCAGGAAAAACATTTCCTGTTCGCCAAAGCTCTCCATGGCGCAGTTAATGAGCTGGATCACGCCCAGCACGCGGTGCTTGGATTGCAGAGGCACGCAGATGATGGACCGGGTCTTCCATTTGGTCATTTCATCAATGCGTTTGGAGAAGCGCGGATCGTTATAAACGTCGGGCACAATGAGCGATTCGCCGTGCCGGGCCACCCAACCGGCAATACCTTCGCCGACTTTCAGCCGTACTGTCTTGAGCGTTTCGGCGGCATCACCCACGGCAATGGCGAAATAGAGCTCGTCCTTCTGTTCATCGACCATCAGGAGAGACCACGTGTCCGGACGGAAGAATTCCGCCATCTTATCCATGATGGTTTGCAGAATTGAATCGAGATTCAGCGATGAGGTCAGGGCCTTCGCAACATCGTTAAAGATGGCGACTTCCTGCAATTGCCTCTTGGTCTTGCGCTCTGGTCCTTCTGACTCGCTCATCTAGGGGGTAATCCTTGTAAAGCAACTGAGAAATGCTCTAACTTTTTGCGTATTATCGCTTGATTTTACAAAATCGGCAACCGGACAATAGACCTGAAACCTTCGAGTAATAGCCCTTACGTACCCGGAAAGTAGTTGTCGATTCAACAGTTACGGGGTATTTTGTTAGCTGACCAGAGTTTGCGCCTTGTGAAACAGGCCTTTTGTGCCGCTCTTTGCCGCGTTTTCAGCAATTGGGCTGTCCCCTTCGCTCTATCCGCGTCTGTAATCAATGGCAATGGCGGCATAATCGCAGAGCGCGTGCAGAAAGATCATTTCCTGCCCGCCAAAGCTTTCCATAGCACAGTTAATCAACTGAATTACTCCCAGAACTCGGTTCTGAGTCTGCAGAGGCACGCAAATGATGGATTTGGTCTTCCATTTGGCCATTTCATCCAGGCGCATAGCAAAACGGGGATCACTATAAACATCAGGGACAATGAGCGATTCGCCGTGCCGCGCCACCCAACCGGCAATACCTTCGCCGACTTTCAGCCGTACTGTTTTGAGCGTTTCGGCGTCATCGCCTATCGCAATTGCGAAATAAAGCTCGTTCCTCTGCTCATCTAGTCTCAGCAGAGACCAAGTGCTTGGGCGGAAGAACCCCACAATTCCGTCCACGATGGTTTGCAAAATGGAATCAAGGCCCTGAGACGAGGCCATGGCCCGTGCAACGTCATTAAAGACAGCGAGTTGCTACAGTAACCGTTCTGGTTGGTGCTCTGGTTCTTCGAACATGCTCATCGGATGGGAGAATGCCTTGGCAGCAACTGAAAATAGCAGGCAACTGAGAGGCATTCAATTTTTTTGTCTATTTATCGCTTGATTTTACAAAAATCGGCAACTGGACAATAGACCTGAACCCTTTGGGTAATAGCCCTTACGTGCGTGGAAAGCAGTTGTCGATTCAACAGTTACGGGGTATTTTGTTAGCTGACCAGAGTTCGGACATTCCTAATTATGGGCCAACTGACTGATTTACCGATAAAAGGCAATGGAACTGCCATGGGTGCTTTTGGTGACAGGCTGCGACGCGAACGGGAGATGAGAGGCATCACTCTCGACGAGATTACGGAATCAACCAAGATTGCCCGCCGCCATCTGGAGGCGCTGGAGGGCGAGCACTTTGACCAGCTACCGGGCAGCGTTTTCAACAAAGGATTTGTTCGCGCCTATGCGCGCTTTCTAGGTATCGATGAAGATCAGGCAGTTGCTGATTACACGGCGGCCAGCAACGAAGTGCCGGAGCCGGAAAACAAGTTTCCGCTCGAAGTCCACGTCAAACCAGATCCTGATCTGAATCCCCGGCGCTCTTTTTTGCCGCTGGTCTTTGCTGTGGCGGCCCTGGTCGGTGTCCTTGTGGGTTACATATTCTGGGCCAAGTCCAGGCCGCATACGCCGGAAACCACTGAGATTGCCCAGCCGTCATCGCCGACTTCCGCAAGCGGGCCGGCCAATAATGCTCCAACGCCAGCCACTACTTCGTCTACACCTCTACCTGCGCCAGTACAAGAACAGCCAGCAAAGGCACCCGCAAAGGCCCAGGAAGCAGTTGTGCCAAATGCGTCAGCCACTCCGGACGGGAAGCCTGAGAAAACATTTTTTGTTTCCATAAAGGCCAAAGAAGATTCATGGGTTTCAATCGTTGCGGATGGGAAATCTGTAATGCAGCGCGTTTTGAACGCTGACAAGCACAAAAAAATTAAGGCCGGTAAGTCTCTCATCCTCAGGACAGGCAATGCCGGGGGAATTGAAGTGAGCTTCAACGGCAGGCCGCTGGGCGCTCTGGGCAATGAAAATGAGCCGCGTACTCTTACCTTCAACGCTGCTGGTCTTGTGCAATAAGACTGGTTCCAATCAATAAGACTGGTTCCAATGTGGCTCGGCAAAAAGAACTTGCAACAATAAACCAGTAGACTCCCGCTATTGCTGGCCGATAACATAGCCGTAGGCCCATTTCACAGTGAAAAACACTCCATTCGGGTGCGTTTCCGCTGGTTGTACCGCCAAAACGTTGTTTCCGACTGGGCTCTTTCAGTAATCTACTAGACGGTATCTTAGAAGTTATTCCCTGTGAGTGGTTTTTAGGAGGCAAGTTTTGGCTTCACGCGAAAAATTCCTGTTCACATCTGAGTCGGTCACGGAAGGCCACCCGGATAAAATTGCAGACCAGATTTCTGACGCGATTCTGGATGCGTGCCTGGCAGAAGATCCTCACAGCCGCGTAGCCTGTGAGACGTTGACCGCTACCGGCTTGGTTGTGATTGCCGGTGAAATCACCACCAAGACGTATGTGGATTTTCAGAAGATCGTTCGTGGCGTGGTGCAGTCTATTGGATATGACAACGCTTTATACGGTTTTGATTCCAATACCTGCGCCGTAATTTCCAGCATCAATAAGCAATCCGGCGATATTGCCATGGGCGTGGATACAGGCGGCGCCGGCGATCAAGGCATGATGTTTGGTTACGCTTCCAACGAAAATGAAAGCCTGATGCCCACGGCCATTGATCTGGCCCACAAACTTTGTCTTCGCCTTACAGAAGTCCGCAAGAATGGCCAGCTTCCTTACCTTCGGCCCGATGGAAAATCCCAGGTTACAGTTGAATACGATGCAAATCACAAGCCCAGGCGCGTGGATGCAGTTGTAATCTCCACGCAGCATGCGGATTCCATTGATAACGAAACTCTGCGTGCGGACATTATGCGTCACGTGATCCAGGCTGCTGTTCCCGCAAATCTGCTGGATGCCGACACGAAATACCACATCAATCCCACCGGACGCTTTGTGATTGGCGGCCCCATGGGTGATACCGGCCTGACGGGCCGCAAAATTATTGTGGACAGCTACGGAGGCATGGGACGCCATGGTGGCGGCGCTTTCAGCGGTAAAGATCCGACCAAAGTCGATCGTTCCGCTTGCTACATGTGCCGCTATATTGCCAAGAACATTGTTGCATCCGGTCTGGCTGACCGCTGCGAAGTTCAGCTTGCCTATGCCATCGGCGTGGCTGAGCCGGTAAGCGTTCTTGTGGATACTTTTGGCACCGGCAAAATCAGTGAAGAAAGCCTGGAAACGCTTGTCCGCGAAAACTTCCAGCTCACTCCCAAAGGCATTATCGAATCGCTCAAACTGCGCCGCCCGATTTATAAGAAAACCGCGGCTTACGGACATTTTGGCCGTAAAGACCCCGATTTCACCTGGGAAGCCACGGACAAGGCCGCAAAACTGCGTGAGCAGGGTCAGGGTAAAGCCGGGTCCAAAGCCAACGCGGGAGCCATCCGGTAAGAATATTTTTACCGATTGTCATTCCGAATCACGCGACCCAAAAGAGAGGAATCTGTTTTAATAGATAGAACAGATTCCTCTTTACGCGAGAACCGCGATTTCGGGCTCTCTTCAAAACTTAGTAAAATTTCGTTGCCTTGCAAAGGGCATTTGGAACAGGAAAAAAATGTCAACATCCGCAGTTACGCAAACTTCTTTTGATGTTAAGAATCTCGATCTGGCTGATATGGGCAAGCGCCGTATTGAGTGGGCGAACCAGTCCATGCCGGTGCTCCAGAGCATTCGCAAAGAGTTCATCAAGAACCAGCCATTAAAGGGGATCCGAGTCTCCGCTTGCCTGCACGTCACCAGTGAAACGGCCAATCTGGCCATCACGTTGCGCGATGGCGGAGCTGACGTGGTGCTTTGCGCCTCCAACCCGCTTTCCACGCAGGATGACGTGGCTGCGTCGCTGGTACGCGATTACAACATTTCTGTCCATGCCATCAAGGGCGAGGACAATGAAACGTATTACAAGCACATTCTTTCTGCGCTAGACCATAAACCGCACATGACCATGGACGACGGCGCTGATCTGGTTTCCATTGCGCTTACCAAACGGAAAGACGTGCTGGATGGAATCATCGCTGGAACGGAAGAGACCACCACGGGTGTGATTCGTCTCCGCGCGATGGCAAAAGACGGCCAGCTGCGTTATCCCATCATTGCCGTGAATGACGCGCTGACCAAACACATGTTTGACAATCGTTACGGCACCGGCCAGTCCACCATGGATGGCGTAATCCGCTGCACGAATTCGCTGATTGCCGGTTCCAAGTTCGTGGTTGCCGGTTACGGCTGGTGCGGACGCGGCCTGGCTTCACGCGCGCGCGGCATGGGCGCCGATGTAATTGTTACGGAAATCGATCCCACCAAGGGAATTGAAGCCGTAATGGATGGCTTCCGGGTGATGTCAATGGCGGAAGCGGCCAAGATTGGCGACTTTTTTGTTACCGTTACCGGAAATAAAAATGTGATTGCACGCGAACATTTTGAACAGATGAAAAATGGCGCTGTGGTTGCAAACTCTGGCCACTTCAACGTGGAAATCGATATTCCCGCGCTGGAGAAAATGACATCTTCCAAGCGCCAGACGCGCGACTTTGTGGAAGAGTACTCCATGAAGGATGGGCGCAAGATTTACCTGTTGGGCGAAGGCCGCCTGATCAATCTGGCGGCTGCGGAAGGCCATCCGGCTTCCGTAATGGATATGAGCTTTGCCAATCAGGCGCTCTCTGCTGAGTATCTGGTGAAGAGCCACAAGTCACTGGAGAAAAAGGTTTATCCGGTACCGGAAGACCTGGATAGGAAAGTGGCACGGCTCAAGCTTGACTCCATGGGCGTCAAGATCGATAAACTCACGCCAGAACAGGAAGAGTATCTGGCTAGCTGGTCCGAAGGCACCTAAACCCCAGTAGTTAGTTCAAACGGCGACTCGTAAGAGTCGCCGTTTTTTATTTTCGCAAAAGGAACACGTAAATAATATTTCTACTATACGGCACAAATATTACACGCAGCTGACTGAGGTCGAATGCCATGAAGAGCTAGCCATTGCAACGTTTGTGAGCAGGATATCAGCGGTGGCTAGCCATTCATCGGACAGGGGCTTCTACTGTCGTAGATCTCTCGTCGATACCAGGAAGCGTCATCCGAATCGACAAAAATAAAGTAAGCAGAAATGGCAATCGAAACTCCAGAAACTGCGGATCCATGATCGCACTCAGAGCCGTAATATGTCGTCGATCAATGGGGTGGCCTGGATGTCCTGGCAATAACACGAAAAAAGCAAGCAGCCCGGCATAGACAGTCATAAAAACGAACACGCTTTTCCACAAGCTTTGTGTAAGTCTATGCAGGTTGACGGTTCTTGTCGCCAACGAGAAAAACAAAAAGTAAATGATCAGCGCAAACCAGATATAAAGGAGCTGAGGACCCCAAAATAGAATCTGATCAACAATCGTTGAATAAGGCCACTCCAAATGCCACCGGCTGGTAAAAAATGGGTTGTCCATAACTCTGTCCACGAACAACCAGTATGCTGGCACTGGTATTGCGCATAGTGCCGCGTAGAAGATTGCCAACCATTGTGAGCGGAGGTCCCCGGCGAATCCAAGAACGATTACCATTAACACTTGACGCCAATACCAGGTGGCAGTGCGCCCGCGCCTGAATTCCTCCAATAGATCGCCGGCCAGTGCCTCATTCTTTTTTCCAAGGGTAAGATGCTTGAGCATCCATGTCGCAATGGATGGCGGGTTGCTCATCCTCATGTGCGTTCTCCTTTCAACTCTGGCAGTCGACGCCACAGTCTGGTTAAGACTTGACGGGTTCTCTGTACCTGTTCGAGCCCTTCTTTTGTGACTCTGAAATACCGCTTTGCCTTACCCCCGCGTTCTGGGGTGGGTTCGCCGAGGCTGGATGCAACCATGCCCTTTTCTTCCAGCCGTTCTAGGGCTGCATACACGCTTCCTACTGAGACGCCTCGTTCACGACGCTTTTCAAGTTCCCGGGAAATAGGAACTCCATAGGCATCGTCACCCAGGTGAATCAGGGTAAGGATGACCATCAATTCAAATTCTCCCAGATAATCTCGCTCCATGATTTATTCAATAATAGCGAATAAATCCCTACTCTGCAACTGGCGCATAACGCCTCATTGAAAGACGTTTAGCGAATAAGGAGCCGCAGTTCCAATGCCTTGCAAGGATCTTCCTTATTTGCGTTCTAATATGCGGCGCAGCAGAACCAGCTGTCCAAGGTGATAAGCATTGTGGTCGGCGATCAGTAAAATTTCACGCAACAGGGTTTGGCCATCGCCATGAGGGATTTTGGCGAAAAGGTCTTTCTTTGGATCGCCTACCAACTCGACCATTGCTTTCAGATCAGCCTGGATCTGCTTCACGCTCTTGGCCCAGGCTTTGTCGTTGGTGGGCGCTTCGGTTTTAGGCCAGTATTCGTCCGGCCATTTGGGCGACTTATGTTTGCCGCTCTTGCAAAATTCAAGAATGTCCCATTGGGCAATGCGAATATGTTCCAGCAATTGCCAGGGTGTATGCGGGGCGCCTTCAGGTTTAAGACCGCGCAGTTTAGCGGGAAAGTTTTTAATTGAACTCTCAAGATCAACATGGGCTTCTGCCTTGGTGAGCAGGTTGATCAGGTGTTCGCGAAGTGGGTCAGGTTTTTTCATGGCAATCAAGTTAGATGATAGTGAGATCGGAGAAGAAACAGCCATGCGAAATGAAAGTTCAGCCAGATTTCTACAGCCGGGTATTTTTAGTCTCCTCGTCTTGGGCTCGTTGGGCTCGCTGCTTTGTTATGCGCAAGATACTACTCAACATAATCCTCCCACTTTCCGCACACAATCCAATGTTGTTCTTGTGCCAACGCTCATCAAGGACCAGGAAGGTCATCCTGTTTTTGGCTTACAGGAGAAGGACTTCATCATTGAAGACGATGGGGTTCCCCAGCAGGTGAGCATGGATGAAGCCGAACCGCAGGAAGCCGTTTCGCTGGTGATTGCGATCCAGAGCGGGCGCAGCGCGCTGGCGGAGTTTCACCGCATGAAAGGTCTCAGCTCAATGCTGGACCAGATTGTCAGTCAGCCGCAAGTCCAAACAGCCATTGTGGTGTTCGATAATTCAGTGGAGCTGGCGCAGGATTTTACCTTTGATGCGGACCAGACCGAGCCATATCTGAAGAGAATGATGGAAGATATGCGCAGGAATATGGAAGATGGCGACCGGCGCGGCGCCGCGATCTATGATGCCGTACGCTATTCGGCGAAGTTACTGGAGAAGCAGCCGCAAGATAGCCGCCGCGTTTTGCTGTTGATCAGCGAAACGCGCGACCACGGCAGCCATGCTGTGAAGCTGGATGATGCCATTTCAGCAATTAATGACAGCAATGTATTGGTTTATTCGCTGGCTTTCTCACCCACCGGCTCAACTGCCATGGATACCCTGCGGGGCGAGTGGGATACCCGCACAGATCCAGCGGGCTCTAACCTTGATATTCTGCGCCTGATGACTCTGGCCAGGCAGGCTATGCGCAAGAACGCCGCCAAGAGCGTTGCTGCCATGACCGGGGGCGAGTATGAGCTGTTTTACGTCCAGCAAAAGTTTTGAGAAGTTCATGACGGGTTTTACCAACCATCTCCACAGCCGCTATCTGCTTCGTTTTCAACCAACTAACCCGCGCCCCGGACTGCATGAGGTACGGGTGATATTGCGCCAACCCGCCGGCTATCAGGTGCTGGCCAGACGCAGTTATTGGGTGGAAGAACCCGAAAGTGTGCAATAAGCACGGGCAAGGAGAGGCCGTTTGGCCTTTTTTACCGATTCTCTAAAATTTTTAGTTATTTTGTTGTTCCAGACCCCAACTGAGTTGTGTCCCATCTTTCAGCAGGCTCATCCGTCGACTGCTAAAGAGGGGGCATGGGCCCCGGAATCCGTGCCCCTTTTCATCAATTTTTCGGCTGGCTGGGAAGCACTTAATAAGTGGAGAACTTTGCGATCATCTCGCATTTGTGTCTCAATGTAATTTAAAATTTCTAATCATCCTTTAACCGCGGCTTAAAAAGCGCGGAGCAGAATTAGATCATTAAGAAGTGTGTCTTCGGGCATGGCCTCTTTAAAATCGTCCCAAATGTGGGCAGCCGTGAACTGTTCGGCACTTGTTAGGGAGTTGTGCATGATCAAGATAGGTAAGCAACCGTCTATCCGCTTTGGAAGACTTTGGATAGCCTTGCTGGCTATCGTAATTGCTGGTTCATGGTCATGCGGCGGCGGTGGCTCAAGCACGGCATCAGCGGGCCCTACGCCCACTCCCACACCTGTGGCTACGCCCACACCCACCCCTACCCCTGTTCCTTCGTCAACAGCTTTAGAACTCAAAGTGCTGGATACCAGTGTTCCGGCGAACGGCATCTTCCAGTTCCAGCTTTCCACCACTGAGCCCAAACCGATAGGCCATGGCAGCACTCGTCCTCAGGTTCCTTCAGGCCCGGTGCGCGGAGTTGCAGTAAATGATCCGTCAGGGCAGGCTGTGGGCATTGCCGTGGTGAATGGATCAGATATTGCCATTCAGTTGAGTACGCCAAATGGCTCGGTGCCTCTGTTTGGAACCGACGTGAATTACCCGATCGTGACCATGTCCATGGATCTGTCACAGAGTCTGACGCCGATGAATCCAGGCGACCATTTCCCAATTGCGATTGCCGCTAACCCGGTGTTCTTTCCCGACTCATCCAATCAAAGCTATCCAACGATAACAACTGCGGCGGGTGTCTTAACCATTGCACCAGCGGGCAGCCCTGCTGTAAGTGATGTGATTCCTGGCGGCGGACTGCTGGCTGACCGCACGCCCATACGAATCCTGGGTTCTGGGTTTGACGCTAATACACGCGTTTCCATTGAGGACACCACGATTTTTCAGTCTGACACTCATTTGATAAGTCCTACTGAGATTGATGTAGTGATCTGTAACGGAGCGTCTGAGACGGCAACGACCTGTCCCAACACAGGAGCAACTCTTCGTCTTGATGGCGAGCGTGTGAGAGTGAAAGACCAGAACAACAACGTGAACGAATATTACACGTATCAGCGCGCGGACGACATTGCCGGAACGCCGAGCAACACAGCTCTGATAAGCCTTGTTCACCCCATGTTTTCTCAGCAAACCTATACCAATACCACGATTCCGCTGGTCAACAACGCCACGCAGTTCACTGGCGTTTCCATACAAAATACCTCCGGAAGCCCCCTGACTATCGCCATAAGTTTGGTGAATGACAGCAATGTAAATCTTGGCACCGTGCAGGTGACCTTGCCCAACCGGCAAAAGATCACGCGCGACGTGATTGCGGATTTCTTCAGCGGGACAGTGCCAGCCGGCGCCACTAAGATAAAAATTTCTTCTCCCCAGAATGTGCAGGTGCTGGGAATGCTGGGTGATAATTCTGCCGGAACCGTTGTCCCGGTGGTTCCCCAGTAACTAATTTACCGGCTGCGCGCTGGCTTCCGTTGTTTCCGCAGACTTCAACTGGTCCAGTTCGCGCAGCGTCTTGTCCCATTTGTCCCGCTTCTTCTTCGTGAAATTGGGCGCAGCCGGGTCCGCATAGAAAGCCAGTATATTGGTCCGCAAGTCAGTGCGAATGCCAGTAAATTTTTCGTTTGCCAGCTTGTCCAGCAGCTTTCCGTAAGCCTCGTCCGTAAGCCTGTATTCTCCGGCTTGTGTCACTTTGCCAGTGTCAAAGTCCTTATTTTCCAGCGTAAGCCTGCCGGTTTGTAAGTCCTTCAGGTAGGAGCGATATTGTTCCACCGTGGTATTTACGCTCTTAAGATAGAGGGTCTCGGTCTTGGGATTAGGCATCTTGAAGTCAATTGTCTTCAAAGGACCAAACTTTGGAATCAGCTTGAAAAAGAAAGCCAGAATTTTTGCTCCGGCTCCCGGCTTTTGGTAGTCCTTGCCCCATTCTTTTTCATACTCAGAGCGTTTCAGATTGTAGAGAAATTTTTTCTTGGCGAAACTTGGGTTTTCCTTTACCAGCTCATCTTTCTTGGTCAACAGCGCTACACGTGTCATCTCCGGAAGCGCCCGGCTCACAGACCAGCGAAATGTCCCAATGGAAAAATCCAGGTTCTTGAAAACATCTTCCAGCTTAATGCCGTATGTCTTGATGAAAGCGCGCTCCAAAACCGGCTTGGAAACCTGGAACCCGATGAAGTCATGATATGCGTCAGAGGTATAGCGCTGTTTGGCCACCTGCACCACGTCAAACCCAAATTCGGTACGGATATGCGCTTTATTGTCCTGGGCATATGTGACCACGGGGCCGTATTTGGCGCGCAACTTGGGAAATTCAGCCGCCACGGCGGCATTCACGGCCGGGTGCCCGTCGATATCGGCGGCGTAATGCGCCAGTGCGCCCAGGGCAAAAGCATATTCATTGATGTCCGTGGCTTCCCCGATCAGCGCGTCAACAAAATCCCCGCTGCGTACGTAATGCACCAAGTCGCTGAACATCTTATTGCCAAATGGATAATAGCCCATGTCCTGGATCAGGCATCCGCCGTAAGCGTAGGCATGCGCCTTGTGTAAATCATCTTCTGTGGCGGCGGGGTATTTTTGCAGCAGCAATGGCTTGATGGTGTCAGTCCACAGCAGATCAACAATCTCTTCGTGCGTCAGCACAGAATAGCCATTGCAAGCCTGAGATAGGCCGCAAACAACCAGCAGCGATGCCAGCATTACTTTGATCGAATTTGGCATGTTTCCTCTTATGTTGAACGGAGAACTGCTGGCCGCTCCATAACATAGATGCCATTGCAACATTCCAGAGTTGGTGAATGTTACAAAAATTGCCGGGTTCAAAAATCTCAGGTTCAAAAACTCCCAGGCAAACTAAAGATAGAGGGCCGCGCTCAAAAGAACGGTGGGAGACAAAAAGGCACGCAACCATAAGTAAGAATGATTGCGTGCCTCACTTGGTTTTCAGGATTCTCTTACGTTATTTCTGTGCTTCCTTGGACTCATGAACTGCTGCACCTACTGAATGCACAAACGGTCTTGCAACTTCCGGCGCTGGAACTTTGCCCAGCAAGACGGACTTGAAGGTCACGTCTTTGCCATAAATTGCAGTGGTAGAGTCATTGTCCTGCTGAATGACTGCACCTTCCAGGGTCAGGCCGGCAAAAGCGCCCTTGGAGCGTGAATAAGTCAGCATTTCAGTGTCCAGCTTCCAGTCAGTGCCCGCAGATGCGTGGCGTCCCACCGGGCCAGCCGCGGCGGAACCTTCTCCACTGATCTGGAACTTGCTGGAGAGCAGTTGTTCCATCCCTTTATCGTTCATTACCAGCATGATCAAATCAACACTCTCAACGCCAATCTGTAATCCCCAGCTTCCGCCACCTACTGAGATAAATGCCGGAGCGCTCCAGCCATCCGCCGTGCGGCAGCTTGCCACACCGCGTCCATGCTTGCCGCCAAAACCCAGTCCGCCTTTTACCAGGTGGGGAACAATAGCGATGCACTTTGCTTTAGCCAATACTTCTTCCGGAATCCCCTTGTCTGGGGCATCCACCATCTGGTTCAGAACCTCAGACGCTTTCGTAAGGCGCTCGGTTGAATCTTCTTTTGCTCCAGCCCAGCTAAAACTTGCCAGGCTCATTAAAGCTACCAACGCTAAAAACTTTTTCATAGACCTCCTTGGTTTCTTGTTCCATTGCGAAATGTCGTTACTTGCAAAATCACAGTTACTTACAAAATCGAAGCCCAGTTAAATCTTGTTAATCGTGCGCCGGAAGGCGAAATTCATGAGGCCCAAAATCGTGGCCAGGACGAGTAACAGGGGCATAATGCCCGGTCCAAAAGCCGCAGCCAAGCCGATCATCCAAAGCAGAATGGCTACCGTGAAAATTGTCCAGAACACAGCTCTTCTCCCTGACGTGTGGTCACGTTTCCCTTGAAAGTTTCAAACAAAACAGTTCGGTTTAGAGTTGTGCGCGTCCTGAAGGAGCGCTACGGTCAAAGGGTCCCTAAAATACATTTCCAAAACTTTCCAACTACTTACTCTCACTGTCTGATCCAATTTTGGCGCTAGGGGTTGCGTGCGCCTTAGTTCCATAAGGTTATTTGTTTATCTGAATTCCAAAGGGAAACGGAGGAGAGGAGAATCCATCAGAGCTGGACGATGCTGATTCCCTTATTGTTCTTGCCCAGATCGGAGTCTTGCTTCCACTCTGGATAGCGCTTCAGAAGCTCCCAGGTGACTTCATCAGAGATTCGCCAGTTTTCGCCCGCAATGAAGCACTGGATGGCTGCGGATTTTACGTGGCGCTCAAGTTCTTTCTGCAACTCGATCCGTAAGGCGCCGCCCACTCCGCTGGAGCCATACCCATGGATCAGCTTGACTGCCGCATAGCCCTGTTTGCGAGCGATTTGCAATTCGTGTTGCATGCGCAGCCGGGCCTGTTCCACTTTGGGCATGCCATCTTCCAGATTCACGATCTTGATGGGCGCAGGCTTTCGCGACATGCAGCCAGTGTAGTCGCTCTGCTCTGACCTGGAAAAAATCATTTATCATTATGATCAGAAATTACTATGAGTATGAAACAGATTGCCGATTGGGCACTGAATATAGTTACGCAACGCGGCGGTTACGCCGACGTTCGCATTGTGGACCACCGCCAGCGTTCTCTGGCCACCAAGAATGGCAAAGTTGGCCACGCCGCCAGCGCGGAAACGCTGGGCATTGGCATTCGTGTGCTGGTGAATGACGCCTGGGGCTTTGCCTCCACGGACGATCTTAGCCGCGCATCTGTGGAGAAGACGGCGGCGCAAGCGCTGGAGATAGCCAAAGCCTCAGCCAGCGTGAAGGAAGAGCCAGTGCGCCTGGCACCTGAGCCACCGGCAAAAATCGAATGGAGTTCACCCTACAAAATTGATCCATTCACAACTTCGATTGAACAGAACTTTGACCTGCTCACCCGCATTGATGCCGAACTCCTGGCCGTGAAAGGCGTGACTCTGGCTGAGAGCAGCATGCAGTTGGGCCGCTATGAACAGTGGTTTTATAGCACCGATGGCTCAGATATACATCAGACGCGCGTGATCACGGGCGCTGGATTTTCTGCACTGGCATTCCAGGGCACTGAGATCATGAAGCGTTCGTATCCCAACTCTTTTGGCGGCCAGCACCAGAACAAAGGATATGAACTGATTGACGAATTGAAGCTGCTGGAAAATGCGCGACGCATTGGCGAAGAAGCTGTAGCGCTCCACAAGGCCGAGCGTTGTCCAGAAGGGAAGATGAATCTTGTTTTGGATTCTTCGCAGCTTGGTTTACAGATACACGAGTCTGTCGGCCATCCCATTGAGCTTGACCGTGTACTCGGCATGGAAGCAAATTTTGCCGGGACGTCGTTTCTAACGCTGGAAAAATTGCGCAAGCTGCGTTATGGCAGTGACTTGGTCAACGTGGTGGCTGATGCTACTGAGCAGCACGGCCCCGGACTGGGTACATTTGCCTATGACGATGAAGGTGTTCTCGCGCAATGTACTCCAATCATTACCAAGGGGCTCTTCACGGGCTATATCTCTTCACGGGAGACGGCCCATACCATCGGCGAGAACCGCTCCAACGGCACCATGCGCGCAGAGGGCTGGAACCGTATTCCACTGGTGCGTATGACGAATATCAGCATTCTTCCCGGAGAAAAACCGCTCACCTTCGATCAGTTGATTGCCGGCACGGACGATGGCATTTATATGCAGACCAATCGCTCATGGTCGATTGACGACAAGCGCTATAACTTTCAGTTTGGCTGCGAAATTGGCTGGGAGATAAAAGGCGGCAAGCTGGGACGCATGTTCAAGAACCCATCGTATTCAGGAATCACCACGGAATTCTGGAACTCCATGGACGCTATCTGCTCGCGCGACCAGTGGACGCTCTGGGGCACGCCGAACTGCGGCAAAGGCCAGCCCATGCAGACCATGGGCACCGGACATGGTGCGTCGCCCGCGAGGTTTAGGGGCGTGAAGATAGGGACGGCGTATAAAGGGAATTGAGAGAAGTATTCAGTAGTCAGCACTCAGCATTCAATCGCGGTTTTTTGAAAATCCCGAGCATAGCAAGGGATCTCTATTGTGACGATTCAGCACGGCGGGAGCTTTCAATGCTGATTGGAGATTTGAATGAAAATGAAAAGTGAATTCGCGAATGTTCGTGGTCATATGGATCCCTCGCTATGCTCGGGATTGCAGAAAAAGCTAATTGCCAATTGCTATTTGCTAGGATTCACATGCTAGACCAAGCCAAAGCAAACGAAATCTTTGATCGCGTCAAAAAGTATTCTTCCGGTGACGAACTGGAGGTCCTTTTCTCCTCCACCAATCACGCGCTCACTCGTTTTGCTAACAATACGATTCATCAAAACGTTGCTGAACTCAATGAAGTTGCCTCCATCCGCGTGGCATTTGATGGTAAGACGGCACGCGCCACAACAAACCGCTTTGATGATGAAAGTCTGAAGCGCGCTGTGGAATCGGCAGAGAGCATTGCTAAAGTTCAGGAGCCTGATCCAGATCTTTTGCCTATGGCCAGCGCCAGCGAAGGTGAAGGGGCAGAAACTCCGCCGCGCTGGTTTGACCGGACGGCTGCCATCACTCCGGCGGAGCGGGCTGAAGGTGTGGGCACGATCGTTGCTGTCGCTAAAAAGAACAAATTAGTTACCGCCGGAATTTATTCCAGCACGCAGAGCGCGGAAGCCATTATTAACTCCAGCGGCTTGAATGTATTTCATCGGCAGACCTCAGCAGAAGTTTCGATCACCATGCTGGCAGACAACTCTTCTGGATGGCAGAAAGCGAACTCGCCAGATGTCAAAAATGTCGATCCGGTTCGACTGGCTGAGGTTTCTGCACAGAAGGCCCGTGACTCGCAAAGTCCTAAAGAGCTTCCTGCGGGAAAATACACGGTGATTCTTGAGCCGGCGGCCGTACTAGATTTTGTTGGTTTCATGTTTGGTGACTTCGGTGGTCTCTCTATTCTTGACCAGCGTTCATTCCTCAATAATCGTATTGGGACAAAGTTGTTTGGCGAGAACATTACCATTGTGGATGATGTCGCTCATCCGCTTCAATCAAATGCTCCGTTTGATGGCGAGGGTGTGGCCCATCACCGCGTGAATTTGGTGGAAAAGGGCGTGATTCGCAGCCTGGTGTATGCGCGCGGCACAGCGGAGAAGATGCGCAAGTCTGAGTACAAAGATAAGGTTGGCGAAATCAACGCTACCGGACATGGTTTCCCGCTGCCAAATGAGATAGGTGAATCGCCTACTAATATTGTTTTTATTACGCCCGGCGGCGAGCAAACAGTGCAGCAGATGATTGCCGGCACTGAGCGCGGCATTCTGATCACGCGGCTGTGGTATATCCGCGAAGTGGACCCCTATGAGAAGATTCTTACGGGCATGACGCGTGACGGTACATTTTTTGTGGAAGGCGGCAAAGTAAAGCATGGACTGCTGAATTTTCGCTTTAACCAGAGCCTGATTGAAATGCTCAATAACGTTGAGGCCATGGGCAAAGCCGTGCGCGCCAGCGGTGAAGAAGCGTTTGATATGGTGGTGCCAGCCATGAAAATTCGCGGGTTCAACTTTACTGAAGTAACCAAATTCTGAGCTGTTTTTCGTACATTTACTCCGGCGCATGTCCTTTGGTGCGCAGCGAATACCAAAGTAATCTTGGGGCGACGGTGCTACCGGTGTACCCTCCCTGTTAGAGGTGTTGGGGTGAACGAAGTTAAAGCACTCATCGCAGGCTCAGGCCCAGCGGATACAAGAAGTTCAGTACGTTTTCCGCTTAGACTTCCCATTACCGTACGCACAGCAGACGCGCATGAATACTTTGCCGAGACCGAGGACATTTCCGCGGGCGGCGTCCTGTTTCATACCAAAAGCGTGCTTGATGTGGGCACTGTGATTCGTTTTCGCATTGTTCTCCCGGCTTCCGTGCTGGGCACGGACACCGATGTCCAAGTAAATTGCACGGGACGTGTGGTGCGCTCATTGGATGAGAAAGGTCTTAAAGATGAGAACAGCAAAGCAGTGGCAGCAGTAATCGATGAATACTGTTTTGAGCGCATTCTCAGCAATAGTCTGGCGACAAGCTGCTAAGCGGGATTGCCAGAAGAACATTCAGAACAGAAACAAATAAACATAGCGTTTAACTGTTTTGTGTTTTGATCAAAAGATATTTGAATCAATGAGGCGGCCAACAGGGTCGCCTTTTGCTATTTTCTGCAGATTCTCCGAGCTCGCTTCACTGGTTATCAAGCAACAATCTCATCGTGCACCATCAATCTCATCGTGCACCATCAATTCTCATATATGCCTGTATAATGTGTTTGTCCCAATCTACGCCGGAGAGATGGCCGAGTGGCTGAAGGCGCACGCTTGGAAAGCGTGTTTAGGGGAAACTCTAACGTGGGTTCGAATCCCACTCTCTCCGCCAGCATTTTTGTTTTCAATAGCTTACGTGGCCGTGATACCATACGTGATACGTAAATCACGGAGGTAAGCTAGCCTTTGAACCGCACAGCCAATCTAACCAAACGTGTGAAAACAGCCAAAGGATTGCGTTTTTGTCCTGTGGTTCTATCAGCCAATGGCCGCGTGAAACCAGATTATGTTCTGGTGGATGGCAAGCCAGAGAAGCATCCGGAAGGCCGGTATTACGTTGAATGGCATGACGGTAAGAAGCGCATCAGGCGCTCCGTTGGTAAGGATGCCAGTGCAGCCGATGCGGCGCGCCTAAAGCAAGAACAACTACTTGCCAATAAGAAGCACGGCATAAAGGTCATCGAATCTGAAAAGGGAAGCGCCACGCTTGCCAATGCCGCAGTGATCTATCTGGGCGAAATCAAGCTCGCGAAGAAACCAAAAACACACGCGGCCTACAACACATCGCTCACCTATTTTCTGGAATCCTGCAAGAAGCAAACGCTTGCGGAAATCGAGCGCGGCGATCTGCTCCAGTACAGCGCCTTCCTGCGTGATGTGAAGAAGCTGGAACCACGCACCGTTTGGAACAAATTTTCCAACGTGATGTCATTTTTAAAGGCCCAAGGAATTCGCGGTTTGGCAAATAAAACAGATTGGCCGCGATACGTTGAAGACGAGCCAGAAGTTTACGAACGTGTAGACCTGGACAAATTCTTTGCCGCCTGCGATTCCACAGAGCGGCTATGGTTCAAATTCTTTCTCATGACCGGCATGCGTGAGCAAGAAGTGATGCATACCACCTGGGCTGAGATCAATCTGAATAGAGGCGCGGTTACTGTACGCTACAAAAAGGAATATGGCTTCTCGCCAAAGAACTATAAGGGCCGAGAGATTCCGATACCAACCAAACTGGTGGCTTCACTAAAAAAATGGAAGACCAAAGACGCGGACTGCCCACTTCTTTTCCCAACCAGCGGATGCAAACCAAAAATGAACTTTTTGGACTCATGCAAGGCCATCGCCAAGCGCGCAGAATTGAATCCTGATGACTTTTGGCTTCATAAGTTCCGCGCAACCTTCGCAACCTGGGCGCTGTGGGCCGGTGTTGATCTCAGGACGGTTCAGCTATGGATGGGCCACACTGATCTAGAATCGACCATGCGGTATTTGAAGCCGAACCGGAGCCAAGCCGTTCGCGACAAGGTGAATGAAATGTTCGATTGACGCCGCATTACGAAGATTTTTCTGTCGTGTTCCCATTTTTCCGTTGTATTTCGCCATCTACCCGTGCTATGTTGTTTTTCCATGAATCGCACAAACAGCTCGAAGCCAACAAAAGCCACGCGGCGATTCCTTTCTTTATTCCCATCCTAAGCATTCGCAACTTGATCAATTAGCCCGAATCATCGAATTGGGGCCAAATTGAAGGAGTTGCATCCGTGTCTCTATCAATTGGAATCCAGCAGCAGTCGGCTCTAACGCTCGTCCAGCGACTGAATCAAATCGAACGCCCGATTACTGCCAAAGCTCTTGCCGACCTGCTCGGCGTCTCTCACATTACGGTTTACAAACTTGCGGCGAAAGGGGTAATTCCTTCCTTCCGAATCGCTACAGCCGTTCGCTTTGATACTCGACAAGTCGCGCGGTGGCTAGTCGGCTCATTGGCGGTGACGAAATGATGCGCTCATTCGATTGGAGGAAATACTGCAAACCTGAATACTGGCATGACGATGCCAGCTTGCTTCCGCTAATGGATAATGCAGCTCTAGAAATCTTTGCCATGGAAATCGAGAAACACGGGGTCCAGCAGCCCATAGTGCTCTTTGAGGGTAAAGTGTTGGATGGCCGCAATCGCCTACGCGCCTGCGCAAAACAAAATCTTGACCTCACCCAAAAGGACTTTGTCCAATTTAACTCCACCAAGGTCTCAGCAAGCGAATTTGTTTTCATAAACAATTTGCATCGCCAACATCTGACGATTGACCAACGCACCGCTGTAGCTGCCGAACTAGTACCTAGATTTGCAAAGGATGCTAAGGCTCGGCAGACTTCGGCGGGAAAGAATGGCATCAGAGGTGGTCGTGGTAATAAAAAACCCCTAGCGCAAAATTGCGCTAAGGGTATAAAGGCCAGTGCAGAGGCCGCCCTTTTTGTGGGAGGAGTTTCTGCGCGGTACGTCGAGGTGGTGATTTCCCTGGAGAAGAAGAAGCACGGCACGCTCAAAAGAATTAAGGAAGGGAAAATCACAATACAGCAAGCACAAAGAGAAATTGATGTGTTACACACGAATGGCAAGACCCTGAGTGAACGCTTTATTGCGCCGATGATTTCACTTCTGGATGCCAAATCGGGAGAGTGGCAGAAGAAAAAACAGTTGTGGCGCGCGCTTGGCGTCAAAGACGGACACAACGAGCAAGTCAACAGCAACCAGCCGCGCCTCAAGAAGTTTTCCGATACATCGGTGTTCGACCCCGTTTTAGCCGAATGCGTCTACAGATGGTTTGCGCGCGATGATGGAGGGAGCGTCTTAGACCCTTTCGCCGGGGAAGCCACAAAGGGTATTGTTGCCGGTTTTGCAGGTCTCAAATATACCGGCTGCGAACGTCGCCGCAAACAGGTAAAAGCTAACGAGCGGCAGGCAAATGCCGTAGCGAAAAAATATCTGGCGACCACTGGTAAAGACAATTTCATTCCCCCGCGATGGATTGAATGCGATAGTGCGCAGTTGGATGAAGCCGTGCCGCAGGGCGAGAAATACGACTTAATCTTTACCAGCCCTCCCTACTACAACAAAGAAAAGTATTCCAGCAGCAAGGAGGACGGCTCTAACTTTGAGACTTACTCAGCGTTTCTAAAATGGTATGAAAACATTTTTCGGCTGGCGGTGGCTCGGCTAAAGCCCAATCGGTTTTTGGTGGTGAAGGTTGAAAACCTGAAGGATGCAAAAGGCTTTTACATAAACTTTGTCGGAGACAACATCCGAATGTTCGAAGGTTTGGGCCTTCGCTTACACAGCGACGCCATTTTTGCGACTCCAATTGGCAGTGCTGCTCAACGCACGGCGACGCGCTTTCCGACATCAAGGCAGTTAGAAAGTGTTCATCAGAATATTCTATGTTTTTGGAATGGCGATAATCCCAGGCTAATACGAGATGAACTTGGAGAACTAAAAGCCGATTAAGTAATCACATTTGGAAGCTTAGAAAGATTTGCCTCGACTGCGCGGAATCCTCTATGTTGGATTACGCGCGGTTTGGCATTTGTGAATGGGTAAGTCTAGCGGAGGGCTACTAAATGCACAGGTCTTCAGTGACTAAGGAATCCACGTCTGCGCACCTTGAGTCGCGTTTGTTGAACGTCCGTGCGGCTGCAACATATTTATCATGCACAGTTTGGGCTGTCCGTTCGTTGGTATGGAATCGTGAAATACCAAGTCTAAAAATCGGAAACCGGCTTTTGTTCGACAGGAAAGACTTGGATGATTTTATAGAACGAATTAAGACTAAATAGCTGTCATGATTCCGTTCGTTATCGCTGATCCGCAGGCGGTTCCACCTGTGCCGCGAAATGAATCGCTGGCCAGTTAGGGCGGTACCTAGCGACCATTCTTGCCGATAAAAAATAAAGATGCTTTTTCGGACTTGCCATGCGAGTTAGTTTCAAGCATTGTGACAAAAGAATGCGTAACACATTACAGGAATTTTGGAGCACGATGGCCATTCGTGCTTTGTTTAGCGTGGGGCGGGCGCTCAAAATACGCATGCCCAATCTAGTGGCCCGGAATTGACCGGGGAGGCCCAAAAAAGGCCGCCGAATACTTAATCACGGCAACCAGTTTGCAAGACTGGCGTTTGAAACGGATTAAACAGGAATGAGACGGACACACATTAAAGTTCTTCACAATGTTTGGCGCGCTTGCAACGCCCAATCCACGCTGTCCGCGTGCATTCATCTGGCCCGACCTCAGACATGGGGTCGGGCATCCGTTTCCCTAGGAATGGATGATGAATAAGCAGAATGAAAAACAAAAGCGACTTCGGCGTTTTGGAAAAAGCTTCAGGCCGGTTGTAGATGATATAGCACCCGGCGAATCGTGTTCGCTGAAACGCCATTATCGTGGTGTGCTACGAGAGCTAATCGGCTACGTTGATTATCTCGCCGACCTTGACCCGAAAAAAGAGCGCTTTGTGTTTGCGCATGTCGACGCTTTAGCTGCGGGCTGCAAAAAGTTTGCAAATAAAACGCGATACAGCAAAACCGCGATTGAAAAGGGTTTGAACGAATTCCGCGCGCGACACATAATCAGCAAACGTCTGACCAGAATTCGCAATGGCGAGGAAAAACCTGGCTTCATCGTAGCGCCGCATGATTGCCTAGCCGTGCCAGAGCAGGGCGGCTGTATTTTCAAGGGCCAGTTAGGTGCGCCCGGACGTTGGGAACGATCGCCGGGAAGTCCTTGCGAAGAACACAGCACATACAATGTCGAATGCAAAAACTGCAAACCCGGCGTCATCTTTTGGGCTGGATTTTCCCAAGTGGCTAACCAGCAGCCAGCCAGCAGCCTGCACCGGTTGGTGCCGCAGAGTACGGATAAGTTTACGGACGAGTGTACGGAGGTTTTTGCGAAGTGTACGGACGAGTGTACGGAGGCTCATTCCGGCCAAGATGCTGAAAACACAGATAGTTTACTCCAAAAATCGGCATCTAACCTGTCTAGCCTTAGTCATTTATCCGTGGAAGCCGAGCCAACCGTGGATGAAGTAAAGGACGCAGGTGCTTCTTCTCTCAAAAGCATGAATGACGAAACCAAAACCATAGGCCAACACTTCGGCGTGCCTTGGGGAATTCTAGGAATGAATGATTTTTCAGATATCACTAATGGCCTTCTAAATACCGATACGAAACAGTGGCATGACTTCGGATATGAAGGCATCCACACTCTACGCGGATGCTGCAATGATTTTATTCTAGAGTTTGCGGATCAGCCGTATCAGGCCACGGCAACAAATGCGCTGATTATGGATGCGGCTATGAAGCGGTTCAACGGCCAACACGGCAAGGTTCCATCGTCGTGGCTGAAAGTGATGCATACGCTACGGGGAGACGCTAACACCACCGTGCAATGAAGTTATGCCAACATCACAATACCAAACCGCCGCAGCCACCAAATGGCGCGACTACCGAATTTACGGCGATGGACCTCACGCGGTTATCTGCCCCGCCAGTTATAGCGTCACGCTATATTCGTGGTGGTTTGAGGCCGCTAGCGCGGTCATGCAGGATCACGGCAACCGGCGATGCCGCACCGAACACCGGCTTGAGGAACTGAAACCACAGCCGATGCCACGCCGCATACCAGCGCCGCGCGGACTGGCTGACCGCATGGAGCGCGACTGAAATGCTTTGCGATGAAAAGATCGCGCGGTTCTTTTCCGCGAACTGAATCCCACCTTGGCAGAAAATGTCTGAGCCATTCACAACCAACACCAGAACCCACATACACCACACAAGCCACACGACACGGCGACCAATACCAGTACCGGCATCCACCGGCTACATGGCCAGTCAATAGCCCACAGGCGGCCCAGGCCCCTGCAATCAGGCTTTAAAAACCATCAGGAAACATAGCAAAAGCATCAGGAAATGATTCGGTTTTCCATGGCATCTGGCATAGCGTGCACATGGCGGCGCAAGTTGTTTGCTGTCAACGTCCCACCACAGGCCGCGCCGCGTAGAAACCAGTGCCAGGGCATCGCTCTGACTCGACAGCACTTACATGGAGAAGGTATGGGCCTCCTCGATTTGCGGAATCGGGGCCCCAGAAACCGCGCGTAAGCCTTCATTGGGATTTACTTGCATCGTTTAGGCGCGATTTCTTATTTTTTGTGCTTCGTTGATGCCGCATTTCGGAAGGGCCGCCGTTCAGCGGCGATTAGATTTGCGACGACTATGGACGAGACGTCGCGACATGTCGAGTCCTCGTCCGCAGAAATCTGAAATTTTATGCCGTAACAGGGCGCTCCGATTTTGTGCTGACGGCATCATGCAGGGGTGCCGTTTCCCGTGCGTGGTTTCACGTTCCACGCACGGATTCAAACTTTTACCAATGCCTACAGTAAAAAAATCAGACGAGCTCCACCGGCTTACCGGAACCAAATCGCAGGCGAAGCCTGAACCTGAATACAGCTTGCCAGCCGGAACGCCGCGCGCACCTAAGACGCTGTCGCTGGAAGCGCGAAAAACCTTCAAGCGGCTTTGTGCTTTGCTGGCTGAACGCCGCGCGCTGACCGATGGTGATGGTGAACTTTTGCGCCTGTATGCGATCACGTTTGATCGCCACGCACGCGCCATGGCGAAAATCGAAGACCAGGGTGAAATCTGTTCCTACACGCGGCTTGATTCCAATGGCCAGCCACACGAAATGGAAAAAGAAAATCTCTGGCTCAAGGTTGCGGTGACCGCTGAAAAGAACATGGTAGCAATTTTGGATCGCCTAGGTCTCACGCCGCACAATCGCGGAAAAGTGAAGCCGACGAAAGAACCAGAGAGCGTGAAGCCGGATGAGTTCGGCGAATTCCTGGCACGTAAATCTGCGGCTGGCTGGGTCATGCCACCTGCCAGTGATGAGGTAAAGAAAAATGTCTCCCAAAACGATTTTGAAGCTTGAAAAGGCGTTGGCCGCTGTGAACGCGGTCAACGACGCTTTCCGCGCCGAACTTAAAAAGCACGGAATCGAGACGGCCGAAAGCTATCTACGCATTTCGGAAAACAAGCCAATGCTAAAGAAACTTTTGGCAGCGGAAGCCTGAGTGGCGTTTTTAGATGCTGGAATGAGACCGGAGAACCTGCCGTGTATCCGCTTCCAGAAATGCCATTTTTGGGTTTTCGGCAATTCGAGCCGGCAAAACCTGTAACACGAAACGGAAACAATGGACGCGGCAACAGGTCGCGTGAGGAAAACTAAAATGGACATCCGAGTTACTTCTTCAAACCGAGTTTTTTATCAAGTTCCAACGGACATCGCAGCCCTCCTGATGGAAGCTTTCCCAGCATCCTTTGAAAAGATAGAAAAGGCTCCACTACCCACAAAAAAACCCGGATCGCTGGGCTTCCGTTTGGAAAGTTCGATGTCGAAGGGCGAACCATGCGTGCGCTACGAGTGTGTAGCGTGTTCGCAAGGCGGCGTTCTTTTTAACAATGGAATTACTGCACAATCCGCCGAGAAAACAGCGCGTGCGTTTTTCTTCTGGCATTGCGGGAAGAAAGAAGTCCTGCCGGAAAGTTTCATCAACGCTTTTACAGACGAATTTAAATAAAGAGGAATTGACATGGAAAACATTATTTCAGTGCGCGCCGAATTGCGCGCCGAATCAAAAGGCGAGAAATTTCAGCTTACGGGCTACGCGGCGCTGTTCAATTCTCCGTCCAAAAACCTTGGCGGCTTTGTTGAAACCATCGCGCCGGGCGCTTTTGATCGCGCGTTACGTGAAAAGCAGGTTGTTAGATTCACTTTTAACCACAGCATGGACGCGGTTCTTGCGCGCACCGACAACAGCACTCTTGCACTTTCGACGGATCGAAAAGGGCTGCGGTTTACGGCGCAGCTCAACAAAAATATCCAACAGCACAAGGACATTTTTGAAGCGTGCAAAGCCGGACTTTACAACGAATGTAGCTTTGCGTTTACCGTTGCGCCAGACGGCCAGCAATGGTCGCCGGACGGTACGCAACGAACGTTATTGGATGTTGACCTGCTTGATTGCTCGCTGGTGGGCTCACCCGCCTATGAAGGCACTTCGGCTTCAGCGCGTAGTGCAGCCAATGCCAATGTGGACGCTATTCGCGCGCGCGTTCTTGCCATGCCCGGTGATTGGGCGCGGGCGGAAAGAGCACACGCGCTTGGTCTTGAAATTATTGCTTCGCGCGCCTCAGCCGCGACCGATTCGGATGACGATGACGAGAATGGCGACGGCGGACTCGAAGATCTTCGCGACGCGCTGCACGCCCATTTTGGCAAAGCCGATCACGGTTTAACGCCCCGTTATTGGCCGGTCGAACGCAGCGATGATTCGGTTACCTGCTGCGACATGAACAAACATGAGCTTTCCTGTTGTTCAATTCCCTATACGTGCGACGACGATGGCAATTTTTCTTTTGGTGATCCGGAAGAAACAGATTATTCATCAACTGGCCGTGCGGCAAAGAATGCTCACGAAGCGCGCACGGCGAAAGCAGACGGCGCACTGAAAATGAGAATGCAGGCAGCAGCCGGAATTTGGACAGGGACCGGATGCCGATAATCACTTTTACACCCGCCGAACAGGCGGCAATCGCAAAAGCGGAATTGGAACACGTTGTAACGGCTGAAAGTACGGACGCGCAACTGAATGCGAAAGCAAATCGTTGTGCTTACTCTACCGGCACAGGCGCGTGGACGCTCTTTCAAATCTTTGCGCTGCAAAGAGAAGTTGCTGTGCTGAAAAACAAGAATACGCCGCCGCATTTGCGGAATGTGGAACATCGCGGCTAACAAAGTGTTGTGGGGTGCCGGATTAGTCACCCGGCCTATACGGGGCCGTCCTCCTTGCGGCCCCACTTTTATGCCATCACACAGCCCCGAGTTTTTATGCCAATCAACAAATGTGAACACGGAATTTATATTTCGGAAGGTGAGACGCATGCGCTGTACTGCTCCTACTGCACGCCGGGCGGTCCAGCCCACACGAAAGATGTTGTGCTGCCGCGTTCCAGCGGCGATGTGCTTTCCAACAGTGACCGCGTGACGGCAAATGCACACCTTGGCGGCTGTCCAGAATGCCGGAGTTCCATCTACATGCGCAGCAACGAGCTCCATGACACCAACCGCGAATGTGCAGATTGCGGCGCTAAGTATCGGGTACGTCTGACACCGCGTCAGCGCGTGATGATCGCGCGAGAGGAATCAGAATGAGCGACCTTAATTTCGATCACCACCAATTTGAAGGCGACGCCTATCCAGTTAGCGCCAAGACGTGCATCACGTTCGAGGACTATCGCTCGATGCAAACGGCAACGCGCTGCGCCGCGCCTGTTGCTTTCGTTCCACCGTTCGCACTGAACGATAAGCAACTCCAGAGAGTATTGCTCAAGCGCGCGTGGGGTTACATTTACGGTGGACTGCCGATGCCTGAAGCGATCAACCGTGAAGAACTAAATGAGGCCGCCACGGCCAAGGCCACTCGCGGCTATGCCATTTGTAAAACAGCATCGCCGATTCAACAAGAACAGGCCGACAGGCATATGGCCGCTGTGAGCCGCGCTGGAGGCTTTCTGCAACTTCATGCCTCTATCGCCTTCCGCTCTTGGCGGCTCGGCATGGATTCAGTTTCAGTTGCGGCAACCCTGGCCATGACACCGGCAGCCGTGCGTCAAGCACTATGGCGTATGCGCGCCGTGGCTAAAAAACTTGGTTACGAAGTTGGCCGTGCTGGCTATACTGCCGGAACGACACGGCCACGCGGAACGAGCGCGAAGATCTTGCGCTTGAATGCTGAGGTGTTAGAACAGTACAAATCCGGCACGCCGATTTCTGAAATTGCGATCAATGTTTTTGGTTACGCTCCGGACAGCCATTACGGAGCACCACGCGTGCGGAAAATACTTAAAGCGGCTGGTGCGTTTGTTCCAAAGCCAAAGCGGCAAAAGCGGAAGGCTCGGATGAATGCCGCCATAATATCTGCCAGCGTGCGAGAGCAGATCGTGGCACAATATGCAGCCGGAACACGCACACCACAGATCGCGGCGCAAACAGGCTGTCGCAACGATCAGGTTCGGCGCGTGCTGAAACAGGCAGGCGTCTATCAGGGACGAATGTGGTATAAAGTTGGCCCGAAGGAAACGGCACAAATTATTGCCGCATATCTTGACGGCGGGAGCTTGAAAAAAATTGCTAAACAGATTGGTTGCGGACGCCGCCTAGTGCGTAGAACGATAAGAAAAGTAGCTCCAAGTAAAAACCGCGCCCAGCAGGCGCGGCTCTTGCAGGATTGGTTAACGGCGTTCAACAGTAGTGAACCGGCCCCTCATCCAACAGCGTAACTTCGCCATCGTTCAGCAAGATAAAAAGCAGAGCCAGACCTGGCTCACTGGTGCCGCTTATGGCCGTGGTTCCATCAAAGCATCGGCCAAGCGATGACAAGATCGCGAAAAAATTGCGCCGGTTAGTCTGGAACCTCAACAGCTCTGTTCCGCCGATAAGATCAGAAAGCCTTTTAGTAGAATCGTTTTCATCTCGCATGGAATTCACCTTCCTTGTGGGTAGGGCTGCGGCGCTGTTATCAGCAACGCCGTGGCCCGTTGTGATTTAGGCAGCTTTGGTTTTGGGTGCCATCACGAATTTCACGCCGGTAAGTACGTCGGCGGCTGCGGCGTAGGCCGTGCGGGCCGCTGCGGAAAGCGAAAAGTCCGATTGGCTGGTCGCATGCTTCTTGAAAAGTTCAAGCGGAACAATCCAGCCGCTTGACCAACGACCCTTGACGGTTACAGCCACGGCGACCATTACCGGCAGCGATTCTTTATTCCTTGCGGCGCTGGCCGCCTTTAGGCGCGTGGGTGCGATGGTGACGCTTACCAAGGCTTTGTCCGCGCTGGCCCTGTCGCGCGCCGTCAAACAAACGACAGCGCGTTTACCACTAATCTTGGCCGTGAATAGGCCGCGATCCTCAGTTGGGTGCAGTTCAATCGTGTGGACTGGCTTTTCCGGCAGGGCAGGCGCGCTGGCTTTCGTAACTTCCGGCTTGCCGGTATGTTTTGTTTGCTTCTTTGCTTTCATTTCCGATTCTCCCGGCCCGGCGATTCCGGGCTCAACGAGTCGGAGTCTGGACGAGATTGGAGGAAAGAGTCGAGCGAAAACTTCCTGAGCGAAATGAGATCGAAACTGATAACATTCCAATCGAAAACCCTAAATTTGTTTTTTAGCTTCCAAGGAGTTCGAAGAACTATGTACCACATAGCACTGTTGGCATTGCTCTCGCTGTTCATCGTGGCAAATACTGAACATGAAAATTCCGCCACGATTGGGCCAGAAAAAGGATGGCTGGTGATTCAAGGGGGCGGCCAATTAACCAATGAGGTTAAAGATCGCTTTGTAGCCCTAGCCGGAGGTCCTAACGCTGACATCGTCCTAATTCCGACCGCAGAAGCTGATTCGCAAATTGATGTGGAACGGATGCGCATTGCTTTTACAAAAGGTTTCGGTGTGCATTCCGTTACGGTGCTTCATACGCGTGATCGCGCGCGCGCGAATTCGGCTGGATTCGTAGAACCGCTGCGGCACGCTAATGGCGTATGGATAGACGGCGGCCGTCAATGGCGGCTGGTGGATGCCTACCTTGGCACGGCTGTAGAAACACAGATCAAGGCTTTACTAGCAAGAGGGGGCGTAGTTGGCGGTGGTTCGGCTGGCGCAACTATTCAGGGGTCGTTTCTTGTTCGCGGCGCACCCGGAACGCGCATGAATCCTGATGGCGATAACAGAATAATGATGGCCCCCGGCTACACAACTGGATTCGGCTTTCTTCCTGATTCTGCAATCGACCAACACGTTGATGCGCGCGAACGCGAGGGAGACTTGCATCCAGTTATTTCTAAGCACCCCACTCTTTTGGGAATCGGAATCGACCAAAGCGCAGCAATTGTCGTTCATGGAGATTCATTCTTTGTCGTAGGCGGCCAAGTGGTAATTCACGATGGTAGGTATCATGACGGCACACCCTATTATTTTCTTTCTTCTGGACAAGCATTTGATCTGGCGAGGCGCGCCGCTATCAAAGAGGATTCTCCACTAGTACTGGTGTTGACCGCAGCCAGCCGCTCTATGACTACGGCTGGCATCATCACGAAAGGTACGGCACTTCTCCAATCCAGAAGACCCGACGATCAAGCGCGACAGATCAATTACGAATGTGCTACTAGCTTGTATAGCATCGGAAAAACCGCATACGCAGCACGACCTGAGGGGCCAAACAGGATTCAAATTCAGGTGCGTGATCTCGATACAGATAAACTGCGGGAATATCCCTGCACATATTAGGAATGCGCAAAGCAAAACCAGATACGCAGCTTGTGGAATTAGCAGGCCGGAATTGGCTTGCAAGTGAGTTGATGCAAGCTGGAATTGAGGTCGCTAGGCCCGAACGCGATAGGGGAATAGATCTGATTGCGTATTTGGATCGTGATGTGCACATCGGAAAATTCATCGCTTGCCCAATTCAAATGAAGGCAGCGCAGCAACAAGTCTTCAGCATTGATCCAAAGTACGCCAAGATTCCGGGCTTGGTACTTGTATATATCTGGAATCTAGGCAATGAATCTACCACCAAGTGCTTTGCTTTGACCTACCCGGAAGCACTGGCCGTGGCGCGCAAAATGCGTTACACAAAAACAGCATCTTGGCGCACCGGCGCGGGTAGCCGTAAGCGCGGGTATACGACAACCCGGCCCTCGAAGAATTTACAATGCCTGCTTGCCGAATACGAAATGGATGAAACTAAGTGGACGCAGAAGATAAAGGTGTCAGAGGAGACGCAACGTCGGGCAATTCGGCGTTAAAAAGTAAATATTGCGTCAGACTGTTCTTTCCGACATACTGAGGTTCTCCCAACGCAACAATTGGAGTCTTATGCGAAAACTTGCTTTGCTATGCTTCTCGCTCATCGCAGTAGCAGCCACCGAGGCTCAATCTGCAAAGACTCCAGCTAAGCCCGCTGCCCAAACTCAGCAAACAAAAAAGGCTGCCCAGGAACCACAGAAACAGAATCTAAACGATGATTTTGCCAAAGCCGGTATAAAGGCACTGAGGGCCATAGAACGCTCGATGGATAAGCCATCTATGCAAGGCGGGGCAATTACCGTGCCGCAACATGTACAAGAATTGATTGACGACGCGGATGCTGAGGCGCGAACCGACGAGGAAAAAGCGACGTTAGCCGCTTTGCATGAGTTCTATGTTGGCCGCTTAATAAACAATCTTGAGCGCGAAGTTCTTAAGCCAGCTTCGTACAATGAAGAAAGCGAAGCCAAAGCACAAGGATTTTTTTCCAAGTCCGCCTGCAGAATATTGACATGAACGCCCGTGAGGCGGCCTGTTCCAAACTGCTTGAGGACATCCTTAGATCAAGGCGCTATACAGAAAAACCCGCAACATGCTACGAGGTTAATCCACCAAGGGACAAAAGCCACTAAATATGCCAAGGTGAAACCTGATGGAATCGGACTCCTGCTTGCGGTGAAAGACGCTCAGCGGCGTTCTGCCGCCCATGCAATTCAATTTTGCAATTTAATTCAAGGAAGCAAATATCCCGACAGCTAAGATTCCCGCAGCTATCAATCCTACCCATTGCAATGATTCGCTTTCTGATTTGCCAGTAAAAGCAAGCGATGCAAAATGCTCACAATTTTGAGCAAAGAGATGATAAGGCTTCCCGATGTTCGAGTCCGCGCGTGCAAAAATGGCCCGAACGTGATTTGCTGAAGGACGTTTATGTAACAGTACCCTTTGTCCTTCTCTGAAATCGTGCCAATCAGACGTTGTGATGCCAATGCCCTTGGCATTGTTGACTACTTGCACAGCATAGCCATGTCCAACAAAATCTATGCGCCGCACGATTCCATGATGCCAGACGCCAAGGCGCGGCAGGAAAACTTTGATCCAATCGCCCAGACCGATTTCTATGTCGGTCTGGTCATACTTAGGCATCAAGAGAGCATTCATTCCAAACATCTCTTACCTCAATTCCAGCTACATACAATTCTAACTCGCATGTCAAGTGCACTGGCGGTTCTTGCCTGAATATTTATCGTCGATTATGGCGGCCCACTAGGTGCTTCATGAGGGCTATTGCCCATGTGCCAACTCGATCAGGCTGCGGATCTTTCATGCAGCGGTAAAAGCAAACCATCGTGTTCACAACAAAGCTGGCAATATTAAAAGCGGCAAGGTGGCGTTTATCATCTTTGCGCCTGCTATGGACGACAAATGGATCTCGCCCTGCCTGTACCAAATGGTTTTCAAGGGCGATAACCGTTGGATGGACATAATGAGAAGTCCAGCGATATATCACCCGATATGCAAAGTCATGTACTAACGGCTGTCCTGTTGCTGGATCGATTTCTGATGTATCAGGCTCTAGAGCCATTTCTTTGACGCTTTTTCCTGACCACTTGTGCGGGGAATGATAGTTAGACGCAATTTTCTTTGTCTGCGCGTCCAGGGACTGCGCGCTTTGCGGCCAGTAATCGGGCACAATCTTGCTCCATTCTTCGCTGTCTTTGGCAAAGAATTCGCAGTATAGTTCCGCTCGTTCATCTGTGTCTTTATTGCCGATATAGCGGAGCGTTATAAAGATGTCCACGAGAGTGCGCGTCATGCCGAATGCTTCTTCAACAAAACCGGCTTCGAGCAAGGTGATATTTGCCTCAGCTACCGTTATACATTTTGAATAAAGTGCAAGGGCGGCAATGTAGCGATAGCCATCGAAAGGAGGAAAATACCGAGCATTATTAAGCTGCAACTTTGCGTATTCAACAAACTTGCGTAAGTGCTGTGTCGCGGAGTGCTTACATGTGCGATTAAGAACATTCAAGGCTCTACCTCTCCCGTTTCTGGAAGGACAACACAAACAGGCATTAAAATATCTTTTTCCACAAACATCATTATTTGCCTTTAACGTTCTTTATGTTACATTCCGCTGGAGTGAGGATTTATGGGCAAGAGAAAAATCTCGATTGGTGCCTCGCCGCGCGGAAAATGCGCGGTATGTAATTACCGCTTCGCTAGTGCGACGGATCAAGAATTTCTACATCGCTTGAAGTCACATTTAGCCATGTCTTTACGCCACCAAAAATATTTGGCATTGCAGACGAATGCTTAATCGTCGAACAAGTTTCCCGAGAAAGGCCCAGGTGAAATGAATATGGCGAATCTTACGTTACCCAAATCAGTGGAAGATGCGGTCGCTCGCTACAAAGCTGCGCTGGAAAAATATGAACTGGTAGCCGAGCGAGAAAGCCCTAGCTATTCGGTTATCGAGTTGCCGAAGTTGGAAATTGCGGATGCTTTGCTGGAAAGCCTTGGATTGCCAACCAGCCCCCGCACGGCCAAGTAAGTAAGATTGGCCCCAGGCTTGCCCGCCGCGCCGCTTTCCGGCAGAATGACGAAATGGCAGACCAAAGTCTCAGGAAAGGCACTTCCACAATTTATTTTCAATATGCAATTACCGGCCATAAGATGGGTGCGGTGGATACACGAGTGGCTGTTGTCAATGGCGTGGCACTCTTGAAGTTTAAGGTGCAACCAATAACAGACAGTCAGCGCCTAGATGAAAATTATCTCCACGGTCATGCCTTATTGTGCGTTCATATCTCGGATAAATATGTACTCAAAGGCTTGCGCAGATTTTTGGCGGGTCAGTCTACCGAAATATCAAATGGAATGAGGCTGGAAATTTATTCCAGAAACAAGACCTTGTCTTTCCCTGTTAAACAAGCGCAATATCGACGCGAAAGCCTACTGGAGATAACGCTTTAAGACACGTATTTATGACCCAATTAGCAAAAAGCTTTGAGCTTCGGCGCGCAACAGGCGATCAAGTCAGATTGCCAGACACAAAACAAGAGTGGCAATTGCGTTTTCGGGATGATGCTGCGAAAAATTTCGCGGATGGATTGCTGAGCCGCAAAGAGTGGCTTGGAATCAGTGGTGAGGAACAGCTTTACACATTTATTAACGAAGATGCCAGCCTTGCCGATGTGCTAAAAAACCTAGAATTGGCGGGAATTCCCACGCAGGAGATTGAAGTAACCCTTACGGCCAAAAGTGATACCAAGTGATACGGTTTTTCACGGAAAGCGGCATGCCAGCGGAAAAACCAGCATACAAAAGAAACACAGGAAAAACGCCGCAAAGCTGCATGGATAGCGACTAATAGCGCGAACCCCCGATTTTACGCGGCTTGGCGGTATAGTGGTTTAGCGAATCCCACTCTCTCCGCCATTCAGTCTGCAGCTTAGAGAATTTTTCTCTGATCTGTAGCGAATGGCCCACATTCTGGGCCTTTTCTCGCTCCCCTAAAATCACAATAAGCGCCGGAGCAGCAGAGAAACCAGAATTGAAATGGAAAGCGGGCTGTCTCGGCGGCAGCCCACTTTTGAGTGCGTGATGGTACTTGGTGATGGAACATAGGAGCCAACACCGGTGCTGAACATCAACAAGGCCTCGAATCTGATCGTTTAGCGCCCGAATATCCCCCGAAAAACTTGGCAGCATTCTCTTCCTCGCAAATAAGCGCGCTTCGCACGGAGGTATCAGACGCCCCGATAGAAAAGACTTAGCACCCGTGTACTCCTTAGGACGGAGGTATTGACACCCTGATAGAGAGGACCTTAGCACCCGTGTACCGTTGTTGCCGCCGGCAGTCTGCCTAATACTGAGTGAGGTCGGAAACGACTGTCTAAGGGCTGCGTGGGAGTACAGAGATGAAAAAAATAGCGCGTTTATCGGTTGTGAGAGCTCTGGCGCTGGCGTTATTGTTTGCGGCTCTCTCGGCATTGCATGCTGCGCCGATGCAAGCCGGCAAAAATACCGAACAGAAAAACAACACCGAACAGAAAAACAAAACCACCGAGCGGAAAGGCGCTGGTGCCAATCCCGACCAACAGCAGATGAGGGACCTCGACGAGCAGGTTCAGCAGACCAAGTCAGACGTTCTCAGCATTGCGGCAGAGCTGAACCAACTGGAAGAAAAACTGCTGTATCCGTCAGGGACACAGGTCGCGGTCTTCGTTGCGCTGGCCAAAGACGACCAGATGCGCCTCGACGCGGTGCGGCTCCAGATCGACGGTCAACTTGTTGCGCATTACATCTATAGCGCCAAGGAACTTGAGGCACTGCGCAAGGGTGGCGTGCAACGGATCTACGTCGGCAATGTAGCCACGGGAGATCATCAGCTCAACGTGCTTGTCGATGGCAAGCTTAAGAGCGGCGCGGACTTCAACCGCACGGAGCACTTTACTTTCCATAAGGAAGTTAAGCCAAAGCTAGTGGAACTGAAAGTGGCTGGACCGGATTCCGGCAGCACTCCGATCACGCTTGGGGAGTTGTAATCGATGCGAGCGACCCGCCGCATAATCGGACTCGGCCTGGCCCTGGTACTTGCTGCCGGTCCCGCCTTTGCTGGGAACGAGAAGCCAGATGGGAACGACAAGCCAGCCGTAAATGAAAAGCCAGCTGGGAATAAGAAGCCAACTGGGAATGCAAAGGACGACCTCTTTTTCGACGAAGCGTTCTATCACGCGTACCAGGGGCAGTATTTCGAAGCAATCCAGCGGCTCGACACTGAGCTTGAACAGTACCATCGCCTGGACGAGCCCCAACTTGATACTCTTCACAACAACATCAATGAGGCCGAATTCTCGGTCGGCGATTTCGAGCTCGACTATCGCATGCACTACAAAGCCGGGCGCGCCATCAAGAGAGTGCTGGAAGGCGCGGTTGACGAAGCGGTGCGAAACGAAGCCGCATTCAGGCTCGCCCGTATTCACTTCCAGAAGGACCAGCTCGACGATGCGCTGCAGGCTCTGGGACGGATTCAGGGTACCGTGCCCGAAAAGATAAAGAACGATGTGGAGTTTCTGCGGGCAAACATTTACATGGCGACAGACCGGCCTAACGACGCCATTGAAGTGCTCAACCACCTCCAGAACGATCCGAGCCTCGCTGGGTTTGTTGCGTACAACCTCGGTATCGCTTTGCTGCAGGCCGGAAAAAAGCAGGAAGCGGTGGAGCAACTGGACAAGGCGGGGCTGCTACCAGCAAATGATCCCGCAGGCCTTGCGATCCGCGACAAGTCCAACCTGGTGCTTGGGTCCCTCTTGTTCGAATCGGGCAACTTTGAGCGGGCAAAACAGGCGTTGGACCGCGTCCGCCTAGATGGACCGTTCTCGAACCAGGCCCTGCTGTGGGCTGGCTGGGCCGACACCTCGTCCAAACAGTTTGATCGCGCGCTCGTTCCGTGGAATATCCTGGCGACCCGTGAACCTACGGATGTCGCGGTCCAGGAAGCCATGCTTGCTGTGCCGCATACGTACGCCGACCTGAAGCTATATGGTCGCGCCGCGCTCACGTATGGGCGCGCGCTCGAGGTGTACAGCAACCAAATCGAAAAAGTAGATGCATCGATCAATAGCATCAAGGAAGGGCAGTTTCTTAAGGCGCTAATCCGCGAAGAGAGCCGGGAGGACCAAACCTGGGTCATCCGCCTGCGTACCCAGCCCGGTGCGCCGGAAACTTACTACCTGATGGAGTTGATGGCATCTCACGACTTCCAGACCGCGTTGCACAACTACCTCGACCTCGAGGACCTGCGGTCGAAGCTCAATGGTTTTCAAACCAGCCTTGGAGCCTTCGACGATATCATCCGACTGCGCAAACAGAACTACGAGCCGTTGCTCCCGGAGATCGACGCCAAGTTTCGGGAGCTGGATTCGCGGATGCGTGTGCGACTTCAGCAGAGCAAGAACTTCGACGAGCGCCTGCATGCCATGCTTACGGCGCCGCGGCCGGATTACCTGGCAACCACGGACGAGCGGATCGCCAGCGAGCGCATTGCACTCATTGAAAAGCAGCTTGGCAACTCTAACAGCCCCGAATCACTCGTGCTTCGGCAGCGCCTGGCCCGCCTGCGCGGTGTGCTTGACTGGCGCGTGGAAACTGAGTATCCCAAGCGGCTGACCGCGGCTTTTGAGCACCTCAACGAATTGAATACCCAGGTCAACGCTCTCAATCAGCGGTACGAGGAGTTCGTTAGGACGAGGCAGGCGGCGACGCATAGCTATGTCGGATACGACGCCCAGATTACGCGGCTCCGCGAACGCGTTGGCAACGCACTGAAGAATGTGGACATTTTGATGGCCCGGCAGGGACAGATGATCGAGAGCGTCGCCATCAACCAGCTTGAGGCTCGCCGGCAACGCATGGTGACCCAGCAGATCCAGGCGCGCTTCGGTGTCGCCGATAGCTACGATAGAGCCTCGCGCGCACAGTCTGCCGAAGGAGGACGCTGATGCTTCGACGCGCGATTCCAATCGTGGTTGTGTCGGCTTTCCTCGGCGGCTGCACCGCGCATCACAAGCCGGTTAACACGCAGGGGACGCTGGCAGACCTGCAAAAAGTGGCTCCGGACGTGAAAGACGCGGATACGAAGGAAAGCGTCGATCAGGCTATGCAGCAGTACCGGAAATTTCTCGAGGAATCACCGGAAACTCCGATGACGCCCGAGGCAATCCGTCGTCTCGCGGACCTGGAACTCGAGAAGGAATACGGCATACACAACGGCGCGGGCAAGCCGAAACAAATGCCGGCTCCAGAATCCACTAAGGCGCCTGCGAACAAACCGGCCGGTACGCCCAATAAGGCTGGCGCGGTTGCGAAAGCGGGCCGTGGGGAATCCGATCAGGAATTCGAAAAGCGCACGACTGCGGAGAGCAAGATCCCGGCAAGCAACAATAGTGCCGCCACGCCGGCGGAAGTGCCAGGCACTGACGCATCTCCCAAAGGTCCTCTTGAGGCAATTGCTCTTTATAAAAAGCTACTCAAGGAGTATCCACAATATAAGGATAGCGACCAGGTACTCTATCAGATGGCGCGAGCGTATGACGAATTAGGCCGCACGGAAGAGGCCATGGAGACCATGGAGCGCGCGATAAAAGCGAATCCGAATTCCGTTCACTTCGACGAGGTGCAGTTCCGGCGGGGTGAGTACTTCTTCACGCGCAGAAAATTTCGGGATGCCGAGAACGCCTATTCAGCCATCACCAGCCTGGGCGCCCATTCCTCATACTACGAACTCGCTCTCTATAAGCTCGGGTGGACGTTCTACAAGCAGGAGCTATACGAAGAGGCCGTGCAGAATTACATGGCGCTGCTCGACTATAAGGTGTCGACCGGCTACAACTTCGATGAGAAACACGAGAAAGAGGACGAACGCCGCGTCGCCGATACTTTTCGTGCGGTCAGCTTAAGCTTCAGCACGCTCGGCGGGCCGGAGGCGGTTCAGCAATACTTCTCCAGCACCAAGAGTCGATCCTATGAAGATCGCGTGTACAGCAATCTTGGCGAGCACTACTTGACGAAACTGCGCTACGATGACGCGGCAAAAACGTACAACGCTTTCATAACGCTCCATCCTTTCCACCATGCTGCCCCACGCTTCAGCATGCGGGTGGTGGAGACTTTCACCAAGGGCGGATTCCCCAAGCTCGTTCTTGAATCGAAGCGTGACTTTGCGTCCAAGTATGGATTGCAGGCGGAATACTGGCAGCACAACAAGCCTGAAGAGTTGCCGGAAGTCCTGGCCTACCTGAAGACAGACCTGAAAGACCTGGCGACGCATTACCACGCTGAGTATCAGGGCTCGCAGGACGCGAACGAGAAGCTGACGAACTATCACGAAGCTCTCCGCTGGTACGGCGATTACCTCAACTCCTTCCCAAAGGACGCAGAGTCTCCGGCGATCAACTACCGGATGGCTGACCTTCTCTTTGAGAACAAGGACTTCAGTGAGGCGGCCAAACAGTACGAGCGCACGGCTTACGCATACCCGGCAAACACTCAGTCGCCAGCCGCGGGTTACGCCGCAGTCTACGCATATCGCGAGCAGCTAAAGGTCGCAGCCAAAGAGAATCTAGAGGCCGTCAAGCACGATACGGTCGCAAGCTCGCTCAAATTCGCTGACACCTTCCCGACCCACGCGCAAGCGGCGGCGGTCCTGGGAGCGGCTGCCGATGATCAATACGAGATGAAGGATTTTCGCGCCGCCGTGGGCTCGGCCCAACGTGTCATCGATAAATATCCGAGTGCGGAGATGCACATCAAGCGCTCCGCGTGGATTGTGGTTGCGCATGGCTCGTTCGAACTTGCCGAGTACCCGCAGGCCGAAAAAGCTTACACACAGGTGTTGACGGTTACGCCGGAGAGCGACGAGTCGCACGCCAAATTCGTTGACAACCTTGCAGCCTCCATCTACAAGCAGGGTGAGATTGCAAGAAACGCGCAGGACTATCGCGCGGCAGCCGATCACTTCCTGAGAATTCGCACGGCAGCACCTACGTCCACAATCCGCGCAACGGCAGAGTATGACGCAGGCGGCGCGCTGATTGAGCTGAAGGATTGGAAGGCAGCCGCAGGCGTGCTTGAATCTTTCCGCAGCACCTACCCCAAGCACAAGATGGCGGGTGAGGCCACTAGGCTGATCGCACGCGCCTACCGGGAGAGTGGCGAGTTGTCGCACGCCGCCGGTGAGTACGAGCGGCTGGCATCCGAGTCCACTGATGAGACAGTACGCAAGGAGTCGCTGCTCGTGGCAGGCGACCTCTACCAGAAGTCCAATGCAAATGACAAGGCGTTGAATGCGTACGGTCGTTATGTCACGGAGTTTCCGAAGCCGATCGAAGCGGCCGTCGAGACCCACTTCAAGATGTCTGAGATACACAAAGCTTCGCACAACGAAGCTCTCTATCAGAAGGAGCTGGCGGAAATCGTTCGCCTTGATGGTGGTGCCGGCCCTGAAAGAACTGGCCGAACCCGCACGCTCGCGGCGCGGTCGGCGCTGGTGCTTGCGGAGCAACTCTATCAGGCTTGCATAGCTGTAAAGCTGCGGCAACCGTTCGAGGCCAGTCTGAAGGAGAAAAAGCAGCGCATGGATGACACAATCAAGGCCATGGGTGTGCTGGTGAACTACGAAATCGCCGACGTGACGGCGGCTGCCACGTTTTACATGGCCGAGACCTATTTCGATTTCAGCCGCTCACTGAAGGAGTCGGAGCGCCCCGCTGATATGAAGGGGGCCGATCTGGAAAAGTTTGAGGCGGATCTGGATGAGGCAGCGTATCCATTCGAGGAGAAAGCCATCAAGGTACACGAGAAGAACATGGAGTCGCTGCACGCCGGCGTCTTCAACACGTGGGCTGAGAAGAGTCTAAGCCGGCTCGCCGAGATGATGCCGGGGCGCTATGCGAAGAGCGAAATGAGCAGCGGCTTCATCGGCACCGTTGACCGTTATGTTTACCGATCGCCGCTAGCGCAGGCTGCCGCTCTGGCAGCGAGCAACGCCAGTACGACGCCAACCGGCAGCAACACGACGCCAGGCAACAGCGGTGCGTCGCCGAGCAAGCCGGATCAGACGACGCAACCAATACCGGGCAGCACTGGAACAACACCAAACACTGGAACAACACCAAGCACGCCAGATCAAACGACGCATCCCGCACCGCTGGCTGCGAATGACGGAGTGGTGAAAAATGCGAATCCGCGCTAATACCCGATCCATCAAAGGAATTTGCTTTGGCATAACGTGGCTGGCCCTGTTGCTCGCGCTGGGCTGCTCGCCTGCTGCACAACGCATCATGACTACCAAAGCAACGGCGACGAACGTGCCGCCGCCACCGCCGGCTGCGCCATTGGACTTCCAGCGTGATGCAGACGGATTCACGATTACGCAGCAGCCGCCCGTCCCGGACGAAGTACGCGCCGAATATGACGAAGCGGTGCGTATGCTCGGGGCGGCGCAATATGATCACGCGATCCCCTTGCTGCTCAAGGTTACTGAGCAGTCGCCCACATCAACGGCAGCGCACATCAATCTCGGTATTGCATACGCCCGCACTGGCGACCTGGACCACGCAGAGGCCAGCCTAAACAAGGCGGTGGAATTGAATCCACACCACGCCGCCGCTTACAACGAACTCGGCCTGGTGCAGCGGCGCAAGGGAGAGTTTGCGAAGGCGCGCGCAAGTTACCAGGCGGCTTTGGCACAGTTTCCCGATTTTCACTATGCGCATAGGAACCTTGCCATTCTGTGCGACCTGTATCTCGGAGATTACGCATGCGCGCTGGAACATTACCAGGCCTACAGCCGGCTCGCTCCGGACGACGCCGACGTCGTCAAATGGATTGCCGATCTTCGCAAACGCACAAGCCGAAAGGAGAAGTCATGAGGCAAGACTTGTTATTTATGGTTCTGCTGGGGGCGGGGCTGACGACAGCCGTGGCCCAAACCGATAAAACGCCCGATCAAAAGCCGGGGGCCGATCAAGCCGCCCATGCCGCCAAGACGCAGAAGAAAAAAGCTGTAAGCGGACAGAAGGAAGAAGCGCAGGCAAAAACGAAAGCACCTCAGGACGGGACAGCTGAAGCACAAACGAAAAAGGCACCGGAACAGACTGAAGCTGCCCAGGTAAAGACAGAAGCAGAACAGAAGGATGCTCCGGCACAAACGGACAAAGACCCGAAGTTAACCTCCGTACCGGGAGGACAGGCGCTGGGCATGTCCATTTTGGGCAATCAGGAAGCGCCCACGTCGCTGGTCATCGTTCCCTGGAAGAGCTCGGAAGTTGGACGTGCGACTGGCATCTCGCCGATGCTCGATGACTCCAGGCAGCCCGTAGACAAGGAAGTGTTTATGCGTGAGCTGAGCTACTACGAGATCAGGTCGGAAAAGAAGCCTTGAGCCGGCATTTGCGTCTCGCCTTAAGTGGATTTTGGAAGCAATAGAGCGACTAGTTGCAGGAAGCTCGCAAGAGATGCCCTGCATTACAACGAATATTTTCTTCACTGGGTGGGCTCTATACCTGTTAACCATCCTGATTTGCCGATCTGCTTATGACAACTCTTAAATGAGTTACTGCCCGCCATCTTCCCAGCGACGTTTAATACTAAAACGTCCGCCAGGCATGAAAACATATCTCCCTTCTATCATTCTTCTATCATTCTCGATCTAGTGATCGCACACATACCTACCAAGCAGAATGCCATTACGCAATGAAAACCGGCTGGCCTCCCGCTGCGAGCGCTTGTGATAGGCGCATTACTTTCAGACATCGCGTGAAGTTCGTAAAGACAGCCCATCCATTGCCCAGTTGGCGAAGTCAGAGATTCCCATCTGGTGCGTCGCGCTAACTGGACGGAGGTATTGGCACCCTGACAGATAGGACCTTAGCACCCGTGTACTGTTGTTGCCGGAAGCAGTCTGCTCAATACTCACTCAACTCCGAACCACCGTACAGGGACTTCGTAGGAATATGCAGAAATGAAAAATGCGCTGCGTTCATCCATTTGTGATACGCGGCGCACAGGAGAAAAAACAATGACCTTTACGGAGCTGCTGAGAAACGTAGGCGTATTTGGCGCCGCCGTGATCTGTTGCCTTATCGCGCTTTCTTTCTTTTCAGTGGCAGTGATGGTTAACAAGTACCGCCATTTCCGCGCAGCGGCGCGCGAGTCCGAGATTTTCAAGGCTGTGTTCACTAAGTTCCTCCATGGAGGCGAAGTCCAGGAGCTGATGGAAGCTGTGCAGCAAAACCAGAAATCACACCTGGCGCAGGTGGTCTCGGCGGGAATCCTTGAGTATGAGGGCGTGCGCAATTCCGGAGGCGATCCCGCGGCTTCACAAGATCTTGTCAGTGACGCACTCAGAGACTCCATGTCAGAGGTGCTGGTCCAGTTGAAACAGGGTATGGGGTTCCTGGCTACGATTGGCTCTACTGCACCGTTCGTAGGCCTCTTCGGTACCGTGGCTGGAATTATCAACGCTTTTCGCAACATCGCAGCCACAGGGTCTGGCGGTATGTCTGTCGTCTCGGGCGGCATCGCTGAAGCCCTGGTCACAACTGCTCTTGGCATCTTCGTCGCGATTCCGGCCGTCGCCGGATTCAACTACTTCACCGGCAAGGTGGAAGTTTTCCATATCGAGCTGAACCGGGCTTCAACAAAACTGGTGAACCGCCTTTTCAAGGCGCCACTGCTCGGTGAACGGCACGGCAAGATTTCAGTGGAGGACAAGTATGCGGCTCGGTGAAGGCGCCAGAATGAATGCGTCCATCAACGTCACGCCGCTCGTGGACGTGGTGCTGGTGCTGCTGATCATCTTCATGGTGATGGCGCCGCAGATGCGTAAAGGGCCAGAGGTCAGCTTGCCGAAAACGGAAAAGCCGACGCAGCAGGGCGACGAGAGAGGCCGAATCCTGGTTTCTATCGATCAGGCCGGTGGGCTCTGGGTTAACGATAAGCAGGTTACAAGCGACCAGTTCAGCGACGCGCTCCGTGCTGCTGTAGCGGCGGAGACCGATCCCAAGATCGTGATTCGTGGCGATGCAAAGCTGAACTTCCGCCAGGTCCGGGAGGCCATGCAGGCGATAGAACAAACCGGTTTTCGCGGAGTGGGGCTGATCGCCAAAGGGCGCAACGCAAGCGCGCAGGGAGAGTAAAGTCATGGAGTTTAACAGAGGCGATTCAGGATCAAGTCTGCAGTCTGAGATCAATATCACGCCGCTCGTCGACGTAGTGCTGGTACTGCTGATTATCTTTATGGTCGTGGTTCCGCTGCTCATGAAAGGCTATGACGTCAATATTCCCAAGAGTGCGACGAACGCCACGCCCGCGCAGTCCCAGGAATCGAAGCTGATCCTGAGCATTTCACCCGCGGGTTGCCGCATTACCGGGACCACGACAGATGAGGGGCTACCGGCGGACTGTCTCGTGATGCTGGGCGATCAAAAGATTGCTGCGAACGAATTGCCCGAGCGCGTGGGAGCGATCCTGGGCAGCAGGCCCGCAGAGAAACGCGTGTTGTTTCTGGCTGCTGACGACCGCATGAATTACGAGGGCGTTCTGCGCATCCTCGATCTCGCGAAATCAAATGTTGACGATTTGAAGGTCGAATTTATCACGGCCAATTAAGGTGGCTGCTTTGATGACAACCATGGAATCCAGCAGGAGCATGTACAAAGAATCCGGGGTCTTGTCCCGGCGCAGCATGGTGGAGAGCCTTGTGCTCCATGCCATTTTGCTGGCCTTGCTGATGATCGTTGGAGCGTCAGTGCTGCTACGCAGCGGCGCGCCGCGCACGAAGAAAGAGCTCGACATCGTCTTCTATCATCCAGCCGCAGTTCCAGTTCCGGCGACCACGGTCCCGCCTCCGGTGGCGAAGGGGGTAGGTGAACCGAGGCCGAAGGCTTCGGAAGCTGCAAAAGGACCAGGGAAACCGGAACTACCATCGGGTCCGGGAAAAGGATTTTCCTCAGACCCGAAGCCGCCTGAGCCAAACGTAGGCAAGGCCGGCATTCTGGCATTCAAGGAGCAGTTCGCGAGCCTGGCTCAGGACGAGGTCGCACCACGTCTGGGCACCTCTGCGCATTACGCCGCCACGGATGAAGGTGGCCAGGCATCGTCACACTCCGTGTTGACGACGAATACGCCGGGATCAAGTGGTGGCATAGACTCGGGCTCGCTGAGCCGCAATGTTGGAGGTGGTGGAGGGCGAGGCGGTGGCGGTGGTGGAATGGGCGGACCCGGTTTGCAGGTAGCCCGCGCGACCAGCACAATCGCGTCGATCGGCGGCGGCGACGGCCGGCCCAAGGCGCATAACGGGCTGGGGGCTTCCCGCACGGACGAAGAAATACAGATTGTGTTCGATCGTTATAAGTCGGCTTTCTACCGGGATTACAACCGGGAACTGCGCCGCAATCCGACCTTGCAAGGCAAGATGGTGTTGCGCCTGACGATTGAGCCGGACGGCTCCGTGTCGATGTGCCAGCTGCAATCGTCTGACATGGATGCGCCGGATCTCGCCACTCTGGTGGTGGGCCGCGTCAAGACGATCAGTTTCGGCGCGAAGGATGGTGTGCAAGCCGTGACGATCGTATATCCAATTGACTTCCTGCCGGCGACGTGAGGTCGGCGGCCGAGGGAAAGAACACAGATACCCTGGAGGGTTGTAGAAGCTCAAGAATCTGATCATTTAAAACTCGACGCAATTTTGACAAAGGCAAAGCCATCGAAAGATGGCGACGCAAAGTCACCGGTCTAACGGGCAGCGAGCCCTATGACGGCGGGACCGCCGAAATTCAGTCCCCGGTGGACTGCCTCGGTCCCGAAAATCAATTGGTGGGTGGAACGAGGGCGTAGATGACTTCGAGCAACACGAACAACGCGAGAATGCACGGCAGCTGGATCGCAATCCTGCTCGACAAGCTGCGCCTCACTCTCCGCTTCGGCGTACGACTTCCCAAGATCGATGATGTGCGGAACCCGCTCATAGCTGACGCGGCTATTGGCAGCCCAGAAAGAGCACGGCTGTTCAAAGGAGCATGCGCCAGGAAGAGACTTTTACTCGTCTTCGGCATCCTCGTTCTGATGATAGGAGCGAACCCTGCATTTGCCCAGAGGCAGACGTGCGCCATTATCACCGGTGGCGATGCCGGGGGAGCAGGGGGTGTTAGTCCCGTCTATCTGGCTAATCAAGATGGACGCGCCGATGAGGGTTGTACCATTTTGATCACGCTCAATGCTGACGGGTCTATTGCAACAACTTTTCCCAATCCTGCCCCCGCCTACGAAAATGGCAATGACGACAACCTGATTGGTGTCATAAACAACACCACTAAAACCATCACCGCCATTCAGCTCACCAGCGCAACAGTCAATATTTTTGGTCTCGAGAACGATGGAGTTTGTGGCACCCCCCCGGGATGGACTTTTAGCCCTCTTGGGCCGGACCCCAATTGCGCAAACACAACGGACCCGCACCGTTATGCTCCCGCGGGAATTAACTACACAATATTTAGCCCGTTCAATGGGATCGTCAATTTCGGCAACGGTGGCATTGCACCAAACGGTCACGCGTTTTTCAGCCTTGAGGGTGGGCACCTTACTAAGATCGTCGTGCAAGTGATCCCAGGCCTGTCAATTACCAAACAAGTCACCGTTGTAGGAGGCGGCGCGGCGCTGCCGGGCGGTCAGCTTGACTACGTGGTGCACGTGAACAATCCTTCAAACAATCCGCCCAACAGCGCGGCTCCAACGGTTGTAATCACTGACGATCTCAGCAGCGCGGGTGTAGGTCGTCTCACGCTCGTGAACCCAGCGCCGACGATGAACGGCTTAGCGACCGGTGTTACTGTAGCCGGGTCGGTAATAACAGCAGACTACTCCACATCCAACGGTCCGTTGCAGCCCGGGCAGTCCATTGACTTGCGCTTCCGGGCGCAGATTGCAGCGGGCATTCCCGCCGGCACCACTCTCACCAACACTGGTTTGGTAACCTGGAACACCCCAACAGAAACCGCCAGCGCCAACGCTTCGGTCGTAATCGGAGGAGTTGTCGGTCCTGGTGCCGGAACTTTGAACGGCACAGTCTGGCTCGATGCCAACTTCAACAAGATCCCCGACGCTGGCGAGCCGCTGTTGCAGGGCTGGACGGTCACGCTGTTTCTTAATGGTGTCCAGTTGCAGTCCGTTCTCACCGATGCCAACGGTGTTTATCACCTTAGCGGCGTAGCCACCACCGACGCGACTTCCAACCGGTACGAGCTGCGGTTCACAGCGCCCGGCGCCGGCCCGAATACTGCCAAGCTCGGCAAAGCCGACTCAGCCTTTATCAACAATCTGCAGCAGATCACCGGCATCACCGTGCCATCTAGTAGCAACGTACAGAATCTGAATCTGCCGATCGCGCCAAATGGCCTTGTCTACAACTCTTCGACCCGCGGGCCGATTCCCGGCGCCACGCTCACCATGCTGAGAGCCGGCACTCCTCTCCCGGCAAATTGCTTTGACGATACGGCTCAGCAAGGTCAGATTACCCAGGCTGGCGGCAATTACCGTTTCGACCTCAATTTCACGGATCCCGCCTGCCCCGCCGGCAGCAGCTATCTCATCCAGGTCACCGCGCCGGGGGGAATCTTTTTGGCGGGTGAGTCGAAGCTCATTCCGGCGACTTCGGATGCTGCGACCGCGCCGTTTTCGGTGCCTACCTGTCCGGGCAGTCTGCAAGATGTGCTTCCGGCCGTTCCGTTCTGCGAAGCGCAGGGATCGGAGTTCGCGCCTCCACCCACTGTGGCCGCGCATAGCACTGGGACTGCGTACTATCTGAATCTCATCCTGGATGGCAGCTCCTTGCCCGGCTCGAACCAGATTTACAACAACCACATCCCGATCGACCAGCAGGTCGCGGGGGCATTCTCGATCACCAAGACGACGCCGTTACTCAACGTCACTCGCGGGCAACTGGTTCCGTACACCATCACGCTCGGTAGTGTGTCAGGCGCGGCTGCGCAAGGTGTGCAGGTTGTGGATCGTTATCCGGCGGGCTTCCGCTATATCAAAGGATCCGCACGCCTGAATGGTGTGCCCACAGAGCCCATAGTGACCGGTCTCCAACTCGCGTGGAACAACATCAGCTTCGACGGCGACGATCATCCCACGATCGTGCTTTTGCTCGCAGTCGGCGCCGGTGTTAGCGAGGGAGAGTTCACCAACCGCGCGCAGGTTCTCCAAGGCATCACGGGCCAGCCCATGTCCGGTGAGGCGATCGCTACGGTTCGTGTCGTGCCGGATCAGACCTTCGACTGCACAGACGTTTTTGGCAAGGTCTTCGACGACGTGAATCGAAACGGACACCAGGATGGCGGCGAGAAAGGCTTGGTCGGCGTACGAGTGCTAACGGCACAAGGCCTGGCAGCGACGACCGATCAGTACGGGCGGTTCCACATCACCTGCGCGCTCACGCCAAACGAGCTCCGCGGCAGCAATTTCGAGCTGAAGCTTGATGACAGGACCCTTCCTAGCGGCTACCGGTTGTCCACTGATCAGATACAGATCAAGCACGCCACGGCCGGCAAGGCCTTGAAATTTGATTTCGGTGCGTCCATTTATCGCGTAGTAGCCATCGACCTTTCGGATGCAGCGTTCGAGCCGGGTACAGCAGAAATCCGCACGCAGTGGAAGCCACGCGTCGACGTACTCCTGGCGGAACTGCGCAAAGCACCGTCAATGCTGCGCCTGTCCTACGTCGCCGATACCGAGGATGAGGCCCTGGTCCAACGGCGCATGCAAGCGGTTAAGCGGCAATTGACCGACGCATGGGATTCGGAAAAAGGCAACTATCTTCTGACCATTGAACCTGAGGTCTTCTGGCGTCGTGGCGCCCCGCTCAAGAAGTCCGACCTGCGTGTGCCGGAGAGTAGGTGAACTTTATGAGTGAGCAACGCCATCTACTGCTAGTTGTCGGATTCATGATGATGACAGCCTCCGTGTGCGTCAGCCAGGTCAACACAGCCAAGCCGGGCGAGCAGGCCGAGCGGCATCTCTCCAGCGACCAGACAATGAAGCAATGGTCGCTCAATTCGAATCAGACGGATGACGTCAAGCGTATCAAGGTCTGCCGCGTGGAGACCGTCTGCAAAATGCGATTCAAGGAAGGCCAAACGCCGCGGATGCGCGTCAAGAATCTCGTCATACCGCTGCGCTATCAGGACGAGACCATTCCCATTTCCGATGCCTTCACTAAACAGGTCAAGCTGGCGCTCAACAACCTGCGGGACAAGCAGGGCGTAACAGTCCGGTTTATCGGCTACACCGACGACGCCCCTTTAACCGGCCGCGATGAGACCGTTTACGGAAATGCTCTGTCGTTGTCGAAGGCAAGGGCGCATCGCGTCGCATTGGCCATGCAAGGAATTCTCGGGTTACCGGCTTCGGCGATCGAAAGCGACGGTCGCGGGAACTCCCACCCGATTGCCTCCAACGCAACCGCCGGAGGACGGGCGGTGAATCGACGCGTCGAGGTGGAATTCTGGTACGACGATCCTCTTCAGGATTTACCCGACGAGCCGCAACTGTGCCCTGACGATACCGAGGAAACAGTCACCAGGGTTTACGACCCCACCTGGGGCAGCATCCCGGATATCAAGCTCGAGAACGGCCAGTTGATCATTCCGCCGGATTACGCGACAAATCTGCATCGCGCACTTGCAGACATCGCGGATCGCCCCAACGCGCGACTGCGGTTTATAGGTTACACAAAGAACGAGCGACTCGACCGCCGCACCGCGTCCGTGTATAGCGACGACATCGGTCTTTCCGCGGCGCGCGCTCGTCATGCCATGGACATCCTCATGAAGGATCCTCTATTGGCAGGTGCCCAGTCAGAACATGAGGGACGCGGCTACGTTCAATCTGATGACGTCGTAAACCTCGGCTTCACTCAAAGCCAGGAGTCGTTCGTGAGCGTGCAGGTTGTGTATGACGAACGGCTGCCGTCGGACAACTATGAGGGTGTGGACATTACTCGCCAGACGCGGGAACTAAGTCCGAAGAGCCCGTACGATCTGAATGTGATGCACATTACCGTCGATGGCAAGCCGATCGATGACCTGGACCGCAGCTCTTCTGACGTGCAGCGCTGTACCGACGTCGCGCTTGACAACGCCAATATCCGGTTCCAGCTCGACAATCTCGAGTCGCGGCGGCGTCTCGCGGTCGCGGCGGATCCAGTCGCCGTGGTCGTGAGCCAACCCATCAGCGAAGTTGCTTTACCGGTCGTGCATTTCCGGATGTACAGCAACTACGGAAGTTTCATCAAGCGTGCTGAAATCAGGATATTCGACCAGCAGTCATTGGAGGCCGCACCGCTCGCCATCATCCCGGTCGATGACACAGGCCTTGCGGAATGGCAGCCGGCGCCACAAATTCTCGCGGGCCCGGCGCGCCAACTCAAGTACCTGCTTCGCGCCTATGATCCGAAAGACCATTTCGACGAAACCGATGCGCGGCCGCTATGGCTTTACCACGAGGCATCGTCTGGAAATCTCGTGAAGTCCGACATGCCGCCAACGCAGGCGCTGCTGTCCGCCTACGGCAAAAACGACCTGGCACGCCAGGGCATTACGCTCGGCAGCGGCACGGTGAGGGTGCAGGGCAGCGGTATACCCGCGGGCCACACTGTTTGGCTAGCCGGCCGCCAGGTTCCGGTTGACCCGAAGGGTAATTTCGTTGCGGAGGAAATCTTTCCTAACGGCACGCACACCGTCGAAGTCGCGGTCCTTGACGACTCCGGCAATGGCTCGTTGTATCTTCGCGATCTGGAGTTCAAGAGCCGGGACCTGTTCTTCTTCGGTGTTGCCGATTTGACGGTATCGAAGAACAGTGTGAGCGCGGCGGAAAAACTACAGCAGGGTGATAATGCTACGCAGCCTGTCGATTCGTCGCTGGATGGCCAACTGGCGTTCTACTTGAACGGCAAGATAAGTCAGAACTGGCATCTGACGGCCAGCGCTGATACACGTGAAGGCCCGGTGAAAGATCTGTTCAACAACTTCCTGGGCAAGACGCCCGATGAGTTATTCCGGCGCATCAATCCCGATTATTATTACCCGTCGTTCGGCGACGACGGTGGCGTGGAAGAAACTGCGCCGACCATGGGCAAGTTCTACGTCAAAGCGAGCCATGGCCAGGATTATGGGATGTGGGGCAATTTCAAGGTCGACTACGTGGGCAACGACCTGGCTCACGTCGACCGCGGTCTGTACGGAGGCGACGCGCACTTCGGCTCCGAACCCACCACCAGCTTCGGTGAACGACGGCTCACGGTAGACGGGTTTGCTGCCCAACCGGGAACGTTGCCAAGCTATGAGGCATTCCTCGGGACTGGTGGGTCCATCTACTTCCTGCACCACCAGGATATCCTCGAAGGCTCTGAGAGTGTGACCATTGAAGTCCGCGATAAAGCCTCGAACATCGTCACAGGGGTAGTAAATCTGCGGCCCACCGTAGACTACACCATCGACTACATACAGGGCCGGGTGCTTCTTTCTGAGGCGCTGTCGGCGAGCGCTAATGACAATCTGCTGGTGCGTACCAGCGGCTTGGGCGGCGACGAGTCCTTTCTAGTGGTGCGTTACGAGTACACGCCAGGTCTTGACAGCCTGAGCCAGAACGCTTTCGGCGGTCAGGGCAGTTACTGGGTAAACAACTTTGTGAAGCTCGGGGTGACTGCCAACTCCAACGACGGCGATACCGCCGGCAACCTCGGCGCCGCAGACCTGACCTTGCGGAAAAGCGCCAATTCCTGGTTCAAGGTGCAGGCAGGCCGCTCCACAGGTCTCCTCTCACCCTCGCTGCAATCGAATGATGGTGGATTCAATTTCCAGGGCCCTGACGACCAGTCTTTCGCCGGCTCAAAAGCTGACGCTTACCGCGTCGACTTGAGCATCGGGCTCAATGACTTCTTTACGGGCCACGACGGTCGTTTCCAGTTCTACGAGCAGAAAATCGATGCCGGTTACACCGCGCCGGGACAGATGACGCTCAAGGACACCGAGCAATATGGCGGTATCTTTAAAATGCCTGTGACGAGCCGCCTGAACCTGGTAGCCAAGGGCGATCAGAGGACCGAGGACCAGGGACTCGACACCCGGGCAATCGAATTGGATTTGACCTATAAGCTGACCAACAGATGGAGCTTCAGCGCTGGCGCGCGCGACGATATGCGTAAGGACAACTCGCCGGTTGTTCCGCTGACCCAGGAGCAGGGTGAGCGCACAGACGCGGTCGCGCAGGTTAAGTTCAGCCCCAGCGACACCTGGAGCGCATATGTCTTCGGCCAGGATACGATCGCGACAAGCGACGGCCGTCCAGATAACAGCCGCGTCGGCGTGGGCGGCTCCTATCGCCTGACGAAACGCTTCAAAATCGATGGCGAGGCGTCCGACGGAGACCTCGGAATCGGCGGAAAGATTGGCACCACCTTTCTCTATTCCGACCGGACCAGCCTTTACCTGAACTATTCGCTGGAAAATGAGCGGACAGACAACGAGGAGTTGATTCAGAGCGGCAGCTGGGGCAACCTCGTTTCGGGCGTTAAGACGCGGCTCTCAGACAGCTCCAGCATCTACGCCGAAGAGCGTTACCAGACTGGCGCGGGGCAGAGCGGTCTCACGCACGCCACCGGAATCAACCTCGTGACCAAAGAGCGCTGGAATTTCGGCGGCAGCGCGGAGTTCGGCAAGCTGTTCGACTCGGAGACCGGAGCCGCGACCAATCGCAAGGCTGCCGGAATCCACATAGGTTATGGCCTGACCAAGATACAGTTCTCAAGCGCGGTCGAGTTTCGCCGGGACGATCTAGAACAGCCCGACCTGAGTCATACCATCGAGACCGTATTGCTGTTGCGTAACAATTTCAAATACCAATTGAGTCCCAGCTGGCGTGTGCTTGGTAAATTGGATTATTCGATCAGTAATAGCACGCTCGGCGATTTTTCTACCGGCGGCTACACCGAGGGGGTGGTTGGCTACGCATTTCGCCCGGTGCGGAACGACCGGTTGAATGCTCTGGTCAAGTACACTTATTTCTATAACGTCCCGACCGCGGATCAGCTGGGAGCGCAGAACACCGCGACCCAGTTCCTTCAGAAGAGCCATATCGCGGCGCTCGATGTTACCTACGACCTCACAACCAACTGGTCTGTGGGCGGCAAGTACGCATACCGGCTGGGAGAGGCGAGCCTTGACCTCGTGCAGCCGACTTTCTTTGACGATACCGCGCAGCTCGCCGTGTTACGCGTCGATTGGCAGTTCAAGAAACAATGGGATACTCTGGCCGAGGTGCGACAGCTTAGCCTCCCGGATATCAATCAAAACCAACGCGGCGTCCTGGCCGCGTTCTATCGCCGCCTTACCAAGAACCTGAAGGCTGGCATCGGTTACAACTTCACCGCCTTCTCCGACGACCTGACCGACCTGAATTACAAACATAAAGGCATATTCTTTAATCTGATCGGGACCAAGTGATGCTCGCATATCGGGAAAAGGCAGCGGGGCTCTGGGATTTTTTGAGTAGTGGGCTGCGGAATCCAAGTTCAAGCGGAATCCAGTTCAATAAGTCTGCACTGACCGGCAAAGACTTTGGCAGATCAATGGGTTAAAGCTGGGAACATGCGGAACCCCTCCGACGGGTTCGTCGCGGCTTATGCCGAAAATCCATTTCCTGGTCTGCTGAAAAACAAACGCAGCACAAGGCATGGATTGAATAGGCTACAAAGCAAGCAGACCGTTCGATTCCTTCGGCTCAGAAAAAACGGCATCAGTGTTGGATCGACAGCGCGCTAAGAACTTGGTGAGAAACCTGCTCCTGCATCGGATAATGAATAAGTCTGTTCTGTGTCATGTTTTCCCTGTTATCTCTCCTGTTATTTCCCTGTTACGATTGCGGGCCAGGAAATCACTTACTTCAGTATTTACGCGGCAATAGACGCGACCAGGACTACTCAACGGCCAAGATTCCCTGTTAACGGGAATTTTTGATCAGAGACGGGTTCGCTGGTGACTGCGTCCACCGCCATTCCACCTTTTCTGCTTCTGCAGTTCTAAAGAAACCATTCTCTGATTCGTTTACAAATCGCCCTACACCCAAGGAAACACCCGTCAGCCTGCCATCCCGCACAATGATCCTGAGATCAGGCCCGCCCCGCGAACTCCCGTGTCTCTGTAGACACCTTGATTGTTTCCCCTTCTTTTATAAAGAGGGGGACCCGGATCTCAATACCGGTTTCCAGAGTCGCTGGTTTGGTCACGCTGCCACTCGCTGTGTCGCCGCGGGCGCCGGGCTCGGTATAAGTGACTTTTAGCTCCACATGGGGTGGCAGCTGCAACCCAATAGGATTGCCGTTGTACTTATGCAACTGGATGATCACGCCTTCCACGATAAAGTCCAGGGCCTCGCCGGCCATCTCTTGGGAAATAGTGAGAGTTTCAAAGCTCTCCTGGTCCATGAAGTGGAAACCACTTCCGTCACTGTATAGGTAGGATGCCGGAACGATCTCAAGGTCCGGCTCTTTAAACTTGTCACTGGCCTTGAACGTCTTGTCGAAAACCGCGCGTGTGAGGAGGTTGCGCATTTTCAGGCGGACCAAGGTCTGGCCGCCTCGGGCGGTAGGGGTGGAAACCTCCGCTTCCATGCAAAGGAATGGAGTGTTCTCGAATTCGAAAAACATCTTGCGCTTTACGTCAATTGCATCGATCAATGCGGCCATGGTTTCCTCAGAGACGGCCCCGCAACCAAAAAATCCGCTGCGTTAAATTGGCTTCCCGTTAGTCAAGGATAACAGGTGGTCCACATCTTTTGCCTAAGGAGACTTGGCTTGATCTTGCTGCTGGCCTCCCCTGCTTCTAAAACGATACCTCAGCCCCATGGCTGAGGTATCGCGCAAGTTTTGCCGCGCTTTAGCTTCAGCAGGCGTTCTGCAATGCTAACTATATGTCCCCATATTCTTCTGTGCTGGCAGTACCAGAAGCAAAGGTGGATCAAACGGCGTTGGCGGTCTCAAGTGCAAGGAAGTAAGGCCATGAACGGTGTTGCGAGAGATTCGAATGCGCTGGCCTCCGGCTCGTAGCGCAGTCTCATAATCGAAATACACAGATGCATCACTCGTCTTTTCCAGACCGACCGCAAACAAGTAAAACTCTCCTTCGGGAGCGCCTTCAAGTTCATACATGCCATTGTTTTGGACCACAGTGCAGCTTACCGGCTTGCCTTGAGGGATTCTTGTGGTAAACAGGCCAACGGCGACAACGCCCCGGAAATTACTGGGCACGGTAATGCGTCCTGTGACTGAAGCGCCGAGTTGAGGCCGAATGCTGCTCATGCCATTCACCGGCGTATGCGGAGATGATCTGGTCAGGTAGCCAGTGAGTTTGCGAAACCGCACGGGCGAAACTCCCAGCACGTCGACAAAGCGCCGCGTAAAAGTGCCCACGCTGCTGTAGCCGACTTCATAGCAAATGTCGATCACCTTCTTCTGCGTCTCAGTCAGCATTCGTTTGGCTGCTTCAAGCCGCAGCGCGTACAAAAACTGCAAAGGCGGCACGCCCGTAATTTGGCGGAAAGTGCGGTTAAAGTGATACGGGCTGGCAAACCCGATCCTTGCCAGCTCCCTTAGCGTCATCGGCTGATCAAGCTGGCCGCGCATGGCAGTAATCACACGCTCCACGGACTCATAATGAGAGCGCAACGTGGAGTCCCGCATCACCGGAGAAGCCATAATTTTAGCCGCCTTTCTTGAGAGATTCTGTCAGGAATGGTTCACGGTTTATGACACTTGAGTTCCGGCAAATTCTGCCAACGCATCTTGAAGCCGGGCAGGAATGGCAGCAGGGACCAGGTTGTCGCCCTGCCGGCGCATGCAGGCAATTTCCTGCTCGCCTCTTCCCACCAGCTCAAGCTGTTCACCCTGTCGCCAGTATTCAAAACGCATGGCAATCCGGTTTTGCGCCGTGGAGCTCAGAAACATGCGGAGAACCACCTGATCGAACGCTTTTAGCTCCCCCAGATATTGGCAGGAACAGTTGAGAGTAATCAGCGCCAGGCCACGCTCAAGTTCCGCAAGAATATCCGGGACATGCTCGTGCAGGAACATCTCTCGCGCCCGCCCTTGCCAGCGCAGGTGGTTTAGGTAGTAGACGTTGCCCACCAGATTGGTCTCTTCAAAGCCAACTATGTGCCGATATTCGTAAGCCCTCATGACTTGCCTTGTAAAACAAAACCGAAGGCAAAGCCCGAGTCAGAGTCCTGGATATGCGTGCGAAAAGTAGTGGCAATAAATTTACCTGCTGAAAAGCTGGCCCAGCTGTCGGCGGAGTAGGAATTGAGAGACAGCGGCTGCCCGAAGCAAGCGCCGGCTTTCCGCAGGATCTCCTTTAAAGTCCATATCTGTGTGGCTGCGTCATCAAAAGGTATTTTGGACTCACCGGATAAAAGCCTCGCCAGAGCAAAGTCTTCTGGGCCAAGCAGCTTTTTCCAGCACGCGGAATCACGGCGTGTGATCTTCTCCACATCACAACCGGTATTCTTACTTGCTGAAAACAGCAGAGTAATATCCGCAGTATGTGAGATGGATACGTGGGGATCAGTGATGCTCGCGCTTGTGATTTCCGGTTTTCCATCAGGACGATGGGTGAGCATTGCGTCCGCACCAAACATTTCTCGGATCGAAATGCCAATTGCATCTTTCTGATGTTCTTTTGGTGAATTTATCAGGGCGATCTTGATTTCGCAGTGCAGCAAAATCTGTCCAACTTTTCTTTCCAGATACGGCACAAGCAAAGGTAATGGCCATGCTTCTTTGGTCTCAATCTCAGATACAGCGCGCAGATGCAGGCCTTCCCATTGTTCGCAGACTCTGCCATTGCCATCTTCAATGCGCAGGTCGTAGATAAAATTGTCGCCGTTAGCAATCCGCTCGATAGCATGCACGCGAGCTGTGGAGCGAGTCCAATCCGAGTTTGATGTAACACGATCTATTCCCACCGGCAGGATCGTTTTGTGTGGGATGCAAGCCTGTATGGAATGAAGAGCGGCGTCACGCGAAGCTGCATCACCCATTACCAGCTCTTGTGGCAGGTGCCGCGCAAACCACGGCGACGGCGAAGGTGCGTTCAGACTGGCGATGCTTCTATCAGAGTGAAGCAATTCATAACTTTCAATGCGTGCAAAACGTCCGTGGTGAAAGAGAATACGTCCGTATAAAGCGTGTTTAGGGTCCAGGGCCAGCGGCTGATGGGCTGTTTGCGGGACTACTGGCTGATCGGGCGCGGGCTGCTTCTCCTCAAAAATACATTCGCCAGAAAAATGGTCAATTTTGAAACTGGTGCTGGAACACCGGATCACCGCAGCAATTACTCCGGGTTGGCGTCGCAATGTGGCAATGCGGATGGTCACAGACTTATTGCGGGGGATAACAATCGGATGCTCAAAACGCAGGTTCCTGAACTTCGGCAGAAGCTCTGATTGCTCCAACGCCTTGGCTACCTGCGCCATGGCTTCCATTCCCATTACGGCTGGCAGAAGCTGTTCTCCTTGAAAGGCATGTTCTGTCACATATGGATCTGTGTCTGCGCTCAGTTTTGCGTCGGTTATCAGCTCAATCCCGGGATGGTATACACGGGCATGCTCCAAAAAACGCATCAGCGGGAGCCCGGGCTTATCAAACTTAAGCGTGGGTAGATTGCCAAACCTTCCAGTGATAATTGAGGAATACGGCGCCTGCTCCCAGGCGAGTATTGCTTTTAAATGCTCAATTGCGTCGCCAATTGGCAGCGGCGTTATGCCTTGGCGCACCAGCGAATCCAGAACGCCCAGACGCTGTCCCATTCCAATGCCTGCCCAGACTGACCAATCAAGGTTCAGGCAGCGGCAATGAGCGTGGGTTTTTTGCCAGCGCTCTGCAACCAAATTGAGCCATTCGTTTGCCAGGCCATAGTGCGCTTCTCCATGAAGTCCTGTGCGCGCGATGATGGAACCAAACGTCACCAGTAACCGGAGACTTGAAGGGGAGATGCTTTCCAGAAGATTGCGCAACCCATCAACTTTGGGAGCGAGAATCTGATTCAGGTCCGTCTGGGTGATTTCTTCCAGACGCTTGGGATTGTTGATTCCTGCTCCATGGAGTATCGCCGTGACAGGGCCAAGCTCTGACTGGATTTTCTCCACAGCGTTTTCCACGGCGTTGCGGTCAGTGACATCGGCCATGAAATAAGAGAAGCGAACACCTGCCTCAGCAAAGCGAAGCAAATTGTGTTTAAGTTCTTCATCGCGGGCCGGATCTGACCTGCCAAGCAGCGCCAGCCGGCATCCTGCCATCAGGGCCAGATGGAGTGCGCTTTCCGCGGCTATGCCTTTTCCGCCTCCGGTTACTAGCAATACATCGTCACACCCCAGGGCGCTCTTATTTACGTTAGTCTCAGGCCGCAATAATTTGAGGCGCGGCTCGCGGCGCATTCCAGCGTCATCATAGTAGGCTTCAATAAAGCCTTGATTTGCGCTTGCTTCTGCGGCTGCCCATTTTGCCGCGTCGGGATGCTCCGGCGGAACATTCACAACCGCGACTTTGATATCGGGGTTCTCCAGATACAAAGTGCGGGCAATCGCTCCTGCTCCGCCTCTGTGTTGTACGAAGACTATTTGTGAAAGTTTTTGTTGGAGAGCTGCCTGTGCCGATTGCACCAGAAAAATCGTGGTTTTTTCATTGAGTTCATCGGGGACGCAGCAAACCATCCCACCACCTGCAACGAAGCGGAATTCTTCTTGCAGTCGATCGCGCAAGCGTGAACCGGCCAGTCCGGTTACTTCCCAATTGCCGTGTGTACCAACTGGTATGCGGCGTAGTGGTTTCTTCACCAGCTCGATTCCAAAAGTTCTGATCCAGGAATCAACTCCTGCCGGATATTTTTCGCTCGGAGTCTCGCGCGCCTGTGAGCGCAGCCCCTCCAATACTTCTGCTGTTTCTGCCAGGGTGGCATTCGTGAATTCCGCTGGGGTTGCTGGCGCTGGCAGGGACAACTGGCTGGCTGCTTCCAACACGATCTGGCTGATTGTGATTGAGTTCAAATGCAGATCAGTCAGAAATTGTTGCTCAGGCTTGATTGCGTCCAGGGGCAATTGTGTTCTCTGCGCAACCAGGCAGAGCAGGGTCGCAAGCGCCGAATTTTCCACGCCAACAGCAGGGTGAGGAGTAGCAGGTTTCGGAACTGTAGCGGGCCATTTGGGAGAAATCGATTGTGGCACTCTCTCGCATGGGTTCGCCAGGAATGAGTGTTTCTTCTTTATATCGATAGGGCGGCCAAAACGCTTTTTATAAAGCTGCGATAACCGCACATCGCCGCCGCAGGCAAAAGCTGCTCCCACGGCAGAAAAAAGCCCGCGTAAAGACTCGCTGCCTGCATCCAGGGCAATCGCTGGTTTCTCTGTGCATTCTGCAACGATGCCGGATAAAACTGCGCCAGGGCCAACTTCCAGAAACAGGTCTGTTTCAGCCACCGCAATTTTGAGAGCATCTTCAAACAGAACAGGTTTAGTGATCTGCTCAGACAGAAGAGACCTTAAATCGAGACTGGGAGCAAGGGCCACGGCTGTGACTGTGGAGACAACGCGACGACTCAAGTCCGCAAACTGGCAGGATGCCAGGTGTTCAGCAAATGCTGTTGCAACCCCGGCAACGAGCGGAGAGTGGAATGCATGAGAAACCGGAAGCATGGTAGAGCTGATACCATGCGAGCTAAGTTTTTCGGTGAACCGTTTTACTGCTCCAGCTTCACCAGAGACAACTGTTTGCATGGGCGCATTGCAGGCCGCTACAACAAGTCCGTCGCCATTCAACCTTTTCATTACATCGCCATGACTGGCGCGAATAGAAGCCATGGCTCCCAATGGATCGCCTGCTTCCGCCATTACTCTCCCGCGCGCATGCACAATGCGCATCAATTCTTCTTCCGAGCATGTGCCTGCCCAGTGCAAAGCCGTGATCTCACCCAGGCTGTGTCCCACGCCAACTGTTCCTTCTATGTCAAATGATCTGAGCACATTAAGGCCAGCGAGTGAGGCAGCAGCAATACACGGCTGCGCAGTCTGTGTATGGGTGGTTGGCTGCTGAGGCAGACGGGCATTTGCATACAAATCGTGCAATGCGGGAAACCGGCGAGACCATATCCCGCCATCGATATAGACCGGAGACGCTTGCCCTGGGAATAAGAACCCAATTTTTGGAGGCGACGAGAACTGGCTGAAGAAGATACCCGATGGCACATCCATCTGCTGGTCGCTTCCCGTTTCGCAACAGGCAAGAAGCTTTTCTATACCAGATACAAGTTCGTCAGGGGAGGAGGCAACGCAGGCGGCACGAACGAAATTGCCTGTTGCATCTGCATCTGCTTTTTCCGCCAGAGAGATTGAAAGATCGGCCAGCTCAGAATAGGAAATCTCTTCTGCAAAGCGGAGAACCTCTGCAAGCTGCTCAGAAAGTTCGCTTGCGCTGGCGGCAGCAAAAATAAAAAGCTCGCAATCCTGGGCAGAAGAAAATTGTTCTATCTCGGCGGGAATGAAGCTCTTTCGCGCAACGTTGTCAGCCGCTTCCAGCGTGACATGCACGTTGATTCCGCCAAAACCAAAACCATTTACGCCTGCCCGTGCCGGCACACCATGTGGCCAGAGTTCAGCTTTGCGAAGAACTCTCAGCTTGGCGTCGTCAGATGTAAGTTCAGCATGAGGATGATCGCAGCCTGTAACTGGCGGCAAGATTCTGGCATGGACTGCCATGGTGGCTTTGATCAATCCAGCCACGCCTGCCGCTGCTTTTGTGTGACCGATATTTGCTTTGATCGATCCGAGAGCGGCGAGACGGCGGTTTGAGTGTGTTTGGTTGATTGCCTGGGACAAAGCTTGTAGCTCGGTTGCGTCGCCAATGGAGGTGCCGGTGCCATGGCCTTCAAAATATGCGACGGAGTCAATACCGTATCCAGATTTTTCGTAGGCACGCCGCAACGCCAGCATCTGCCCTGCAACCTCAGGACGAGTGATGCCGCCATTTCCGTCAGAGGAAATGCCCCACCCGCGAATCACGGCATACGGTGAGTGATGGCGGGCTAGCGCATCTTCATAACGCATGAGCACAACCATGCCGCAGCCTTCACCGGGCCAGAAGCCGGAAGAAGCAGTGTCAAAAACACGCATCTTGTCTTTGGCAAGCGCACCCAGGCTGGAGAAACCTGCAAGTTCAAAAGGATCAAGGCTAAGATCGACGCCGCCGGCAATGGCTATATCTACGTCACCGCTTTGCAAGGCGGAACATGCAGTGGTGATGGCGAGCAGGCTGGATGCGCATGCGCCATCCACGGTATAGCCACCGCCTTTGAAATCAAAGTAGTTGCAAATACGTCCGGCAATTGTGTTGGAAAGTCCGCCAGCCAGAGATTCTTCGTTGGTCGCAGGGAAGGGAGCTTTATATAGCGCCTCAATTCTTCCGACTAAATCTTGCAGGTCTTCATCTTGATCTTGCATACCTTCCGGCCGGCAGTTTTTGTTTTCCTGAAATGCGGCGGCCAGCACGCGGCGAACATACGGCCAGCGCAGGCGCATAAGATTCGCGCGGGAAAATTCTCCGGTAAGAGAATTTCCAACATAGACGGACGTGCGCTCTCGTTGCTCCGCTGTTGCATGGATCAGTTTGGCATCGGCAAGAGCCTGCGCAGCAACATCAAGCGCAAGCCAGTGTGTCAGGTCAGTTGTTGCGAAGGTACCCTGAGAGACATGGAACCGTGCACGGTCAAATTCATAATCATCCAACACGGCCGCCATAGTTGGCGTGATGTAGTCATCATTATTCTGGAGTTCATGGGAATAGTCTGCCAGGTTCAATCGTACCGGGGGAATCCGGCGGAAGGCCTGCCGCTGCGCCAACGCATTCTCCCACAGTTGTACAGGAGAACGAACGTCGGCATAGCGGCAGGCCATTCCGATAACGGCAATTTGAGTCATGAAACCCTTAGGAAGCCATGCCGATGGCTTCTGGAACATCGGCTGGTACCTGCGCTTTGCGCGTGAGCCTTCGCGCCCACAAGGCATGGGCATACAAACCAAGGCCTCTGCTGGCGCTGGTAAGAACTAGAGCGATAAATAATCCGTAGACGATGTGCTCAACGAAAAGCACCGCATAGATTGCCGCAACGCTCACCCCGAAAAAAACCTGGCGCAGTGGCTTAATGGGAGTGGTGGCCGGATCGGGAATCATGTAAAGAGAAAACAGAATGAAGCCGGCACTGGTCATCGGCAGAAACGGCACAGCCATCGGAGCATGGAAGACGTAACTGCGGATCACCGCCTGGGCGGCGAACCCGCCAAACCACGCCAGCACCAATGGCAAGCGGCCCGTATATTTTCCGTGGATGATCGTGCCCGTGACCAACACAATTGCCGGCAGCGCCCAATGCCAAATGCCTGTAAGGTTCTCAGTGAATTGATACGGTGGTGCAAGCCCGGCGGCCGGAAGCAGAAGAAGAGTCACAGTGATCCCCAGATTCGATGGGTTGAAGATATGCTGCGTCTGTCCATTGCCAATCGGAGCGCGAAAAATGACTTTGGAAGCCACCGATAAAGCTGCGGCAAAAATGATGGGAGTAAGCTGCTCATTGGAATAGATCAACATGGCACAAGCCAGTCCGGGAATAATGCAGGGAGGAAGAAAATTGATTGCATTTATCCAGTTGCCTGCGAACCTTGGAGTCCGGCGGCTCGTCCATGCGTCTACGCCTTCCAGCAGGAATGCCACCGCGCACGCAGCCAGAACGCCGACGATTGGCTGTGCGTATGACTGTTCAAAACCGAGCACGGTATCACCGAGAATTGTCCAGAACGTAAGCAGAATTGTGAAATACCATAAAGCGAAGAATCGCATCCGCGGGTCTTTGCGGGGATAGAAATTGAGTGTCGCGAATGTCATTTTGTTCCTCCAATTTTTGATTCTTGTGCCGCCGTTCTTTTCTGATAGGGCCCCAGGCTGCTATGAACCTAGCTCTATCGAATGCCAGCCCGGCTTGAGCCATACTGTCTTGTGTTCGACCTTTCCTTGTCCGTCACGCCACGCCAACTCAACTTTCAGTGGAGTGTCCGCGCTAATCTGGCCTAAGCCAAAATGGAGATCGGGGCTTCGCTTGCCGGAGTGTCCGCTGCCGCCATCCACCTGGCCAAAGAATTTGCGTCCGCCTGGAAGCTCAACGCTTACGCTGGCGCCGAAGGCTGGGCGGCCATAAAGATCGGTGGAAGGATGCCCTTGCCTTACTTGAAATACAGACGGCCCGCCTTTAACTGGCAGCAAAAGATGCAAGCCCAGAAATGCGCCCGTGTCCGCGCTTTCATTCTTGTAAAGGTAGGAGTTGCCCCACTGGCCGGCGACGATGAAATCAAGCCGCCCGTCGCCATCCACATCTGCCAGAGCGATGCCACGCCCGAGCAGGTTCGCAGCGACCCCTGCTTCCGCCGCTACGTTGTGAAAACGATGGTCAGAGCCTTCAACAAAAAAAGCAGTCTCGTTGCTGCCGCTTACGTCGTCTCCGGGGCGAAAGCCGGGCCACAGCCGGGGATCGCTGATAAGGCTGTCATTGGATGTGCCCAGCGATTGAAGTTCAGGCCAGCGATTTATCTTGCCTTTGATAAATCCCAGCGCCTGCACGATCTCCAGTTTGCCGTCATTATCAAAGTCCGCCATGCGCGCGTCCCAGCCCCAACCGCTGCGGGAAACGCCAAGCCGCTCACTGGCTTGCACATAAGGGGCTTTGCCGTGGCTGATGGAGTCTTTATCGCCGGTGCTCAGCCATAAGAAATGGCTTTCCTGGAGCGCGTAATCGTCGGCGATATTGCTCACGAAAATGTCAGGGACCCCATCTCCGTTCAGGTCGGCGAAGTCTACGCCCATTCCTTTGAATGAATCTTTTCCCAGCACGCTAGAGGCAGGCGTATTGAAACCGCGGTGTCCTTGCAGAAGAGTGAATGCCACATGTCCGGGCTTGGAGACGTTATGCAAAAGACGGTCCGGCCCAAAATCATGGGCAAAGTAAAGTTCGGGGAGTAGATCGCCGTCCAGGTCGGCAGCGCCAGCGCCTAGAGTCCAGCCGTGTTCGACTTCAGGAGGGAAGACATTTTTTGCTTCCTCAAAACGGACAAAAGCATGGTCTCCGAAGCCCGCGTCTTTCCATAACAACACGTGTTTGGCGCCGCCATTAAAGGATCGCGATTTGGTGTTGTGCATTACCTCGGTGCCGGTAGCAGAGGCGTCGAGAATGCGAGCGCCATCCTGAAAATAATTGCCGATGATCAGATCAGGATGGCCATCGCCATCAACATCTGCAAAGAACCCCGCGTTGGAATACCAGCGCTCCTCGCCGGGGACCAACTCAACCGGAATGTAATCTTCCGCATGCAGCTGAGTTGTCTTTCCCGGAGTGCCGCCTTTCCTGAGAAATGCCACAGGCGTGCGGCCCCAGTAATAAACAACCACGTCCATCAGGCCGTCTTCATTGAGATCACCCAGCAGGCAGCCCATGGGCGCCATGGTGGAGTCCATGCGAAGCGGTTTGAGTGGGAAAGGTTGATAGCGATCTCCGGTACTGGGCGCTGGCTGAATGATCACCTCGTCCGTTCTAGGATCGACGAGGCATACATCGTTGGACAATCCATCTCCATCAAGATCGCCCACTGCAACTGCTGCACCCACTGAAGAGATCCATGCCGAGATGCGTTTGAGACTGGGATGGACCGCGCGAACCAACTTGGTTTTGGCCGCGCTGTTCATGGGAAAAGCGTACGACGCAAAATAGAAGCGGCTGCCAAGACGCATAGCTTCGCTGGCGGAAATATTCGGCACCCTGGCCTGGAAGAAGAAAAAAATCACCAGCAATGCTGCGGCGATCTTAGTGAGATTTCGTTGTAACCAATAAGGAAGGCGCGCTGGATTCATAAGGACCACCTCGTAGAAGAATTTCTGAAGAAGGAAACAGCGACTGTTGCATCAGCTCCCGCCAGTGTTGATACGGGCAGGAACAAAGCATGTCTATCCGGTTGAATGTTGTATCGCAGAGCACAGCAGCTTCTTCCGCGCGCATATGGCACAACACGGCGCAAGCATCTTCAGTATGCTGTGCAGGATTGCCGGCGAGTTGGCGAGCTTTAGCGGCAAAAGCTGCACCCTGGGCCAGGGCCGGTGCATGCATGCCCGCCTGGCATTGCAATTCTGTGATTGTATTTTCCCCTGCGCCTCCGGCGTAAGCGCACGCAAGCCCTACCCCACTCCATGCATCATTGTGGTAAAGAAGTGGAAAGAGTGAGATGCTGGCGGAAATCTCTTGTGCGTCCGCGCCTTTTGCAAACCACAGGCTTCTGCCCAGCCCCTGAAAGAAAACGTGGCGCGCGTCCAATGAGAGTCTGGAGGCAGAGTCTTTTAAGCGCTTTGGTTTGCGGCCATGGAAGTAGCCTTCGTGGAACCCATAGCCATCCATCACGAGCCAGCGCAAAACTGGATGCAGCTTCGCAATCACAATTTCAATACGCGATCGCATCCACGGTAGCCGGGCGTAAGCCCATCCAGCCCCTACATGAAGCATGAATATATGCTGCTTGCCGTCCCCGGCTAAGAAGCGGGGAAACGCATCACCGCGAAAGCTCACTCCATCCATGAGCGCCATGGCCATTGCAGCGCCTTCATAAGCAAAGCCCCGATGATGCTGGTCAATGTGATTCAGTGTTCCTGCCAGTATGTTTTGATCGGCTTCCAGAAGAGCAGCGTGATATCCCTGAAGAAAAAAGTGTCCAATATTTTCCAAACGTACGCGGACGTCAGCTTTGGAGCAGACGAATCCGCGGCGTTCAAACTCTACTTCGCGCTGGTCAATCTTCAGGAACCGCTGAATCAGCATCGGCATAGATTAGGACCGCAAGATTGAACGCTTTCAGAACTCCAGGCAGGGATATCAAACAGCCTTGCGCTCTCGCGAAATAAATTCTCCGGTAGGCTTGAGGCAGGAGATATCAACGTCCACGGCGAAACTGCGCGCGATAGAATTAACGGCAACAACCACGCGCGTATTGTTCTGATAACGCAACAGAGTGCCCTGCATTCCGCGCAGAGCACCGGAAATTATCATTACCTGCTGGCCTTCTGCCAGAGCAGAGTGCGGCGTGGCATTGCCAAACTCCACACTTTTTCTGATGTAATCGATCTCTTCCGCCGACACGATTGCGGGAGTACTTTTGCTTCCGATCATGTCCACCACGTTCGGCAGGCTAAGCGCTTTCATCCGATCAGTGAAAGTCAGATGGACAAAAATGTATCCGGGAAAGAGGGGCATTTCCAGAGTTACGCGCCGGTCTTTCCACTGGCGCACGGAACGGTAGCAGGGAAGAAAATGCTCGATCTCGTTGTTCGATAAACGCAACGCGGTTTTCTTTTCCTGGTTGGCTCGAACGTACAAAACAAACCAATGGGGACGATTGAGATCAAATGTCAAAGATAGTAGAGACACGGGGGAACACTCTTTCCAGAGGGGTTTTAACCTACCGCAGTGCGGATGCAGCTTCGCCCTGTCTCTTACAGAGCGAGGATCCGAACCTGGTTAGATAGCGAAGTGACGCAGCTTCGATCAGGTACTCGGGAAACATGAGTCGACGAAGTCTTACATGACACGATGAATGGCCTTGTGGGCCGTCTCAAGTTTTTTGGGGTTCCGGAAGAACGTCCCTTGATACTTGAGGACACAAAATACCCCGCCGCCAAAGTCGTTAGCAAGACAAAATTGAAAACTTCAAAAGTTTTCTTCGGGAATTTTCCCGAAATGAAAATGAAGGAGTTTCTGGTGTATGAAGATGAGAGAGACCATTGAAGATGTGAGCTGATGGAAAGAAATGATGAGCAGTAGCTTTTCTAAAACAAACACTCAAGAAAAAAGTAAGGGCACAGAAAAAATCTGCGCCCTCCCGTCTGTAGCTCTTTTATTGAGCGGTAACGGTAGAGACACACGCCTTCACAGCAATCTGCGTTTGCTGACTAGAGTTTTTTGTAACCGTACCGGGATTCTGCACTGGATTATTCGGCGTAGTGGTGTTGCATGTGCTGGGAAGTACCGGGTGCGGGCCATTGTGTACGGGCCGCGGATAATAACCGCCTGAAGGGTACGTGGGGTTTGAAGGATATCCGGGAGGGGGCGTGGAACTCCAGGATGAACCGGATGAAGTGAGAGTAATGGAAGAAGCGGGTTGATGGGCCACATAATTTGCGGAGTTCGTTACGCTGGTGCCCGCCTTCACAAAAATAACATCCGCATTCACCGTGATATTTGAATCAAACGTGCCGTTGGGGTTTGAAGTCAATGTGCCTCCGGAAGTAGTCAGAGCATCAGGCTGAGGCAATACGCTGGTGGGAATGGTTCCGCCGGAGTTGTTCAGCGTTACATAAACGTCCACCTGCTGGCCGCTAAAAGTGACGCTCTTTGTGCTCTTCATGAAAACCGCATTGACCAGCACAGGGGTCGTACCGCCCTTGGTGACATCCTGTGTGCGCTGCATGATGGTATCGGTTGAGCCGGTGGAACTTTGGATGGGCACTCCCTGCAGAGATACGTTCCCCAATCCCACGCTGGTCAGATCGATGGCCGCGCCCGATCCGGTTTGCAGCAGGTCATAGCCGGGCGTTTGCGCCGAGAGTGGCAGCGAGCAAATCACCAGCAATGCGAGAGACAACACAAAATACAGCTGCGATTTACTGCTTTTGGACGAGAGAAGATAGTTCATTGGTTACGCTCCTTGTTGAATAGCCATTAGAACCGCGCAGGACGGCATAAATCTTCTCCGAAATTGCTAACATGCAGGACAGATCACGAGCATAGTCCGCGAAAAGCCATTCGACAGGGTGCGTCTTCGCAATCCTCAGACATTAATGGGGCAGAAGCGCGTCAGGCGGCACGGCAACAAGGTCGCGAAGAATATTTTCGCCTTCAGAGACGTTGATGGGCGATCCACTTTCTTCGACTTGCTTGAGTTGCTCAGGATCAAACCATTCGAACGGCTCAATCTCCTGAAAAGCAAAGAGCTTATAAGATCCGGGACGGACGCCCTTCAGGGTGAAAAGTCCCCGATCGGTGGTATTGGTGACCCTATACATTTGGTGAGCATCGCGTAGCTCTGGCGCGGAAGGCACCAGCACCACCGTGGCACGGCAGGGTTGGCTATCGTGCGAGACTGTGCCGGAGATCTGACCACCATTGGCGGCAAGCACAATGTGGAGTTGTCCGCGTGCGCTGTCAGTGAAATTGAATTCACCCGCCAGCGCTTCATTCCCGGCAAAGCTTTCACTTTTTATCCATAGGCCTTCTGGCAATGAATCAAATGAGAGCGTCCAGTGGCCGGGAGTGACACCAGAAAAATGAATGCTTCCGTCGCTGCTTATTTTGCTTACCGGCTGCGGCCCCAACGCAAGGCCTTCAGATGGTGTCAGCCGAGCTACAAGATTGGGCACGCTTCCGCGCGGCGCACCTTCCAGCTCAAGAGTGCCACCTACTTCAAAAGCAGCTGCAAGCGGTACGATGACATCTTCCCGAGCCGTGGCGCTTACTTCCAAAGGCACGCGTCCGCCCAGGGCATGTCCGGCAAAAAGTTGTGAAGCGACCAGAAAGTAAGAACCAGGGGAAACTCCATGGACTTCAAATTTTCCGGTATTACCGTCAACCAATCCAGCAATGCGGCCAATATGAGACGCGACTCCACTCTCGTTGTGCGCGAGCACAACTTGTATCTGGCTGGAAGAGAATTTCTCAACCGGACTAGCAACGCGGCCACGAATGCCCAAGGCGCGGACTTTGTGCAGTTGAAAATTAATATCTGAGAGTTCGCTGCCTTCGCCAAGGGAAACCGACGAAGCCGAGTCTACATCGACGACTCCGGGATAATAGCTGGGTGCGTATGCATCCTGTACCTCAGGAATGAGCGCGCCGGATTCAGGCAGTCTGGACATGGGAGCGTTCGGTACGGACACTTGCAGCAGATAACGCCCCGCCCGCAGACCGAAAATACGGTATTCACCACGATCATTGGATGTGGTTCCGGCCATAGAGATCAACTCGCGATGGCCGTTGGCATAGCTGAAGCGCAGCACCTGAATTCCAGCAGACTGGACTGGCTCGCCATCTTCATCCACAACGCGTCCGGCGATTGCGCCCAGCGGAGCAACGCGAAACGTAATCGGGCCAAGCTGCTGGCCGCGCGCCAGCGTTAGTGTGGTCCCTTCGCCGGAAGGCGAGAGAGCGCCATAGATCTGCCTCGCATAGCCACTTCTCTCCACCCACAACCGGTAAGAGCCTGGCGGCAGTTGAAGGCTGAAGCGGCCCTCGGCGTCAGTATCTTTACTCAGAGGCAAAGCGGTGGCGGACGCGCCAGGATCAATCTTCGTATAGATCACATGTGCATTCTTGAGAGGCGATTCGGTCAGCTTGTTGATTACTACGCCGCTAACAACGCCGAGTGTGGATGGCTCCTGGGCTTGCAGGAAAAACGCAAAAAGAAAGCACGCAGAGATGGCGAAATAATTTTTTTTGACTGGCACGACTGGTCCCCTGGCCTTTTTAAAGAGCAGCTAAAAGAACAATTAGAAGAACGATTTAAAGACAAGCCTTCTTGTTTATCAGCTGGCCGGGGCAGACTCTTATCCTAAATTGCTAAGTTTGCGCATTCTGCGGCGTTTAGGTTGGCGCAGGTTCGTTGTTCTGGTCAAGAGAGACGAGCCGCCGCCGCAGAAGAGATGTGATTGCCGCATAAAAACGCTCATCACCGCAGTTTATAGTGCGGAATATTTGCAGTAATTCGGTTATCGCAATCCGGCGTTCTGAGCGAAGCAGAATTTCGCGTTCCACCGGATCAAGCGCATGCTCAATGGTCAATGCCTGCCCCAGCAGGGTGGCTTTGGCGGAAGGCGGGAGATTGCTGCCTAAGGCACGCGCATCGAAAAGTGCGATTGGCCCGGTGCGGCGCATCCAACTGCGAGTGAGAAGCTCGCAAAGATCTGGCTGGCGTGAAAGGCGCTCGGCAAGAAACGCTGCTTCTATTTCTTTCCAGGCAGAGCGTTGTGGCGGTTGCGCTTGCTCAACGCGCTCCCAGGGCGGACCGAAGTGCGGATTACTCCACGCAAAAGAAATGAGTACAGCGACCACACGCGCGTAACCCTGATCGCGAAGATTGCCGGCCCACGCGTCTACTGATTCCAGAAATGCCTTGTAGTCATCGCCCTTGGCGTGCGCGATGGCATATTTTGCGGCGGGATATTCGCGCAGCCGGAGAACGTGGATATCCATGGGCGCGCCTTTGAGCCATTCGCGCAATCGATTGACCAGCGGTTCGCCGTCGCGCTCGCCGAGTTCAGTTGTAATTTGAGCGACGCCAGCAGGCGCGAGATGATTTGGCAGACCGGCGACGATCCTTTTCTGGATATCTTCACCGGAGCGGCCGCCATCGCGAAACCCCAGAGTGTTGACCGGCGAAGGCACGAATGGAGGATTCGCCGTGATCAGATCAAAGCGCTCTTCTTTTACGGGTTCCAGAAGATCACCTACTCTGACTTCAAGATTTGTAATGCCGGAAAGTTGGGCATTGAAACGTGTGCACTGGGCAGCGCGTTCATTGATGTCTATGGCGACCACGCGCTCTGAGTGCACGGAAGCCAGCAAGGCATGAATGCCGGAACCAGTGCAAAGATCAAGCGTGGATTGGACGGGCCGCCGAAAAGTACAGCGCGCAAGCTCGCGGCTGTCCGCGCCAATATACATAACGTGGTCATGAGGGACGGTGGTAAGCCCCGGATGGGGAAGCTCGGGCCAGGCGTGGTCAGAAAAGATAAGACGGTCATCAATAGGAAATAATGAGGCCCGCGCGCGAGTGGAACCTTCTTCATCCGTCGCTATGAGCCCGGCGTGGGTGAGAACCGCCTGGGTGGCGGCGTCAAATAATCTGCCGAATTCGTGCCGAGGAAGAATGCCTTGCAGAAGAAAGAGCTCAATTGCCAGATCAAGCGGATGGCGAGCGGACAATCGCTCTGCGCGGTAGATGGGCAGGGAACGCCAGTGCAGATCAGCAAGGTCAGCTAAGCCCAGGCGCTCACGTAGGGCTGTTTCTGTGTATCCAATTTGCGTCAGTTTTGCCATTACTTCGCGGAGTGCCGGGACATCGGCGTTGTTGACCAGAAAGCTTGCGGGTTCAGTCAATACCACGGAAGTGCCTTTACGAATACGACTTTTGGACGGAACTTTTGAGTGGATCCGGGGTTAACAAACTTAGACTGACAATTGTGCTGCCGACTACAATTTATGTAAAGGGCCGCACAAAAAAGCGGTGAGATCTTATAGAAAAGCTGTATTCATTCTTAACTATTGATTCGAAGGAGAGCTGCAATGTTCGCAAGAAAGATGATTGATAAAAAGCGCCAGGGAGCCGCCAGAATCATTACTATTTTTCTGACAGCCATCGTAGTGTGCTGCACATTGGCCGTGCCAGCCGTGGCGCAAGATGGCCCGCCGCCCTCTTATGCGCCTGACCAGCTTGATCATTTGGTTTCGCGCATTGCGCTGGACCCTGATCCTTTGCTGGCGCAGATTCTGGCTGCTGCAACTTTCCCTGACCAGATTCCTGATGCCACGCGCTGGGCAGACCAGCACCATTACCTTACCGGCAATGAATTGGCGCAGGCCATTTCCAACGACCAGCTGCCATGGGACCCGTCGGTCCAGGCTTTGCTGCCGTTTCCAACGGTTCTGGAACAGATGGCCAATGATATGAACTGGACCACCGATCTGGGCAACGCATTTCTGGCCCAGCAGCAGGATGTAATGGACGCAGTGCAGAGAATGCGCCGGCAGGCCCAGGATTACGGCTATCTGCGCACCGGCCCGCAAATTGTTGTGAGCGGCGGACCTTATATTACGATTCTGCCCGCGCGTCCGGATTACGTGGTAGTTCCTTATTACGATCCGCTGGTGGTTTATGCACGTCCGCGGCCGGGATTCTTTGTTGGAGCAGGAATCGGCTTCCGTTTTGGAGTGAATCTGGGTGTAGCATTCCGTCCATGGGGATGGGGTCTCAATCGCATTGCCTGGAATCAGCACGTGGTCTTTGTGAATAATAGCCCGTGGCGCAGAACCTGGGTGAACCGGCGCGAATATGTCCATCCTTATGCCGTACGGCGCACGGTTGTGGTGAACCGTCCAGTGGAGCGGCATGAACTGGTGGAGCGCAGCGAGCGTGAACGTGCAGCATCGCGCTATGGTAACCAGCGGGTTGAGGAACACAAAAAAGTTGAAGAGCACCGTGGGCGGGACGACCATGGCCACGATAACCATGGGCACGACGACCATGATCACCACTAAAATGTAAGTTTTATCAGAAGGTAAAAAGTACAGGCGCGGCTTGGCGACAGGCCGCGCTTTTATTTGCAGATCCATGCAAGAACAAAAAATAGCTGCTGCAGCCCATTTCCCCAATTCCACTGCAAATTCTGTTAGACTTCGCTCAATTTCCTTCTGAGGTTTTGTCCCCGTGCTGTTGGAACTACGCGTTGAAAATTATGCCGTGATTGACAGCCTGGTGGTGGAGTTCTCCTCCGGGCTGAACCTGCTGACGGGTGAGACCGGCGCGGGCAAATCCATTCTGATTGACGCGCTTTCATTGCTCCTGGGCGACAAGGCTTCCACGGAGATGATTCGCCACGGTGCGGAAAAGGCCACGGTCAGCGGTGTGTTTGAAGTGGATGAAAAGCGGCTGGCGCACACACTGGAAGAAAACGGAATTGAGCCGGAAGGCCATCAGATCATTGTTAAACGCGAGGTTGCCGCAGGCGGCAAAGGGCGGGTCTTTGTCAACAATCAGCCGGCCACGGTGGCACTGCTGCGGGCGCTTGCGCCGGCATTGGCTTCAATCCACGCGCAGAACCAGACGATTCTGGCCTTTGATGAGGCCGCACGCATGGGCTTGCTGGACACATACGCGGCCCACGATCTTAGCGATCTGGCGGAAAAATATGCCGCGTGGAATACATTACGTGAGCGGCTGGCGCAGCTTGATCGCGATGAACAAGACCGCTTGCGCATGGCTGACCTGTGGAGCTTCCAGAAAAAAGAAATCGGCGCAGCCAGATTGCAGCCCGGAGAAGACCAGAAACTGGAGACGGAGAAGCGTGTCCTGGCGAATTCCGAAAAACTGTTTGGAGCGGCAACTGCTGCGTACCAGGTCTTATATGAAGATGACTCTTCCGCGCTGACGAATCTTGGTACTGCCAAAAAGCAATTAGAAGAGCTGGCACGCTTTGATCCGAAATTTCTGGAGACGCTGGCAGCGCTGGAATCAGCCAAGGCTGCCATTGAAGATGTGAGTGCCACCGCACGAGATTATGCCGACGGGATTGATGCTTCTCCTGAGCGGCTGTCTGAAGTGGAAGACCGGCTGGCCCTGCTGGACCGGCTCAAGCGCAAGTACGGCAGCACCGTGGATGAAGTCATCGCTTATGAAGAAGATGTTGCGCGCAAATTGGACGAACTGGAAAACCGCGAAGACGTGGTGCGCGATTTAAAGAAGCAGCTCGCCGCCGCTGAGACGGTATTTCTGGCGGCAGCACAGACGGTTTCCAAAAAGCGTTACAGCGCAGCGCGAGAGCTACAGAAATTAGTGGAAGCTGAGATCAATCAGCTGGCAATGAAAGCCCAGTTCAATATTGAAGTTTCGGGCTCAGACGAAACCGCCAACTGGACAGCTTCAGGCTTTGATAGTGTTACTTACCTAATCTCTCCCAATCCTGGCGAGCCGCTGAAGCCGGTAGAGCAGATTGCCTCCGGCGGCGAACTTTCACGCGTGATGCTGGCGCTTAAAGCCACCATTGAAGCAGGGAAGACTGAAGCAGTGAAGAAGAGCAAGGGCGGAACACAGCGGACGCTGGTCTTCGATGAGATCGATACGGGCATTGGAGGGCGCGCGGCGGAAGCCGTGGGAAAAAAGCTGAAATCGCTGGCGCGGGCGAATCAGGTGCTGTGCATCACGCATCTGCCGCAGATCGCGTCATTTGCTGACCATCACTATCTGATTGAGAAGAAGGAAACCGCAGGTCGTACCAAGACGTCGGTTCGTGCTCTCACCGCAGCAGAGCAGACGGAAGAGATCGCGCGCATGTTGAGCGGCGCCACCCTGACGGAGACATCGCGCCAGCATGCAGAGCAGCTGCTAAAGGCAAACGGATAGATAGAGATAGATAGAGATTGCCAGAATCGCCGGAATTGCAAAATACTTGTAAACAGTTTTACAACTCACCCGTCTATATTCGTGACCAGAACAGTTCAATTGGAGCTTCCCCATGCCTTCAGCCACCACAACTTCTCCCAATGCCTTTCTCGCTATCCTGGTCGGTGGACTTGCCTGTGGCGTATTCGACATCACACAAGCGTGTGTTGGGTATGGAATTCAGAATCATCTTCCACCCATACGGATTTTTCAATCCGTGGCTTCAGGGCTGCTGGGGCCAAAGGCGTTTCAAGGCGGCGCCAAGGCAGCGGCGCTGGGGCTTTTCCTGCATTTTCTGATCGCGTTTATATGGGCCGTGATCTATTACGTGGCCAGCCGGCAGATCGCATTTCTGACGCAAAGGCCCGTCATTGCCGGATTGCTCTATGGAGAGTTTGTCTGGGTCATGATGACTTGCGTTGTGCTCCCGCTTTCAGCCATTCATCGGTGGCCGCCCAGATTTGATCCTGCTTCAGTCATCACCGGCCCAATTGGCCATACGTTTCTTGTCGGCTTGCCGATTGCTCTGGCTACAAGCCGCTGGGCTCCTCTGAAATAAACGCCCTTTCCCGTCATGAAACACGGATATTCAGGGTCTCTCAATCCCTCCCCGTTCACCCTCTGATACTCCCTGATTACTGTTAAATATCGATATTTCAATGGCTTGGCATGGGTTCCAGGTGCCAGGAATTGATACCTTTAGGGCAAGGAAAAGTGTACAAAAGGGTATAATTAACTGATAACAATGACACCAGAAGCCAAGACTTTATTGTTGCTGAAGCCCCGGGGTTTTTGTGCCGGAGTGGTACGAGCCATCGATATCGTGCGGATTGCCCTGGACGCATTTGGGCCGCCGATCTATGTCCGCAAAGAGATTGTGCATAACCGCTATGTGGTGGAAGAGCTGAAAGCCAAGGGCGCAATCTTTGTTGACGAAGTTTATGAGGTTCCCGATGGCCAGCGCCTTATTTACAGCGCCCATGGTGTTTCACCAAGCGTCCGTGAAGCCAGCAAGCTTCGCGACCTGCGGGTGATTGACGCGACCTGTCCGCTGGTGACCAAGGTCCACGTGGAAGCGGTAAAGTATGCCAAAGGCGGCTATAGCATTATTTTGATCGGCCATCACGATCATGACGAAGTGATTGGCACGCTGGGCGAAGCCCCGGAAGTGACACAGGTTGTGGGGAGCGCAAGTGAAGTGGATGCGCTGGAAGTCCCTGATCCCACACGGATTGCTTACATCACCCAGACCACGCTCAGCTTGGATGAAACCAAGGACGTAATTGAGGCGCTGCGGAAGAAATTCCCCTTGATTGAAGGGCCGCATGCACAGGACATCTGCTATGCCACACAAAACCGCCAGACTGCGGTGAAAGATGTGGCGCACCAGGCCGATCTGCTGCTGGTGGTCGGTTCTGAGAACAGTTCCAATTCCAACCGACTGGTTGAGGTCTCTACCAATCTGGGCACGCCTTCTTACCTGATCGACACAGCCAGCGACATAAAAGCAGAATGGCTTACCGGAATCAAGACGCTGGCCTTGACGGCGGGGGCTTCCGCGCCGGAGATTCTGGTGGACCAGGCCATAGATTTTTTGAAGGGTAAAGGCTTTACCACGATCCGCGAAGTTGAGGTCATGCCAGAGAATGTCCGTTTTGGCCTGCCTCCGGAGATTGTTGAGGCCATTGCAGCAGCGCCTGCCGTCGCTGCGGAGTAGTTAGCAAATGAGCAAGTTGGTGAACCAGCATCCCGCGCAGATGCTTTTTGGGAAAATTGACGACATGCTGGGCCGTGTGGCCTTTGGCCTTGAGAAAGCGCGCAATTATCTCTTTGCCCAGCAACACAAAGACGGCTACTGGTGCGGTGAACTGGAAGCCGACACCACACTTGAGTCCGATTACATTGCGATTCATACGCTGCTGGGGACCGGCAATCACAGCCGCATGGAGCGTGCTGTTCCTGAGATTATCCGTCACCAGAATGCCGATGGCGGCTGGCCCATATATTCCGGAGGCCCTTCCAATATCAGCGCATCCGTAAAAGCCTATTTCGCGCTGAAGTTGATGGGCTATAAGCCAGACCATCCGATGCTGGAGCGTGCCCGGAAGACGATTCTTGAATTGGGCGGCGCGACTGAGTGCAACACCTTTACCAAGATTTATCTGTGCTTTCTGGGCCAATATGACTGGGAAGCCGTTCCGGCCATTCCGCCGGAGATTGTGCTCTTCCCCAACTGGTTCTGGTTCAATCTTTACGAGATCTCTTCATGGTCGCGGGCGATTCTGGTTCCACTCTCAATCGCATATGCCAAAAAGCCATTTAAGAAGCTACCGGCTGAGATGCATATCGACGAATTATTCGTGGGAGGCCGGCACGGCAAGCACCTGCATCTGAAATGGGCGGCAAAGCCAATTTCGTGGAGAAATTTCTTTTTGGTGCTGAACCGTGTGGTGCATTTTTGCGAGCGCTTTCACATCCGCCCGCTGCGTTATCTGGCGATCAAGAAAGCCAAACGGTGGATGCTGGATCGCCTGGAAAAATCAGATGGTCTTGGCGCTATCTATCCCGGCATTTTGAATTCGATTATCGCGCTGCGCTGCCTGGGCTACTCGACAGATGATCCCCAGGTGATCCGGGCACTGGACGAATTTGAAAAGCTGGGCATTGAAGAGCCAGCGAACGCAATTCAACCGCAACCGACGTTCCGCATGCAGCCGTGTATGTCTCCCGTATGGGACACCGCGTATGCCATGTTTGCACTGGGCGAGAGTGGCGTGACAAAAGATGATCCGCGCATGCTGAAAGCCGCAGACTGGATCCTGAGCAAAGAGGTCCGCTACAAAGGCGATTGGGCCGTGAAGGTGCGCAACGTCCAGCCGGGTGGCTGGTATTTTGAGTTCAATAACGAGTTTTATCC
>DASXLK010000025.1:0-44075 GCA_036496365.1 Candidatus Angelobacter sp. | reverse complement strand
AACATCGCCGGCCAACGTGAGTGCGTAGCCCTCTCCGGGCCACTTTTTGGCCGCCAGTCCGTCGGGCAGGTTCTGGGGATCAACCCGCTCCTCCAGGGTTGAGGTCGTGCTTCCCCAGATTTTCCACGTTGCCTTTGAATTCCTGAGCTGTTCAAGGAACCAGGCTTTTTGCTCAGCGCCTAAGATGCTTTGCGGAGGCTCGTCTTTGCGGAAATTGTGGATTTCCTTTTCTCCCACGCGGATGGTTTGCGGAGGTTTTCCATTGTTGTATCCCCGGCCGCCATCCAGGATCTCGATCACTTCCTGTGCGGTGAACAGCTGGAAGTCCTTGTCGTCCAGGCCGTCCGTTTCAGGTCGCCCGAACGGGTCTTCCGTGCGATAGCTGCGCTCGTCTGTAATGATCAGGTCCAGGTTGCGGCCCCAGCGCAAACTGCGATGGCCCCTTAAACTTCCGATGGCAGCCAGATTGTTCGGCTCCTGGCCCAGACCGTGCTCGTCAAATTTAGTGATCGGCGCATCCACTACTTTGGGTGGCCCAAAGGTAGCCAGTGAAGTGCCGCTGGACTTGATCATCCGCGCCGGCTGATACTCAAAGAACGCCTGCATGGCTGCCACTTTTCTCGTCTGGGCCGGAAAAGTTTTTGGGCCAAATTTCTGGAAACTCTGCCATCCCTGCCAGCTGAATTCGTGGTTGTCCCACATGGGCACAAAGGGAAAATGTGCACGCGCGTCTTGCAGCTCAGGGTCATGTAGATATGCCTTATAGATGGCACGATAATCTTCCACTGTGGTGGGAATGTGAAAGTCCGATATTTTTTCGCCGTGCGGATAGCGGACTATGTCCCGTACTTGGCGGGCGTAGTATGTCTTGCGGTCTTCGGGATACCACACCAGCTCATAAATGAAGTCGCCAAGGTGCAGGACAAAACCCAGTTTTTCCGCCTCAGGAGCGCGTTCGTCCTCATAAATCATTCTTCGGTACGCGTTTTGCGCACCGAGGTTTGCGTTTTGACAGCTTACAAACGCAAAACGAACGGGCCGCGGGTCATTGTCATCAGGAGCTGTAATCGTCCTCCCAACACGACTCCCATTTCCCTGGCTGTCACTAAAGCGATACCAATAGACATGTGCAGGCTTTAGGTGTCCCACCAAGACCCGGCAAGTCCAATCGGCATCGGCCGAGATGGCTACGCTCTGCGTCGCCACTACCCGATGAAATTCCTGGTCTTCCGCCACCTCCAGCATCAGGTGCGATGGTTGTGGTTGGCCCTCCGGTGCCCTGCGCGTCCACAATAGGACGCTATTGCTGTTTGGATCTCCCGACGCAACTCCGTCTGGAAAGAGATCTCGCCGTTCATGCCACGACAGGGTTGATGCTGTTGGAAAGTGCTTTGCCCAGACACCCGAAGCACTGACAAGCATGGCGGTTTTCAAAAATTGTCGTCTCGTAACAGGAGCCATCTGCAAAGGCCTCAAATCAAGATTATCTCTTTGAAGTAAAAGAGTGGTTTTCACTTTGGCACGGGCGCGGCGCATGCCTCAAGGAGGTGAAAAGCCCGCACCTGCTTCTTCTCTGACGAATTTCAAATCAATTGGTTATCGAGATGTGTGTTCGTTTGATAGGGCCATCATTTCGGGGTGTCACTGAACCTACGCCCGCTCAGGGCCATTGGCACGCTAACCCAAGCTTCATATCCCAAACTTGGGGTTGCGATTGAAGGTTTACATTGCGCCAAGACTGGCGTGACTAAGCAAGAATTAGACGGTTGGAGCTCAGATGATTGAATAGCAAGTAAATTGGTTCCGGCCTTCCTGGTTCCGGGACCAAGTGCTCCACTCGGTTTTCCTCGTGGAAGCTCTTTAGATTCAGTATTAGAGAATTTCGGGATGTTGAAAACTGTTGAGACTTGAGGATTTGACCGTCACAAAATCGACTACAGCGCCCGTTCGGAACACCATGCCGGCTTTAAAATCTCATTGAAGAAAAGCAGCTTAGATCGCCTGCGATCAGGTCGACCCTCTGGGTTTGCACCAGAAGTGCTGGGAGATGCTGACAGCTCATTTCAGCTTTGGACAAGTATAGAGATTTTTTTTGAAACGTCTTTTCCACCTGATGCACTATACATCAGAGGTAGCTCGTTTGGTACGAATCGCCTTCGACACGAGATGATTTTAACAAATCCTTCCTGTCGGGATTTCTTCTTTTATGCACCATGGGTCCTTAAGAAAAGGATGGCAAGATGAGCCTCTTTGTAGATCCAAACGGTACAGATCCCTCCATCGATCTTTTTACAATTTCTTCGAGCGACGGGAATTTCAATGGCGGGGCTCCAGTAACTGCAGCCATCGTCACGAATATTGGCAATGTCAATGCTACCCAACTCACCTACCCGAGCGTGACCACCGGCACCCCGACCGCAAACCGGCTGTTCACGCTGGTAACCACGAACAGTGGCCTCAGCTGGGGCAACCCTATACTCATTACGCCATTGAACGGTGGCAATGATCCATACGGAGTTCTCGGGAACATAACTGGGAACGGCGGAACCTACGTTGATACCAGCGTAACCCCAAACGTCGTCCACGTGATCTACGATACTGGCCAGTGCTCAGGTACAGGTATCCAGGTGTTTGATACTGGCGGTAATCCCATCCCGTCACCAAATTCAGTAATTCTCTACCACGAACTCTCCCATGCTTTTCACAACGCTATTAACCAGATTCCCTTTCCTCAAACAGTGTGCCCTGGCAATACCACTGATGAGCCGGCGGCGGAAATTGACGAGAACGTGTTGCGTAGTCAGCTTGGCGTAGCCTTGCGTGACGTGTGCAACCACGGCGCTCAATGTGGCGGCGGTGGCGGGAATGGCGGATGCTTCATCGTGACAGCAGCAACCCAGTCTGCCGAGTCGGCAGAGATTCATAGGCTGCGGGAGTTGCGTCAACGCGTGGTTGCCAAGTCGGCCTTGGGCGCGCAACTGATCGAGCGGATTTATGGCGAGTATTACCAGTTCAGCCCAGCGATTGCGTCCCGGCTGGAGCAGGATGGCCTAGCTCGAATGGCGACGCTGTGGATCGTGGTGCGGCCGCTATTGGCCTGGTACACGCTGGCTGGAGTGCTGGCGCTAAAGGAGGCTGGGCAGAAAGCTGTGGGCGAAGCACTGGGTGAGGTTTTGAACGCGTGTTCCAACAATCTTGTAGGGGCATCGATAGGGTCGATGTTAAAGGCGATCCGCTCGGGCGCGGCATTGCCGGAAGATGCTCCTGAAATGTTTCTTGCTTTTGAGCCAAAGCTCCGGCAGGCGGCAAAGATGCCATACGCATCGTGGGCCATTCTGGATCCGCTGGTGCGAGTGTGGACGCTGGAAGCAGGCAACGGTGACTTGGTGCATGAGGTGTCGCAGTGGCTGGCTGCTGCACCTTTAGAGACGCTCAAACGGCCGGCCAATGTGGCCGAACTGGAAGATCAGTTGGAGATTCTGGCGACTTTTTATGATTTCGAGCCTGCAGCGAGACGGCAGGCGGGACCACGATTAGCGGCAGCATGGCCGGAGGTTGTGGATGCACTCCAACGTTACGGTTTTGTTTAGCCGGACATCAGATGGAGATCAAGATGGCCAGGAAAAAGTCGAAAAAAGAGAAGCCAAACCTGGGCTAGGGTGTAAGAGTTTCTTGAAGCGTTTCTTCCACGCGCCACTAACGCTTTGGAGACTCGCACAGACCAGGTATTAAATGGCTTTCCCAGTTCGGGGCAGATTCGCCAGAAGCTGTTCTCGCGTTTATAGGTTCCGAATCAACTGCCGGAAGTCGTGCAAGATAAGTTTTGGGAAGGACAGAAAGATGAGCCTCTTTGTCGATCCAAACGGTACCGGCGATGCGACCACGGACCTTTTTACAATTTCTTCGAGTGACGGGGATTTCAACGGCGGGGCTCCAGTAACTGCAACCATCGTCACGAATATTGGCAATGTCAATGCTACCCAACTCACCTACCCGAGCGTGACTACCGGCACGGCCACGGCAAACCGGCTGTTTACGCTAGTAACCACGAACAGTGGTCTCAGCTGGGGCGACCCGATACTCATCACCCCACTCAACGGCGGCAACGATCCATACGGGTTCGGCGGGAACCTGACTGGAAATGGCGTCACCTACATTGATACCAGCGTCACGCCCAACGTGATCCACGTTGTCTACGACAACAGCCAGTGCTTGGGCCAAGGTATGTTCGTATTTGATATGGGAGGTAACGCTATCCCAGACCCAAGCCCGGTCGTTCTCTACCATGAGCTTTCGCATGCCTTCCACCGTGCTATCCAACAGCACCCTTTTCCTCAGACAACGTGCCCGGCCGATACCAGTGACGAGCCCGCAGCGGAAATTGACGAGAACGTATTGCGTAGTCAGCTTGGCATAGCCCTGCGCGACCCCTGCAACCATGGCGGTGGATGTGGTGGCGGGCCCAGCGGCGGGAATGGCTGTTTTATCGTTTCGGCGGCGACCCAGTCTACTGAGTCGGCAGAGATCCATCGGCTGCGGGAGTTGCGTCAACTGGTGGTTGCCAAGTCGGCTCTGGGTGCCGAGTTGATCGAGCGTATTTATGGCGAGTATTACCAGTTCAGCCCAGCGATTGCGTCCCGGCTGGAGCAGGATGGCCTAGCTCGAATGGCGACGCTGTGGATCGTGGTGCGGCCGCTATTGGCCTGGTACACGCTGGCTGGAGCGCTGGCGCTAAAGGAGGCTGGGCAGAAAGCTGTGGGCGAAGCGCTGGGTGAGGTTTTGAACGCGTGTTCCAACAATCTTGTAGGGGCATCGATAGGGTCGATGTTAAAGGCGATCCGCTTGGGCGATCCGCTGCCCGAAGATGCTCCTGAAATGCTACGTGAGTTTGAGGCGAGGTTGCGGCAGGCAGCGAAGTTGCCGTACGCGTCGTGGGCCATTCTGGATCCGCTGGTGCGAGTGTGGACACTGGAAGCAGGCACAGGTGACTTGGTGCATGAGGTATCGCAGTGGCTTGCGGCTGCGCCTGTGGAAACGCTGAAACGGCCGGCCAAGGTAGCCGAACTGGAAGATCAGTTGGAGATTCTGGCGACTTTTTATGATTTCGAGCCTGCAGCGAGACGGCAGGCGGGACCACGATTAGCGGCAGCATGGCCGGAGGTTGTGGCTGCACTCCAACGTTACGGTTTTGTTTAGCCGGACATCAGATGGAGATCAAGATGGCTAAGAAAAAGTCGGTAAAAGAGAAACCAAAGAAAAAAGACTTAAACAGGAAAGAGTCAGACAGGAAAAAGTCAATGACAAGCGACAAGCTAGCAAAGATACACGGTGTCGCGATCAGTCGTACATCTCAAGCGGCTGAAGCCGCAACTGGCGCACGTGCCACCCTGAACCTGGGGATCGATGTTGAAAACCCGGGTGATAAGCCTTTGTACGTCTGGGCAACCACCAAGGACTACGCCTATGATCCCGCTACCCGTGTGCTCTCGGTGGACCTGGCCGAGCCCGTCAAGCAGTTGCCACCGTATATAAAGATGATATCGGACCATCCTCGGGCGCCCGCTCAGGTAGTGGTGAATCCTAAGAGCCGGGCCACGATCAAGGTGCAAATTCCAGCCAAGGTCAACCGTCCGGGTCCTCCGGGCGGCCCGACTTGGGTGGAAGACCCGATCGGACCGATCGACCGGGTAGATGTACGCTTGCAGCACGCGACAGAACCTATTCATCACCGTGCTGGGGAGCCACCCCCTGAATTTCGTAAGCGCCTGCGAGAGCACGGCGATGTTGTGCGGGCCGAAATCACGCCGGCCACAGAAAAGGAGAAATAGGGTTATGGCAGGTATCAACGACCTATTCAATCAACTTGTTGCGGCTAATGGAAAACTTGACCAGCTCCATACTGATGTTACCAATGGAACTGCGGCAACAAACCAAGTAAAAAACAGCGTTGACCAGCTGGATACAGACGTAAAAGCCGGTTTCAATGCGACTGTCAATGCCTTGACGGTCCTGGAGCAGCTCGGTGTCGTGGAACTGCAGCTCCTGTTCCACCTTACACAGCAGGCTGATACGATGATATGCGCGCTCGAACACATCTCCAAGAATACGTGCGCCATCCTTACGCAGGCTACGATACAGACCCAACTGCAAACGCGCATTCGCGACGATGCCGATGCCATGCTGGATATAACCGAAACCGCGAATCCCGGCGCGGCACTTGAACGGGAACGGCTGGCTGCGCTTCGCGCTCAGATTGAGCAGTGCTGCCCGCCGCCACAACCCAAGCCGGCCTGCACATATGAGCCATGCAAGCGTCCCGAAACACTGCAAATGCCGAATCTGCCTAACCTGCCGAAACCTGGCCAACCGAATAAAATAGCGTAAGCTCGGGGGCGCGGAGTGTGCGACCATTCCGCGCCTCGGTAATCTGCCGACAGGCTTGGGCAAACTGGAGTTGGCAACCGTAGATGGACTCCATCATCGATTATCTGGAGCACTGGGCCGCTGTGCAGCCGGGTTGGCGCTTAAGTGCCTTCTTGGATGTCGACGGCCACGAGACCGAGAGCTACACGTATTGGGATTTTCATCAGCGCACCAGGTATCTGGCGGAGCAACTCTCTAAGCGGTTTGGAGTGAAGAAGGGCGCTCGGGTACTTCTCGTTTATCCTCCTGGGTTGGAAGTGAGTGTTGCTTTTTTCGCTTGCGCTCGCATTGGCGCGATCCCGGTACCTGTATGCCCGCCGACGCCCTTGGGCTTCGCACGCAATTTTGCCAAACTGGCCTTTATCGCGTGTGATTCTCAGGCGTCCATTGCTCTTACAACCAATGCCTTCTACGCCTCATACCAGCGGTTACGGGGTGAATGCCGGATTCCTTCGTCGTCGCGCAACGCTTCTCAGATGCCCAGAGTTGAGTGGATCGCAACTGATGCCTTGAGAGGGCTCCCTTCCGAGAGTTTCCGAAATGATCCTGGCCCAGTACTCTTTTTGCAATACACATCCGGCTCGACCAACGACCCAAAGGGAGTTGTGGTGTCCCATGCAAATGTGATCCACAACGGCCGTAACACCGTTGACCACACGGCTGTCGGTGTGTCATGGCTGCCTCACTATCACGATATGGGGCTCATCGGATACCACCTCTATCCGGTCGTCACCGGAGCTACCGTCTACAGTTTTTCGCCCTTGGATTTTCTAAAACGGCCTCTTTTGTGGCTCCAAACAATGGGTCGGGTGCGGGCAACTTACGCGTCCTCTCCCAACTTCGGCTTCGAATATTGCTTGCGCGAGGATAAAGTTCCTACAGCGCAGCTCAACGGCCTGGATCTTAGCTCGATGCTGGTGCTGATGAATGCCTCGGAATCCGTACATCCCGACACCTGCCTCCGCTTTCGTGAACGATTTGCGCTCTATGGACTTGCCCCGAAAGCGGTCGTTGCGGCCTACGGCTTGGCGGAGAATACGCTGACGGCGACTCACTACGGCAGACACAGCATCGCCGTGAACAAGAGGCTTCTCCAGCAGAATACGTTACAGATCGTGGAAGCCCGTTCAATGGACCCTACTCAAATTCGACTTGCGAGTTGCGGGAAAGCGCTGGAAGGCATCCGTCTGCAGATTGTAAATCCGGAGTCTGGAGCCGTTTTGGGCCCGAACGAAATCGGCGAGATCTGGCTCGCCGGGAAGAGTACCTGCTGGGGCTATTGGAATAAGCAAGAATTGACCCGCGAGACTTTCGGCAACACGATCAAGGGCCACCCTGAGGATGCCAACGCCTACCTTCGAACCGGCGACTTGGGATTCCTTTACGAGGATGAGCTGTTCGTCTGTGGTCGAATCAAAGACCTCATAGTTATCAATGGGGTCAATTATTACCCACAAGACATAGAGTTCATTGTTGAGTCGAGTTCGCAGAAAATTCGAAGTGGCGGTGTAGCGGCTTTCAACGGAGACCAGGAACGAGACACTCTGATAATCATAGCTGAGGTGAGGATCGCAAAGGACCTTCCTGATCCCTATGAAATTGTACGGGCCATCCGGACGCAATGCTATGTCGAGCCCTACGCCATCATTTTCGCAACCTCTGGAACAATCGTGCGCACCACTTCAGGAAAGATCGCGCGAAGCTTGACACGCTTGCGCTTGCTCGGCGGCGTCCTGCAGACAATTGCAACCCACCTCGTCACTCGTCCGAAAGAGCCCACTGAGAATGCGGGCCCTAGGGCCCGTTTCCTGCACATCCTAGATTCGTACAATCTTACGGGCCAGGAAACCTGTACATTTGCCGAGGTGGGGATCGATTCTCTCACTTTGGCTGCGCTGCTTTCAGAGATTGAGCAATTGTTCAAGGCTCATTGTGCAATTAACCTGGCGATCCAGTTGGATGTCTGGCTCATTCAGCGGCTGACAATTGCTGATTTCTTCTCCCTGCTCGATCAGGTGGAAACGGTGCCAGCAGGAGGAGAGGCAGCACTGGAATCGTTTCTGCAGCAACTGAAACAGGACTGCGAAGCTCAGGAAAGGGCTTTGATGCGATTGGATGCCCACCTGAAGACCACCGATTGTGTCGAGGTTTGCGAAAGAGGCGAGCCTGTGGCCAATGTACTCCTAACCGGGCCGACTGGCTTCTTTGGCCCCTTCTTGCTTAACAGTCTTTTGAAGCACACTCCTTATACCTATTACGCACTTACACGCGCCATGAATCCAGTCGACGGCATGAATCGGATCCGCGCTTTTCTGCGTGGAGCCGGACTTTGGACGCCCTTCCTGGACGAAGAATTGAACACGCGGGTGCATGTGGTGTGCGGTGACATTGCCCAGCCCAATCTCGGGCTCGGTCTTGAGCAGTGGCAATCGCTCGCTGCCTGCGTCCAGGCGGTCCTTCACAATGCGGCTCTAGTGAATTACGTTCTGAGCTATGAAGCTCTCAGGGCCCACAATGTCGATGGAACCCGGGAACTGTTGCGCTTTTCCCATACAGGAATCCCCAAGGAATTCCATTTCATCTCCAGTACGGTCATCTTCGGTTGGACGCAAAGTGCGGAAGTTTTGGAGAGCGACAATAATGAGGCAATGTTGAATCTCGATTTCGGCTACGCCCAAAGCAAGTGGGTTGCCGAGCAACTGGTTTTCGCGGCCGCGCGCCAGGGACTCGACATCACAATCTATCGCCCAGCGTTCCTATCACCCTCAACAGGCGGTGTGGGAAGCCGGAACGATATCGCCTTGTTGCTGCTGGCGTTCATGATCAAACATGGCATTGCCGTCAACGCATTGAATCAGATCAGCTTCCTGCCAGTCGACATCGCCGCCGCCGGCATTGCGGCCATGTTCCACCAACGCAACCCTGCGCACACTACTCTTCATGTGACAGCCGACAGCTATTACAACATGGTGGATATTACTCATCTAATCACCGAAAATTACGGTTATCCTTTCGTTTATTATGAAATCACGGATTTCGTCGCTGAGTTGAACAGCCACTGCACGAAAGAAGATCCACTCTATCCGCTTCTGCCCTTCATTAATCGATCACATCAGAAAATGGCCGGGATGCAACATAAGCGCTACAACAACGAGCAATATCGCGAGACGCGCAAGCGTTTGCAGGGCATTGACGAGCCAGCGCTCAAGGACGTGGTTTCGTATTTGATGGCGTACTTATTCGCAGAGGAGCTTATACCGGGCTGCCCTGAACCCAAGGATTGAGATCATTCAAAGCGTATTGAAGATCATTCAAAACCCATTTACTCATGACAGGAAGTTTAAACTCGGTAGAACCTGGCGGAAAAAAGCAGACCGATCCAAGTCTTGATTTTGAATGCTTCTTCATCGCGACTGGCTGAGAAGGAAGCGATTGAGTACAGTAGAAACCCGACCAGCCAACAAGTCACACTCAAAGGAGGGTCACTCCATCACTTCCGTATTGCCCCGTCAAACGTCAACGAGTCCGCCCCAGGTCGATCTCAGATCCCATGTGGTCAAAAAATTCGTCTGTATCCAACCCTGCTGAAGAATTAACGAGATAAAGCTCGAAGTAATCGGTGTCGGTGATTGGTGGAGTAGATTTGTCTCACGTGAAGGGTTCAATAATAATGTTCAATAATATAATGATGCAAGGTGTCATAAATGTAATTTGTCTCAATACAGGGTTAACTCTATCCGACTGTAGGCAATTCTGTACCGGCCGTATGGATTTCGGCTGGCAAGAACCCTTTTGTCAGAAGAACACCCCTTATCGAAAGACAAACGTAGAAGCTGCTCCGGGAATTTCAATCGAGGAGACTACGAAATGAAGGTGCTGGTGGTCTTCGCCAACCCACGAGGGACTAGCCCTCTACGTTTAGGAGAAGAAGACAGGACCATTCAGGAATGTGTCCGCAGGAGTAAAAACCGGGCTAATTTGATTTTGGTGATTCGTCACGCCGCAACAGTTGACGACATCCGTCGCGCGCTCCTTGACGACGAATATGAGATTGTTCATTTTTCGGGCCATGGTACGGGAACAGGGCTTGCTTTCGAAGACAGCACGGGAAGTCTATATGTACCTCCGCAAAAAGCTCTTTCTGTTGAATGCGGTCGATACAGGTACAGCCGTTACATTCGGAAGGCTATTGATCCATGAAGCACCAAGTCAACACATTTTGGATTGAATTCGGTTTTTGGGTGTGCTTTCGATTTACTCCATGATCCGAATGCTGTTGTTGTCGGGTGATCTCGGGAACCACGACTTACACCATATCGGTAAGGGGCCGTGGACTCAAGCTGCATCAGTTCGCACGCGCGTAATTCTAGAAGGTCTGTTGCCTTTGCGCCAGACTGTGCATCTGAGATCGATGTTTCGAGTCGCATTTAAATCGAGCAATCGAAATGATCCGAACGGGATTTCTTCCGCCACATGCAGCCCCAGCATATCGTCCTTGGTCAAACTGAGGGCACTCTCCCATAAAGTGTACATTTTCTCCAATGGAGGAAGGCTGGATCCCTCGCGAATGCAATCATAAGAAATGCCGATTTCGGCCATTAGCTTTTCGCGGCTTACCTGACGTTGTACACACTCATTGATAACAATCCGTGGTGTAACCGTACTCACCATTCCGGCGCTCATAAATTCCCATCCAGAGAGGGGGATTTCACCTTGGTCTTTGCATTCCTTTAATATAATTTTTTGTTAGAGGCCGTTTGCTATGGCGTAGCAGCAGAATTCTGGCTAAGCCTGCTTTGTGGAAACTGTTGAAATCACGGCAGATCTCAATTTTGGCGAGCCACAACACTTATGTTTGTTCTGTAACCTGATAAGCATACGTTTCGCGAACCGTGCCATCCTGAGTCCAGGCTTCAAGTTTGTAATCTCCTGCACGCAGCAAAGTTCCGCCGAGTTGCAAAATTAACACCTGGCCTCCACCATCTTTTGACGAAGTTATCGGCTCCAGACTATTCCAGATCGGTACCCAGCTTCCATCCGCATCTACCATTGAAACGCGCACCATACATCTAGTGGGAGTTGATTGGCCCGGCAGTTCAAGAACCAGATTGATAGTCGCTCCGCTCTTGGGCCGTTCGAATTGAACGGATCGGGCGCCATTTCCCTTCACCAGATTGGGGCTGATGTGGATGGCAATCACTGAGTGCAGTTGCGGCTGTTGTTGGCTTGCAGCAGGCTCGTACTGATTTTTTCCATCGGGGCGATATCGCCAGAGTCCCAGCCCCAGAACCAGGACTGCCGCGGTAGCCAATGCAAGGCGCCAACTGTTCCAATGGTATGGTTGCGTTACGGTTTTTTGCTCGCTGCGCTGCCGTCTGACCTCTTCAAGCTTCCGCTGCAGCAGAGGTGTCTGCAGATACCGGTTTTCAAAGGCGAATTTTTCTGCCGGCGGCAGAGTTCCCTCCAGATAGTCTGTAATCAGCGTTGTCTCCGCTGACTGAATTTTCAAAAAGAATTCCCGGTTACAGAAGTACTCTTCCTCCAGCGCGGCGGTTTGTTCGTCGGGGAGTTGGCCCAGCAAATAAGATTTCATAGCTTCATTGGATATATGGTCGAATGGCATCGGTCATTACACCTCAACTCTCATCCAGCCCTGCGAGTTTTGCCAGCTTCCGGCGTGCGCGGTGAAGCCTGACGCGCACGTTGTTTGCATTTCCCGTCTTGAACTTTTTCGCCATGCTGGCGGGGCTGATGTCTGCAGCCTGCTCAATCATCTGCCAATCTTTGCCGCGCAGCAGAGACCGCCCAATTTCGCATACCTCATCGAGCAGGATTCGGGCCTCCGTTGCCCTTAGTCCGCTCAGTTCATTCTGGGGCGCCGGTGTGGAGGCATCGAGAGGTTCGCCTGCATGGCGTCGGCTTTCGCGATAACCTTCCTTTAAGATGTGGCGGGCAAAGCCGTAACAAACTTTAAGGAAATCTTCTTCCCTCTCAAACTCATAATCTTCTCTGTTCCAGAGAGCGAGCAGAGTCTCCTGGGCCAAGTCCTCCGCATCTGAACGGCCATGGTGGCGCGAGAAATAGAATACCAGCGCCTCTCGGGCATGCGCCCATGCCTCCGGAGCAACGGAGCGGCAGTTGCGCATGTTAATTCCGATTATACGTGGCGGCAAAACCACTGTTGACGGCATCCGTTGTCCGCCCGATCACAACAAAAGACGCCCAATAATAAGGATCGGAAAAACGATGTGAGTGCGCCATCTTTCGGCGCGCCAGAGTCATGGAGTGTTCCATATTGGTTCCCTTTAGAAACTCGCTGTAAACGTTGCTGAGAAAACTGGAAGAGGCTTCGGCGTCAATCTCAGTGAGTGCCAGCACCAGTTGCGACGCGCCGGCGGAAAGCAGGCTGTTTGAGAATCCCATGAGCCCTTCGCCCCACACCTGTTTTCCCAGAGCTGTATCACATGCTGAAAGGACCACAATGGAACCAGCCAGATGAAACTGCGCTAACTGATAAGGATGCAGAAGGCCATCCACTGCGCGGCCATTACGGTCCACCATGGACAAGGCGATCCAGGAAAGTTCCGGAATACTGTCATTGATCAGCGCATGGGTGGAAAAATGTAAAACGCCGAAGTCTTCCAGCTGGACATGGCTCAATGTTGCGCGGCTGGCTGCAAAACCGCGAAGAACCTGAAGGCGGGAGCGAGGAATGCTCGCTTCCATTATTTTAATTTCGCCGTTAAATGCTAACCTGCTCAGCCCGAAGTTTGGATCTGCATTTGATTTGTGGCCTGTGGCTACAACCTGAGGATTTAGAACCCTACTATCGGTGGCTGAGAAGACAGGGTCAGCGACCGCCAGAATGGTTCGCGGAAATTTGTGAATCGGACGCGGACGCGCTCCCGCAAGCAGATATGCGGCAGACGGAACCTGCAACAGGTCATGCGCCCAACCCAATGGTTCCGCGGTGTCGGGAATCTGCAATGCAGCAAAAGGAACCTTGTGGAGAATGCCATCAGGAACCAGAATCAGACGCTCTGGCAGCGGAACGTTTGCAAGCTGACTGAATAATGTTGCAGACAATTTCTTGAGTGCATGCTTGTAAGCAGCCTGCTGGGCAGGTGAGCGACGCCGCTCTAGGATGCGTCCAAATTCTTCGACGACCGGCTTGACCACAGATTCGATTTTCGCGGCGGACGGAAGAGGAAAGACTTGAATCCGATCGGCATCAACAAACCATAGATAACTCTGCCGATCTCCCAAGTAGTATTCCAGCAAAGCGCTGCCGGTGCGGCGAAGCTCGCTTTGAAGGTCCGCAATGGATTTGAGCGGCTGGGCCAGTTTTTGTCCGGCAAGCGATTGGCGGATGCGATCTTCAAGCGCGTCGTCGTCATCCAGTAGTTTTTGAAATCGCAGGCGGAGTGCAGAGTCTTTACCAGGTGCGGTCTTGGCAAGAACGTCCGCCAGATAATCGAGTTGTCGCTGGATATTGGCGTGTTGTTCGGCAGCACCTTCAGGCAATTGTCCGGGCAAAGATCCGCTCGAGAGCAAATCAATCAGTGCGCGTCCCCTGCCTTTTTCTACTGCCAGCAGGCCGTTAGCGGCTGCGTCCTGTCGAGACGCTGTCATGACAATTTCTACAAGCAGATCAAAGAGCTGTCGCTTGCGCGAATAGTAAAAGGCGCGCAAAGTGGAATTTTGTACCTGACTCCGCACCGACTCCATGAGCGTCAGGGCCTGCTCAGCAAAATCGCGGGCAGCTTCCAGGTGTTGGTCATGATATTCAAGGTCAGCCAGCGCCAGTAGCGAATCGGACGCGTCATCGCGCAGGCCGACCTCGCGTCGAATCTGCACTGCCTGGGTAAGTAAGGCACGCGCGGTTTCAATATCTTTGTTCTTCTCTGCGATGAGTCCCAGGTAGTGGAGCGCACTGCTTTGTCCTCGCTGATTGCCCGTAGTGCGATCGACTTCAAGCGCAAGCTCAAGCCGGGATTTTGCTTCATCAAGCTTTCCGGCTAGATATAGGGTCTGGGCAAGATTTCTAAGTGTGTCTGCCCGGGGTTGGCGTGCAGGCAGTTTTTCGGCTTCAGCTACAGCAGTCTCAAGAATTTTTTGCGCTTGTTGCAACCTGCCTTCCAGCATATAGTTCCGGCCCAGATTCATGCGGGCCAAAATAACGTTACGAGGGCTTTTGCCGCGAATAAACCCTCGTATCGCTCTTACGAAATAGCTTCGCGCCCGTTCATATTCCGCTAACTTTTGGTAGCACAACCCTAGATTGTTTATAGCCTGGGCGTAACCTACTGAATCTTTAGCTCTCAAAATGGCTTGTGCCTGATCAAGATTGGCGATTGCTTCGCCAAAATTGCCCACCTGATACTGCATGTACCCCAGATTTGAGAGTGTTGCCCCTTCATGTTCTTTGTCTTCCAGCTTTTGCCAGTCCTTGGCGGCTTCTCCCAGACTTTGCTGTGCATCGTTAAAATCACCTAATCGAGTCGACACTGTGCCGCTGTTGTTTTCCGCTTCTGCAAAGCACCGTGTATCGAAAACTTTGCGGCACAGCTCAAGCCCTTTCTCAAAAGCAATGCGCGCATTAGCCCAATCGTTCTGGCTCAAAACGGATCCTCGTTTTAGATAAGCTCGCGCAATAGAACTTGTATCGCCAAGAGCCACCCATAAAGCAAGAGACTTATCAATATCTGCAATCTCTCGTGATTTTTTTGATTTAGTAGCCCAAGTCTCAGCTTCTTCCCAGGCTGCAGCTTTCTCCAGATCCAGCGTCCACTGCACAATAGAAATTTGAAGCGGATCGCGTAAAGGTTTAACTTCGCGCACCTCAACCCAATAGCTTCCCGGTTCCGATATAGTCAGCGTTTCAATTCCAAGATCAAAGCTATCTATCAGTCTTTCTTCAAGACCGCCAATGAGTCGCATCTCCAGGTCTTCTGGCTGATCCAGCTGTAACTGCGTTGCTTCATCTTCTCTGACTTCTATGGCAAAACACAGGGCACCCCGCGATGAAATAGTGCGCTTCTGCGGCTTATCAGTTTCTAAAGGAATGCATGGGCTTGTTAGTTCTGATAGAGGTTTGCCGGCCAGTGTTATAGGTCGCTGGGCTCTATGGCTGAAAGATTGCTTAGGCAGGAGTACAGATGCATAGCTGGCAGACGAACCCTGATGCAGCGTTCCAACCAAGCATAAAGCAATACATACAACCAGATACTTCACGGGCTTTTCCTTTCAAGCCGGCGGCAAAGTGCACGAATTGTAGCAGAGTTCCCGGGAAAGAAGATGTCTTCTTCCCGGGAATATTTCCTGGGCTTGGTACAAGGTTAGGTCCCCGTCCCGGTGTCCTGAATCACTTCGAACAACGTAACCAGTAATCCAATGATGCAGTCCATAGTCTTCTCCTTTTGCCGGGCTGCTTTCTGAAACCTGTTTTGCAGCTTGTCCGGCTGTTGGGAAGAGCGGAAGGAAAAGAGAAAAGTGTTCAGATCAAAGGAATCAAATTTCATTACAGGATGTGTAACGATTGCTTACAAGTCGCCATTATCAGGATGCAGGTGCGATTCCCGAGAAATTGCAGAGTGAATTGATTTCCAAAAATCTACACAATGCTGCTTTTGCGTTGGCGGAAGAATGAATTGCCTGAACAATTTCTGTATGCGGATCGCTTCTGCACGGCGTTATCCCAATACAGAGCAATTTCCGCGACGGCAGGAAATACTTGTCTAAGGAGATGAAATGTCACACGAATATACCGTTACGACACCTCACGGCGACGTTAACCTCACGACTTCCAAACATCATTCAACTTTTGCTTCTGCTGAGGACTTTTTAAAAGCACACCAGACAATAATTTCCAATGCATTGAATGGTGCATCCGTAGCCGTAAATGCATTGGGCCTCTACTTGCAACACGGTCGCGGAGGTAATCGAATAAAGTAGCGCGACGGGCGTCCATACATTGCACTCTATTTTCCCGAGTGCCACTGCCGGAGATTCAACGCGGGCATTTTGATGCTTCTTGTGGAATCTTGAAGGTTTATCCAGTACCGCATATTTTTTCATCGGCATGTAATGCTCGCCGTCTGTGGCTCATAAGCTTCGTGTAAGTACACAACCCCAGGACAGGATTACTGATTCTTTGCCTCGAAAGGCGGACGGCAAAATGCATGACCCAATCGTGATTACCGGGCTTCTCCATGAGATCCGCAGCGGTGACCCGAGAGCTGAAGACAAGCTGATCAACGTGGTTTATGAAGACTTGCGAAAGATCGCGCGCCGGTACATGAGAGCGGAGAGAACGAACCACACATTGCAGCCTACGGCCATTGTGCATGAGGCATTTGTGCGTATTTTTCGCGGTGGTTCGGTGGACTGGCAAGACCGCGTCCACTTCTTTGCGGTGGCCGCATCGCAAATGCGCCGTGTCCTGATCGATCACGGGCGGGCTCATCGGGGAGCGAACCGTGGCGGGGGATTGAAGGTGCCGCTGGACGAGACGATCATCGCCAATCCGCAGGAGCCATGCGACATACAAGTGATTGATGACCTGTTGCAGCGGCTCCACAAAGTTGATCCGGCAGCAGCCACCGTAATTGAACTCAAGTTTTTTTCAGGACTTACGGACAAGGAAGTTGCCGAGACCCTTTCCACCTCGCACAGTTCGGTGCGGCGGCACTGGATATTCGCGCGCGCGTGGATGGGAAAAAACCTTGCGGCAGCTTAGGCGAAAACCGTTTGAACGAATTTTATTAAGTATGAGCAATAGTGAAAGGAATGAGGAGAGATATTAGACAATGCGCAACCTGATAGTTCTTTTAGCTATAACAGCCACAATGCTGGGACAAACCTCCACTGTTAAACCGCAGACAACTGCACCGCAGCACAAGACTTCTACAGTCACGAAGTCAGGTGTAGATACAGTGATTGAACTGGTAAAGGGCGGCCTGTCAGAAACGCTGATGATCAAACAGCTACAGCGCGCAGGCAAAGCCTATGAGCTGAGCACGCCTGATCTGCTGAAACTGCAGAAGGCCGGAGTGTCAGAGAACATTATCAACGTAATGATGGATCCCAAAACCAACATTGTGGCCCAGGCTGATCCCCCAGCGAATGTTGGAGGCTCGTCATCGGCGCAGGAACCAATTCCGGGTGGCCCATCTCCTGGTCCAGAAGCGTTACAACCTGCCGTGGAACCCGCGGTGGCAGCCACTCCTTATCCGGCGGATCTGCCGAATATTCCGCCGGTGCGCAAGAGACGTGTCGTAGTAGCCGTGTTCAATAACGCTGCAATCAAAGACACAGTCCAGAACTACTACCAAGCCTATTATCGCGCTCTGGGACTGTTGCCGAATCAGTCTGACCAAAATACGAACGACGTTGGTCAGGGTATTCGGGCCATGCTCATGAGCCGTCTGCAGCAATCCAACATCGTTACAGTGCTTGAGCGCAATACCGCGATTGACCGCGAATTGACGGATAGTCCGTCCGCCCAAAGAGAACCGGGACACCAACCTCAATTAGGACACGTTTTGGGATCTGATTGCGTAGTGACCGGAGACATCACGGTCTTTGGGTGGGACAACACGGTCAAAACCAAAGGAGGAGGACTAGGCGGTCTCATCCCTAAAGCCGGGGCTTTAGGGGCGCTGCAATTAAGAAACAAAGAAGACAAGGCTGTTGTGGCAATGGAGTTCCGCATTGTAGATACCGAAACATCGGCAGTAATTCTTACAGCAAATGCTCGTGGGGAATCCGTAAGGAAGGGTAAGAGCCTAGGAATTGAGGGACTGGGCGGCGGTACAAGCGGTGTGGGTGGCGGCTTTTTCCAGAATGCAATGACCAGCAGTGGTTTTGAGAAAACGATTTTGGGAGAAGCCACAGTTGATGCAATCGACAAGATCGTAAAACAGCTGGAAGAAAAGATACCTCAGCTTCCTGCGAAGCCACGGAACATTGAGGGCCGCGTGGCGGCGACTACTGACGGCGGAGTTTATCTTGCCCTCAGCAGCAATGATGGCGTCTTGCAAGGTGATCGTTTTGAAGTCCGGCAAATCAATAATGAAGTTTTCGACCCGCGAACCAAGGAGCCAATCGCTGTGGAAGCTGTGAAGGTTGGCGAGATTGTTATCAAGGAAGTCGATAACAAATCTGCATTTGGTGATTACGGCGGACAACCGCTGTCTGCGGACCACATCAATGGTAAGGGCTACCAAGTCCGCCTCATATCGAAATGAATATCATCGCTGCCATCCTGCTTTGTGTGACGCTCCTTCCGGCTTCAACGGCGAAGGAGCGTCGCCTTCTTGTGGAGTTTGACGATGTTTCGGCCCGCGCCTCTGCATTGGTGGAAACCGTTGATAACATGCAAGCCGATCTCCGCGAAAGAGGCCTTACCATAAACCCCGAAATTACAGCCGCGCGCAATAGCCTGGTGGCCGCAGTGAATAGCGCCTCATCCGCACTCGACAGGAGAGACTGGCATGAACTTCGCAAGGACCTGGAGCGGGTGCACGGCTGGATAGACCGATTGCGCCGGCAACTTTGAGGCCACCTATGGAAACCAAGCACTTTATCGAACTGCGAAAAGTTTTTGATGCAGCAGTTTTACTGTCGTCGCCAGAGTGGCCGGGGTTTTTACGTGAAGCCTGTAACGGCAATGAAAGCATTTATGCAGAAGCCATGGATTTACTGCTGGCCCACCAAAACGCTGGCACCGCGGAGCCTGCAGGTGAAGCAAAGCCGCTCATCGCCACACGAATGATTGGCCCGTACCGGATTCTGCGCGAACTGGGCGCGGGCGGCATGGGGCTGGTTTATCTCGCGGTCCGTGACGATGGCACGTTTCGCAAAAACGTTGCGTTAAAGCTGCTGAAGAGCCATCAGGCCACGCAGGATTTCATTCAGCGCTTTCATCAGGAGCGCCAGGTACTGGCTAACCTTGATCATCCGAATATTGCGCGCATGCTGGATGGCGGCCAGACTGCGGATGGTCTTCCTTATCTCGTGATGGAGTATGTTGATGGTTTGCCGCTTGGCCAGTTTTGCGATACCCAAAAACTCGACCTCGCGGACAGGATACGGCTCTTTCAGCAGGTGGTATCCGCAGTTTCTTATCTGCATGAGAACCTGGTGGTTCATCGCGACCTGAAGCCCTCCAATATTCTTGTTACGGGAGATGGCCAGGTAAAACTGTTGGATTTTGGCATCGCCAAAACACAGGCGCCGTTCTCCCAGGTGCACGATCTCACCGGCCCCACCAACAGACTCCTAACACCAACATATGCCAGCCCTGAGCAAATGGGCGGAGCGCCAATCGCACGGGCCTCCGATATCTACTCACTGGGCGTGATTCTTTATGAACTGCTCACCGGACGGCTGCCGTATAAGGATTCAACTTCAAAGCTCACGGAAGAGCCGCCGCTTCCAAGCGCCAACATCCGTAATGATCTGCAGCGTACCCCCGAAACAACGGCACAGCTTCGCCGCCGGATTGTGGGCGATCTCGATCAGATCGTATTGCTCTGTCTCCGTCGTGACCCGCGCCATCGCTATCCCAGCGCGAGAGCATTGACTGAAGACCTTGGCCGGTTCCTGGATGGACGATCGGTCCTGGCTCGCAAAGGGCCGCTGTTGGGCCGGACGCTGCGTTTTTTGAAGCGCAACCGCATGGCTGTGGCGGTGTGTTTGCTGATCCTGCTTTCTCTCGGTGTTGGAACATGGCAGACAGTAACCGCCCAGATTCATGCGCGCATGGCCGAGGTCAGGGAAGCGGAGATGACGCATGTGCTGGATGTTTTAGACCAGCGAAACACTGCGAAACAGTCCACCGGCCCCGCGCGAGTTGAAGACATACGAAAGCTCCGCGGCGCGCTTGATCATGATCTGGTGAAAGCATGGTCGTTGCGGCCAGGTCTGACTCCTGAGCGGAAAGCTTTACTGGAACGTACCTCGCGTTATCTGGATAGTCTCCTTCCTTATGTAGCGCAGAATGCAATGCTCGCGGTGGAAGTTGCGGGGGCGTATCAGGAACTTGGCACGCTCTGCGAACCTGTGCATCGCGATTACGCTTTGCTGGCATACCGCAATGCGGCCCAGGTTCTTGAACAGGCTTCAAGCGGCGATCCTGATCATGGGCCGGTCCGCAGACAATGGGTTTTTATTGCTGGCAGAATCATGGCACTCGGCGGAACAATTCCTGTGTATGTTCCGCCTCCCCCGCCGGATGCCATTAGTTCTGCCGAGAGAAAAAGGGCCGCTCCGGCCTTACCGCATCCACCTGCTGAAGAAGAATCTTCTCCAGTTATGCCGGTTCCCTCTCTGCCTGCGCCGGACCCAGCAGAATACGAGGCTCTCCGCAGCAGGCTTGATGCAGCCGCCAGCAAGGCGGAGATCGCAGAAGATTACTTTGCGGAGACTAAAAAAGACTTGGAAGCCAAGCATGAGGTTATTCATCCTGATATCGCGGGCTATGACAAGCGTATGCAAAATGCCCTTGAGTCGGCGCGCAGAGCACTGGAGGGAGGTGATCTGGCGGCAGCCGGCACGAACATAGACATTGCCACCGAATGTGCAAGGCGGGTAATGAAGGCAGTTGGGCGCTGAGCTATTTTTTGTGTTCATTAAGGACTTAGAGGGAGAGGAAGTTACAAAGTGGGCAAAGCGGTGTCAATAAATTCCCAGCCCGAAACTATTTTACTCGGACGGTTCCCTCTAACGACTGTAGATAAAAATGTGACAATAAAAACCCAATTTCAATAAAGACCAACAGCTTTCCACGAACGATGCGTAACAGATTCAATATCAATCACTTAAAAACCAACAGATTTCAATAAATCTCAATACGAGTTGGAATCTGGTTCGGGACCAGGGGGTCGGAGGTTCAAATCCTCTCTCCCCGACCATTTATTTTCAAGCAGATACAAACCTTCCAAGTCCTGAAAAATCCTCGCCGTAGGTAAAAATGCGACAGTGTTGACCTCGCAGATCTTTCATCAACATTGCTCATCTGACAAGCAAAAAATCCCCTCTGAAACTCTAATCTGGAAAGTCAATAAACATTTCAAGTTGGGCAGTGAAATTATAATCAATAGCAATTTATCCGACATGCCCTCATATAGCCGGGTTGGTGCATTTCCCAAGGGCTGAAATCATTGATGTACACTGTAAAATCGAACTGGGCTCGCTTTTGAGAAGTATATAAAACATAAGTTTGGGCGACAGCAAAGTGCAAGAGTCGATGAAATCGGAGATGAGCAAGACAAGCATGAGTGGCAATATCCACAACGAGCCAGGCGAATACGGAACTTTCGCATTGACATGTCTTAGGTCAGCTCAATGATGACGGCAGAGACCAATATTGAACAAGATCTAATTTCAAAACTGATAGATCTTAAATACATCTACCGGCCTGACATTCGAGACCGTGCCGCTCTGGAAAGGAACTTCCGTGAGAAGTTCGAGGCCCTTAACCGCGTTCACTTATCCACTGCCGAGTTTGACCGCCTGCTGGAGCAGACCATCACGCCGGACGTGTTTACCGCCGCGCATATCTTGCGTGAGCGCACTGCCTTTGAGCGTGATGACGGCACGCCACTCAACTTTACCCTGGTGAACATCAAGGACTGGTGCAAGAACAGCTTTGAAGTCGTCAATCAGTTACGCATAAACACCGACAATAGCCACCACCGTTATGACGTGATCCTCCTCATTAATGGCGTGCCTGTAGTCCAGATTGAGCTTAAAGGACTGGCCATTAGCCCACGGCGCGCCATGCAGCAGATCGTGGATTACAAGAACGATCCCGGAAATGGTTTCGGGAAGACGCTGCTCTGTTTCATTCAACTTTTCATTGTCAGCAATCGAACGGAAACTCGGTATTTTGCCAATAACAACGCCCGTCACTTTAGCTTCGATGCTGATGAGCGGTTTTTGCCGGTTTACGAGTTCGCGAGTGAGGACAACAAGAAAATCTCGCATCTGGAACCTTTCTCGGAGAAGTTCCTGGCTAAATGCGTCTTGGGCGAGATGATTAGCCGCTACATGGTACTTGTCGCCAGCGAGCAAAAACTGCTCATGATGCGTCCCTACCAGATTTATGCCGTCAAAGCGATCGTGAGATGCATTGAGCAGAACTGCGGCAATGGTTATATCTGGCACACCACAGGAAGCGGCAAGACCCTGACTTCATTCAAAGCGTCAACGCTGCTCAAGGACAATCCCAATATTGAAAAGTGTCTGTTTGTGGTTGATCGCAAAGATCTCGACCGCCAGACCCGCGAAGAGTTCAATCGCTTCCAGGAAGGCTGCGTCGAGGAGAACACCGATACCAAAAAGCTCGTAGAACGTCTTTTGTCTGATGATTACGCTGACAAAGTCATCGTAACCACGATCCAGAAGCTTGGTATCGCCCTGGACGCTACCAGCAAGAGAAATTACAAGCAAGAATTAGAGCCACTTCGTGACAAGCGTATTGTGTTCATCTTCGATGAATGCCATCGCTCGCAATTCGGCGATAATCACCAAGCCATCAAAGACTTTTTCCCAAAGGCTCAGCTCTTCGGCTTCACCGGCACGCCTATTTTTGAGGAAAACGCCACTTATCAGCAGATCGAAGGCCAGCAAGCCAGTTATCGGACCACCATTGATCTGTTTCAGCGTCAATTGCACGCATACACAATTACGCACGCGATTGATGACCATAACGTGCTTCGCTTTCACATTGACTACTACAAGCCGGAAGGAGAACGGCTGCCCAATCCCGGCGAGGGAATCAAGAAAGAAAAGATCATCGAGACGATTCTCGAAAAGCATGAAGCGGCCACGGCTAACCGCAAATTCAACGCCCTGCTGGCGACCAGCAGAATCAACGAAGCGATTGATTATTTTGGAAAGTTCAAGACATTGCAGGCCCAAAGACAAAAGGACAATCCAGATTTCAAGCCGTTGAATGTCGCTTGTGTGTTCTCGCCGCCAGCCGAAGGGAACCCCGACGTACAGCAGATTCAAGAGGACCTGCTCCAGGAGAAAGCCGACAACGCGGAAGCTCCCGAAGAAAAGAAAGGTGCGCTTCAGGCTATTGTTGCTGATTACAATCGGCAGTTCCGTACCAACCACAGCATTTTCAACTTCGATCTCTATTATCAGGATGTACAGAAGCGAATCAAGGACCAGCAGTTCCCCAATTCCGATTTACCACACGATCAGAAAATCGATATCGTCATCGTCGTGGACATGCTACTAACGGGCTTTGATTCCAAGTACCTCAACACTTTGTATGTAGACAAAAATCTGAAACACCACGGCCTGATCCAGGCGCTTTCACGCACGAACCGCGTGCTGAACGATACCAAGCCATACGGAAATATCCTGGACTTCCGCCAGCAGGAGCAGGCAGTGGAAGACGCAATCACGCTCTTTTCTGGCGAGACGGTCGAGCATCCGCGCGAAATCTGGTTAGCTGAACCCGCTCACAAGGTCATTGAGAAACTACAAGCAGCCGTGGAGAAACTTGGGTACTTCATGAAATCGGAAGGGCTCGAAAACAAACCGGAAGATGTGCCCATGCTCAAGGGAGATGCGGCACGCAGCCTCTTCGTGAATCGCTTCAAGGAAGTGCAGCGCCTTAAGACTCAGCTCGATCAGTACACAGACCTGAGCAATGAACAAGAGGTTCAAATCCTCCAGATTGTGCCGCCAGACCAGTTGCGGTCTTTCCGCAGCATGTATCTTGAAACCGCGCAGCGTCTGAAAGAAAAGCAGGACCGCCTGCGCGACGCAGCCAGTCAGGAAGTGCAGCAACTCGATTTCGAATTCGTGCTTTTCGCCTCTGCCGTGATTGATTATGACTACATCATGGAGCTAATTGCCCGCTACACCCATCAAAAACCGGGCAAGGAGAGAATGAGTCGCGAGCAGCTTATTGGCCTGATCGGGTCGGACGCGAAATTCCTGGACGAGCGCGAAGTAATCACCAGCTACGTCCGCTCGCTTGAAGAGGGCAAGCCTCTGGACGAGAAGGCCGTCCGGGATGGGTATCAACGCTTTAAATCAGAGAAGGATACTGCGGAACTAGCCGCCGTGGCCGAAGAGCACGACCTGTCAGCGGAGTCCCTCAAGAAGTTCGTTGACGGAATTCTTGGCCGGATGATCTTCGACGGCGAGCAACTTGTCGATCTGCTTGCCCCACTGCAACTCGGATGGCGTGATCGCACGCGTGAGGAACTCGCGCTCATGGGAAAGCTAGTGCCTCTCCTGAAGAAACGAGCTGGCGGGCGCGAGATCTCGGGGTTGAGCGCTTATGAGCAGTGAAGCCGAGGCGATGAAACCCGACGACAAACGCACGTTGACGCCGAAGATGCGGTTTCAGGAGTTTAAGAATGATGCGGACTGGATCGAGACAACGCTAGGTTCAATAGCTGCATTTTACAAAGGGCGCGGTGTCTCGAAAGCTGATATTGATCCGGCGGGCAAGCGACCGTGCATCCGGTACGGTGAACTCTACACTCGATACGACGAAATCATCGATCATATCTATTCGACGACGAGTCTGACCGATTCCGAGCTATTTCTTAGCTGTAAGAACGACGTTATCATCCCTGCGTCGGGCGAGACTAAGGAGGACATTGCAAAGGCTTCCTGCGTGATGCTAGATGACGTGGCACTGGGAAGCGACATGAACGTAATCAGGACTGCCCACAATGGTGTGTTCCTGAGTTACTATCTGAATAGCGCAAAGAGACACGACATTGCAAAGATCGCGCAAGGCGACACGGTGGTTCATCTTTATGCGAGCCAACTAGAATCCCTTTCAATCTCAATACCGAAGAGCGGTGAGCAACAGAAGATCGCTGGCAGCCAGACCTCGCTGCGAGCGTTGATCGCCGTCCATCAGCGAAAGCTCGGCGCATTGCATGCACTGAAGAAGGCTCTGTTGCAACAGCTCTTTCCGCGTGAAGGCGACACTATTCCCCGACTGCGTTTTCCTGCGTTTCAGGATGCACGAGAGTGGCAGAAGAAAACACTAGCTGATGTTGCCACCATTAGAGCTGGGACAACTCCGTTGCGTTCAGAATCCAAGTTTTATAAAGGTGGAACTATTCCCTGGGTAAAGACAACAGACCTGACAAATTCATTTATTTCCAACACCGAGGAGTGTATTACGCCTGAGGCAAACTCGAGAATCAACCCAAGAGATTCGGTGCTAGTTGCCATGTATGGCGGCTTTAATCAAATAGGTCGAACTGGATATTTGAAAATGCCGGCAGCGACAAACCAGGCCATCTCGGTACTGAACCCAAATCAGGATGAACTCACACCAATCTATTTACTCATGTGGCTGAATGCAAAAATTCAGTACTGGAAGAGGGTGGCAAGCAGCAGCCGTAAGGACCCCAATATCACTAGCGCTGATGTTGAACGTTTTCCAATTGTTTTTCCCCGCGCTGATGAGCAGAGAAAAATTGCCGACTGCCTCTCATCCATTGAAGAACTGATCTCCGCACAAAACAAGTGGATCGACATGCTCAAAACCCACAAAGCCGGCCTGATGCAGCAGCTCTTCCCGCCGCCACAGGAGGCGCTGTGACGCTCGCTGAGATTGCCAAAGCGCTGAAGGATAGTGATGCGCGCATCACTATCGCGTACGCGTTTAACGCTACGGGCAAGACGCAACTCTGCATTGCATACAAGAACGCAACGAAGCATGCAGATGGAACGCACAGCGGCGTCTACTACAACGCACTCAGTGAGGATCTCTTTGTCTGGGATAACGATGAGGAAAATGACGGCGCAGGCATCCGTCTCACTGTGCAGCCGAGCAGCCTAAGCAAGTTTCACGCCTCCCTGACAGAAGACAGTGTCCGCGAAAAGCTGAAGGCGTACAAACCTAAATATGACTTTGAATTCACGCTGCACGAGGATGTTGAGAAGGGCATCGAATCCGTTTCTTTCTTCATACCTGTTCCCGATCCGAACGCCGATCCTCCTTCCATCAAAATTTCAAGAGGCGAAGAGCGCATCTTTGTGTGGTGCTTTTTCCTGGCCCTCTTTGAAGTGGAGGGCTGGGCAGATAAGCAGTCAAGCCACTTCTTCATTGATGACCCAGTTTCAAGTCTGGATGATCACAACATTTTTGTCACCACGGCGACTCTTTTCGAGTTGATTGAGAATCATTACAAAAAACGTAAGATCATCCTCACTACGCACCATATAGGACTGTTCGCGATTCTATTCGACTGGCTGACCAAGGGCGAAAAGAGCGGCATGTTCAAGAAGTTGACGAAGCCCTATATCCTGAGCAGTAAATCCGGGGACCTGTCCCTTGAAAACTGCCGGGATGATGTGATGCTTTATCACTTGCGCCTGCTTCAGGTGCTGGACAAAGCATATAAGACAAATGAAATACGGTCTTACCACTTTGCCTTGCTTCGGCAAATTCTGGAGAACGTCGCATCGTTCCTTGGCGTTGGGCAATTCGGTTACGTGCTCGGGCAGATCGGAATCACCGACCCCAATGCCGTGGCAAACATCATCAACACGCTCTCTCATAAGAAGGTCTACTACTACGAGTCCGATCTAGTCGTCCCAGAAAACCGAGATACATTTGTGAATGTTTTAACCAAGCTTCAGGAAAAATACAATTTTGTTCTCCATTCAGAGTGATTTATGACCGAAAATGACCAGAAACAGCTAGGCAAAACCCTCTGGGGCATCGCCGATCAACTGCGCGGTGCAATGAACGCGGACGACTTCCGCGACTACATGCTGTCGTTTCTATTCCTTAGGTATCTCTCTGACAACTATGAGGTAGCGGCGAAGCGTGAACTCGGGCAGGACTACCCGAAGGCCGTCGGCGAGGACCGGCTCATCCCGCTGGCGATCTGGTATGAAAAAAACTCCGAGGATGTAAAAGAGTTTGAGAAACAGATGCGGCGCAAGGTGCATTATGTGGTCCAGCCGAGGCACCTCTGGGCAAGCATTACGAGTATGGCGCGCATGCAAGACAGCGAACTGCTCAATACTCTGCAGGCCGGATTCAAATACATCGAAAACGAATCCTTTGAGAGCACCTTTCAGGGCCTATTCTCCGAGATCAATCTCGGATCAGATAAGCTTGGCCGAACTTATCAAGAGCGTAATGCCAAACTGTGTGCGATCATCACGCGGATTGAACAAGGACTTGCGGAGTCCAACGGCGTAGCTGACACGCTCGGAGACGCTTACGAATACTTACTTGACCAGTTTGCCGCCGGTTCAGGAAAAAAGGCGGGCGAGTTCTATACGCCTCAGCAGATTTCCAGCATCCTTTCTGCGATCGTCACGCTCGACAGTCAGGAGCCGAAAACGGGCAAGAAGGCGCGACTTGAGAGTGTATTCGATTTCGCGTGCGGCTCAGGATCCCTTTTGCTGAACGTGCGAAAACGCATGGCACCGCATGCCATTGGAAAGATCTTTGGCCAGGAGTCGAACATTACGACGTACAATCTGGCCCGTATGAATATGCTGCTTCACGGCGTGAAGGATTCAGAGTTCGAGATTTACCATGGCGACTCGCTTCGCAACGATTGGGACATGCTGCGCGAGACCAATCCGGCAAAGATGCCCAAGTTCGATGCCGTTGTTGCGAATCCGCCTTTCAGTTTTCGCTGGGAGCCCGGCGAAGCAATGGGCGAAGATGTGCGCTTCAAGAACTATGGCGTGGCTCCAAAATCTGCCGCTGACTTCGCATTCCTGCTTCACGGGTTCCACTATCTCAAGGATGAAGGTGTAATGGCGATCATTCTGCCGCATGGCGTCTTATTCCGGGGCGGCGCGGAGCGGGATATCCGCAAAAAACTGCTGACCGACGGGAGCATCGACACGGTAATCGGCCTGCCAGCAAACCTGTTCTATTCCACAGGTATACCGGTTTGCATTCTTGTATTGAAAAAATGCAAGAAGTCCGATGACGTCCTGTTCATCAATGCCTCGGAACACTTTGAAAAGGGCAGGCGTCAGAATGTTCTCCTTGATAAGCATATCGATAAAATTGTTTCCACCTATCAATTTCGAACGCCAGAGCCCCGTTACTCTCGCTGCGTTTCGATGGAGGAAATTGAGCAGAACGATTTCAACTTGAATATTTCTCGTTACGTCAACACGGCTGAGGCGGAAGAGGAAATAGATCTGGGAGCTGTAAACGCCGAACTTGTGTCACTCGAAAAGAAGATTGAGGCAGCAACCAAAAAACACAACGAATTCCTCAAAGAATTAGGATTGCCATTATTGCCGTGACAGGATCAGCCGCATAGCAGTGTTGTCGTGGCATTGAGGGAGCTGCCAATCTCGTACCTAATTGGGAACTAAACACCCTTAAACAACTCTGAGAGTGAAATTCTCAAGGTTTTCGCGACCTTATTTACCATGGCCAGAGTAATATTCTTCTCTCCACGCTCGACAGCTCCCATGTAACTCCTGTGAAATCCGCACTCGTGGGCAAAGGCTTCCTGGGAAAAGCCCTCCTTTTTGCGTAATTCCGCTATTCGTTTTCCGAGTTTTTTATGAACTTCTTGCATTCACGGCATTGTCCGTGTATGCTCTCCGGCCAGTCTACCACTTATAGGAAGGCTATCTATAGGGAGACTACCTTAGAGAACGGAGACAGCACGATGAAAAGAAAGCAATTTGACGCGGCGATTTTCCTGATTTTAATTTGGGCAATTCTCACAGGCTGTAACGGTGGCGGAAGCAGCAGTGGACCAGGCCCGGCACCGCAATCAAATCCAGTTCCGAGCGTTACAGGCGTCAGCCCAAATTCAGTTGGGGCTGGTGCGTCCGATACGACAATCACGGTTTCAGGAAGCAGCTTTATCTCATCATCCGCAGTAAACCTTAATGGTCAGCCGCTGACCACGACATTTGTTTCAGGAACACAACTTACGGCTGTCGTTCCTGCTGGAAACTTGGCTACCGGTGCAGTGAACAATATAACGGTAACGAATCCGCAACCCGGAGGCGGAACATCCACCGCTTCGGTTGCCTTTACAGTTACAAACCCAAACCCAACAGTCAGCCAGGTTTCTCCAAGCTCGATCCCTTCCGGAACAAACACGACGCTGGTTGTAACGGGAACGAATTTTGTTTCAACTTCAAAAATCACCCTGGATGGCCAAAATCTCCAGACCTCTTTTGTTTCTTCTACAAAGCTTCAAGGCTCTGTCCCTGCTACTCCTCCTGTCAGTTCAGGAAATCATACGGTTGCAGTTGTGAATCCGGCTCCCGGAGGCGGAACAAGCGGACCATCCACACTGGCAGCCCATCTGACAATCAAAGTCTTTCAAACGGCAGCACTCTGGTTTCCCGGTTCTACGAATGATGTTTGGGCTAGTGTTTCGGGCGGGAGCACAGGAACAATCACTTGGAGCATTCAGGAAGGAAGCGCGGGAGGTCAGCTCTTTGCCAATGATGTATTTGATAGCTCCTTGAACGTGCGCAAGATCGGATACACAGCCCCAAACACCCCAGGAACATTTCATATCATTGCAACCTCTGATGACGACCCGACCCAACAAGCCCAAGCGACGATTACAGTTGCTTCCACTGCCGAAGTATTCAAACAGACAACGGGAAATCCGGTTGTGAGTCACCAATTAGGCTTTACGGCAACCCGCCTTCAAGACGGCAAAGTCTTAATTACAGGTGGGGGACAGGCTGTTGCCTTAGTTTCTACTGCCGAGATTTATGATCCGGGGACAGGAACATTTGCCGCAACAGGAAATCTCACAACGGCGAGAGTTAGCCATACTGCCACGCTTCTCAATAGCAGCAAAGTTCTGATCTGCGGCGGACTTGACGGCTCAGGTAACGCGCTTTCATCGTGCGAACTTTACAACCCGGCGACCGGCACCTTTGCCGTAAGCGTCAGCATGAACGGTCAAAGGCTCAACCACACGGCCACTCTTCTATCTGATGGCCGGGTCTTTATTGCAGGCGGCGACCGTTTACATCAAGGGAGGGGAACTTGCGAAATCTACGATCCGGTCGCAAATACCTTCACACCAGCGGCTGACCTGACGGCACCCAGGTTTGTTCATACAACAACGCTTCTACCCAGCGGAAAGCTGCTCGTTGCCGGCGGCTTCAATCCGGTTACGGCTTCAGACCTTGCAAGCGCTGAAGTTTATGATGTTGCCGCAAATACCACCACGGCAACCGGAAGCATGTCCTTACCACGGCGGTTCCACAGTGCCGTTCTGCTTAATACCGGCAAAGTGCTCATAACCCCTGGGCAGGATATTGCTTCAGCAAACATCTTGGAGATATTCAACCCTGCTACTGGTTCTTTCAGCCAAACGCAGCTTCGCGTCGGACGCAACAATGGCACAGTAGTAGCTCTGTCAGATGGGCGAGTGCTATTTGCAAGCGGCGCATTCTTGGGAGAGGCGTTCGTTTCCGCTGAAGTGTTTGACCCCATAACCCTGACAACTGTTTTCACCGACAATGCTGTTGTTGACCACACTTTTGGTCATTCTGTGCTGCTTGCGGATGGAACCGTCTTGCTCGTTGGAAGTTTGTTCACGCCGGTTCACGCAGACATTTACAAAGTCGGCCCGTAAGCAAATCAAAATACTGCCAGACAGATTTCTGTATTTGGCGGCAAAAAGCGAACCCGGAGGTCATACACAAACAAAAACGGGCAGCGTCCGGTGTTAGAGCACCAAACGCGGCCCTAACCAAAGTGCCTATAGGAGAGGCAACAATGGCTGCAAATGACGTTATCAAAAAACTGCAGATTTATCACACTTTGTACCGCCTCAATGTCTCATTTTCAAATATCTTTAAACATTGCCAGGCGCTGCGCGATGCGGGAATTGTCACAGCAAAGCAAGTGAGATTGTTTCAAGGATACACACAGGAATTGCAAGCGGAAATCAATGAAGGAGTTCTCGCAATTCTGTACGATGTGGAACTAGACGATTGGAGTAAATTTGGCAAAGTCCGGCAAGCCGAAGATAAGCGACTCGAAGACCCTGATGATGTGTTCATCCATGCCAAAGAGCGACAGCAGGAATTAAAGAAAAAATCTAAACGCTAATGCCTAAGAGAGCCCGCCGCAAAAGGGGCGGGCCCGATTTCTGTTCTCAAATCTCGTCTAAGCCATCACACCATATTGCTAGGCCGCTTTCTTCTTCCGTTCAGCCCAGCGCTTCTTCATTGCTTCACCGATCTTCTTACGGGCGGCTGCTGACAGTGTGCGTTTACGTCTCCGGCCATCAGGCTTGCCCGATAACGTTAGGGTTCTGATCGGTCGTCCCCTAAGGGCTGCAATGGCGCTGTTCAGGCGGTCCCGTTCGGCTTCCAGTTCGGCAATAATTGATTGTGTGTCCAAGTAATCTCCTTCGCGGATGATTTTATTTCCTGTTACAAAATAGGTTAGCGAATAACGGATAAAACGCCAATTGCCTGCGGATCAGTTCAAGGAAACTGCTGGATTTTCGGCCTGGTGTCGATGGAGCCTGGGAACCTGAGTGCGTGAATACGCTCTGGCTAAATAGAAAGCCTGTAAAGGATTCAGTACCAGCGGGTGTAACTGAGGTTAGCGTTCCGACAATGCCTTCTTTTTCGTCGAGATCAGACGGTGAAATGCGTGCGGTAGAGGCAATAGAACCTTTAGCGGTTGGGTTCCGCATTGAGCCTGCGCAAACAAAGCAGGACTCATATTAAGAACGCAAACAATAAAGGCCAGGGAGAATATTTCCTGAAACTTGCCATAAACATCCCTTTCGATTTTCCAGACTGTCTCGATCAGATGAGGCTCTGAAGAAAGGTGGCTTATGGTGAACTATCGGATCACCCTGCATTGTTGCCGACAACCATTCAGAAATTTCTTAATCTTGACGATAATCCTCTGCTTGGTTCTTAGAGAAAAAGCAGCGCCTCCGCCGATGCGAATCATACCTGCTTGGAAGAGCCGCTGGTGGAAACGGGGCCGGGAAACCGGTACAAAGATATTTAATAAGACGTTCAAAAATCCTGGAAAAATTAATCCACACAGGCGTGGCCTGAACTTCTTTCCGAGAATGCCCAGGCATTCTCACCGGCTAGATAAAGCCCAATGGAGAAATGGTACCCCAGGCTTGTGGTGGGATAGAAAATTGACGCATCTGCGGATGCATTCTCTCTTCGGTCACCGGCGTCGCAGCGATTTTTTATAACAACCGCCTTTAGTCAGGGTATAGGTCGCATAGTCGCGGACTTCCGCGCTCGGGTCGTCTGAAGCCACCTTGCGCACCACCGACAAGAGTCGCTTCTTTTCAGAAGGTTTCACTTCGTTCAGCGCATGCTGAAGCCCGTGCAAAGCACCATTACGGCCAGCTACATAGCGGGCAGAGGACAGCAGTCTTTCTAATATCTGGACTGTCTCAGGGGCGTACCATTCATCGCCCAACATATCGCCAGCCTTCCAGGCGGCGAAACCCGCTCGTGACTTGGCATTGACGAGATATCGTTCCACCAATGCTACGACCTGCTGCTGGTCGGTTGTGCTCAGATTGCTCCTCTCTAGCGAATTAAATGCAATGAAGTGAACCTCGTACCAGAGTGGAGACGAACTATCAAATAACAGGTCCTCAAGGGCAGTGAAAGTCTCAGGCAGCGATGCTACTATCAGACGGATGGCACCGTTCCTCAGTTGTTCATTTCGTTTCAGATGCTTGGTAGCTAACACCGCAATCGCGCCATTTTTCAGCATCGTCTTCTTCTTGATATCGAAATTACGTATTAACTCTAGAATGGAGGAACTGTCATAATTACAATTCTCCTCCAAAAATTCCTGAGCCCATTCGGGTACCTGCCTGCTCATATCGCGGTTAGCTCCCTTGCTCACCCTTGGACTTTGGTGTTTTTTGCGGTTTAGTTCGTAGGTCTTTTTCATGCCCTTTGACTTCCTTGGTTGCTTTCTCAAGCACCATCGCGCTTTTTGCCGGTGAATTTGTAGTCGTTGGTGTCGCTGTTGAAATCACCGATGCGGTTTCCAGGTGGTCAGAGAAGTAATAGAAGACGCCGCCTGAGTCATTCACTCCGCCGCGACGGGCCACGCGCTCTCCGTCAAGGAAAATGTATTCGCTTTTGATGGTTCCGGCGAGGTCAGTTTCAGAGACCATACCGGGCGTTGGCTGGTTACCGCGCGGCTGAGCACATTTCAAGCTTAGCGATAAGTTTCGAGTGCTGCGAAGAGAGAGTTTTGAATCGACCCGAGGATGTCACAATCCTTAGCCATCTTCAGCAATAGAATAAAAATGTCCTTATCAGGATATCGCTTCTGGCGTTTGGTCATATAAGCTATCAGTTGTCCTAGGGCCCGGTGTTGAACCTCATTTATTCCTTCGAGCTTCTTTACAATTGTTAGACTCGCCCCTGATTCTAGGATTAAATCACGCACGTGAATAGTGAGATCATATGATAACCGTGCCATAACCAGAGTCTTGCTTTCGTCCGACAATGATTCAAATTGCTGTATTGCTTCGGCCAAAGTTTCAATCACGGTATTGGATCTCCTCCGATCTCTCCCGTCTCTATAATTTCTTCAATCTCTTCGCTTATTGTCGGGCCAACTGTGTCAGTAACGTGAATGTCTCGTGGCAGGTTCTGGATATCAATACCACGTTCTTCAAGCACTCGAAGTCGCGTGTTTCCGTTCATAACGGTACCATTTAGTTTTACTTGCAGAGATTCCGGATTAGTTGGTCCTGGCTTAAGAGACTCAATTATATCTTCAGTCGACATCTTTCGGATACTATCGATATTCGATTGAGTATCCCGGCCATGAAGAAATCTCAGAAATGCGAACTGCTCGGCCTGCTGAGTTTGTTGTCGCTTGAATGCATTTGCCGCATCATTGAATTGATGCCAATAGTCTGAAACCTGCCGACTAGACAGATTCTTGTAATCAGGCGTTTTACCATCGAACCTAGCACCCCAATTTATCAGGTCATTGCGCATTTTGTCGATCTTGGCATTAGCTTGATCGTTGGTACACCAGCAATGCGCTGCTCCAAACAATTTATTCTTTAATTGCTCAAAAAAGTGGCCGTTGAGATCCGCTTGGCTTGATGGAGCATTCCGAACATATCCGTACAAATTCAAAGATTGCGGGTCAGTCAAATTGGCATATGGGACTGGAACTGGTATTGGCGACCAGTCTGCTGAAACCCAACGTCCCAAGCCATTCGAGTAATAGCGGGCGCCAAAATAGTCTAGGCCAGTTTCGCTGTCTCGTTCTTTGCCAGTGAACTTGTAATGGTTCGAATCGTTATTGACGAACTGAAGCTCTCCCCCCCAAGGGTAGAAGTCAGATTCACTCTTGATGTTCCCCAGAGAATCCGTAACGGCGGAAGCCGTCTTGAGGTGGTCAGAGAAATAATAAAAAATACCGTTTGTGCTTTTGCGCGCGACCCGTTCGCCACCGAGGAAAATATATTCGTCAGTTAAGTTTCCGCTCAGATCACTTTCTCCGACGATCCCCGGCGTCATGTACCAATACAGCGTTCCAGTCGTGATGTTTGACTTTTTTACGCGGTTTCCATCGCCGTCGTAAGTGTAGGTATAGCCGCTGGCGCCGGTGAGGCGGTTTTCCTGATCAAAGGTGTAACTCAGGCTGGCAGTGGCATCGTAGGTCATGTTGCCGGCAGCATCGTATTGGTAGTCAGGTGCTGAGGTATGTATCCAGTTGTGTCCGTCGGCGGTGACCTGCAGGTTTTCCGCGCCACATTTGGTGATGGATTTCTGGAGCATGTTGCCCCAGGCGTCATAGACATAATTGTTACCCCAGTACTCGCTTTTGTTCTGCAGGATCTTTGCCGTGCAGTCGGTACCCGCGTTTTGCGCCGAGGTCAGCCGGTTCAGCGAGTCATAAGTAAAGCTCTGATTGCGGTTGGAGTCTTTGTAATTGTAAATTCCAAAAACATTGCCGTTGTCCGTGCCGCTCGCGGGCGTTCCAGTTCCTGCGTGGAAATCATAACCAATCGAATAGACAGTCTGACTCGGAGCGGTAGCCGACATGGTGAGCGGCTGCAGACGCCTGTTATAGGCAAATGCGTTGATGACCCCTGCAAAGCTTGAGCTGTAACCGCTGACGAAGCTGGTAAGCGCTCCGTTCGGGCCATAAGTTGCTCCGGTGATGTAGTTGATGCCATGGTCACTGTCGACGGCAGACACCACCCTGCCAGCAGAATCTGGCGTGTAATTCACCACCGACCCGCTCGGATAATGGAGCGCCTTCAGTGATCCGTCGAGGTTGTAGTCATAGCTAAGTGTTTTTGTGACCGTCGGTACATCGGTTCCAGGCGGAGGAGTACCCGCGCCGATGAGCATTCTTGTTTCCGTGCTCAAACGCCCCAGTAGGTCATACGTATAGTTTGCAGTGCCAGCCTGATCTGTTAATCCCGTCAATTTGCCCTTGGCGTTTGCACCTGAATCGTAAACATAGCTGACAACGGGTGACGTCAGCGGACAGCCCTGGGCTCCGTAGCCTTTGCCGATGACGCGATGGAGTTCGTCATAGCAATAACTGACCATTTGCGTGGCCGAGCCGGTCTGGTTGGGCGCTGGCGACGTCTTCTGCAATAGGCTGCCGTCAGCATCATAAGAGTAGCTGATCGTCCCTGACTCAGGGTTTGTCGCCGTGAGCAACCGGGAGAGCGAATCGTAAGTAAATATCCGGGTGCGCCATTGCGTGCTATCCGATGGCGCATTGCCTTTCTGATCCACGCGTAGCAGATTGCCTAACGGGTCATACTGGTAGAGCGTGACTTGCGGACTCGTAAGCGTCTGGCTGCCGACTGCGAGCCCGTTACTGAAGCTTGCCTCTGCGCTTGTAAATGATCCATTGGGGAATTGAGTGGGAAAATCAGAAATGGAAGTTATGGAGCCGATCACTGGCGTGACATCTCCCGGTGACCGCCATGTCAGATTGAGTGTTGCTCCGCTAGCAATTGCGGTTACCGGCGACCCCGTTCCATTCAAAACGCCTGCCAAAGCATTAGCTATATCGCTGGCGGAAGCATTGACCTGCTTGCCTGCACAAGCGGCGTTGATGCTGGCTCCATAACAGACCGTTGCTGTGAAGCTGGACGTCGCGTTTGGAATGGTGAGTGAAACAGTGCCTGCGTCTATTAAATAATTTGTGGCAACTGCGAATAAGTCCTGGTTGTGCCATCCAGACGGGCTCGGCGAATAATAGGTGTCGTAAATATGCTGATCGGCTCCGGTAGAGAAGACATGATAGGTGTTGCCGGCGGACGTGCCGTGGGCCGACAAGGAACTGCCTGCCGCAGCGGCCACAGTAGCGCCACTAAGTGAAGTCAGGTCAGAGTTCACCCAAGCTGAACCGTTCCAGTTTATGTCATCGATATGTTGAGTCGTCGAAAAATAAAATGCCTGAATTGAAGGATTATTGTTAGTGAGCGCAGTTGCAGCGGCAGCAACATTTGTGGCTCCTGAAAACGATGTGAAATCCAGGGTTTGCCAGACGCTTGTCGTGGTCCAATAGATGCTATAGATGTGCTGACTTGGCCCTTCATAAAAGGTCATCATCGGGGTACTGCCTGCGCCGATGCTGAGCGTTGTCAGGGAGCTGCCGGCCGTAGCGAGTGCTCCTCCCGAAAGAGCAGTCACGTCCGCTGTCGCCCAAGCCGAGCCACTCCAATAAACCGTAATCAAGTGCTGGTTTGTCCCGAGATAGAAGCCGTAGAATCCAGAACCGTAGATCCCGCTGCTCACGGAAGAGTTGGTCGCCATCAGCGTGGTTTGGCCGGTGATCGAAGACATGTCGGCGTTTGACCAGACACTTGACGAGGCAACCCAATAGACCATGTAGAAGTGCTGATTGGTGCTTTCATAGAAGAGCTCTGGTGAATTTGGGCCGCTGACTACGGCTGAGAGTTTTGTTCCAGAAATTGCCGTGGCTCCTGTGAGCACTGTCAAATCGAGATTCTGCCACGCAGTCCCTGTCCACTCCATGTTGTATATGTGCTGGTTGGCCCCCTGATAAAAGACGTGCAGCGTGCTTCCGAAAAGTACGGCACTGATTGAGCTGCCGGTCATCGCTGATCCAGCTTCGGTCTGATCGGTCAGGTCTTGATTGGCCCAGCCTGCAGTGCTATTCCAGGACAAATGGCAGAGATGCTGGTTAGTGTCAAAATAAAACGTGTGAGAGGATCCGTCGCCCATGGTCAAGCTGCTCAGCGCGGTTCCTACCGCCGCTAAGTGAATGGGACTAGCAGAAACCGAAGTTGAATTGAATGCGCCGTTAATAGTGATACTGGCTGTCGCTTGAACACCGGGACTTGAGCCACCCGGCTCATCCACTTCTACCAGCCGGCCCAACGCATCCGAGCAGGTTCGGCGCTGTTTGCTGGCTTCGTCGGTTGTGGTGGTGCAGTTACCTTGAGCGCCCGTGATTGCCTGGTCATAACTGACCAAACTAATACTGCCATCTTGCTTGACGATCTCCGTGACGCGGTCCAGCGCGTCATACAGGCTGGTGGTTGTGCCATAGGTCGGATCGGAAGTGCTGAAATACGGATTGCTGACCGTGGCGGGGTGTCCAGCAGCGTCAAACGTGGTATCCACAGTGGCAGTATTTCCCGGAACTGCATGCTGTGTTCGGTTAGAGCGGCCCAGGCCGTCAAAAAAGCTGGTGGCTGAATCACTGAGCGCGTTGGTAATGGATTTCGTCCGCTGCATGCTTAGTGGAAATACGTTCGGCGGGGAGAAGGTAAAAGTGTTCTCCGCGCGCGCTCCGCTGTTGGCGGAATCCGGAGGCGCCTGTGCCGAGGTGATGCGGAACATGAAATCGTATGTGTAATTGCTGGTGTGCGCCGCATCACCCTGCGTGTTCCCGCTGGCCTGCGTTGTGGCATTTTCATTCGTCAGGCTGGTCAGTACGCCGGTATTGAAATCGTATGTGCCGCTCACGCAGTGCGCGATTGAGTTGGTTGGCGGCGAGCAGGTTTCTGTGACATAGCCGCCCACATAAGCGGGATCGTAGCTGTAAGTGGTGGTATGTCCGAGCGGATCGATTTTTTGATAGACCTCTCCCGTATCAAACCATTTGGTGTGGCTGGCAACAAAGCTGTTGGAAGTATTCAGCCAGTGGCTTGCCGTGCTCCGGTTGCCGCGGACTCCATAGGGCGGCGTGGTGTGCTGCGTGGTCACCGCAGGAGTGGGAGTCGTCAGATAATTCGCCTCGTCGTAAGTGTAATCCGTTTCCGCCACACGATTGCCGCTGCCATCTTTCACAACCACGGAAGCCGGAAGATCAAGTAGATGGGCTGTGAGATAAGCCGAATTTGTTTCCCACTGATAGGTGGTGTCGGTTTCACGCAAGAGTGCGCCAGAAGCACCCGGACCCCAGTCATATTCCAGCTCTTTTTTCACATTGCCAAAGATCGGCGCCCCGTTGCCCGGGCCCGCGTCAGGATCTTTATGGATTTTTTTCACCTTGCCGCTGGGGTAAACCGTGGTGGTTACATCCGTGGCAAACACACTGCCGATGCCTGCGATAACGCCTTGGCCTGCCGAAGGGATATAGTATTGTGAGCTATACGCGGTATCCACGCGCTGCAGCGGATGATTGCCGCCCTGCGACCCTTGATAGGCAATCGCGCTGGTTTCATACAGGGAGCACGCTCCTCCCTGGCCGAAGTTAGGTGGAATCTGCGCGGTAAAAATATGCACCGTATCGTTCTGGAGCGGATCGGTCACAGTGTTCGTAAGGCCAGCGCTGGTGGCTGTGCCCCAGTGGTACTGCCAATGCTCGGTATGTCCCTGCCCGTCGTCGAGCGTACGCGTAGCCACGGCTCGGCTGACTAGGGCGGGATTGGTGAAGTCACAGCTGGAAAAATTAATGGTTGTCCATGTGTAAGTGATGGATCCGCCCGTGGGAAGCCCGATATATGTCACTTCACCGTAATTGTCATAATCAAAAGCCCACTTGGTTCCGTCCGCCAAAATTACGTTGGTGAGACCAGCGTATGGTGACGGCAGCAGTGAAGAGTCAAACTCTCCCACGGGAATAGTGCCATACGCCATTTGGTTGAAAGCTGTATGCACGGTGAGTTGCGAATAACAAAGCTTGACTGGCTGCGTGGAGCCATTGGGATCGATGTAATAGAAAACGGAAGAGTAGTAAAACGGATGTGCGCCTCCGCATCCCGTGGGATCGGCGGAACTATAGGCAGGTCCGCTAAGAAAAAGCTGGGGAACCCGACCCAGCGTATCGCGCGCGGTGGAGGACTCAGCGCGCGGAGTAAGAATCATCTGGTTGCCATTGCTGTCTGTTACCAAACTGGCATAGGCAACTTGTGAGCAATCCGCGGCCCCCCCTGAGGAATCATCGACCATGGGCGCGATGCCGCTGCTGCTGTGCGGGAGGTTATTGCTGGTCTGGGGAATCCGGCAAACAGGCGACGTTCCCGGAGCTGATCCCGAAAACATGCCTTGATACTGCATGCCACGCCGGTCCGTGATGATGGCAGTAGTGCCAATGCCATTAGCGTCAGGGATCGTGATGTCCACGTGATAGCCGGTAAGGTCAAAGGTGTCAAAGGAGTAGTTTGGATCCCTGCTTCCTGCCACAGGCGTGAGCTGGTGAGTTGCTCCATCCATGGTGGTGAGCGAATAATTGAAGGTCGAATAGGCTTCTGGGGTGCCCTCTTCATATAAAGTTTCCAGCGTACGGCGTACCGTCATACCGACTGAAGTCTGCACCTGAAGCTGTGAGCCGCCATTTTTCCATGAGCACATCAATGGGCCTGTAGGTTTGGGAACACAAACAACCTGCCAGTCCTTGGAAGAGGTATACAGGATTTCACTCATGCTGAATGCGCCGCGTTGAGGCAAATCCGGAACGATTGGCGCGTGCAGCATCAGGTTGCCGTTCATCAGGTTGACGGTGTCCAGATGGCTGCCATCGTAAGAGCCAAATGGCTTCCAGCCATTTTCATAATTGGGCGCGGTCTGAGCCTGTAGAAAAGCAGTGAACATGCAAATGACCGCAAGAACCAATGCCACCTTGGCTGATTTCATGAATCTTCTCCTCACCACAGTACTTTTGTACTTGCACGAAACCATGCCTAACGATGCACGGGGCATAGTCCTAGACTATGTGTTCGATAAAAACGGGCACAGACTGCACAGGGGTGCAGAGCAGTTTCTTCATTGGGGGTGTTGAGAGTTTATAAACGATTATGTCTTGCTTTGCCAAGTTAATCTTTGTAACTAAGAAAAAATGGGATAGTAACGGCTGGTGAGGCGTTATCTTCTTAGAAAGAGGCACTTTTTCTCGGCGACAATCCTGGGCTTTCGTGTGCGAATAGATAGGTTCGCCCTGAGTTCAAAAGTTAATCCTCTGCGGTTGCATGTATGCTCCTGTGAAGGCGTAGATGCCTCATATTGCGTAAGTCTGGAGCGCTCACCCTAAATCCTTCAGGCTTTTTCAGGGATACACAAAGGAATTGCAAGCCGAAATAAATGAAGTTGTGCTTGAAGACCTGCATGGGAAGGAATTAGAGGATTGGATTCAGTTTGGCAAAATCCGTGAGGCTGAAGAAAGCGATTACGAGACCCAGACGACGTTCTTATCCATGCCGAGGAACGAAAGCGAGAACTCCGCAAAAAACCTAAGAAATAACCTTTAATGAGCAAATCAAAAACCAACCCGTCAATCATGGGTTGGTTTTTATTGTTCTATTTATCGCTTCAGGTCTGGAATAATTTCCTGCAACAGCTCCCGCGCATTCACGATCTTGCTTTTCCGCCATTGAGCAGGAAAATGCTTCTTGTTGCCGGTAACCAGATAATCGGCTTCCGCTTGCTCGGCACATTCCAGGAACTTATTATCGTCCGGATCTTTTGAGACTGTGACCGTCTTTTCCGGGCGGACCTTGATGGCAGTTTTTTCAATCAATTCCAGGGATGCTGCTACCTTTTCAGGATCAAACTTAAACACCGGACGGGCCAAAACTCCCTTGTATTCTTCTAGGATTTCAGCTGACAGAAGAAGGCGTATCTTACGGGCCAATGCCAAGTCCAGAACGGATCGTTCGAGTCCATCTTCTTTCAGATGTGCTGAAACAATGATATTGGTATCAAGAACGACGCTTGGACGTGGCATTTTTCAGTTTTCGTTCCCGACGATAGGCGCTGATTTCCCGATCAATTTGCCTGCTGGTCAGCTTCGATGTCTTATTTCGCTTAGATTCGGCGCGAATGGCCTGCAGTACTTCGGGTTCCGGCGCGATGGTTTTCAGAAAATCTTTCAAGCCCATGATGACCACTTCGGGATTTCCCCGGCGATCAACAATGAAACGTTCCTGTTGCCGTCCAGCCCGGCGCAGGATCTGGCCAAATTGGGTGCGAGCAGTGAGGGCCGTTATTACTTTAGGCATAGACATAACTTTAATGCTCAATTGAACTGATTAATCAGTTCAACGTTATTATGGCACACTAGCACAAGCTGTCAATTGGCACGATTGGGAGAGCACAAAGGTTTATCTTGCCATCTGGCCAATGCGGAGGAAAGATCAAGCTGAGCGAAGGTTATACCAATTCGTCGTGGCAAGCTCTGATTGGCCAAATGGAAATTGCGCGTGAACGTGGGCAGACGGCCTACGCGATGGAGGGCCTCTCCCAGATCCGAACAAAAGCGATCGAACAAGGCAATTGGGAAGCAGTAGGGCTGGCAACTGCCCACATTATCGTATGTTACAAGCATCTGTACCAAAACACTGGTAGCGGTTGCTACCTGCTCACAATGGAAGATGAGCTAAAGCAAGCATTGACGCTGCTTATTTCAGATTCGCTTAAAGCGGCGTTTTGGATGCGATGGTCCGATATTGAATATGAGCGCGGGAGTTTTTCACAAGCGGAATCCTGTTGCCGGCAGGCACATTTACTGATTGAGAAAAATACCTATGCTGAAGCTGAATGTCTTAGCCGCTGGGGATATGCCAAAACAAAGTTGGGCGCGCTAAGAGAGGCAGAGGATTTATTCGCTCGCGCAACAGAGATCATCGCTGGAATTGGAGGCCCAAGAACGTTTCGACAAGTTACGCTGGAAAGCGGTCTGTTTGCGCGTCGCACACAGTTATGCCTTGCTCAGAAACGATATGTTGAGGCCGTTAGGTGTTTTATTCGAGGATACATGCTGGCATGGGAATATCGATTGAGATACGGTATGCCGCAAAGGGTTCGACAATATCATCAGAGATTGTTCCGGGCATTTCAACCTGCGCTGAAGCGCAATGACAAATGACTGCCCTTGACGACCTTTGTATATTTTCTTATGCTGCCCACAGATAACATTAAGAAAATGCATTCAGCATTTTGCTTGGCCGCACACTGACAACTGCATTAGTGGTACAAAGACCCGTCCGGGAAACAAAGACCTCACTCATTTGATTGTGTTTCTCATGACCATTCCAAAGTCATTGCAAAACACATCGCGAAAAATAAACTTGTCATGCAGTTTGAAGTGTTTCTCAGGAGCGGTCGCATGACGACCACCTCCTTTCTAAGGAGATTTGCCCGATCGACAACAACTTAGGTTGTTTGTCAATCTCACAAGGGCATAGGTCGTTCAAAATTGATTGACGTAATGTTTGTATCACTGAGCAGTTGAGCTGTTGGCTTAAAAGCCTAGCAAATGCATAAAAAAGTGCATTTTGCTGGGCTTTTTGCATTTTATGCCATGGAAATTCCCGTCCAATCCAGATCCAAAATCGTTTTCTGCGCTAGCAACAGAGTTTTTATTGTGGGCAGAAGTTGAGCCGGCGTTTTCACGCGAAACAGTTCAAAAGTATGGAGAGTGCCTGAAGCAGTCCTGGAGATTGCTTGGGGATATTTGTGTTTGTGAGATGTCTAAAGCTGACTTGCTGCGCCTAAGGTCGCACTGGCTTTCAAAGAACTTAAGCGCAAGCCGCCAGACCTCGCTGCTTTTGGCATTGAAACGATTTCTCCTGTTCTGCCAGGACGAGAAAAAGCTGGTGCTTGCCCTTGATCCAGATGAGATCAAACCGCCTAAGCGCCCGCGTCGGGAGGTTGTTTTTCTGACGCCAGAAGAAATAGAGGCATTTATTGAGACGATTCCGCTCACCACTTGGCGGGGAGTACATCAAGCGGGTCTTCGCCTTCGCGTCGTAGTTGAAGCTCTCCTTGGCAGCGCAATGCGAATTTCAGAACTACTGTCCCTCAATCGTGACAGCATTGACTTCGAACGCAAAGAAGCCAGGATCGTAGGAAAGGGTAACAAGGAGCGCACTACATTTTTTACAGAGAGGTCGCTTCTTTGGATCAAACGATATCTCGAATCGCGGAGTGACGATTGTCCCGCTTTATTCGTATGCCAAAACGGCAAGGACAGACTGCGGCGTGATGATCTCTGGCGATATTTTGACCGGCATCGGAAGCTCGCCAGCATTAAGAAGAAAATCAGGCCGCACATCTTAAGGCACACTGCAGCAACCACTTTGCTTTTCAATGGATGCCCAATCGGACACATCAAAGCGATTCTCGGGCATGAGCGCCTGGAAACCACCTGTCGTTATTATCTTGGTATTGATCAGAGAGCTGCCAAAGCCGCACACCAAAAATATCTAAATTAT
>DASXLK010000024.1:0-11861 GCA_036496365.1 Candidatus Angelobacter sp. | reverse complement strand
CGGAATGGGATAGTAAATTTCTGCGCCAACGCCGCGCTCGGTGAGGAAGGCGCGCAGCTTGTCGCGATCTTGTACGCGAATCACATACTGGTGATAGATATGGTACGCGCTGGGAAGCGTTTTGAGCAGCCGCACTGGCGCCGTTGAGTTGGCTCCGATTTTGGTCAGGCCCGCGTTGTTGAGCAGCTGGGTGTAAAGCTGGGCGCGTTCGCGGCGGGCATTGTTCCATGCGGCCAGATGCGGCATCTTCACGCGAAGCACGGCGGCCTGGATGGAATCAAGGCGGCTGTTGGCGCCGACTTCATTATGGTAGTAACGCTGTTTGCTGCCATGATTGCGAAGCGAGCGCATGCGTTCCGCTAAATTGGCGTCGCTGGTGGTCACGGCGCCGGCATCGCCAAAAGCGCTAAGGTTTTTTGTGGGATAAAAACTAAAAGCCGCAGCAGCGCTCAGCGATCCAGCGGGCTTGCCGTTCCAGGTTGCGCCCACGGCCTGCGCGGCATCTTCTATTACCTGCAATTTGAACTCAGCGGCAAGGCGGTCAAAGCTATCCATGTCAGCGCACTGGCCATAAAGGTGGACCGGCATTAAGGCGCGCACACCAGGCTGCGCCCGCTGCAGGTGTTCTTTTACGCTGGCGGGATCAAGATTGAGTGTTTCAGGGTCCACGTCAGCAAAAACCGGTTTGGCTCCGGCGCGCAGAATTGAGCTGGCGGTGGCAAAGAAGCTGAAGGGCGTGGTGATTACGGAATCGCCGGGACCAACGCCAGCGGCAGCCAAAGCGAGCCAGAGTCCATCTGTGCCGGAAGCGCAGCCTACGGCGTCCGCTGTCCCACACAAGGCGGCAAATTCGCGTTCAAAGGCAATGGCATCTTCGCCCAGGATGTAGCGCTGGGAGTCACAGGCGCGCGCAACCGCCGCCAAGATTTCATCGCGAAGCCCGGCGTACTGGCGCGAAAGATCGAGCATGGGGATACTGGCTGCGGTTTTGTGGCCTGCGCTCTTCATCATTCGTAAAACATAATTCCTAAAAAGATGGTTTGCAAAAAATGGCCCTTACTCATACGATCTCGCAAGATTTGCCAAAACCACTCATAAAATCATAGCATTCCAGAGGTTTATGGATGGTAATTGGGCTTTTTGCCGGGAACGCCGCAAGAAGCTACAATTGGCAAGGGAAAGGCCACTTAGACTGTTTCACCCGTATCTATGCAAGGAACACAGGAGAAAGATCGGCAGATGGAAAATAAGCCGGCACAAAACATACAGGACTCCTTTCTGAATACCGCGCGCAAGGACAAAAGTCAGATCACGATTTATCTGCTGAGCGGAGTGAAGCTGACAGGACGTATCCGGTCCTTTGACAAATATTCAGTGGTGCTTGAAACCAATAACCAGGAACAACTCATTTTCAAACACGCAATCTCAACCGTTGTGATGGCCAAAGGCAGCATGCATCATGGTGACAGCCGCCATTCAGCGGGAGCAGAGGGCGAAAGCAATACCGGCAAGGCGGAGGGATAATCCATTCCAGGGCAACGTTCCCGCCGTTTTGAAGCTTCGGACGGGATCAAGACCGGTCGTGACGGACCGGAGCGTGCGTTTTTAGTGGCTGTTGAGTTTCGCTATCGCTCGCGCTCAGACCGTGACGTTGCGTTGCCGCCAAACGCCGTGCTCGCACGCAATATTGCCGTGGAGCGAGCGGAAGGCAGTGGTGTTTCCCGCGTAGGCGTTGAAGAGTCGCTGGCAGAGTTCCGCGAACTGGTGACTTCCGCCGGTGCGGAAATTGCCGGGGAATTTGTCCAGCGTCGTGACCGCCCGGACCCGGCGACGCTCATTGGCACAGGCAAGCTGCAGGAGATTGCCGGCGCAGTGGCTTCCGTTAACGCAGACCTGTTGCTCATTGATCACGAGCTTTCCCCTTCCCAGCAGCGCAATATAGAAAAAGAAGTGAACGCCCGCGTGATTGATCGCACGCAGCTCATCCTGGATATTTTTGCGCGGCATGCGCGCAGCCGCGAAGGCCAATTGCAGGTTGAGCTGGCGCAGTTGAATTACATGCTGCCCCGGCTGGCCGGGCGAGGCATTGAGATGTCCCAGCTTGGCGGCGGCATCGGGACACGCGGACCCGGTGAAACGCAGTTGGAGACTGACCGGCGCAAAATCTACCGGCGCGTACGCCACATCAAACAGCAGCTGGAAGATGTGAAGCGCATACGCCGGCAACAGCGGCAACGGCGCGAATCTGTGCCGCTGCCGACCATAGCTTTAGTCGGCTACACCAACGCAGGCAAGTCAACGCTGTTCAATGTGCTGACCGGCGCAGGCGTGCTGGAGTCGGCCAAGATGTTTGCCACGCTTGATCCCACGGTCCGTGGCATAACGCTGCCGAGCAAGCGCAAAGTATTGCTCTCAGACACGGTAGGGTTTATTCGGAACCTGCCAACGACATTGGTCTCAGCGTTTCGCGCCACGCTGGAAGAAGTGCAGCGTGCCGTTTTGCTTTTGCATGTGGCAGATGTGACTAGTCCGTCTGGCCAGGAACAGCAGCAGCAGGTGGAAAGTGTATTGAAGGACCTGGATGTGATGGATCGGACGCGTATCCGCGTAATGAATAAAGTCGATCTGTTGCCAGAGTCGCAGCGCAAAGCCCTGAGCAGCGCGCCGAATACCGTTTATATCTCGGCGGCGAAGAATATCGGGCTGGACGGCCTTCTCTCTGCGATCGATGGCCACCTGGAAATTGATGCGCTTCAGCCTGTGCGGATTCGTGTTCCACAGAGCGAAGGCAAGTTGCTGGCGTTGATTGAATCGCGCGCACACATCTTGAAGCGGTCTTACCGCAACGCCAAAGTTCAGATGGACCTGGAAGCACCGGAGTCACTGGTGCGGCAGCTGCGGGAATATGAAGTTGTTCCGAAGACGACGCGTAAGTCAGAGAACCAAAAAAGCCAAAAAATAAATGCCTGTGCAGACAAGAATTAAGGGCTGATTGCAAACTGTTTTTATGTCTGAATTTTGCTGCAAAATTTAAATGGGCCAGTGACCAAGAAGCGGTGACGGTTTCCTTGGCCACAAGCCCATTCGATCCTGAAACGGATCGGAGGTGATATATCTATTCTAGGCCACTCTAAGGCGATGTCAAGCGGTCCGCGAAGTCTTTTTTTACTTACTTAACCAGATAAGTTACCCTGCGCCAGAGCCGCTGAAAATGCGGCTGAGAAGCAGAAAATCCTAATGATAAGCAGAGATTTAGGATCATCCAGAAATCGGCTCAAAATGAGATTTTTTAAGAGCTTTTTATCGGGCAAGTAGTAACCGGATACCAATGATTACGACCAGAGTTCCAAATATCCGGCGGAGAAGCAGTTCCTGGATCTGCTGCGCCCACTGGCCTCCAAAATAGCCGCCGAGCGTGAAGCCCAAGGCAATGAGCAGACCAGCTTTCAAGTCAACATTGCCTGCCTTGTGGTATTCCCAGAAGGCCAGTGCTCCAACGGGAGCGAGCAGCGCCGCGATGGATGTCCCCTGCGCTTTATGCTGGTTCATGTGGAAGAGATAGACCAGGCCGGGGACGATCAAAATTCCGCCGCCAATGCCGACGATGCCAGAAAGCACACCCACGACCAAGCCAAGTAATATATAGAGAAAAATCATGGCGGGAATGATAGCGGAAGAAGGTACTCTGGCTAAGCGTCGCAACAGATTTTTTAGCGTGTCTTTTGGGCCGCCTTTGGATTGCCCTGGGACCCCGGTTTGCCGCTGGCACAGGCGGCAGGATAAGCAGCCAAACGTTGACACTGCCGCGAATCGAATGTTAGCTTAAAGAGCTTGGTAGTTGTTCCAATCCGCTTCAGTTCACTACAACTTAAAGAATATTTTGCATGGACGCGATACTCAGGCAAATAGGCGAATTACTGATTTCTTCCATCCCCACGATCATCGGCTTGCTGATCGTGTGGGCAGGCTATCGTTACATCGTCCATGGGAAGTTGCAGCAGGTGCTGGAGCAGCGGCATGCGCTGACCCAGGGGGCAGTCCAGCGGGCACAGGAAGAAATTGCCAAGGCGGAGACGCGCACAGCGGAATATGAGCAGCGAATACGAGAGGCCCGGGCAGAGATATATAAAGCGCAACAGGCCAACCGGCAGCGGATTATGGATACGCGTAACGCCGCATTGGCGGATGCCCGTAAACAAGCAGGGGACAAGGTGAAGGAAGCGCGTGCTGGTCTGGTTGCCACTGTGGCCACATCCAAGGCAGCGTTGCGCGAGCAAGCGGATGCCCTGGCCGACAAGGTGATTGAATCGGTCTTGAGGCCGGCTGCGGCGGGGGGACGGTAAACATGGCCAGCAGCAGGCAAAAATATTGGATCAATGCGGTTCTGGCGCTGGCGCTTTTCACTGCCATCATGTCTGGAGGCATGAGTGCGCAGGAAAGTCCAAAATCTGCGAATGAGGTTAAATCCGGCCAGCAGTCTGCCACTATCCAGACCAAGGACGAGGCAAAAGCCAAAGAGGAAGAGGACGCTGTACGGCACTCGCCGGTAATCAAATACATTGCCAGAAAAACCGGCCTTAGTACTGATCAGGCTTACTGGGTGTGCGTTGGGCTGAACTTTGCCGTGGTCTTCGGAACCATTGCCGTTATGTTGCGCAAGAAGCTGCCGGGATATTTTACCGGGCGCACATCAACGATCCAGCAGGGTATTGAAGAGGCGCGGAAGGCGAGTGAAGAAGCGCGCCTGCGGTTGACTGATGTGGAAGGACGGCTATCCCGGCTGGATACTGAGATTGCCGCGATGAAGCGCGAAGCTGAAGAAAATGCCACGGCCGAAGAGCAGCGCATCCAGGCCGCAGGCGAAGAAGAGCGCCGCCGGATTGTTGCTTCCGCCGAACAGGAAATTGAGATGACGGCCAATGCCGCGCGCCGCGAATTGAAGTCGTATGTCTCAGAGCTGGCGATTGAACTGGCGGAGAAGAAGATCCGCGTGAGCAAAGATACTGACGAAGCGTTGGTGCGCGCATTTACCGCGCAAATGGGAAAGGACGGCAACTAAGATGGCAGCAGTCCTTGGCCGTTATGCGCGCGCTTATGCGGAAGTGGTGGTGGGCCACAAGCACCATGTTGAAAAAGCCGTGGCAGAGCTGGAACAGATGGCCGCTCTGATGGCCGGAAGCAAGGAACTGCGCAACGTGCTGGCAAATCCTGCGGTGAACCGGGAACAGAAGCTGAAGCTGCTGGATGCGATTATCGCGCGCATGGACGCTGGCAAGCTGCTGCGTAATTTTCTGGCTGTGCTGATCGACCATCGGCGCATTGCCAATCTTGGCGAACTGGTGGAGTTGTTCAAGCGTGAACTAGACCGCCGTATGGGTATTGCCGAGGCGAAAGTGAAGTCGGTAAGGGCATTAAACGCTGGGGAAAAGAGCTCATTGGAGAAGCAGCTGTCCGCGCTTACCGGCAAGACAGTGCGCGCAACGTATTCAGAAGATGCCAGTCTGTTGGGCGGTGTGACGGTGCGCGTGGGCAGCACGATCTATGACGGATCTGTGCATGGCCGCTTGCAACGCATGAAGCAGGAACTGGCAAAAGGAAATTAGATAAAGGTTTATATGGCTCAAATCAAAGCAGACGAAATAACAAAGCTCATACGCGACCAGATTGAGAACTACGAGTCCAAGGTTTCCGTGGACGAAGTTGGCACCATCATCTCTCTGGGTGACGGTATCGCCCGTATTCACGGCCTGGACAAAGTTATGGCCGGCGAACTGTTGCAGTTCGGTCACGGCGTTGCCGGACTGGCCATGAACCTGGAAGAAGACCAGGTAGGCGCGGTGCTGCTGGGCGAATTTACCGAGATCAAAGAAGGCGACGAAGTAAAGCGCACCGGAACGATCATGTCTGTCCCTGTGGGCGAAGGCATGATTGGCCGCGTCGTAAATGCCCTGGGCCAGCCGATTGACGGCAAAGGGCCAATTGCTTCCAAAGAACAGATTGCCATTGAACGTATTGCGCCGGGCGTGATTGATCGCCAGCCAGTGCGTGAGCCGATGGCGACCGGAATTAAAGCCATTGATTCGATGATTCCCGTGGGTCGCGGCCAGCGCGAATTGATTATCGGTGACCGCCAGACCGGCAAGACCGCTGTGGCCCTGGACACGATCATCAACAGCAAGGGCAACAACCTGATTTGTATTTACAACGCGATTGGGCAGAAGCGTTCTTCGATTGCGCAGGTAGTGAAGGTGCTGGAAGATTACGGCGCCATGGAATACACGATTGTCGTTGCGGCTTCCGCGTCTGAGCCTGCTCCGATGTTGTACCTGGCCCCCTATGCTGCGTGCGCCATGGGTGAATACTTCCGCGATAACGGCAAACACGCGCTGGTAATTTACGACGATCTTTCCAAGCATGCTGCAGCGTATCGTGAAATTTCATTGCTGCTGCGTCGTCCGCCGGGACGCGAAGCCTATCCGGGCGACGTGTTCTATCTCCACTCCCGTTTGCTGGAGCGCGCGGCAAGAATGTCTGACAAAAAGGGTGGCGGTTCGCTCACGGCTCTGCCGGTGATTGAGACGCAGGCGGGTGACGTTTCGGCTTATATTCCGACCAACGTTATTTCCATCACTGATGGTCAGATCTTCCTGGAAACAGATTTGTTCAACTCCGGCGTACGTCCGGCGGTAAACGTAGGTATCTCCGTAAGCCGCGTAGGCGGTTCTGCGCAGATTAAGGCCATGCGGCAGGTTGCGGGAACGTTGAAGCTGGAACTGGCGCAGTACCGCGAGCTGGCGGCCTTCGCGCAGTTCGGTTCCGATCTTGATAAAGCCACGCAGTCCCAGCTCAATCGCGGCAAGCGCCTGGTGGAAATCCTGAAGCAGGACCAGTACCAGCCACTTTCTTTCGGCAAGCAGATCATGATTATTTTTGCCGGAACCAACGGCTATCTGGACGATCTTGAAGTTGAGCATGTGCGCGCATTCTCGGAAGAGCTGAACAAATATGTTGAGTCAATGAATCCAAAGTTGCTGGCTGCAATCATGGAGAAGAAGACGATTGATGACAGCATCAAGGCGGACATTGAGAAGACGTTGAAGGAATTCAAGCAGCGTTTTGTGAGCGAGCGGCAGGCAGCGACGGCAAAGGCATAGCATAAAAATATGGCGAACCTTTTAGACATCCGGCGGCGCATCCGCAGCGTGCGCAACACGCGGCAGATCACCAAGGCCATGCAGATGGTTTCAGCGGCCAAGCTGCGCCGCGCGCAAGAGCGCGCACTGGCGGCCCGGCCTTATGCACAGATGCTGACGAATGTATTGAAGTCGCTGGTGACACGCGCGGATATTTACGATGAAGAGACAGGCGAGGTGCTTCATCCCTTGCTGGTCCGCAGGCCGGAAAAGACAACGCTGCTGATTGTGGTGGGCGGCGAGAAAGGGCTTGCCGGAGCATTCAACTCGAACATCCTGAAGGCCGCAGCCAAGTTTCTGGATACCAAAAAGGACAAGAATATTGATGTCCTTTCAGTAGGCCGGAAGTCGCGTGATTACTTCCGCCGCCGTTATCCGCAGGCCTCTGAATCAGGCGACGAGCGCAAAGGCGCAATCCAGGTGGTGGGCGAATATGTGGGCCTGATGAACCGGGCACAGTTTGCGAGCGCCCGCGAGATTGCAGAGCGTGTGGCGCATCTTTATACCGAAGCCAAAGTGGATTCGGTTTACATTGTCTATAACGAATTCAAGTCAGTGATTGCGCAGCGCCTGGTAGTGGATGACGTGCTTCCTATCCGCGCAATTGGCGAACAAACGCACGCAATGACCGAGGAAGCCACGGAAGAGCAGCGCAAAGAACGGGTGGAAGCAGCCAAGCATACTGGTGTGAGCGTTCGCGCCACGGATACATCGGAAATCGACAAAAAAGCAGCGGGATTTGCGACCGCGGAAGTCGATTACATTTATGAGCAATCACCGGCGGAGCTTTTCCGCGACCTGCTGCCGCGGTACATTTCCATACAGATTTATCGGGCCATGCTGGAGTCTGAAGCAGCCGAGCACGCCGCCAGAATGACGGCGATGGATTCGGCGACCAGCAACGCTTCTGACATGATTGATTCGCTTACGCTGGCCATGAACCGGGCCCGCCAGGCGAAAATTACAAAAGAGATCATCGAAATTGTGAGCGGCGCCGCGGCAGCACAGTAACGCATCGGGTGATCGGAAAGAACGGACTTTTACCGCGGATTTTCGCGGATGAACACGGAACAGGCAAAGCACAGCGGCTAAAACCGATTGATGGGTGAGTTCGAAACGCAGGCATAAATGCCTGCTCCACCCTGAGAGTGGATAGAGCAACTCAAAGAAGAGATTTTGAAGTTTAAAGGTAATTATGGCTACTCAAAATGTTGGCAAAGTTATTCAGATCGCGGGTCCCGCGGTTGACGTGGAGTTTGAAGAAGGGCACCTTCCGCCGATTTACCAGGCGTTGCGCGTAACCAGCGAAGGATTTAAAGTGCCCGATCCGATTGATGTGGTGCTGGAAGTCCAGCAGCATCTGGGCGAAGGCCGTGTGCGCACGGTGGCCATGCAGGCCACGGACGGGATGGTGCGTGGCATGAATGCGCTCGATCTCGGCGGACCCATTTCAGTTCCTGTGGGCAAAGGAACACTGGGCCGCGTGATGAATGTGATCGGCGAGCCGGTAGACCAGCTTGGGCCAGTGCAGGCCACCAAGCGGCTGCCCATCCATCGCCAGGCACCGGCGTTTGACGAGCAATCAACCAAGGCCGAAATGTTTGAGACCGGCGTAAAAGTTATCGATCTGATCCAGCCATTTTTGAAGGGCGGAAAGATTGGCCTGTTCGGCGGAGCTGGTGTAGGCAAAACGGTTGTGATCATGGAATTGATCAACAACGTGGCCAAACAGCACGGCGGCTACTCAGTATTTGCCGGTGTGGGCGAGCGTACACGCGAAGGCAACGATCTGTGGCTGGAAATGAGCGAGTCTGGCGTAATCAAGCCGGGTGTTCCGGAAGAATCGAAGGCAGCACTTATTTACGGCCAGATGACTGAGCCTCCTGGAGCGCGTTTGCGCGTGGCGCTGACTGGCCTGACCGTGGCGGAATATTTCCGCGATGAAGAAGGCGCGGACACCCTGCTCTTTATCGACAATATTTTCCGTTTCACGCAGGCAGGGTCAGAAGTGTCAGCGCTGCTGGGCCGCATGCCTTCCGCCGTGGGTTATCAGCCGAACCTGGCCACGGAAATGGGCGAACTGCAGGAGCGCATCACGTCGACCAAACGCGGCTCCATCACTTCCGTGCAGGCGATTTACGTGCCCGCCGACGATCTTACCGATCCGGCACCGGCAACGACCTTCGCCCACCTGGACGCGACCACCGTGCTTTCGCGTCCGCTGACCGCGATTGGAATTTATCCGGCAGTAGATCCGCTGGCTTCCACGTCACGCATTCTTGATCCGCACATTGTGGGCCAGGAACACTATGACGTGGCGCAGGATGTGAAGAGAATTCTGCAGCGTTATGCCGATCTGCAGGACATCATCGCCATTCTGGGTATTGAAGAATTGAGCGAAGAAGACAGGCTGACGGTGGCGCGTGCCCGCAAAGTGCAGAAGTTCCTCTCGCAGCCGTTCTTTGTGGCCAAGCCTTTTACAGGAATGGATGGCCGTTTTGTGAAGATCGCCGATACTGTCCGCAGCTTCAAAGAGATCATTCAAGGCAAGCACGACGATGTTCCGGAGCAGGCCTTCTACATGAAGGGCTCGATTGAAGAAGTGCTGGAAGCGGCAGAGAAGATGAAGTCGGTCGCGTAAAACACAAACATATGGCAGAGACCAACACCATTCAACTCGAAATTGTGACGCCGGAGCGGCTGGTAGTAAACGACGCCGCCGAATACATTGAGATACCCGGAAAAAGCGGGTATCTTGGGGTGCTGCCCGGCCATGCGCCGCTCATCACGGAGCTAGCCGTGGGCGCCATCAGCTATACCAACGCGGGCAAGACCAAGCGGCTGGCGGTAGCATGGGGCTTTGCGGAAGTGCTGCAAAACAAAGTCACCATCCTGGCTGAGACGGCGGAAAAAGCGGAAGATATTGATACTGCCCGCGCTGAAGCAGCCAAGAAAAAAGCTGAAGCTGAAATACAGAAAGCCGGCGTTGAGGGCAACAAAGACGCTCAGGCAGCTTTGGATCGCGCAAACGCACGGCTGGATGTAGCGGGCAAAGCCAATAGTTAGTCGCTACCAGTTCAGCCTGCCGGATTAAATCAATTTCGTTAAATCAGCTTTTTGGGCAAGAGATACGTAAATCCCGCAAAGAGCTCCCACCGAGTGCTGGTGGTGGTGAGTCCGCGATTGAATCCCACATCGAACACCAAGTTTTTCTTCGGCGTATAGGTAGGCCCAAAGAGAAAGCCCACGGCGTTTACGTTCAGAAATGGCTGTGTAAAGTGCCAGAGTTCGCCACCTAACCCTAAGTTGTGCGGTAGTCCATGCGACATGGAGATGGTCTGACCAAATTGAGCGCGCCGCACGGCATTTTCAATCTGCTCAGTGAACATTGCATTGGCGTCAATATGAAAACCAAGAACGTCAGTTGAAGCCAGAAACAGCGCAGACTGGTTATTCGAGCCGATATCGAGGTCCGGCGCAGTGCCTTCATAAACGCGGTGAAAATAACTTACGGAAAGAGTTGGCCGCTTCTTGGTGCCGGGCAGAAGCACCGTCTGAATGCCGAGCGAGACATCGTCCGGATCATTGGAGCGGGCGGGACCAAGGTCAGTATGTACGTAAGGCTGGTTCTGAACAAGAAATTCCACGCGCGACGTGGGCGAAAACTTGATTACCTCATTCACGCCAATCTGGTTGGAAAGGCCGGGTGAATTTTCCGAGCCAAGCACGCCAGTTTCAAACTGGAGATAGCCGACCGGCGTAAGCGTAGCCGGCGTGGCGACGGTGGGACGTCCCGGATTGGCGTCCTGTCCCCAGGCTATTGCGGCCAGAAAAAATGCCGGCAAAATCAAAAATGTCTTTTGCAAAAAAGGGCTCCCCTCAGCCGATCAATCCCGTCTCTAAATCAATTTAACTGAAATAAAACTGACTGAAGGAGAATTTATTCCCCGGGTAATTGCCTAGGCGGCTACGGCTGTTGGAATCGCAGCGCCGAGCACCATTTTTCGCAACGTCATTGCATTGTGAGCGGCGTAACCGGCCTGGTCATTATCAAAATAAATATAGATAGCCCGGAGCCGCGTGGTCCATTGGTCAATGCGTTCTGCCCACTGGCGCAGAACGGCGTCACTGTAACTGCCTTGATATTTTCCGGCGTCGGGACCGTGGAGGCGCACGTAGGTGAAGTCGGCGGTGACTTCCAGAGGCGATTGATAGCCGGCAAGCTGATAGATACAGAAACCAGCGTTGTAACGGCGCAGCAGGCGATAGACTTCTGCGGTCATCCAACTAGTTTCACGGAACTCAAACACATAACGGAGTTCGCGCGGCAGGATTTCCAGCAGCGCTTCCAGCCGGGAAACATTTACTTTCCAGCGCGGTGGAAGCTGAAAGAGCACCGGCCCCAGCTTTTTGCCCAGATGGGCAGCGCGGGCCAGGATGTTATCCAAAGCGTTTTCTGGATCTTTCAGTTTTTTATTGTGCGTAATGAAGCGGCTGGCCTTTACGGCAAAGACAAAGTTTTCTGGCGTGGCGTCACGCCAGGACTTGAATGCAGCCTCAGTCGGCAGGCGATAAAAGCTGTTATTCAGCTCCAGCGTGTCAAAGTGCTGCGCGTAATAGGCCAGCATTCTGGAAGCAGGCGTCTTCTCTGGGTAGAAGGTCCCGAGC
>DASXLK010000023.1:0-21729 GCA_036496365.1 Candidatus Angelobacter sp. | reverse complement strand
TCCATGCTGCAATTGAGCACGATCCGCCCGCGGTCAATGAACATTAGATCTGTGAGGACGTGCTGAAGTTCTTCCACCTGGTGCGTGGTCACCACGATGGTGCGGTTGCGATCGAAGTAGTCGTTCAGAAGAGAATCATAGAACTGCTTACGATAAAGCAGATCCAGACCAAGCGTCGGCTCATCAAGCACGAGTAATTTCGCATCAATTGCCATCACAAGGGCGAGATGCAGCTGGGCCACCATACCTTTTGACAGTTCCTTGACTTTGCTCTCGCGGCGAATGGTGGTTTTGGCTAGAAAATTTTCTGCCTTGGCGCGATCAAACCGCGGATGCACGCCGGCAACATAGTCGATCACCTGCGAAACCCTGATCCAACGGGGCAAAACTGCAACATCAGCAATGAAGCAGACATCGCGCATAAGCTGATCACGCTCGGTCCACGGGTCGCGCCCAAGCACTCTCAGCTCTCCCTGATATGAGGTAAGGCCGAGAATCGCATTCAGCGCCGTGGTCTTGCCTGCGCCGTTGGGGCCAATAAGCCCTAGAATACGGCCCTCTTCCACGCGCAAATTGATGCCGTCGAGCGCAACGTTTTGGCCAAACGATTTACGGAGGCCGCGTGCCTCAATGCATGCCATAGCTCAGCGCTCCTCTTCAGGAAGTTTAGAACCGGGAAGTTTCGACCCGGGAAATTTAGAATCGTGGGGTTTAGATTCGGGAGATTTTTGACTGGAAAGTTTCGAATCCGGGGCATTTGACTCAGTGGGCTCTGAAGGTGCCGCATCGGAGGAATTAGCTACTTCTTTGCCGTTCAGGAGTTCTTCCGCCTTCAGGCCGAGCCTCTGAATCGTTGCGTGGACACGGGGCCATTCTTCAGCCAGAAACTTCTGGCGCTCGCCCTGCAGCAACAGATTGCGCGCACCGGCATTGATAAACATTCCCAGGCCGCGCCGGGTTTCAACCAGCCCGTCATCCACCAGTTGCTGATAGCCCTTGAGGACCGTGAGTGGATTGACACGATATTCGGCTGCAACGGTACGCACCGAGGGCAGCGGATCCCCTTCCTTGAGGACGCCGTCAAGTATCATCGCAACAACCCGGTCGCGAAGCTGGCGATATATCGGCTGACTGTCATTCCACTCACGGTCCATCAGGTTTCCAGATTCCTTCTAACGGGCGGATGCCACTTGCTGTTTTACACGCTGTAAATCCATGTGCGCGTGCATGAGTTTGTCGCCCTTCACTTTAAACGTCCAATCCTCAGTGTGATGATCTGCGTCGATAAAGGTAAAGAGTGCGTGGTACATGTTGCCATATTGCGTGTTGCCGGCGACGTCGAGAAAATCGAATTCCACTGTCTTGCCGTCCGGCGATACCCTGGCCGCCATACGAGGCCGGTTTCCGGCGTCACAATAATGCGTGAGAAGCAGGCGATCACCATCCAGATAGAACATGGTAACCGGATGGTCATACTTCATGGGATCGTCTTTCCCAGTCTCACCCATCTCATGCACCAACGCGTTGCCGCGGGAGGTCACGCGCAGAGAAACGTCCGCCACCGCGCCGTCTCCCATCGATTTCATTGGCGGGTCGGTGGTGACCTTTGCGTGCCAGGTGCCAGCGAGGGCTTTAAGTTGATCAAAAGATTTTTGTGCTTCAGATTTGGGTGAGTCGGACTTCGGTGAGTCGGATTTTTGAGGGTCAGATGGGGCAGCATGCTGGTGCGCGTCAGGCTGGGCAAAGGCCATTGCGGATAGTGACAACAGAGCAAACGAAAGCAGAATACGAAGCGATTTCATGTGGGTTTCTCCTTCAAGCGGCGGATTCGCCGCCATCACTGCTATAGTTAACTATAACACTATATATGTGTCAAGAAGATTTTAGCTGCCTTTGAGGTGGGGCTCCGCAAGACAAGTTTTGTGGGATTCGCGATTTGGTTTGCGGTTGAATCAAAGTATTTCTACGCCCAGCAGCGCTAGCACAATTGCAACCGGCAAGAGCGCAATAAGACCGATGACCGCTAATGGGAGCAAAACGGTTTTGGTCCAAACGGGATGATGCTCCTGAAATCCTGGAGGCCGGGGAATGGCGAGGGAGCGTTTCACTTTGATAGGAAGATCAAATGATAGAACTTCATCTGAGACGTTACCCTGGCGATCCACGATTTTATAACGAACGGTTCCGGGGACTTTGCGCTGGCCAAGTGTGGCTTCCTGAGTAGCAGTCAGGTTGAGGGTTGCCGTGATTTCCCGCGCCCTGAAGATGGTTGCTCCCGCAGTGTCGGGATCAAAACGGAAGGCGCCTATCGCCCCAACCTGAGTTTTCAGTCCCGGTTCATTCTGCAATTCAACAATGGGTCTCTGCCGCCCCAATGCAACCGATTCAGTAAGAACATAGCAGTCCCGGGCTTTAAAATTCAGCCTTACTTCCGTTGTGCCGTCTTGATAAAGAACTTTGCGGTCGACTTTTACGTGGCTGAGTTTGAGACATGGCGTTGGCTGCTGGGCATGGGCCAGGGACGCTGCCAGGGCGATGGGTAAGAAGATCAGAGCTTTCATATTTCCTCCTGCGTGTATGCGCATGCCCTGAATAATCGCCTGGTGGCGACTGGGCGACAATGCACAGGGCATCAATCGCAGATCAACTGGAGGTAAAGCGGATAGCAGCGTGAGTTTGTGAGAGAGACGATCAAAATCTTGCAGCGAAGTTGAGGCTTTTTAGTTCAGCTTCGCTGCAATGAAAAGAACCGAATGATTCCTGTTAGAGATACGCTACTTGCCGGGACAATCTTTGCGTCCCGTATCGGCAACGCTGGCAATCAGCCATTTTCCATCCGCGCGAACAAGGTTGAACAGGTCCGTACCGCAGTGGTCTACTTTTCCATCCACCAGAAATTCAAATGGCGCCCAGACCACGGCGAGATCATTATCGATCCGCACCAGCGGATCGTGAATTCGCTCTTCAATGTGCGCTTTGCCGGGTTTGCCCACTAGATCGGCGAAGGCTTCAAAGGTCATCTGAGTGGGCTTGCCGTCGCGCATCAGCACCATGGTGCCACCGGGCAGCGTTGGTTTTTTAATGGCTGCGGCGTCGCGTTGCGTCATGCCTTCAAACATGGCTGTAATAGGAGCCATGACCGCCTGCTCTTCCGGGGTGGTGGCGTGCAGAGAAGGCACAAGAAAGCCAGCCGCGATTGTCGCTCCTGCAAGAAACAGAGCTAAAGATACTCGATGAAATATACGCATGGCTCCCGATTGTACCCGAGTCTATGAATGGAGCAGAGAATGTTTCATGGAGTTTCAATAGGCTCTGGGTTTACGGCAGCCGGGATGGGACGAACAGTCGAATAGTCGCTTTCAAGCATGTTAGGCTTGGCAGGGCAGGAGGCAGGACAGAATGGCGGAAAACAAAACCAAGCCAACTAAATTAAGCGTGCCGGCATTTATTGCAGCCGTGGCAGATCCGGCGAGGCGCGCGGATGCCAAGGCGCTGATAAAGCTGATGCAAAGCGCAACCGGCGAAAAGCCGAAGATGTGGGGACCGTCAATTGTGGGGTTTGGCAGCTACCACTATAAATATGAGAGTGGACGCGAGGGCGATATGCCGTTGATAGGATTTTCTCCGCGCAAGACGGCACTGGCCTTGTATGGCATGGGCGGATTCAGCGGGTCAGAGACATTGCGCGCGAAACTCGGCTCAGCCGAAAAAGGCTGCCTCTATATCAAGAAGCTGGCCGAGGTGGACCAGAAAACATTGGAGACATTGGTCGTGAAATCGGTTGCGGCGATGCGGAAGAAGTATGGGAGCTAGAGAAAGCTACTTTACCATTTTCGCAAGAAATTTAAATGGAGCCTGAACCACGACTGCCTGCCCGCTTGTTCTTGCCAGAGCGAAAGATCAGCACGCCTGCGATGTTGCTCACCACGACCACAGCGCAGATTTTCGCGGCGTAAAGGCCGCTGCTGGTCACGTCAATGATGGGATAAACGGCAATTACCAGCGAAACTACGCTGGAAAATAATCCAGCGAGTGCCGCAAGCTTCACCCAGCGAGGCAGCCTGCTACGCAATGCGCTTCGTCCAAGCAGTGGAAGCGCAAACAGCGCTACATAAGCGATAGCGTAAAGAGCAATGGACGCTGCACTCAGAAGCTGGCTCGCTTCCTGCTCGCGTACGCCCATCATGCTGAGCAGAATGAGCGCCATCACCAGCACGGCGACGAAGAGAATTGAATTTACCGGCGTCTGCCGGCGCGGATGCAAACGCGCGAACCAGGCGGGCACAAGATTGTCCCAGCCGGCAGTCATGGGAAGGCGCGTGATACCGGTAAAGATCAGGCTGGCGCTGGCCACGGCACGCATCATGAGCAGCGAGATCGCCAGCGGCGCGGCCCAGCCTGCATCGCCAAAAGCAAGGCGGACGGTTTGTGGAATGGGGCCAATTACGTTGATGGGGCGGTCGCCAACAAAGGTGAGCACGGAGCTGGTTCCCAAAATAAACATCAGCGCGATGATGGGAGCTGAGATCGCAACCGATTGCCCAATGGTGCGCGCAGGATTGCGGCACTCGCCGGCAAGAATGGCAATGTATTCAAAGCCGCTCAGCGCGCCCACGGTCATCTGGCCAAAGATTGCCAGGCTGAACCAAGAAAGATGCGGCGCCTGCCAGGGAACAGGCTCATAGTGGGCGATGGAATGATGCAGCAGTGCCCAGACCGGCAGCGCCAGCAGAATTACGTAGGCAACCATGATTCCGACGCTGCCAATGTTGTGCAGCCACTTTCCGATATCCAGGCCGCGAATGGCGATGAGCGTAATCGCCGCCATCACGCTGCCGGTAAGCGCCATGGTGGCAAGCTTGCTGGCGGGAAGCCAAGCCGCGGCTGGGCCAAAGATATAAGACATGTCCGTGGGGATAACAAAGATGATGGAGCCGGTGACAATCACCGCGTAAACCCAGAGGTTCCACGCGATAAGAAAGCCGGCCATCTCGCCAAAGCCGGATTTGGCCCACTGATAAAGGCCGCCTTCCAGCGGCATCATGCGGTTGAGATAGATAACGACAATCGCCAGCGGAACGTAAAACAGCAGCATTGCGCCGAGCCAGAAGGCTACATGCTGGCGACCCAGTTTGGCCGCAATCCCGACCCATGTGGAACCGACCACGCAGAGCACCTGCGCCATTACAAGATCGCGAAGGGCAAGCTCTTTGCGGAGGCCGGGTTGGTCCTTTACCGGGTCAGCGGACATGGGGCCACAATCATGCCACAGTAGTGGCACTCAGTAATCAGCAATCAGCCCAGATGGAGATCGGGTGATCGCGCGTGATCGGGTGATCGGGTGATCGGAGAGACAATTTTCATCGCGGAGGCGCGGAGAAAAAAGCAGAACTCCCGCGCGAATTGCGCGGATTGGAAGCAGGCGAGAGCGCGATATTTATGCGCTCCGCTATGCTGCGCGCCGGCCTACGGCATGTGGAAGGGATTTTTTCTTAGCTTACCCGGCATTTATTCCTCATCCCGGCACGCCGGGACTCGGAAACATACCGGGCTATTATCAGCCGTCCCGCGAGGCGCGGGACTGGGATTCTGATTAGGCCTGATCAAAACTCAGTCCAATCGCATTGCTGCAAGCTTTGCTAATTAGTAGTATCTATTTCGTGGCTACGTCTGAGCACTTCGGAAGAACGGCTCTTTCTGTTTTCGAAACGAAAGACGCATTGTTGTATTTTAAGCACGTAATACCGCTTACCTATATTTTCGACGTGTTTAACGATAATTTGGCATCACGAACATCTTCAGATACTCCTTTGGATGTGTTTGATTCCCCTGCCCTGCGGAGTTTTGTTGAGCTTTCGATAGCCGATTTAATTCCGCCCGAATTCCGTACAGATGATTTCTATCAAGCCATGTGGGAAATAGGCAACGGACATTTAAAATTTCTCTTCTCTTCGTATTGGCATTCGAAAGATCCTCAAAAAAAAGAAGATATCACACAGGTTGCCGAGAATTTTATTGGACCAGCGAAAGCAATGCTAAAAAAATTTCCGATTAGCGACCTTCCGGCGGTAGTGCCCCCTAGTCTAGTCAGTTTCATTCCGCCGGAGAATTCTGCCGATATCGTGGTAACACTTGCTTCGCTAAAATTGGTTGATACAAACCAAACATCCTTGCAGCAGATTTACGAGTTCCGTCGCGACGAAGATGCAGCTCAAAAACTCCGCCGAATCCGTTTGTTTGCATATGACAACTACCGCGACAAACCCCGTACTTTTATTGAAGATGATCTCTTGGCGCGTATTTCAGACTACGAGCACACAGTAAAAAAATGGGGTTTTGAAACGAAAGCATCGATGCTCACAACACTTTTAGATTCGAAGTTGATTGCCGGTGGCATTGTAGGATCATTTCTATCTAGCTATTTGGATTCCCCATTACTAACAGCTGCCGCTACTCTGGGTACAACAGGTATCACAATAGGGAAAATTGCCGTCGAACTCGGACGGCAGCGATTCGCCCACAAAGAAATGCTTGCAGATAATCCTGTGTCCTACATTGCATATGCGAACGAAAAGCTCACACCATAAGCCCTTCGCTTGCGCTCTCCCCCTATAAGCCAAGATCAAGGTTTGGCGAGGACGGTACGCGCTGGGCTAGAGCTCGCTCTGCTCGCTTGTCGCGCCCGTTGGGCGCTGGAGAGTTTAAGCTCCGGATATTGTGGTGTTCTCAAAATCCTAGAACGTAGCGTTTGGGTTCCTAGCCTTACATCTCCGGAAATCGCAGTTAATTTAAACAAGCAAGCGCAAGATCCCTCCTTCCTACTCGCGCGCTGGTGAAAACGCGCGCTCGCTTAACGATCATCGGGATGACGAATTTTTGTGAATTTTGAATGTGTGAAGGAAGCCGTGCTGTCACGAGTCTCCGTTTATACGCACCATGGGCGCGTATGCGAAATAAACGTGAATGCATATTGACAATTGTGAACATATATGTGAAATTATAACAATGGAAGATGAAACAGCGGTTCAGATGTATGAATCTGCCCGAGAGAGGCTCTCTGGGCTATTGCAGCAGGAAGCTGAGATCAGGGAGCAGATTGCCAAATGGGCTCCTGTAGTGGAGAAATTAGCCCACTTGTGTGGCGAAAAAGTCGACCCGGAGCTACTTGGCAGGGTGAATCAGGTCCAGGTGGATGGGCAGGAGATGGGGTTGACAGAGGCTATCCGGTGGGTTTTCAAGCAGCCATTGATGCTTCCGCTGACGCCGACCCAGGTCCGGGACAAGATGGCGGAAATGGGTTATGACCTGAGCAAGTACAAGTACGTGATGCCCCCTATTCACAATACGTTAAACAGGATGAAAGAGGCTGGGGAGATCAGGGAAGTAGATGGGATCGGGGGAATGGGGAAGGCGTTTGTCAGCGCGAGGTAAGAAAGGCCCTTTACCACAAAGGACACGAAGGAACACGAAGGCGTATCTCTCATAATGCCAGTTTTAGCTTTTTATCCCAAAAGCAGCGGAGCCGATCCCTCGGCGCGCACGCAATCAAGGAACACAATCCATATTGTGTACTGTGTGCGCCCCTCGGGATAGCGTGATCAAGAGTTAACTTTGTTTGGAGAAAGACCAATCAGTCATTCGGGTACTGAACGCGATCCGCATTGCATTCTGGTGTGCGCCCCTCGGGATAGCGTGATCAAAGGGTTAACTTTTGTTGGAAGAAAGACCAATTGTTTTGGAGAAAAGCCAGTTGTTTTGAAGAAAGTCCCTTTATTTTGGAGAAGGACCAATGAGTCATTCGGGTACTGAAGCCACGATCAATAAATCATCCAGCAAAGAAGAAATCATAGCCGCCATACAGGCGTGCGCGGCGAAGCTGGGACGCGCGCCGAGCCAGGCCGACCTGAAGCAAGAGATGGGTGTGGGGCCAAAATTCTTTGTACGGCAGTTTGGCAACTACACCAAGGCGCTGCAGGCCTGCGGTCTCGAGGGCAGGGGCGGCGGGTTCATGGTGAGCACGGAAAAACTATTCCTGGAGTGGGCAAGAATCGTGCGGGAAATCGGCGAAATACCGAGCATTGCGGAATACCAGCTGCACAGCAAGTACAGTCTTACGCCGCTGAAAAAACGATTTGGGGACTGGACCGACGTACCGGCGGGACTGGTGCAATACGCCCAAGCAACCGGCCAGGCCGAGGAGTGGGCCGATGTGCTGGAACTGGCCAAGAAGCACAAGCGGCGGGCAAGGACCGGGGGTTGGACAACCAAGCCCGTTCCGGTATGGCCTGCAAGCCGGGTGTTGAAGGACAGACCTTTATATGGAGCGCCGCTGATGAACACGGCCCTGGGTTTTGCCCCTGTGAATGAAATGGGCGTGGTGTATCTGTTTGGCATGCTGGCAAGCAAACTGGGTTTTATGGTGACGTGGATGGGAACGGCTTATCCGGACTGCGAGGCAATACGGGAAGTTGAGCCCGGAAGATGGCAGCGGGTGAGGATTGAGTTTGAATTTGAAAGCCGGAATTTTATGCACCATTTTCATAATCCGGAAGAGTGCGATTTGATTGTGTGCTGGGAGCATAACTGGGCGGAGAGTCCGCTGGAGGTGGTGGAGCTGGGAAAAGCGATCAGCACTCAGTAGAAGAAAAACCTACCACGGAGGCACGGAGACACGGAGAAAGGCGAGGAGATCGGGTCATCGCCGAGATCGCACGACATCGCCGTCATTTGGAAACCCACCAGGAAGGCAAAACCTTACCACGGATCAACACGGATAAACGGATTGAGAGGGGATGATAAGACAAGCAAACTTACCGTGAATTACGCTGTGCCCGTTTTGGAATGCGATTTTAGGGGCCTGGAAGGCCGGTTACATCCCAGTGAAGGGGCTGAAAATAGCAGGTTGCACCGAGGTTTAGGCATTTAGAATCAATTAGAAAGCAGGTCGTCCCCTGCATTTGCAAGTGCTCGAAAATGGGATAGTCTCAGCTTACGTATCGCAGCCCGCGCAGTCCAAGTAATTGCAAGAAGAGAGGATTACTGAGGACTGAATAGATGCCGGCCGAGTCAGCATTCATCGGAGTGGCGGCAGGCGCGAGCGGTGGTACGAGAAGCTCCCATTCTTCCGGAGAGATGGTGAGTCAAGCCCTAAGTCGAGTTCACGACAGTGAGCTGATACGAGCCGCCCAACGCGGCGACCGTGCAGCTTTCGAGACACTGGTGCGCCAGTATGACCAGGCCGTTCTGCGTCTGGCGATGCACCTGACCGGCTCTGACGCGGACGCACATGACATCTACCAGGAAGCCTTTCTCAAAGCTTATCGTCATATTGGAAATTTTCGGTTTGAGTGTTCGTTTTATACCTGGATCTATCGTATTGTGACCAATCTATGCCTGGACCATCTAAGGAAACGGCAGACCCGCAAGGAAGATCCGCAGACGGTGATGGATTCAAGCGGGCAGCCGGTGGATGTGCTGGAGCGCGTTTCTGACGACCGCTCCGGGGCGAATCCGGAACGCGACCTGATGCGGCGCGAGCTGGGAGCAAAGATTAACCAGGCACTGACGAAGCTGACACCGCGCGAACGCATGGTTTTTGAATTGAAACACTATCAGGGGCTGCGGCTGCGAACGATTGGCGAGATGCTGAATACAACGGAAGAGACGGCCAAGAATACTCTCTTTAGGGCGACGCAGAAGTTACGGGCGGCATTGGGCGGGATGAGGACTTGAGTTTTGCAGGGGCTAAAGCCCCAGGATTTTTTGTGTGGTTGGGCCGCAGGCATAAATGCCTGCTCCACCCGGTGGTTGATGAGTTGAATGCCTGTTCCACCCGGTGGTTGAGTTGAATGAATGATCGGCAAAGGGCCGGGAGATTTTGAGCCAAGCACTAAATACTGAGTGCTAAATACTAAGTACTGGAAGCTTTTATGAACTGCGAATGGACGAAAGAGAACGTTGTTTTATACATCTATGAAGAGCTGGCGGACGACGCCAAGTTTGCTTTTGAGCAGCATGTGCGCCAGTGCCTGGGCTGCCGTCGCGAGCTGGATACCGCGCTTGAATTTAAGAACGGCATGGCCGCGCTACCAGTGAAAGAGATTTCGCCCAGCTTTTTGGCGGCGAACCGGATGCAGTTACAGGAATCGCTGGAGCAGGCGGAGCAGTCTCGCAACATTTTCAGCTCATTCATCTTTGACGCAAGCGGATGGTTCCACCAGGTGAAGCTGGCCCCGGCGCTGACTGCCGCTCTACTGATTGCCGGATTTGCCGGTGGTGTGGGGACGACTTACAAGATGATGGATGCAAAGAAGCCACCGGTGGTGATTGAACAACCCACGGCGGCGCCAACGGAAGCGACCATTGCCGGAATCGAATCCATTACTCCAGACGCAAATTCCAACCAGGTCTCAATCAAATACAACACATTGCAGCCGCAGACGCTGCGCGGTCCCGCGAATGATCCTTATATCCAGCAGCTGCTGTTGCTGGGTGCGCGGAGCAACCGCAATTCCGGCGTGGTGCTGGATTCAGTGGGCGTGCTCACGCGGCGGACAGACGACAACAAAGTACGCGAAGGCCTGGTGGAAGCCCTGCACGACAAAAACCCCGGGGTGCGGTTGATGGTGCTGGATTCACTGAAGGGCTATGTAAGAGACGATGTGAAGGTGCGCGACGCCGTGGTGGAAACGCTGGTGAGCGACAACAATGCCGGCGTACGCCAGGCAGCCATTGGCTTGCTTGATCCGGTGAAAGCCGATAGCAGCGTGCGCTCAGTGTTGACGGTGCTGGCGGCGCGCGACCCGAACAAGTTTATCCGCGATGAATCAAAGCGTTATCTGGCAAGCACGCCACATCTGGACTAAAGAATAAAAGCCTAACGAATAAAAGACTAGGAATAAAGAGACAAGCAGCGATGAAGAAACACTTACAACTGGCGACGCTGATTTTAGCAACCACTGTTGCAGCAGTCGCGCAAAGCCCCAATCCACGCTTTTACCGGGTGGGCAACCAGTGGGTACAGGAAGTTTCCGGAACGTTTTCTGCGGGAAAAATCGTAAAGGTAAAGTCGAGTAACGGTGCAATCCACATTGTGGGCGCGCAGCAGAACAATATTACGTATACCATCCGGGAAAATGTGCTGGCGATGACGGAGAATCGCGCACGCCACGAGCTGAGCCGCATGAAGTTCACGACTTATAGCTCTGGCGATACGGTGATTTTGCAGGCAGACTGCGAAGGATCGAAACAGGGGTCGATTGACTTTGATATTAAGGTGCCGGCGCAGACTTCTCTGGTGCGACTGGAGACGGATGGCGGCACGGTCTCTGCCAATGGCCTGGCTGGCCGAGTGGAAGCCAAGACTGGCGCAGGCGCGATCCAGTTGGATAGGATCTCCGGCGTGATTGCGGTTTCAAGCGGTGGAGGCAACATCGAGATTGGCAAAGTAGGGAATGACGTGCAGGCCTCGACCGGCGGTGGAAGCATTAAGCTGGTATCCGCCGCAGGGCATGTTACGGCCACGTCAGGCGGCGGGAATCTGAATATCGGCTGGGCCAAAGTGATGACGTTACAGACAGGTGCGGGGTCGATCCGCGTGGCTAAGTGCGATGGCAAGATCAAAGCCGAAACTGCCGGCGGCAATATTGAACTGAACGATATTGCCGATACCGCGGAAATTGAGACGGGTGGCGGGAGTATCCATATTGGGACGGTGCAGGGCGGCGTGCGCGCGCAGACTGCTGCAGGCGGTATTATGGCCAAGCTGGCTTCAGGCAGCGTACCGTTTACTGATTCCAAGCTGGAAACTCAGATGGGCGACATTGTTGTGTATGTCCCAGAGGGCTTGGGAGTGAATGTGCGCGCAGCAGTGGAAGCGGCGCGGAGCTATGGTATCCGCAGCGAGTTTGGCGAAGTGAAAATCAGCAGTCCGAGTAGCAGTCTGGGGCCGCGTGAATTTTATGCTGAAGGCAATTTGAATGGCGGCGGCCCATTGCTGCACGTCCACACGACTGCTGGCAATATTGAAATCAAACGGCAGGCAAGGCCGTAAAAGAAAAATGAAGGCTGGAGTGCTCCCCATGACTTTTACAATGACGACTCATGGATTGACGGCTCATAGATTTATGACTCGTACCTTGACGACAACTTTGTTCTTAGCTGGCATGGTAGTGACAGCGGCGGCGGCTGAACAGCCAAATACGCTTTCTCATCCAGCAGTGTCTGGCTATTTTTATATCGCTGGCCGCGCCTATCTGGGCGTCGATATCCGCGATGTAACCACGGACCGCATGAGCGCGCTAAAGCTTAAAGACGAACGCGGAGTGGAAATAACAATGGTCGATGCTGACGCCCCCGCAGGCAAGGCGGGCCTCCGCGAGCATGATGTAATTCTGGATTTCAATGGCACCGCAATCGAGAGTGAAGAGCAATTACGCCGTCTGATCCGCGAAGTTTCGCCCGGACGCACCGTTACTCTTGGCATCAGCCGCGATGGCACTCCCATGAAAATTAGCCTGCAGCTTGCCGACCACAGCGCAATGGTGGCGCAAACCGTGCCTCACATTCCTGTCATTCGCATTCCTGATCTCGGCAACAGCATGGATATCCCGATTGCGATCCCCACTTATTCTGCGATCCTGGGTGCTCAGACAGAAAATTTGACGCGCCAGCTGGGGGAATACTTTGGCGTGAAAAATGGCGCAGGCGTACTCATCCGTTCGGTAGAGAAAAGCAGCGTAGCTGAAAAAGCTGGCCTCAAAGCGGGAGACGTGATCATTCGCGCCGACAATGAAAAGTTGACTGACCGGAGTGACCTGAACCATATTCTGCGCAGCCATCACACGACGGGAAAAATGACACTGGTGGTAATGAGAGATAAACATGAGCAGACGATCACCATCACGCTGCCCGATCGTGGATCGCGGGATTCTTCCAGGCTGAATCTTGGCACGCTTGGTCTTGACACAGAAGACTTGCAAGCCTCGCTTGGAAATACTGAAAATCTGCTCCAAGACTTGTCAGACAATGAAGGCTTGCTTTCTCTTACCGATAATCTGGCAACGCTGAATGCCAACGCAGGCCTTCTAGACATGGCGCAGCATATCCAGATAACGCCAGAAATAGAAAAAGCCATGCAGCAAGCACAAAAGATTCTTGAGGGTCTGGAAATCGGTTCAGATCCGATTTAGGCGTTATTCATCTCTTGAATTGAGCGTGGCCCATGTGGTCACGCTTTTTCTTTTGCAGCGGAATGTATGGGTGTTTAGCAGCTCTTGAAGGTTTTTTGAAAGCGACTTATCAATTTTCCGGCGGCCGTAATTCCAGCAGCGTCCGTGGATCAAGGTACTCTCCACGCCAGCGCACGGCAAAATGCAGATGCGGCGCTGTGGCCCTTCCTGTTCCGCCGCTGAGCCCAACGATCTGGCCCTTCTCCACGGCATCACCCTCTTTTACTTTGAACTGTGACAGATGCAAGTAGAGCGTGAGCAGCCCCTGTCCGTGGTCAATCATTACGCAGTTACCTTCAAAATACAGCGGCCGCGCCAGAACCACCGTACCATTGTTTGAAGCGGCAACAGGCGTGCCGGTGGTCACTCTGAAATCCAAACCTTCATGCTGGCTCTTTTTCACGCCATTGAATACGCGCGCGGAGCCAAACACGCCAGAGACCTCTGCTTCCGCTGGGGGTTGAAAGCGTCCAGCCCAGTGCGGCTCTTCCAAGGCAGAGATGGAAGAAAACACGCTCTTCTTCGTTGCCTGATCTTCTTGAATGCGAGCCAGTGTTTCTTTGGGTGGCTCCACAAATTCCGGCGCCACTTTCAGTGTGGTTGCCGGGTAAGCAGCCGCAGCCACGGCCACCAGATAACTCATCTGCTTGGGGTGCACTTCGCCGGTGCCTTTGCCTTCAATGCGCAGTGTGTATGTACCCGGTTTGGTGGAGAGGCTTACTCCGGCAAAGACATACCAGCAATGGCATGCAGCGCTGGAACGGAACAATAATTCCTGTCCCAGAAAATTGCCTTTTAGCTCAGTGAGTTTGTCCGGCGCGGTCACGCGAAAAATAATTGGTGAGCCATTCACCGGCTTTGCCGGTTCCCATTGTGCGCTCCATGTCGCGCGCGATTGCGCGCTCACAGAAAAACTCAAAGCTGCAAGCATGCAATAGAGAATCGAAAATTGCCGAGTGAAACGGACCATTAGGTTAACCGCAGATGACAAGCGGCAAAGTGCGATCTGTTACCCTCGCCGACTTTATCAGTGTCATCAGTGTAAATCAGTGGTGAGGTCGTTACTCCGTCCACTTTTTGTAGCGGATCTACTCCACCCACCGTTTAAAGATCAGTGATCCGTTGGTGCCTCCGAAGCCGAATGAATTGGAGAGTGCTAAATTCATTGTCGCTTTGCGCGCCACGTTCGGCACATAATCCAGATCGCATTCAGGATCAGGGACATTCATGTTGATCGTCGGCGGCAGAATCTGGTCGCGCAACGCCAGAATGGTAATGCCGGCTTCCAGTCCGCCAGCGCCGCCCAGCAGGTGCCCAGTCATTGATTTTGTTGAGCTAACAGCAATTTTGGTGTCTGCGCCAAAAGTCCGCTTGATGGCCTTGGTTTCCAGAACATCGCCAATCGGCGTGGAAGTACCGTGGGCATTCACGTAATCAATATCGGCTGGCGTAAGCTTGGCGTCTTTAATCGCATTCGTCATCACACGCCATCCGCCTTCGCCGTCTTCCGCAGGCTGTGTAATGTGATACGCATCGGCGCTCATGCCATAGCCAACAATCTCAGACAGAATGTTCGCGCCTCGCCGCCGCGCAAACTCCAGCTCTTCCAGAACCAGAATGCCTGCGCCTTCGCCAATCACAAAACCGTCACGGTCCTTGTCCCAGGGCCGGCTGGCTTTTTCCGGATCGTCATTGCGCACGGAGAGCGCGCGCATGGCGGCAAAGCCTCCCACGCCCATGGGCGTAATGGCTGCTTCAGATCCGCCGGCAATCATCACTTCAGCATCGCAGCGCTGAATGATTTTGTAAGCATCGCCAATCGCATGTGCGCTGGTAGTGCAAGCCGTGGCCGTAGCTTCATTTGGTCCCTTGGCGCCGTAGCGGATACTCACGTGTCCGGCCGCAAGGTTCACAATGGCCGCGGGAATAAAGAAAGGAGAGATCTTGCGCGGCCCGCCTTTCAGCAGTTGCTCGTGTTCGCGCTCAATTACATCAAAACCGCCCACGCCTGACCCAATGTGTACGCCAACCTGCGTGGCAATCTCAGGCGTGACCTGGAGCGCCGACATTTTCATGGCTTCATCCGCCGCCGCCATGGCGAGATGGATGAAACGGCCCATTTTCTTGACCTCTTTTTTTTCAATGAAATTCAGAGGATCAAAATTTTTGACTTCAGCCGCGATCTGGCAGGCATACTGAGCGGCGTCAAATCTGGTGATTTTGGTTACGCCACTTTTGCCGGCAATAATGTTCTGCCAGACCTCAGTACTGGTATTGCCTACTCCACAGATCAGCCCAATACCCGTGATCACCACCCGCCTGGCCAATCACTTGCCGCCTTTCGAATGCTTTTCAATGTACTCGGTGGCGTCTTTTACCGTGCGGATTTTTTCCGCGTCTTCATCCGGAATCTCAATGTCAAAGGCTTCTTCAAACGCCATTACCAGTTCCACTGTGTCCAGTGAATCGGCGCCAAGATCGTCCACGAAGGAGGCATTCGGCGTAACCTCGCCTTCATCCACTCCAAGCTGCTCAACAATGATTTGTTTTACCTTGTCTTCAACTGCGGCCATAGGCTTGTGTTCTCCTTCTTGATTATTGCTGAATTTGTTTTTCCGGTGCGCTTACTGTTTTACTGACTTTGCATTTCTTTGGATATAGTCCACCGCGTCTTGCACGGTCACAATCTTTTCCGCATCATCATCTGGAATCTCGATTCCAAAAGTTTCTTCCAGGGCCATAATCAATTCCACCCGGTCCAGCGAATCTACCCCCAGATCATCCACAAAAGAAGATGCCGTCGTCACATCCGTGGACTCCACTCCCAGTTGGTCCACAATGATCTGTTTTACCTTTTCCTCGATTCCCGGCATACAAACTCCTGCAGATATCTCAAACCGCCTAGTCTAATTGCTCTAAAAATGCCCTGTAAAGGGCTGCCTCAAAAAGCTTTTTGGGCCACCACCAGCGACTGAGGCATCGGGGTCAACGGTATCTGCCTGGGTGTTTCCAATCCTGCGTTGCGGCACATGGCCGCATACTCGGCCAGAGTATACGCGTCGCCGTGCGGAGTATTGCCAAGCATAGTCAAGCTAAACATGGCGGCTCCCGGTGGTGACACGCGGTCATCATTCGGCACAAACTCTAAGATTATCACCTGTCCACCCGGATTGAGGGCCGCATGTGCCTTTTTCAGCATCTTTTCATTGTCTGCCGGTTCGAAATGATGGAGCAGGTTAGTGATCAATATGGCGTCATAGCCGCTGCCATATCCCACGTCAAAAGCGCTTCCCGGCAGCAAATGGTACCGGTCAGCCAGGCCTTGTTGAGTGGCATTTTCCTTGGCTACCTCAAGAACGTTCGCCCAGTCCAGCGCATATACGTGCGCCTTGGGCAGCCGCTGTGCCACCGTAATACCAAATAAACCATGGCTGGCGGCTATATCCAGGATCTTGGCGGAAGGGCGGGAATGCAACTCCTCAAAGAGCAGTCCAGCCATTGCCTGCGCCGCCGGGACCATCAAAGGCGCCATGCCGTTGGCAAAATCCACCCAGATTGGATCGTTTGGAGCAAGACTGCCATCGTCAGCGGAGCCGCCTTTGCGCACGGCGTTGCCCAGTTGCTCAAACCTGGCCAGTTGCGTGGGATGCATCAGGAACTTGAAAGCCCGGCCCATATAAGCCGGTGATCGGCTATCCAGAAAAAAAGCGCTGTCAGTGGTCAAAGCGTATTCGTCGCCTGTTTTGGTCAGGAACTCCATCACCACCAGCACATCGCAAAGTATGCGCACCCCTCGTTCAGATGCATTGCAGGCCTTGCCGATTTCATTTGCGGTATGGCTGCCCTTGCCAATCGCAGTAAACAGGTCCAGATCAACTGCCGACTTCAGCGCAAATGCCCGCTGATGCCCCTGAACGGTGTTGAATATCTGCATCGGATTGGGCTGCGTGGCTGGTACCTGCTGAGCGGACATATAAGAATCCTCACACTCATCCCGGGGATGAGTGTTTCTTAAAACGGTTACTCTATTCTAACTGCTTGCCGCCATTTTCAGAGCTGGGTGGCCCGCTTTACAATACTTACTTGTCCGCGCCCAAATTTTTACTCAAATACACTGCATGGCTCGCTGCCCTCAAAACGCTGGGGGCATGGGGCGTGCTCATTATTTCTTTTCTTGACTCATCCGCCTTTGGCGTCCCCATGGACCCGCTGGTGGCGGGCTATGTCTATTCCAATCCGCACCGGGCTTGGCTCTATTGCATTGCCGCAGCGGTTGGTTCCGCGCTAGGGAGCCTTGTCCCTTACGGCCTGGGACGCGCCGGCGGCGAACTCTTCTTGCTTAAACGCATCAACGAAGCCAAGCTCAAGCGTATCCGTGACCGCTTTGAACGCCAGGAATTTCTCGCCCTCATGGTGCCGGCTATGTTGCCGCCGCCAACGCCGTTCAAGCTCTTCGTCTTCTCCGCTGGAGTATTTGAGATGAAGCCAGTCGCATTTCTGCTGGCCATCCTCAGCGGACGCCTTGTGCGCTTCGGCACTCTGTCCATTCTTACCGTGGTCTTTGGCCCGCAAATCGTAGCTGAAACCAGGACATTGGTTAAAACGCACCCGTCTGTTTTGGTGCTGATTGTGGTGGGATTAGTCCTGGCAGCTTATCTGGTGTTTCGGCTGTTGCGGCAGCCGGCCAAGGAGATTGCAGAAGAGATTGAGCGGGAAGATGCGCTCAATCAGAAATAATCAATGAAGCAAGTCTGCATTTGGAGCATTTCTCAAACGCTGTAGGATTAAGTCACAATGAACTTACGTTATTGCTTAATTCTATCTATTCTTTTCTTCATTAGCTTTGGCTCGAGTGCATCGTCTGCTTGGGTAGTCCGTTTTAATAGCACCGGCCCTGTAAAAATTGGCATGAGTCTCTCTCAACTAAATGCGGCCCTGCACGAAAAATTTTCCATGCCCGAAGACAAAGACGAACAAGCGTGCTTCTATGCAGAGCCGGCTAAGCATCCTGGCGTTGCCATCATGATTGAAAAAGGATACGTAACGCGCGTAGATGTATTCCGACCGGATATATCCAGTGCTGAGGGAATCCGTATCGGCGACTCAGAAGCGCGCGCGAAACAAGTTTATGGAAACAAGTTAAAAATAGAACCACACGCCTATACAGGCCCCGAGGGGCATTATTTGACAGCGCGGTCCAGTGATGGCCTTTACGGCATTAGATTTGAAACTGACGGGAAAAAGATTTTGAGTTTCTATGCGGGGAAAAAAGCCGCAATCAGTTACATAGAAGGTTGCCAATAGGGCGGCGAAACGGAGCCTTAAAAAGCACAAAAACAAAAAGAGAGGACGGCTTTGTCCTCTCTTTGGTTTTGATCCGCGTTAATCAGCGGTAAGCTTTCACGCTGCTGCGCTTTTGCCCTCAACCGCCTCGGGCTGAGTCTGCGCCACCAGTGCGCCAATGGTAAAGAACACAGCTGCAAACAATACGTCAGAAATAATGCCGTTGCGGGCGAACGGAATGGCTTTCACATAGCAATCCATAAGACCGGCAAAGTTGTGGGCATAGCCGAGATTGCCCACTGCCCAGACGGCGAAGTTGCTCGTCAGGAAAAATCCAACGCCTGTGCCCAATCCAGCGCCCAGCACATTCAAAGGCTTCACGCGATTGCGCAGCAGCAGGCCCAGAAGGCACGGCACAATGTACCAGCTCCACATCAAAATCTGGTCCATGGCCAGCGGTATCTGGTAAACACGCAGGTTCAGATAAATATCCGAGCCGATCAGGAGCGTGGCCGGGACCCAGAATTGCTTGCCCGGCATGCGTGATCCAAAGAACAGCAGTGAAGCTCCGACCAGGCTAAAGCCGTATGTGGCAAATGCGCCGGTACCGGCTGTAACTCGTAGCAACACTGCCAGGATCACAAACAAATACGAAAGAGCCACAAATAGATAAGCGAGCATGCGCACCTCAGACCCTTTATTGTGACGGGTTGAAACTGGTACGTCAAGGAACTCTGCCCGATTGAGTAAATGCAATGAAAAAGCCTTTAGGGCTTTGCAGGCAGCGGCTGCCAGAGCTCAATCTTGTTCCCATCCGAGTCATAGATCCAGGCAAAGCGGCCGTAGGATTCATCCATCCGTTTGGGGTCAATCTTTACTCCCTCTTGTTTTAAGCGGTCGAGCAAAGCATCCATATCGTCCACGATGTAGTTGATCATGAACGGCGCGGGGCTGGGATCAAAATACTTAGTGGAAGCGGGAAAAACAGTCCAGACTGTAACGTGTTCCTTCTGCGGATCGTCGTGTTCGCGCCACGGAAGCATCACGCCGCCGCCTTTGTCAGCGAGCCCAAGATGCTTCGAATACCATTCGCGCATCTGATCGCGATTAGCGGATTTGAAGAAGACGCCGCCGATTCCAAGGATGCGCCCGCGCTGCTCCATTTTCACGGGCGGCTTCGGCTTTTCAGCTTGCGGAGATTGCACTTCCTGTCCTCCTTTTGAGGAGGCCACGATAAGCAACACCGAACCGAGTGCAATTGTACTCCAGCGTATTCCCTGCATGCGCGGATTATATAAGTTTCGATTCGAAAAGATGCAATTAAACGGCGCAGCGGCTTATTGGTTTGGCGCGTTCTTGGGCAGTCGCCCCGTGTACATCTCCTCCACGTGTAATTGCGGATCGAGAATCACGGTGCCCGTGAGCGCCGGACGCCGATGCTGTGCGACGCCCTCCACGGTTTCAAACCGCAAATCCTCAAACTCAACCTTGTGGCGTCCGCCTTCCAAATCTTCTACCGTCACCAATGGATACGCTGCCCAATCCAGATAGGCGCGTCCCAGCCGCGATTTTTTTGCCGCCAGCGTTACCGGCGTCTCTTCCGGCTTGAAACGGACAATGCCAAGATTCAGCGGATCAATTTCGCCCGACCCGGAATCTACCGGCAGCATATGAAAGAAGTCTCGTGTCTCCACCACGCCATTCCAGGCGAATGGGCTCAACATCTGCGGGAAGGCCGAAGCGCGCAGCGGCTCCTCATTGCGATAGGTCCGCGAATTGAGCGCAGTAACGGCGCGGCGATGTTCAAAATCGCGCACAAAAATCACCAGAGCCACACACAGCAACGCACAGATGGCAGTACCGCGTCCGCGAAACTGCGGCTTGCGTGAGCCAATTTCCTCCGTCACCAACGCCATCAGCCCAGGCAAAACCAGCGCAAGAAAGAGCGCCAGCAGCATAATGGGATCAACAATGAAAACTATGTCCCACGAGTACCACTTGGGATTGAATGGCGCAAAAGGACGCACCCCGTAATTGTTGGTGAAGTCCTGAAAAAGATGCACCATGGTGCCCAGCAGCGCGTAAGCATATAGCAACTTCCAGTTAGGCAGCAGTGCAGGCCGCGCGGTTTTTGCCTGCAAGCCAGCGGCTTGCGCATTTTGTAAACTTGCTCCGCCAGAGCTTTTTCCACGCGCTTGCATCAGGCGATGAATGCCGTAAACACCCAACACCACCAGCGCCGCCACAAACGGCGCTCCCAGAAAACTATGCGTGATCCCACGATGATGTTGCAGACCAGCTACTGGCCCTCCGAAATATGTGATTGAGTCGATGTCCGGCGCTTCAGTGGCCAGAACCAGCGTCAGCGTAGCCAGCGCGGTCTTGCGATTGAGCCCGGCGCGGCTCAGGCACGCGCCCGTGAGCATGTGTGTGACAGGATCCAGAAAAGTTACCTCAAATCAAACTAGCATTCTAAACACGCTGGCTATTTCGTAATTCGACTGGCCTTATTCCATTAGCAGCTTTACCGATCTGGTTGCAATGCTCAACTCTGCCGGCAGCGTACCCAGCAGCTCTCCATCGGCCTGCGCGTGAACCTGCGCGCCACCCGGCAGCGCCGTACAGCGAAACCATTTTGAGTGGACCGTCTCCACTTCCGGCACTTTCCAGTTGCGGCCGGTTGCCACTGCGGCAAAATACGAGAGAAAGCGTCGGACTTTATCCGTGTGGAACAGCATCAGGCAGAAATCATCGCGCAGCAGGCCCGAGCCCAGATTCACCAAGCTCAATAGCCCAGGAAGTTTGCGCGCACGCACCGCCATGGCCAGCGTAGCTTCACCCTGTTTGCGGTTGCCCTGCTCATCTTCCCACTCCACCTGAAACATGGGATACCTGCCGTGCAGCGCCATTCGCGCCATCTCTAGAAAATATGCGTTGCGTCCCCAACGCTCTTTGGCTTCCACAGCTGTGCGGTACATCAACTCAGCATCTGAGCCGACTCCGGCAGCAACTAGAAAATAGCGCTTCTCCTCTGCGCCTTCTATCTGGGACGTCACAAGACCGGGGCGGAATGCACGCGGCTGATACCGAAGAAGCTTTTGCGCGGCAGCCACGGGATTGGAAGGCAGGCCTAAATCAGTCGCCAGTAGATTGCCGCTGCCCAGCGGCACCAGCCCCAACGCCACCTCAGAGGACGATTGCATCAAGCCGTTGAGAA
>DASXLK010000022.1:0-45629 GCA_036496365.1 Candidatus Angelobacter sp. | reverse complement strand
GTCGCGAAGCAATGCCGGTATCAACACCCGGCCTTGGCCATCGATCTCCACCAGTTGCCCGTAATAGTTGGTGCGGTTCAAAAACTTTTTCTTCGTCGGATTGAAATTGGAGAGCTTGGCCAGCTTCTCCTCGATCCGCTGCCACTCCTCGAAGGGATACACTTGAGCAACCTTCCCATCGAGCGAGGTGATGTAGAATTGTGAGCCGTACTTCTCGTCGATCAGGCGCTTGAATTCCGCGGGGACCTTTAAACGTCCCTTCTCGTCGACCCGAGTTGGATGATTGCCGCGAAACATTGTTCTTTCTGGCTGCTACACCGGCTAAAACCGGTATCAAGGAGGCTAAAACGATAAGATCCAGGTGCTTTGCAGGTCCGGTCACGGTAATTTGGAGGTTTTTGGCCTTCATTTTCCCTTTGACTACTTTTGACCACTTGCCACTTACGATCACCTAAATATTACCACTTTCAACCACTTTAGACCACATGATAGGCCTAAATGGTTGGCTGTCAAGGGCTTTTTTGTAAGTCAGGTGTGGAAAACGAGCTTCGCGAAAGCGAAAACCGTGGCTTGTGGGGTTAGGTGTACAGAAGTACTATATGTGGTGTTTACTGCAAAGAGTCAGGCTTTCATTCCCTCTGAAATCTTTTGGGCCGGCGGCCGCATACCCGCGTTCCTTACACAAACCTCTGGTTCCACCTTAAGACTATCAATGACATTGTTTTAAAGCACACGACATCCCCTGCTCATTTCAGAGCCTCTATTCAAAGAACAGCAGTACTCGCCGCCTTCGTCAAAAAATCCAAAGCTAACGGGAGTCCTGCGTTGAAGAAAATCCTTCTTTTTGTTTTAGGTTTATTCATCCCCGCGCTGTTGACCGCGCAAATCCCACAATCCAATCACGTTGTTGTAGTAATGGAAGAAAATCACAGTTATTCGTCCGTGATTGGCAGTGCGTCCATGCCCTATCTGAACAGTCTGGCTTCCCAGAATGCGTTGGCGACACAGTATTTTGCTAATACGCATCCGTCTATCGGCAACTATTTCATGCTGACTACAGGGCAGATAATCACAAACAATGACGCGCTGAATTCAACGGTGAACGTGGACAATATTGTGCGCCACCTGCTGACCGCCGGCAAGACATGGAAGAGCTACGCAGAGAGCCTACCCTCGATCGGGTATACCGGAAACGATGTTTACCCTTATTTCAGGCATCACAATCCGTTTTCGTATTTTTCTGACGTGGCCAACAGCAGTGTGCAGAAGCTGAATCTGGTTCCCTTCTCGCATTTTGCCGCCGATCTCGCCAATAACCAGCTGCCGAATTACTCATTCATCATGCCCAACGTGAACCATGATGCGCATGATTGCCCTGCAGGCCCCACGGGATGCACGGACGCACAAAAGCTCACCACAGCAGATGCATGGCTTAAAACCAACATTGCTCCATTGATCAGCAATCCGGCGTTTCAGCGTGATGGCATCCTGGTCATTGTTTTTGATGAAAGCGTTGATTCAGATATTGCGCATGGCGGTGGCCACATAGCAGCCGTGGTGATTGGGCCGGGAGTTAAGAAGGGCGCAAAATCCACCGCTCTTTACCAGCACCAGAATGTATTGCGCACCACACTTGACGCCCTGGGAGTGAAAACTTATCCCGGCGCCGCAGCAACGGCCGCGGACATGACAGACCTGTTTGGCGCAACGCCTCCGGCAAACTGCCCTGCAAATGCAACTGGAGTTACAGTTTGCTCGCCAACTGCCGGGAGCACGCTGGGATCTCCGATACACTTTACCGCTGCGGCAAAATCAATTCATCCCATTACAGCAATGCGTATTTACATCGACAATGTATCGAAGTTCAGCGCCAGTGCCGGTTCGATCAACACTTCTCTGGCGGTCGCTGCGGGACCGCATGCGGTAGTGGTGCAGGCATGGGACTCGTCCGGAGCAATCTTCAAATCATCTTTGACAATCCACGTGCAATGATCCCTGATTGCTCCGAACTTGAATCGGGCTTCCTTAGCAGGGGCCTAATTCGTGCGGGTACAAAATAAACATTGGCTGCGTTTGCTTCTGGATCGCTCCATTGATTTCCAGACTCAAGTCTTCAGGATGCGATATCTGCGGAGACTCAATCTGCATCCGGTAATAGGCAGAAATCATTTTTGCGACGGAGCGCGCTTTTTGCCGGACGGATTGCAACACGCGAGGATCGTCAATCTTATAACTGTGGCGCGCGTCACCATTTATTGCGCCAAAAACAAGGCCTCCGCTATTGGTTGTAAGGGGAAAGAAGTGTTCGTCGCCAGTGTCATAGACAAAATCGCCAACGCCAGGGGTTGTGTAAGCCAGTCCCTGCGAAGTAGTTGAAGTCATAGTTCCACCAGCTACGCTGCTTTTAGTTTGTACCGGACCTAGTGCCAGGCCAAACATGCGAATGTGATTTGTTTCCAGGGCCTTGGCAACCAGCTTGGCATTCGTCTTATGGTTTCCTTCTAAATCAGCAGCAATAACTACAATGGCATCACCCGGCTGTGGCGGGCCAAACCATTCAATACCTACCATCACAGTATCAAGCACTCCTGGTTCTTTGCCGCGTTTGCCATCGCCAGTCTGGCCCAACGCCTGGGTAATAGCAAGGTGATCAGCAGTAAATTTCACGTCCTGCCCGGGGCCGCGCGCCGCCATAATGCCATATGTATCCGCAGGCTGTGCTTCCGCGAGCAGAACCTGGATCATCTCAGTTTCAGCCTTGCGCGTATCGGCAGAAAGCTTCTTGCTCGTATCCACCACGAGCAGCACGCGGCGTGGACCATCGTCATAAGTAAGGGCTTTTACAGCTACCTGCTTCTTCTGCAAGTGACCGATAAAATCTTCCGGAGCAAGTCCGCGAAAAACGTTGCCGCTCACGCTAATTACGCCGACGGGAATTTCTACTGACTTACATGCCGTCTGCTGAGAGAAACTTGGAGAGGAAAGCGCAACTAGCACGCTCAAAACAATAAGAACACGAGAAGCCATTAGGAAAACTCCACAAAATAATGTATTCGTTGGGGGCGACTCGATTATAGCAAGCTCAACCCTGATTCCTACATTTTGAAGAGTTAAGAGTTTCTGAAGGGCTGACAGTTTGCCACCAACTATATAACCTGGACCGCAGGCTGGCCCTGTTGGCTTTCGCCGGGCTGAATTGCCTTTGCAACGATGCGCCAAAAAGCGATATTTTCTTCCTCCAACGAATAGCTTTGGCTTAAGTACTCCAAAAGACATTTAGCACCGCGAGGCGACAATTGCTGGGCACGCTCAGACAATTGACGGTTGAGATCAGGGTTTTCTAAATGTCCTAACGCTGCGCTCACATCTTTGTTTGTTGAATCTTTGTTTGTTGAAGCGAGGTTTTGCGAATCAATATTTGGCGAATCGAAAACAGCTGAATCGATCCCGGAACAATTCTCTTCAGAACTAAAAAACTGTTCCAGGTGCTGCCAGAATACGTGCTGCTTGGATTCCGCGAGCATAGAGTCCAGTACGGAAGCCAAAACAGGCTTGGCTGACTCGCAATCAAGGATCGACAATCTCCATTGACTGAGCCACAAACTGAAAATATGGCCGGGCTCGGTATGTACGACAGAGCTGAAGGGCATGTAAGGCCTGAGATTTATTCCCAAAATGGAACTCAACCGCTTCCATTTAGCTCATCGGCCATACAGCCTTCTGATACAGGGCACCGAGGTAATAACAACAGGGTATTTTTATTAGCTATTTTCAATGTCTCGCTTTTGATTCGCTTTAGATTCTAGTTAATGGTCCTTGACCACAAGTACATTGGCCATAAGGACACAGCACCTATGTGACGTTAGTACGCTGGCCGAAAGTGTAAATTTGTGAAGTTTTTTTCATTCCCTGCATATAAAAATAATTGGTTTATATTCAGCAACTTAGGGATTATTTTTAGCCATTTTCAGAGTGTCTGGGGTAATATATTGCAGTACAAAAGTTCACTCACATAAGTCACTCTACGCGGCGGTTTTGGAGATTGCCCACTCCGAAACTTTCGCAGCTATTGGATTGCAGGATTCGGTTGAGTTGTTGGGAACTCGGTCGGTTTTTGAGCAGTGCTACGCGGGGGATGGTACAAACAATTGAAAGCCGCAATTAAGCCGGAGGAGCGTTCTGCGTCACAGGCTGGATTCAGTCTGGCAGAACTGATTATTGTGGTCGCGATCATAATGGTCGTGGCCGGATTGTCGATTCCAAGTCTCTCCCGGGCAATCGACAATGCGAGGCTGAAGGGCGCTACTCAGACGCTAGCGGCGGTTTACCAAGATTCACGACTTCGCGCTACACAAAATGACACTGCCTATGAAGTGTTGGTTTCCGCAGGGGGAGCTGGCGTCCCAGCGCGGGCGTGCATTGACCTGGATGGAGATGGGCTTTGCGGGACCACCGATGCTGCAACAACGTTCCCGAACAAAGTTAAGTTAAGCAACTCAGGCATACCTGTTCCATTGGACCCGCAGCTGAAATTCCCTCTGGCGAATACAGAAAGTCCAGCGATGCACACGCTGCAGGATGTTCCGGTAGCGGGGCTGGCATGGAATTCACGCGGCATACCGTGCCAGAGAAGCTCCGCTGCTGCCCCCTGCATGGCGACGGGGTGGATACAGTATGTGCAGCTGAAGCGGACAGGCGGTAGCACCATTTACGGAGCAGTAACTGTGACTCCAACAGGAAGAGTGAAGACCTGGATATTTATTCCGTCAGGAAGCGGAAACGGTCAGTGGCTTTAATGCACTATTAGATAGCACTCATTTTTATGAAGATGACGCAGGGCACAATTCGGACAAGTGGAGCAGCGCAAAGATCGCGCGGCTTCAGCTTGATTGAATTGATGATCGCCATGGCCGTGCTGGCGGTGGGGCTTCTGGGCGGTATTGTAGTCATTATCATGTCAACGGCGAATGATGGACGATCCAAATTGCACACCACAGCCGTGACCATGGCGGAAAGCACCATGGAAAAGATTCTGGCAATCCCCCAGAAAGCGACGGGAACCGCAGCCCAGTCCAGTATCACGGACTGCTCAGGAAACACTTTCACCATTGAGACGGCGCAAGGCGGTTCGCCATTGATTACAAGTGGGGCTTTTGCCGGTTCGGTTGATTTCTCCCAGGCCCCGCTACCGAATTATTCAATGCTGTATGTCATGTGCTCCACGGGGGCCGGGGTTCCTTATGACATTCGGTGGCGAGTTGACGCCGGGCCAACTCAATCGACCCAGCTGATCACAGTAAGCGCCAAGCCGACAGCGGGAAATCAGCCGGCAGCACAGTTCACCCTTCCCTTCACCATCCACCAGTTAAGGGGGAACTTCTAAAGTGAAGCGGACTCCTCAAATTGGTGTTGCTGCCTTTCGGAATAACGGTGCACGAGGCTTTACCCTGCTGGAGATGCTGATCAGCCTGCTCATTCTGGCTGTTGTCTCCGGTGCGGTGTTTGCGCAAATTAACCGGATGCAGCAGAGATCAAGTTCTGAAGCTATAAAAGTGGATATGAGCCAGCAGGCCAGGGAGTTTCTGGACCAGACGGTGCGCGATCTGCACATGGCCGGCTATCCCAATGCCAGCATGTATTCAAATCCGCTGGCTTATCCATCTAAGGTGGCCGCCGGGCTGGTAAGCGTTTCTCCCACGCAAATCCTGCTGGAAGGCGACGTCAATAATGATGGCAATGTATACAGCGTGAAGATTTGGTATGTGGCGAATGATCTCAATGATCCCAATTGCCCCTGCATCAGGCGCAGCGCAATAGTAAAAATTGATGCGGATTCGTTCAGCCAGACCACCACGCCGCAGTACACTGAAACCCAATTTGTGTTGCCGCCGGGAACAACCGGGCAATCCGGCGAAGACCTTTTTACGTATTATGACCAGAATGGAAATACGGTTCAGATCGGCGACGGCGTGGATATTAGCACTCCAGCCGGTCAAGCTTTAATTTCCTCAATAAAGACAGTAAAAATCAATCTAAGTCTTAGCACGCGCGATCCGGAAACCAACAGCTCTACCCGCACTACCATGTCAGCAACCTCGAGGTTGAACTAAGCCGATGATGAATCTGAGGGCAAAGGCGAAGCGGCAGAAAGAACGCGGCATGGCGTTGCTCCTTGCTCTATTCGCGCTCTTGCTGCTTTCCGCCATTGGGCTGTTTATGGTGCTGGCATCCAATACGGAAACGCACATTGACGCGAACTACAGCAATGGCCTTCGCTCTTATTACGCAGCCCGTTCCGGACTGGAAGAAGTACGCGATCGTGTGAAATATCCTTCAGGTTCTGGCGGTCTGTCCGATCTTCTTCCCCAGGATATCGCTGGCAACACTGGCGGAGTCTTATATGTGTTGAATCCCGCTAGCGGCGAGACGGTGGACCCGACTGACCCCACCAACCCTTACTTTGACGATCAGCTTTGCCACGATTATGCCTCAGGTGTGACTGTAAAAGACGTGAAGTGCAGCATACTTCCCACTGTCACCAACTGGAAGGCCACTGCTCAATCTGTAACTGCACCTACGCAACCGGGCTATAATCCATCCACTCAACTGCCTTATAAGTGGATTCGGATCAATATGAAGACCAACCGGATTGCTGATCCATATTTTGTGGACAACAATCTGAGTGGCGCACCCTTGGACACAAGAGTTTGTTTTGACGGCGAGACGGAACAGCTCTCTCCTGGTGGGACGAATCCCTCCTGTGATGCCAATGGGATGCAGACCGTTTATATGCTGACCTCTCTGGCAGCCACGCCGCAAATAGGAGGTCCAAACAGTTCACGCAAATTGGTGCGCGTTGAAGTGGTAGCGCCTTCTATCCGGCCTCCGGGAGCTTTAACGCTGGGTGCATCCGCCACGGCGCCGACGCTGATCAACAGCAATAGCAGCAGCGCGGGCATACCGACAATCGCCATCGATGGGCGTCCCCACGATATATATGGCCTTTTGTCCGGCTCGCCCAGTTGCTCCATGATCGCACCATTGGCTACCGATAGCCTAGCCGGAACAACGCAGCTGGAAGCATCATTGAACCAGGTTCGGAACAATATTGTGACGAAGGCCAACGCTGCGTGCAATCAGGACGGGTCAAATACATTCGGCAATATCTGTACCGCTGGATTATGGTGGGTACGAGGTACCGATCTTTTTCCCCGATTCATTACCACCGGCAGCAGCAGTACAAGCACGACCAGTTCCACCAGCACGAGTTCTTCCAGTGGCAGTACTCCTGGCGGAAGCGGGAGTGGAAGTGGAAGAGGCGGCCGCGACGACGATGACAGCCATGGCGGTCACCATCACAGTGATCCTACGGGCGCTCCGGATCCCACCGGTGCCTGCGCTGCGACTGACCCATCTTGTTTCACGAATCTTGATCTGGCAGCACCTGAGCTTTTTGCGACATCAGCCGTGACTGGTGCTGACATTCCAGTGGTTGCTCTCCCAACTGACGGCATCGCGCCTTTTACCGGCGGCAAGGGCAATCAGAGTGATGCCAGTATCTATCAGCCGGCTTCGGCAAACATCGTCGCGAACGAAATCAAAGCGGTCACCGATTTCGTCAACGCAAGCACAAGCGATCCGAGCTACTACACTGCATCGTCGGTGACCCTGGCAGCCAGCTACGGCACCAGCACCACTCCGGCAATCGTTGTTTTTACGGATCCAATCTTGAGCCTTCAGAACAACGCGGTGGGGTTAAGCGGCTATGGCGTGTTGGTAATTCCCAATGCCCTGGAAATCACCAATGCTGCGCTGAATTGGAATGGAATTGTTATCATCCAGTCGCCGACTGGGCACGTCACGTTCAATTCCGCCACCGGCTCTATCAATGGCGCACTGCTGCTGCAACCTGGAGCGGCCCTGAGTTTGCAAAACAGCTCCACCGCAGTATGCGGGACAGGCCAGCTTTGCACAGCGTTCCGGCTCACTTACAGCTGTGATGCCATTGATCTGGCTTTCACCTCCAAGCCTTTTAAAATCATTTCCACACAGGGAAGCTCCTTCTAAGCGTAAAAATGATCGGAGTTTGCGTTGTGCCTGTACAACACAAAACTCCGCATTTCCGGTTGGAAAAAGGAACCTTTCTGTCTCCCGGAGCGTAATAGCAAATAGAGGATCCCGATGACTTTCATCTTGTGGTGCATTCTGTTTATATTGTGCTGGCCTTTGGCCCTGATGGCGCTTGTTTTGTATCCTCTGGTCTGGCTGCTGCTGCTTCCCTTTCGGATTGTCGGCATCGCGGTGGGTGGAGTGTTGGAGCTTCTGCGGGCCATCATCTTTCTCCCCGCACGCGCCCTGGGTGGGCGGCACCGCATCTAGCTTTCGGCTGGCTGGAACACCATTCATGGCTTGTGCACAAATAGATCCGCAGCCGCTCATGCAGGCTTTTGTCTTTTTCCGTATTCCACTTCCAAAGCTATATTCCCACGATCTCACCCTTTTCGTTCACATCTACGCTGGCCGCGCGTGAAACCTTGGGCAGGCCAGGCATAAGCATCATGTTTCCGGCAATTGCCACAACAAATCCGGCGCCGGCAGAGAGAGACGCATCGCTAATGTTGAGCGTCCATCCCGTGGGTGCGCCCAGAAGCTTAGGATTGTCAGAGAAAGAATATTGCGTTTTGGCGATGCAGACCGGCAGCTTGGCAAAGCTCCAATCCTTAAACTGCTGCAGCTTGGCCCGCGCTTTGTCACTGAAAGTGACGCTGGCAGCGCCATAAATTTTTACAGCTACGCTTTCAATTTTTTTCTCGAGCGAATCCTCCAGCGAATAGATCGGCTCGACTTTGGGGCTTGGGTTCCTGTCGATCGTCTCTACAACTTTTTCCGCCAGTGCCGCAGCTCCTGCTCCACCTTTGGTAAATGCTTCGCTCAAGGCGCTGACCGCACCTTGTTGCTCACAATAATCGGCCAATTTCTTCAGATCTGCTTCCGTATCCGTGGGAAAACGATTGATTGCCACAACAGTCGGCACGCCAAATTGTTTTAGGTTTTGAATATGCCGGACAAGATTTGGAGCGCCACGATCCAGATCACCTTCACCCTGATTGCGCAGGCTCTGTACGGTTGTTACCAGAACAGCGCACGCGGGGGCAATCCCGGAAGAGCGCATCACGATATCAAAATATTTTTCCGCTCCTAGGTCTGCCGCAAAACCTGCTTCATTCACCACATAATCAGCCAGACGGATTCCCATATAGTGTGAAATCACGCTGCTGGTTCCGTGAGCAATATTGGCAAATGGGCCGGCATGCACCATGGCCGGAGTGCCTTCCGTGGTTTGCGCCAGGTTGGGCAGAATGGCTTCACTCAGCAATGCCATCATGGCTCCCGTGGCCCCCAGATCGGCGGTCCGCACTGGTTTGCCGGAGCGCGTGACCCCAATCACAATCGCATCCAGACGGCGACGCAGGTCTTCCAGACTGCTGGCCAGCGCCAGAATCGCCATCACTTCAGAAGCGGCAGTGATTACAAATCCCGTATTGCGGGTAAGCGTACCTTTTTTCTCGCCAATATCAATTGTGATCCGGCGCAAGGCGCGGTCATTCATGTCCATGGCGCGCGGCCAGGTAATCTGCGCGACATCCAGGTCAAGATCATTGCCGTGAAAAAGATGTGCGTCAATCAGCGCAGCCAGCAGGTTATGCGCCGAAGTAATGGCATGGAAATCGCCATGAAAGTGAAGATTGATTTTCTGGCTGGGCTCGATCTGTGATTTTCCACCGCCCGCAGCTCCGCCCTTCATGCCAAATACTGGCCCCAGTGACGGCTCGCGTGATGTGATGATCGCTTTCTTGCCAATGTATTCCAATCCTTGCGTAAGCCCAATAGAAGTTACGGTCTTGCCTTCACCGGACGCGGTGGGCGTGGTCGCCGTAACAAGAATGAGTTTGCCCCGAGGCGGAAACGCAGGATCGGAAAGAATCCCGAGATTCAGCTTGGCGCCGTGGCGTCCAATGGGCTCAAAATAGGCTTCGGGTAGGTTCAGCTTCCCCGCAATGGTTTGAATCGGCAATAACGATTGGCTCATAAAATGGCTTGGCTCAAAAGCCGGACGCCATCCATCAGGCACACCAGGAAACTCGGCTCAAAAGCAACCGGCGAGTGTAGAACTTCTGCAATCCAGGAGGCAAGTGTGAAATGAGGCAAGCGTGGAGGAACGCCAAAATCAAATGTCATATTTTTAGATTCAATTGGCGAGTCAGGACGAAAACTGGTGCGCCCGGAGAGATTCGAACTCCCGGCCTGTTGCTTCGGAGGCAACCGCTCTATCCAGCTGAGCTACGGGCGCACAAAGGCAGGAACAGATCTTAGGGTATCACTTCCAAGCTGCGTCTCAAAGGCCTTTGCTGAATGATGATTATGGTTTCTCAGCGATCAGCAGCAGCGCTCCAATCTGTTTGAAATTCTTCAACTCCTGCGCATTTTTGAACCACTTGCCGGAATATGTCTCCGGGCTGGGACTGCGGTCAGGAATGCGCCGAGACTGAACGTTTTTGAAACCATGTTTCTCAAGCAGAACTTTGTATTCCGCTTCTGACAAAGCCTGCACTGGCACTTTAAGTTCGTTCACCCAGCGCAGCGAATAGTGGTTGTCTTTATAGAGATTGATCAGGATAAACAGCTTTGCCTCTGCAGCCATCACGCGGCGCAGTTCGTCCAGCGCTTTGCCCTGGTCGGCATAGTAATAAAACGATTCCACGGAAAGCACTTTGCTGAAATAGCCATCTTTGGCAGGAATCTTTTCCGCCGATCCCCAGACATAGCGGATATTTTTGAATTCAGAAGAGGTTACTTCGGCGCGCTTCAGCATCTCGTCAGCCACGTCCAAGCCAACGATCTCGCCATGAGTCGCAACATGCGCCATACGCCGCGACGCCCATCCGGTGCCGCAGCCCAAATCAAGAATGCGGTCCGCAGGCTGAATGTCCATAAGGGCCAGCGTCTGGTTTGTAATATCTGAGTGGTGGTCTTCCATCTCGTCGCCGCGACCGGCTGCGGCCCACTGATTAAATTCCTGCTGTATTTTCTGGTCTGCCTGGGAAGGGAGAGTGTCAACTTTAGTTTCCATGCATCTATGTTACATTGAGAAATTCATTTGCGTTACCTGATACAACCATTGACACAGCCAGCAAATTCCGCGCCACAACCATCTGAAGCGCTCTATTGCCCGAATTGCGCTCGCGAAGTCAGGGACCCGCTTACCTGCGGCGACTGCTCGGCCGTAATCTGCCGCATTTGCGGAACACCGCTTGAATCATCTTCTGACCTGGGGATGGGATAAAAGGACCTATGATCACTATCATTCTTTTGGTCTGCTCCAATGTTTTTATGACCTTTGCATGGTACGGGCACCTCAAATATCAGAATGTGCCTCTGTGGAAGGTCACGCTCATCAGTTGGGGGATTGCCTTCTTTGAGTATTGCTTTCAGGTGCCGGCCAACCGGATTGGCAGCCACACCTTCAACGCGGCACAATTGAAGACCATTCAAGAGATCATCACGCTGGTGGTCTTTTCCGGGTTTTCCGTCTGGTACCTCAAACAGGAAATTAAATGGAATTACGCAGTCGGGTTTTTCTTTATGGTGGCAGCGGCGTTCTTTATTTTCAAAAAGTGGTAAGGGGCAAATCCGCGACGATTTTTATACCGGCGTCTTGGTCTTCCGCTCAGGGATAAAAAACGGCAGCTTCGCCACGGTCGCAGTCACTTTCTGGCGAACGGCTTCAATCGTAATCTCCATTTGCAATTTAGTCCCGAGCTGGGAGTTCGCGGAATCCACGCTGGCCAGGGCAATCATCTTCTTCAGCAATGGCGACCATGTGGTGGTGGTCGCTTTGCCTACCTGCTTACTACCCAGATAAACCGGCACATGGACGCGCGAGGCCTGCGACGGCGCAGCCGGAGTGAGACCAAACTTCTCATAGCGCTCTTCAATCTCGACCCAATCCATTTCCAGCCCAACCAGTTGGCGTGCAACGCCGGTCTTCTGTTGTTGGGTCAAAGCCAACTTACCAACAAAGTTTTCTTTGTCCAGGTGGACCATCTTGCCAAAGCCGAGTTCATAAGGCGAATATTTTTGCTCCGGGATCAACGCCTTTTTGCTGCTGAGGTAATCTACTTCAATCAGCAAAAGACCGGCCTCAACACGCGCAACATCCAAGGCCAGCATGCCTGCGGCGTGGATATCGAACTGGCGGCCTTTTTCCATCAAAGCATCCCAGACTTTAACCGCTTCTTTACCAGAACTCATGGGGACCCATATCTCGTAGCCGAGATCACCCGTATATCCCGTGCGCGAAATATCCACCGGCACTCCGGCGATTTTGCCGCTCGTCATGCGGAAATATTTTAGATTGGCGATGTCTGCCTCAGCCACTGACTTGAGCAGCCTGCCAGCAGTCGGCCCTTGTAGAGCCAGCGCAGCAACTTTCTCTGAGATGTCTTCGATCCTGACATCCATATTCAAGCCATTTTGGCGAAACCAGCGCAGGCTGGGGTCGGCGGCGGTCCAGCGATATTTATTTTCCTCTAGCCGGGTAATGGTGCCGTCATCAATCACGTGGCCCTGCTCATCGCACCAGCAGCAATAAATTACCTGCCCGATCTTCACTTTATTGATGTCCCGGGTAATGACCCGATTCACCAGCTTGGTGGCGCCCTTCCCTTCCACCAGATACTTGTATAGCGGAGTAATATCGATCAGCGCCGCGGCATTGCGGATGGCATTGTATTCGTGCTCATGATGGACCTCATAGCTGCTGACCGTGTAATAACCGGACCACTCACGGTAATTCAGGCTTTGGCACAAGGCAAAGGTGCGCTCGTGAAATGCGGTTCCAACTGGCAAGTGAAGCCCCTCTAATAAATCAGATAATAACGGCCCGTCGATTATACGAAAAGCCTCTGCTGCCCCGCTGGTCAACGGGTATAACTCATGTTATACTTACAAAATGAAAACGGCCATCTCACTTCCGGACCAGCTTTTCCGGCTGGCAGAAACCGCCGCACGCAGGTTACGCATGTCGCGCAGTGAATTATATGCCACTGCATTGAAAGAATTCCTTGAGCGTCGGGAAAGCAGCAAAATCACTGAGCGTATCAACAGAGTCTATTCCAAAGAATCATCAAAGCTGGATCCTGCTTTGCACTCTGCGCAGATGCATTCTCTCGAAAAAGAGGACTGGTAAAACTTTGTGATTCGCGGCGAGATTTGGTGGGCTGACCTGCCGGAGCCGCGTGGCTCCGAACCTGGCTTCCGCAGGCCAGTGCTCATCATTCAGGCAGACTCCTTCAATCGAAGTGGAATACGCACTGTCATAGTTGCAGTAATCACGGGCAATTTGCGATTGGCTGAACTGCCGGGCAATATTTTTCTTCCTGCGCAGAAAAATGGCTTACCGCGAGATTCCGTGGTGAATGTTTCTCAGCTTATTACCCTCGACCATTCTTTTCTTACGGAGGAAGTGGGCAAACTTCCAGGTCCTCTGATGGCAGAAGTCGATGCAGGATTACGTTTAGTGCTGCAGTTGTAAATCACAGGCCAACACAGCGACAAACCTGACTGCCTCCGCTAGAATGTGAAGTCGCTTCGGCGGACTGTTTTTACGGACACACCGACCTATCTAAATTATGGCAGCTTCCAACGGTTCAAAAAAATACGATGTAATTGTGATTGGCGGCGGACACAATGGCCTGACCAATGCCGCCTACCTTGCACGCGCTGGAAAGAAAGTGCTGGTGCTGGAGCGCCGCCACGTGCTGGGCGGGGCCGCAGTAACGGAAGAGATTTTTCCCGGCTTTAAATTCTCTGTTTGCTCTTATGTCGTTTCGCTTTTAAGGCCGGAGATCATTCGCGATCTTGATCTGCCCCGCCATGGCCTGGAAATCCTGCCGCTGGATGGCACATTTACTCCCATGCCCAATGGCGATTACCTCTGGCGGGTGAATGATCACGGCAAGACCCATCGCGAGATCGCGCGCCATTCACGCGTGGATGCTGAAGCTTACGAAGAATTTGGCAAGGCCATGCAGGCGATGTGCCGTTTTGTGAAACCCATTCTAAGCATGGTGCCGCCCGATCCAACCACGTTGAATCCGCGCGAACTCATGAAGATGCTCTTCCTTGGCAAGCGTTTTCAGGGGCTGGCCAGTGAAGACAAATACAACCAGGTCCAGCTGATGACCATGAGCGCCATCGACTTTCTTGATCAGTGGTTTGAGACTGACGTGCTCAAAGCGACCATGTCGGCCTCGGGAATTATCGGCACATTTCTTGGGGTGCGATCGCCGGGGACAGCTTACGTTCTGCTCCATCACTATATGGGCGAAATCGATGGCGCATTCCGATCCTGGGGATTTGCCCGCGGCGGCACCGGCGCAATCTCTAACGCAATTGCAGACGCCGCACGCGAAGCCGGTGTGGAGATTCGCACTGAGGCGCCGATCGCGAAGATCATCGTCAAGGGCAATCGGGCGCAGGGTGTGGTACTGCAAAATGGCGATGAAATTTATGGCGATGTAATCTCGTCCAGCGTCGATCCACGTCTTACATTCATCAAGTTCATTGAAGAGAGCGCGCTGCCAACGGAATTTCTGGAAGATGTGCGCCGCTATAAATTTCGCGGATCATCGGGCAAGGTAAACATCGCACTGGACGCGCTGCCGGACTTCAAATGCCTGCCGGGGCCGGGCGCGCACCTGCGCGGCGCCATTTCCATCTCGCCCAGCGTTGAATATATGGAGCGCGCTTATGATGATGCGAAATACGGAAACTTCTCCCGCCATCCTTATATTGATATGGTGATTCCTTCGCTCACGGACCCATCTGTCGCGCCGCCGGGAAAGCATGTAATGTCGTGTTTTGTGCAATATGCGCCATACAAGCTGCGCGCCGGGCTGAACTGGGACGATCAGCGTGAAGCCTTCGGCAATGCCGTCATCGATACCATTGCCGAGTATGCGCCTAATTTCAAAAATATTATTCTCAACAAGCAGGTGCTTACGCCTCTGGATCTGGAGCGCGATTTCGGATTGAGCGAAGGCAACATCTTCCAGGGCGAGCTCTCTCTGGAACAGCTCTTCTTTCTGCGGCCTGTGCCCGGCTATGCGCAGTTCCGCACGCCCATCAAGAACCTTTATATGTGCGGTTCGGCCACGCATCCGGGCGGCGGAATTATGGGAGCACCCGGCAGGCTTGCCGCACTTGAGATTTTAAAAGACGGAGGAGCGAGCTAGCGCATGGCCGAGACTCGCGACGTTGTCATCATCGGCGGCGGCCATAACGGGCTGGTAACCGCATTTTATCTGGCTAAAGCTGGCTTCAAGCCTCTGTTGCTGGAGCGGCAACCGCAGACCGGCGGCGCGGCCATTACTGACGAATTTTCTCCCGGCTTCCGTTGCTCCACACTGGCGCACGCGGCGGGCCCATTGCTCCCGGAAGTCGTAAGCGACATGCAACTGGCGCGACACGGATTGAAATCGATCACGCCGGAAATTGGCGTAACAGCGCTCTCACCGGATGGTCGCGCACTGTCTCTTTATCACGACACGCTGCGCGCGGTGCAGGAAGTTAATAAGTTCTCCACCAAAGACGGCATGAAGTATGCCGCGTTTCAACAATCGCTGGAAAAGATTGGAAGCGTCATTGGACAAGCGTTGAAGCTTCCACCGCCAAACATTGACGATCCCAGCCGCGGGGATCTCTGGGCCATGCTGCAAACGGGCCGCAGTCTGCGCAAGCTAGGCAAGAAAGATATGTACCGCCTGCTGCGGTGGGGGCCAATGGCAGTAGCCGATCTGGTGGCTGAGTTCTTCGAGACAGAACTTCTGCGCGCTGTGGTTGCGGCCCGTGGCATTTTTGGCACTGCGCTGGGGCCGTGGTCGGCAGGCAGCAGTCTGGTGTTGTTGATCCGCGCGGCGGGCGATTCACATCCTGCGGGAGCGTCGTCTTTTGCCATCGGCGGCGTTGGCGCAATTACGCAAGCTATGACCGCGGCAGCGAAAGAGGCCTGCGCGGAGGTTCGTACCGGAGTAGAAGTAAAAGAAGTCCGGGTAAAAGACGGCGCAGCCAGCGGGGTGGTTCTGGCCAGCGGTGAAGAGATCAGCGCGAAAGCTGTAATTTCCAACGCCGATCCACGACGCACTTTGCTCAAGCTCGTTGACCCAACCCATCTAACGCCGGACTTTGTGATGAAGCTGCAGAACATCCGCATGCCGGGAACGGTAGCCAAAGTGAATCTGGCGCTTTCCACGCTGCCTAAGTTCACGGCGCTCAGTGACGATGCGGCCCTGCGCGGACGCATACACATTGGCCCCGAAATTGATTATCTGGAGCGCGCCTTTGACGCTTCAAAGTACGGCACTTTTTCTGAACATCCGTATCTGGAAGTCACGGTTCCTTCTCTGACCGATCCATCACTGGCTCCAACCGGCAAACATGTGATGTCCGTCTATATGCAATATGCTCCGTTCAAATTGAAGAATACGGACTGGGAGAGCCAACGCGCCAACCTGGGCGAGACGGTGGTTAAGACATTGGCTGAGTACGCGCCGAATTTGCCGGCGTTAGTGGAAGATGGACAAATCATTACGCCCAAAGACCTGGAAGAAACCTATGGTCTTACCGGTGGACACATCTTCCATGGTGAACTGGCGCTGGACCAGTTCTTCACCATGCGTCCGCTGCTCGATTGGGCTCGCTATAGCATGCCAATTGCGAACCTGTATTTATGCGGATCAGGCACGCATCCCGGAGCGGGGCTGACCGGCGGATCGGGCGCAAATGCCGCGCGGGAAATATTGAAAGTCTTGAAGCGCTGAGAAACCTGCCATAAAGGCGGAGACGCGAAGAAGCCACAAGAAAATGTGGCCGAGAATCAAAACGAATTGACGCGAAAGAGGTTGGATTTTTCGAATGTCCCGATTTTCCTGGTCCTGATCTCACAATGTCCCGATTTAAAATAGGCTGAGAAGTCCATGCCCTACTCCAATACGCGCCCTGAGCTCGCGGCCTCTGAGGCCACCACGCTGCCGCAGAGTTATTACACTGATCCGGCATGGTTTCAGCGTGAGATGGAGGCCATCCACTTTGATATGTGGCTCTGTGCCGGACGTACCGGCCAGATTCCCAGCGCCGGAGATTATTTTCTCCGCCAATTTGCCAATGCCAGCGTGATCATCACGCGCGACGAGCAGGGCGAGGTTCGTGCTTTCCACAATGTCTGCCGTCATCGCGGCACCATGCTGTGCAGCGCAGAGCAAGGCAAATTTGCCGGGCGCATCCAGTGCCAGTATCACGCTTGGACATACAAACTGGACGGCACGCTGGCCAGCGCTCCGCACATGGAAAAAGTCCAGGGCTTCTCAGAAGCCGACTATCCGCTGAACGCTGTGGCCACTGCGATCTGGGATGGGCACATTTTTATCAATCTCTCGGCCCATCCAATTCCTTTTGCTGAGCACCTTGCCGGACTGGACACAAAATTTCAGCCATGGCGCATGGAAGAACTGCAAATGGTGGAGCGGCGCGTCTACCAGCTCAAGGCAAACTGGAAGCTGATTATTCAGAACTATTCTGAATGCCTGCACTGCCCAATCGTGCATCCACTGCTGCAAAAGCAATCGCATTATATGAGTGGCGACAATGAACCGCCGCAACCAACCTACCTTGGCGGCCGCATGGACCTGCGCGAAGGCATTCAAAGCCTGACCATGGACGGCTCTACCAATCGCTGCGGACTGCCGGGCCTGAGTCCCGACGATCAGCGCCACGTTTACTACTACTGCCTGCTGCCCAACTTTTTCCTGAACCTTCATCCGGATTACATGCTGACTTTCACTATGTGGCCGAAAGCGGTGGACCAGACAGAGATCATCTGCGAATGGCATTTCCATCCGGACGAGATCAAAAAACCAAACTTCAATCCGCAAGACGCCATTGTGTTCTGGGACATTACAAACAGGCAGGACTGGGAACTTTCTGACCTGGCGCAGCAAGGCATCAGTTCCAAGGGCTATCAACCAGGCCCATATTCCAATCGCGAAGAACTGTTGCTGGCGCTGGATAGATTTGTGCTGGAACGGATCGGCAATTTTAAACTGGACAATACATTTGACCAGTCATAAAATGTAGTCATGCAAAAAATCAATGCCTCAAAATTTAAAGAACAGTGTCTGTCATTGCTTGAAAATCTGGAACCTGATGGAATTCTCATTACAAAACATGGCAAGCCCATTGCCCGGCTTGTACCTGCCAGTACTGATTGCGCAGAATTAATTGGCAGCATGAAAAGCAAGATCCAGGTCCATGGAGAAATTCTGTCAACAGGAGCAGCCTGGGATGCTGAATCTTGATACACATATTCTCGTTTACGCACTTCAAGGGACTTTGAAACCTGCTGAGCGCCGGTTGCTCGCACAAAATCCATGGAGTATTTCAGCCATCGTCCTTTGGGAACTGACGAAACTAGTTCAATTGAAACGCATATCGATTGACCTGAATTCTGTAGATTTTGCGATGATTCTTTCCAGAATTCACATTTGGCCTTTAAGCCTAAAAGTATGTCAGGAAATTTTGCGCCTTGATTTCCGCAGCGACCCAGCTGACGAAATTATCGCGGGAACAAGCATTGTTTACAACACGCCTCTTCTAACGCGAGACAGTGTAATTCTAAAATCCAAGCTCGTCCCATTTGCAAAATAGTTTTATTTTTCTCCAATAATTTCAGTCAGAATTCTTCCCACTGCCCCGCTCGGCGTCTCAACTCCCAAAACTGCTGCTAGCGTTGGCGCGATGTCATTTACTTTGACCGGCTCATAATGCACTCCAGCGGGGATTCCCGGTCCGAAGAAAATCAGCGGCACATGGTTGTCATAGCTATACGGTGTGGAGTGTGTGGTGCCGGGCGCGGAGCCGAAAATAAAATAGGGTTCGGGCAGCAGTTCCAGATCAGCAGACCGTGGGCCATAGAAGCCAAGCTGTATGGCGCGGCCAACTGAGTCTGCACTCTCATTGCCAGAAAGAAGATCGTCGCGGGTCATCACGCGGGCAATGTGCGGCAGGCTGCGCGCAGCTTCCGCAGCGAACCGGCGCACTTCAGCACGCTCCAGGTCATTTTTCCCAATGGTCGTGTAGTTCAGGTACAGGAAGCCGTAGGCATCTGACTTGATCCAATCGCCCTTGCCAAACTTCTCAGTGAGCCGCGCGCTGATTTTGGCGGAGTAATCTGCGGCGCTGAGCCAGCCACCGGGCATTTTACGATCATTATTTACTTTAGGCACCGGCGCAACGCCATGGTCAGCCGTGAATACGACCAAAATATTTTGCTGCCCGATGCTGGTGTTGATGAAATCCAAGAGCTTGCCCAGGAGTTGATCGGTGCGTATGGAAATGTCGCGGACTTCAGGTGAGTCCGGGCCCAGATCATGCCCTACGTAATCATTGGCTGAAAAACTAACGGTAAGCACATCCGTATCTGTGTGCGTTCCCAGCTTTTCTTCTGTAATCGTTTTCTCGGCAAAATCTTCCAGCAGAACGCTGGCAAATGGTGTGTGCTCAATGGTGCCGCAATAGCGCAGACCCGTTCCCTTCTTCATGGAGCAAAAAGGCTTGTCGCCTGGTTTCACATTCACGGCAGTCCATTCTGCGTCTTTATATTTCGCTCCCGCCTGATCTGTATTTACTTTTTCCACCCATGCGGGCAGCTCTTTCATGTAATAGGTGCTGCTGACAAAGTGATTGGAAGCATTATCAAACCAGTATGCGGCATCTGCCATGTGTCCGGCAGGCAGAATGGCCGCACGGTCTTTAATGGAAATGCCAATCACTTTCGAATGGCGTCCGGCCATCTTCAGTTCATCACCCACCGTGCTCACCAGCAGACGATGCGGTGAAGCTCCTTCGCCGCCCTTGGCATTGCCCAGGGTTGTGGTTGACTTATCGCTGACGCTTGTAACTTGCTCATCCGTTTCACGGTCAAGCCATTCATTGCCGACGATGCCGCTTATAGAGGGTGTCGCGCCGCTCAGAATCGTGGAGTGACCAATCGCTGTAACTGTAGGAAATTGAGGATAGCGCGCATCGGCAAATACAGCGCCACCATCCAGCAGTCGCGCGATGCCGCCATGGTAATCGGCCCGGAAGCGCAGCAGGTAGTCATAACGGAACTGGTCAACAACAACCACCAGGAGAAGCTTTGGCTTTTGATGGTTCGCCTTTGGGGCCTGCTGCTTCTGGCCTTGTGGTGCGGCGTTGGCTGTGATGAATACAAACAGCAACAGAACTGCAAGAGAGTACTGCCGGAAATATTTGATCATTGAGTTGGATATACACAGCAGCGCCGGCCGTGTGAGTGACCGGAGCATGCAATTAAAACTTGGCTAAACTCTCCATGGCCTTATAAAAATCATCGGCCTGGGGAAGAATTACATCTTCCAGCAGCGGCTGATAAGCGACAAAGGTGTCTGTGGCGGCTACGCGCTTTACGGGAGCGTCCAGGTCTTCAAACAGCTCATCGGCAATGCGTGCGGCGATTTCCGCGCCATAGCCCCAACTCAGCGTGTCTTCATGCGCAACAATCACGCGGCTGGTCTTGCGGACTGACGTAGCAATGGCTTCCCAGTCGTACGGATTGAGCGTGCGCAGGTCGATCAGCTCCACGCTGACATCCTGCTCGCGCTCTATCTTCTGGGCCGCCTGCAAAGCGCGCGGCACAGTGGCGCCATAAGTGATCACCGTAAGATCGCTTCCCTCTTTTACGATCCTGGCCTTGCCGAACGGAATCATGTAGTCGCCACCCGGATAGGGCGCGCGGCCAAAGGTCTCACGGTAGAGGCGCTTGTGCTCCAGGAACATAACGGGATCATCACAACGAATAGCGGTGCGCAGCAGGCCGTTGGCATCCAGCGCGTTGGACGGGAAACAGACACGTAGTCCGGGAATATGAGTAAACAAGCTCTCACCGCACTGTGAGTGATAGACCGCGCCGCCGGTGAGATATCCGCCAATGGCGACGCGAATCACTGTGGGACAAGAAAAATTTCCGTTGGAGCGCCAGCGGATCAGCGAGAGCTCATTACGAATTTGATGATACGCAGGCCAGATGTAATCAAAGAACTGGATTTCCACCACTGGCTTCAAACCACGCGTAGACATGCCAATGGCGCGGCCTACGATATTTGCTTCTGCGAGGGGAGAATTGAAAACACGGTCACTGCCAAACTCCATCTGGAGGCCGGAAGTGAGTTTAAACACGCCTCCCTTGCCTTTGATTCCCTTTTCTTTAAGAGCTTCTTCACGGCTGCAATCGGCCACGTCTTCACCAAAGACAACGATACGATCGTCTCGGCGCATCTCGTCTTTCAGGCAGGCGTTGATCAGGTCTGCCATAGTCTTGTCAGCACCCTGTGACTGCGGCTCGCTGGCCATTTTGCGCGGATCAATATCTTCTGAGTAGACGTGGTTATAAATTGAATCAGTGGTGGGAAATGCGGCTTTCAATGCTTCATCGGCAGCGGCTTCAACTTCCTTGTCCACCGTTTTTTCCAGCTTGTTAATGGCGGCTTCATCCAGGATGTTTTCACGCACCAGGAAAAGCTGCATACGCGTTACCGGGTCGCGCTTTGCGTCTTTCTCGCGCTCTGCTTCCGTGCGGTAGAGCTTTTCATCATCAGAAAGCGAGTGCGAATAAGGCCGGATAACATGGCCATGCACCATCGCGGGGCCTTTGCCGGCACGGATGTAGTCCACAGCGCGCTTGCAGGCAGCATAAGACGCTACAGGGTCGGTGCCGTCACATTCTTCCAGCAGCAGGTTCGGAAACTTGCTGACCAGCTTTGAAACGCTTCCACCTGCGGTCTGCACTTCCACGGGAACGGAGATCGCGTAGCCATTGTCTTCAATCAGGAAAAGCACTGGCAGCTTCAGGTTGCAGGTCGAGTTCATGGCTTCCCAGAATTCGCCTTCGCTGGTGGTGCCGTCGCCGGCAGAGCAATAAACCACTTCGTCGCCATGGAAGTTTACGTCTTTAAACTGGCGGTAATCGCCTTGATGCTTTTCTGCGGCGTCAGAGTGGTTGCTGAAATAGCGTCCGGCTTCAGCGCAGCCAACGGCTTGCAGGAACTGCGTGCCGGTGGGAGAGGACTGGGTCACGATATTGAGTTTTTTGTGTCCCCAGTGTGAAGGCATCTGCCGGCCGCCTGAAGCCGGATCATCGGCCGCACCCACGGCTTCCAGTAATTGCTCATACGGAGTCATACCCAAAGCCAGGCAGAGCGTGCGATCACGATAATAAGGATAGAACCAGTCGTAACCCGCTTTCAAGTTCAAGGCCGCTGCCACCGTTAGAGCCTCGTGTCCCGCGCCGGAGATCTGAAAGAAAATTTTCTGCTGCCGTTTGAGCAGGATTTCGCGGTCATCAAGCTTGCGCGAAAGATACATGAGGCGATATATCTCCACCAGTTGCTGGCGGGTCAGCCCTTCATACGTCTTCTCAGACTTTGGCGGCATCTCGGCAACTGCCGAGGCGCTTTTCTTCAAATCATTTTTGGTTACAGCCATGGGTCTCCTCTAAACAGGTGGGTGGTGATCAGGTGTACTGTTCATTTTAAATCCTAAGGTGTTTACCGGGATATACTGAAAATGGATGATTCGTAAAAATCGGCCTATTCCCGGCCATACGGCCAAACTGCTTATTTTTGATCTGGACGGCACACTCGTGGACTCCCGCGATGACCTGGCCAACTCCATTAACGCCATGCAGCGCCATTTCCACAAGAATGAGCTGCCGCATGAGGTAATTGCCAGTTACATTGGCGATGGTGCACCCATGCTGGTCCGCCGCGCGCTGGGCGATCCGGATGACGAAAACTTTGTGCAGGACGCGCTGCTCTATTTTATGGCGTGGTATCGCGAACACAAACTCGATCATACGTATGTATATGAAGGGATTGTTGAGTCACTGGAGGCGATCCACAAGAGCCGTGATGGCCAGCCGCTGAAGATGGCGGTGCTGAGCAATAAGCCGGTGGGACCTACACGCGCCATTGTGGACGCGCTTGGTCTGGGACAATATTTTTTTCAGGTCTATGGCGGCAACAGTTTCCACACTAAAAAACCTGATCCTGCGGGCGTGCAGGCGCTGCTGGAAGAGTCGGGCGCGTTTCCAGAAGAGACAATCATCATCGGCGATTCCAATATTGATATTCTTACCGCGCGCAACGCAGGAATTTATTCCGTGGGCGTGACTTACGGACTGGCTCCGCATACGCTGGAAGACGCGCCACCCGATGTACTGATCGACCATCCGAAGGAACTGGCCCTGGTGCTGGGAGCAAGAGAACAGGCCCGTTTAGATTTCAAGGCGGAATAGGCAATATCTGCTTACAAGCGGGCTTTAAGGGTTTGCTCCACATCACCGCGAGTCATGCAGGATTGACACTATCTGTGGCGGCTCCGAATCTAGCAGATAAACGATCAGACAGGAGTAAGCCCCAAAGAACTTCACTGGCTGATCATCGCGATCTCTTCTTTCGCCGTCTCCTCTCGCTCTCCTGAATCATTTCATTCATATTGAAAGTTGGACGTATCTCCCACGTCGTCTCATACTTCAGGGACGGATGCTGCGACATGAGCTGAATGGCATGATTCATGTCACGCGCCTCAAGCACGCCAATGCCGCCGAGCTGTTCCTTGGTTTCCGCATAGGGACCGTCGGTGGTCGCGACTTTGCCGTTTTTCCAATACAAGGTCAAGGCGGTTTCAGCAGGCTGAATGGCTTCTCCACCAGCCGAGTGCCCGTTGGCGCGCAGATGATCGTCGTACTCAAAGCATTCGTCAAACATTGCGTGCCGCTCGTCCTCGGTCATGGCCGCGTGTTTTGCTGGCTCGTAGTATCCCAAACAGATGTATTTCATTGTTCTAGCCCCTTGTTCTTCTTTTATGTAAGACAGCAGCACCTCTTGCGGATTCTTCTGTTACTGTTTCAGGTAACGAAGCACAACACTTCCTGATTTAAAAATCTTTGTCTCAACAAGTTTCAGCTTCAATTTCTCCGGCAGGTTGACGCCTTCAAACAGCCGTCTCCCTGCTCCTGCGATGACTGGGCCAACAACAAAACGAAATTCATCCACCAGACCAAGCTCTGTAAGTTGTGAAGGGATGTCCACGCCACCGACTAAAATATTTTTGCCTTGCTCCTGTTTCAATTTAAGTATTTCGTCGCGAAGATTCGTACGAACAATTCTTGTATTTTTATCTTCAGCGCTGTCTAACGTTCGGGAAAAAACAATTTTTTGGATGGAGACAAATGCCCGGGCAAATTCAGTATCTGCCTTTGTCGCAGACGGGTCTTTGAGAACGTCAGACCAATAGGGCACCATCAATTGATAGGTTTTACGCCCAAAGACCTGCACGTCAACCTCGCGCGTGAGCTGAGTAAAATATTCAAGCTTTTCTTCATCGACAGATTGTGTGGTATGGTCGTAGCAGCCATCCAGGGTAATGTTGATTGCGTAGATTAGATTTCTCATTGGAGTGTCCTGATGACTTTAATGTACCAGTGCTTGCGAGAGTTTGAAGGATGGGCTGAGCGCCGGTCGCACGGGCAGATGCGATTGGGACAGGAAGCGTTCTCCTACTTCATCTTAAAGCCTAGCGAGTAGATTACTTCATAGTTCTCATCCTCCGTCTTTTTTCTTGGCGCAGGAATGCTCTTTGCCTCAAGTTCATCGAATAACTTGTTAGCCATGTCGTCACACATTCTAATCATCTTGCCGCCTAGTGTTTCGTTGTCAGCGTCCGAGGAGGCATAAACCAACGTGAGTTGGTCAGGCAGCATATTATTCATGTAATAGCTCTTCTTCCGGTCGTTGATATCTCGATGGAATCCGAGTTCACTATCAACAACCATAGCTATCCGCTGGTCCGGCATCCGTGCACTGTTGAGATGCTTTGTGAGGATTTGGTGCCAGCCAATTTGCTCTGGATTCACTTTTTCGTGTATTCCAACGATCAGGTACGCTGCGAGGCAAATGAACGGCACACCACCAGAATCGCACTTAGCTGGTGGTTGCGGAGTGAAATACGAAACGCAGATCCCACACCGCTTTCCGAAGAGCATACGGGTGTTTGTATCCACAGCAATAACACAATCGTAAGCGAAAAGAGCTCGTTTCGCGGTAAAGAAAGTCTTTCCATCTGATGGGATCGACGATACCACTTTGGGCTTTCCATTGTTCCGTCTATAGTTTAGCTCAATTCGTGTCGATCCCTTTTCGGCACCGCCAATCTCAAGCTCATCGGTTTGCGGATAATAGTTGATCGTTAGAGTTTGATCTTCGCCGATATTGACGGTGCCATAAACCTGATCTTGTCTGAGCTTCGTTTTATTTCTTCGTTTCATCAAATCTCATCCGGGCTTTTTATCTTAATTACAACCATGACAACAATAAATTTGCTAGTGTGGGATCACCTATAGTCGTCGGGCATAGCAAAAATCGAGCTTAATATTACAACGCCGCCTAGCTGATAGGGCTGGTGCGCAACGGTCCAGAGGGCTTGTAAGTATTGATAACGATGCCTGCGGGCAAAGCTTTTGTGTTGGCAAGCTCGAATGCGCGTGCCGGAGTTCCGTCGGCAAAGATGCGCTTTCCTGTGCCCAACAGGACTGGATAGACGAACAGCACGATCTCATCCGCAAGGCCGTGTTCCAGCAGTGGCGATGTCAGCGTTGAACTGCCCGGGAGAATCACGTCAGGCCCGTCTTGTGACTTGACGCGGCGAACGTCTTCAACAATGTTTTGGCTCAGCCCTTCGAACGGACCCCATGCAAGACTATCTGGCCGATGCGTCACAACGTATTTCTTCGCGGCATTGATGCGGTCAGACATAGGATGGCTCGGCGCCTTCGACCAGAAGCCCGACCAATTATCGTAAGTGCGCCGGCCCAGCAGCAGATCATACCTTTCGCCATATAACCCCAGCACAATATCTCTGCCAGCCGGGGTGCGATAGGGCTCTGTCCAGTTGTTGTAGGGGAAATTGTTTTCATCGGTGGAGTTCTGGATCACGCCATCCAGCGAAATGTGTTCGAAAATTCTGAGCTTTCTCATTGCAGGTTCTCCGTGTTCCTGGGTTCAAGCTTTGTTGGTTCAAATTTTCTAGTTCAAGCTTTCTGGGTTTAAGTTTTGGGCTCAAGCTTTGTTGGACACAAGTTTTTATGCAGAAGCTTCTTTGCTGGAGTTTTTACTTTTTGGGCATCGCCAGGAACGCTCGCACCTCAACCGATGCCCGGCAGGCCACGGCGGCTTTGCGTGCCCACGCCAGCGCTTCATCCATGCCAGCGGCGTCGAGTATCCAGAAGCCACCTACGTGCTCCTTGGTTTCAAGGTACGGCCCGTCCGTGATGGTCAACTCTCCATCAGGCTGTTTCCGCAATGATTTTGCTTTGGATGCCGGTTCCAGACCGCCAGCAAAGAACCGAGCGCCAGCGGCAATCATCTCCCGGTTAAGCGCGCTAATATCGCTGATCATCGCTTCGCCTTCCTGAGACGGGTCATAGTTGTCGGGATGTTGAATTGCTACCAGATATTGCGGCATGTCTTCTCCTGTACGGTATTCTTCCTGGTCTGTTCGTTCAACTCTGCTGCTTAGTTTGCTATTTCCCCGGCATGAAAAAGATTTCCCGCACCTCTACCTGACTGCGGATGGCAGCAACACCTTTGCGCGCCCATGCCACTGCTTCGTCCATGTCAGCGCATTCCAATATATAAAGACCGCCGATATGCTCCTTGGTTTCAAGGTACGGCCCGTCAGTGATGAGGACTTCACCATCGGTCTGCGCATGCAGAGATCTGGCTGCTCCAAGTCCGCAAGCAAGCTTCAAAACGCCTGCATCTTCCATCTCTTTGTTGAACGCGTGGATCCTGTGGCCCGCCGCTTCGTCCATTGTGGACGGGTCAAAGTCGTCAGGGATGTAACCGGCAATCAAAAATTGAGGCATGTCTTCTCCTGTATAAGGACGGCCAACAGCACAGCCTTGCGCGCTGGATCGTCCATTATTTCGATTCGTTCACCTATAGTCGTCGCGCACGGAAAAAATCGACAGCGGAGGTGAAACTTTTTTATTTCAATTCCTCGAGCCGCCTTGCGAGGAATTGCCGCTCTGGTTCCTGTTGGGTCAGCGCCAGAGCTCTCTCATAAGAGGACCTAGCCTCAGCTCTCCTGCCAAGCCTGCGATACATATCTGCACGGGCAGAATGCGCCAGGTAATAATTGGCCAATTCACCTTGCTCCAACACCGCGTCGATATGCCTAAGACCGGCCTCTGGACCATCGCGCATGGCAATTGCCACGGCACGATTGAGCTTTACAACTGGCGAAGGCTGGATTCGCAACAATCGGTCGTAAAGCGCAACAATCTGCCGCCAGTCGGTCACGGCCACCGATTCCGCCGCCGCATGTACTGCGGCAATCGCAGCCTGCAGTGTGTAAGATCCGAAGCGGCGGGACTTCAGGGCTTTCTCCAGCAATGCCACTCCCTCAGAGATCTGCTCCCGGTTCCAGAGCGAACGATCCTGTTTTTCCAGCAAAATCAGCTCTCCGTCCGGAGAGGTTCTGGCGGCGCGACGGGATTCCTGCAGCAACATCAGAGAGAGCAAGCCCATGATTTCCGGGCCAATGATTTCTGGACCCGAGATTTTCGGACCCATGACTTCATGGCCTATGACTTCCGAACCAACGCCTTCCGGCTCCGGACAGAGTTCGGTCAGCAACCGGCCCAGTCGAATCGCCTCGCCAGTTAGCTCGGCCCGCGTTACCTCCGCTCCCGCCGCAGCCGAATAACCCTCGTTAAAAACGAGATAGATGACCTGAAGCACTGCGCCCAGTCGCTCCGGCAATTCCTGCGGCGTGGGCACCTCATACGGAATCTGCATCTCTCTAATCTTTGCCTTGGCGCGCACTATGCGCTGCGCCAGCGTACGCGGAGTGGTGAGGAAGGCCTTTGCTATCTCCTCCGTTGTCAGCCCGCACACTTCACGCAAGGTGAGCGCCACGCGCGCTTCCGGCGCTAGAGATGGATGACAGCACGTAAAAATCAGGCGCAGCCGGTCATCTTCAAGTCCATCATCCTCAAGGCCGCCCTCTTCATTGGGCCCTTTCGCCGAACTCCATTGCGCTTCGAGATATCGCACGATCTCGTCTTGAGACGCATCAAATCTTGCCCGTCGACGCAGAGTATCAATGGCTTTAAATCGTGCCGTCGAAATCAACCATGGGCGCGGGTTGCCGGGTACTCCACTCCCCGGCCACAGGCTCAGCGCAGCCGCAAAGGCTTCGTGCATCGCCTCCTCGGCAAGATCAAAATCGCCGAGCAAGCGGATCAGAGTTGCCAGGATTCGTCCCGACTCCACGCGATAAAGGGAGTCGAGCAATGCGCGTATCTGGTCACTTATCTGCTCGGGGGAACGCTCGGACATGACGACGACCTTAGCAAACCATCTACCCCGAATCAACTTGGCAAACGGGGGATCACGGGCAATTGCACAGTTGAGGGCGGACGTGTCACACTAAAGAGATTTCCTCCCCTCAAAATTGCACTCTGGGAGATATCTGGACTATTTTCCTGCGCTGCCAATATCGCCGTGGTGAAAATGCCCTTTAAAGGATTTATGGATTTTCGTTTAGCTTCAGATTACAAGCCGAAAGGCGACCAGCCCAACGCTATTGAAGAGCTCTCTCGCGGCATTTACGCGGGAGAAAAGCACCAGGTGCTGCTGGGCGTGACCGGCTCAGGCAAGACATACACCATGGCCAAGGTGATTGAACAGCTCAATCGTCCGGCGCTGGTGCTGGCGCATAATAAAACGCTGGCAGCGCAGCTTTATCACGAATTCAAGCAGTTCTTTCCTGCGAACGCGGTGGAATACTTTGTCTCTTATTACGACTACTACCAGCCAGAAGCTTATATCCCCGCTGGCGATGTCTATATCGAAAAAGAAGCCACCATCAATGATGAACTGGACAAGCTGCGGCTTTCCGCCACGCGCTCTCTTTTTGAGCGGCGCGACTGCGTGATTGTGGCCTCGGTCAGCTGCATTTACGGCCTGGGCTCGCCGGAAGCGTATTACGGCATGCTGCTTTTTCTGGAAAAAGGGCAGAAGATCAAGCGCCGCGATATCTTCAGCAAACTGGTGGAGATACTTTATGAGCGTAACGACGTGGATTTTAAGCGCGGCACGTTTCGCGTGCGCGGTGACGTAATTGAAGTTTTCCCTACCTATGACGACAATGCTTACCGCATTGAGCTCTTTGGCGATGAGGTGGATTCGCTCTCACAGATTGATCCGCTCTTTGGCACGGTGAAGCAGAAATATACGCGGCTGCCGATTTATCCCAAAAGCCATTACGTGATGTCAAACACCACCAAGAACCAGGCCATGGCCACGATTCTGGAAGAGCTGGCATGGTGGGAAGATGGTCTGCAGAAAGAAGGCCGGCTGGTGGAATCACAGCGGATACACCAGCGCACACGGTTTGATCTGGAGATGATGAAGTCCGTGGGCTATTGCCACGGCATTGAGAATTATTCGCGCCACTTCAGCGGCCGCAAGCCCGGCGAGCCTCCGCCGACTCTGCTGGATTACGTGCCGCGCGATTTCATCATGTTTATTGACGAGTCGCACCAGACGGTGCCGCAGCTGCACGGCATGTGGCATGGCGACCGCTCACGCAAAGAAAACCTGGTGCATTATGGATTCCGGTTGCCTTCGGCGCTGGACAACCGTCCGCTGAAGTTTGAGGAATTTGAAGAGCGTACCAACCAGATCGTTTATGTTTCCGCCACACCGGGGCCTTATGAGCTCACAAAATCCGCGGGCGTTGTAGTGGAGCAGATTATCCGCCCAACGGGGCTGGTTGATCCGCCGGTGGAGATTCGTCCGGTGAAAGGCCAGATTGACGACTTGCTGCACGAGATTCGCGATCGCGTGAGCAAAGGCGAACGCGTGCTAGTAACTACCCTGACCAAGCGCATGTCTGAGGACCTGGCGGAATATTACGCCGAGGTCGGTGTGCGCTGCCGCTACATGCACTCTGAAATTGAAACTCTGGAGCGCATCAAGCTGCTGCGCGATCTGCGCAAAGGCGAATATGACGTGCTGATCGGCATCAACCTGCTGCGCGAAGGGCTGGACCTGCCGGAGGTTTCACTGGTGGCGATTCTCGATGCGGACAAAGAAGGATTTCTGCGCTCGGCTGGATCGCTGATCCAGACCATCGGACGCTGCGCCCGCAACCTAAATGGCCGCGCGATTCTTTATGCGGACCGAATGACTGATTCCATGAAGCGCGCTATCGATGAAACGGACCGCCGCCGCGCGATCCAGGTGGCCTATAACCAGGAGCACGGCATCACGCCAGAGTCAATTATCCGTCCGCTTTCCATGTCACTGGCGGGGATTGCCGAATCAGATTATGTGGACATAACAGCCGAAGCCGAGGGCATGCCTGAATTCAAATCGCAGGAGGAACTGGACACTTACATCCAAGGCATGGAGAGCGACATGCGCGAAGCCGCCAAAAAATTTGAATTTGAGAAGGCCGCCAAACTGCGGGATATTGTGCGCGAATTGCGGACGAAAGAATTTCTGTTTACCTAAAGCTAACGCCTGAGGATTGTAAATTCAGCTCTTTGGCCACAGGGATAAGTTCCGCATATCCATTGCAGCCGCGCAGGCGAGAAAGACAGGCCGTATTCAGCAGCTCAGGGATGTGGTTACGAAGTTCAGATTCATGGTCGAACGTAACGATGAAATTGAACCTTATTTTCGCCGGTGTTGTTACGGACTTCACACACGGACTGGACGCACAGCCAGCGGGTAACCTCTCATTTTGGGAGATAACAACTGGCATTAGTCCCTGGCGGGCCATAAAGACGGAGACACGGGTGACCATTCCGTCGCGCACGCCGACATCAGTTCCGACAAACATGCGCGGCGCAAGATGCAGGCGGCTCAGGAAGAGATTCGAGCGCTCCACGTGATAATCGCAATTGGCGCCAAAACAACGACGGTCCATGGTTTGAAAAGCAGGGCGGCCGAGCAGTTCGGCCTCTGAAGTTTTTCCAACGGTAATACCGTTGATGGCCCGCAGATCGAGCGCCAGGGCCCGGGCTGGAGAAACGATGAGATACCGGAGAAAAATTCCGGCAGCAACGATGCCTAAAATGATGATTGGAATTAAATATTTCTTCATTGGTGGCGGACTTTCTGTGCTGACGCAATCTTTACTAGGGCAATATTTACAATGCCGAGCAGCTAAGTTCTTGCAGGGCTGCTATCGCTTTTCGCCGCATCAATTTTTGGCAGGCTTCTTGGCCTCTGCCGGAGTTGGTGTTGGAACCAGGGTTCCGGCTGCCAGCTTTTGCAAACGGATTTCCAGATCGTCGCGTTTCAAGGCACCGCTGAGCCGGTCAACAATATTTCCTTCCGCATCAATAAACACCGTGCCGGGCATTACCTGTTTTAGCTTGAAGTCATCCAGGGTATCGAAGGTTGCGCCAGTCATCACGGTCAAAGCGTCGGCGTTGTGCTTTTTAATGAACGCTGGAATTTCAAGCTTAGCATCATCGTCATCAATGGAGGCAGCGATGAAGGTGATTTTATCCTTATATCGCGCCTGCATTTCGTTCAATAGCGGCATCTCTGCGGCGCAGGGCACGCACCACGTGGCCCAGAAATTCAGCACCACCGGCTTGCCGCGAAATTCTTCAAGCTTGTGCGGTGCGCCCTTAAGGTCATGGAGTTCAAGACTGGGAGCGGTTTCCCCGGCATGAGCAGAAAGAGCGCAGGCGATTAGGGCGACGATGGCCAGTTTGGCAAAGTATTTCGGCATCACGCCTATATATAACACGGACGCATCGCTCAACTCCCGGCCATAATTTAGAATTTGGTTACTCTAGAAACTGGAGGGCAGTCACTTCGTGTACCCCAATTTTATTTTTGTCGGGCAGGAGAGGCCGAATGGAAGCCTAACCCGCCCATGCTGATTGCCTGTTTCCTTCTCATGGCGGCGGTCCTAGGCGGCACGCTGCTTACCTTTCTCTTTGACCGCACAGCTCCGCGGGCTGCCCGCCTGTGTATGGGCGCGCCCATTGGCCTTGCACTAATGGCTACGGCTGGCTTCTTGCTGGCTCTGTGCTTCGGACTTGGCGCCGTCACCATCATTCTCAGCGCCATCGCGCTGCTGCTTCCATTGCTCCTTCTTATCAATGATGAGCGGCGGGCCTTAATTTTAAGCAATCTGCGCTCGTCGCCAGCCGGGCCCAAAGGCGGAAATCCCGGCTATCTGATCTTCTATCTGGCTCTGACCATTTTGCTGGGCGTGGTTTTTGGCCGCGCCGCTTTTGAACATACTGACGGGCTGTTTACCGGAGTCACCAATAATCTGGGCGATCTGCCGCTGCATCTTCAGGTAATTAACAGTTTTGCGCAGGGGCAAAATCTGCCGCCGGAAGATCCCACATTTGCGGGAATACGCTTTGCTTATCCATTTTTAGTCGATTTTCTTACCGCCATGCTGGTGCGCTCTGGCTGCAACATTATCACCGCCATGTGGCTGCAGAATATGGTGCTGGTCCTGGCTTTTGCAGGTTTACTCCATTACTGGACATTGCTGCTTACACGCAACCGCCTGGCCGGAGTGATTACGCCTCTGCTGGTTCTCTTTAGCGGTGGTATGGGATGGTGGCTGCTGTTCTCTGATGCGAGTGACGGAGGCGGTCTTTTTTCCACCTTGGCGAACTTGCCGCATGACTACACCATTGTCTCCAGCAGCATCCTTCGCTGGGGGAACTCAATCACCACCTTGCTGATACCGCAGCGCAGCATTCTGTTTGGCCTGCCGCTGGCCATCACCATCTTCTGCCAGTGGTGGCTGGCAATTTCGCAACAAGAAGGCGCGCAGAAATCAAGCAATAATCAAGCCACAGCCAGCACCCAGGAGAAGCAAAACATTAGCGTCCCGGCAAAGCTGGCCAAGGCACAGCGCAAGGCCGCCAGAAAAGCCGCTGTCGTTGGACTTCCCTCAGAATTTGCAAACGCTCCGCTGCGGCGCATGCTGGCCGCAGGTCTTCTTACGGGAGTGCTGCCGCTCATCCATGCCCATACTTTTTTGGTGGTAATGGCAGTGAGCGTGTGTTTAACTCTCATCTTCAGATCACCTTTGCGCGGTTGGCTCCTCTTCTTCGCGGTTGCCCTGGTAGTCTCCGCCCCGGAGATTTTATGGCTGGCGAATACAGGCGGCGTAAAAGCGCGTAATTATCTGGGCTGGCAGCCTGGCTGGGACCATGGCACCTATAACGTGGTCTGGTTCTGGTTTGTGAATACTGGTCTTTTCATTCCTCTGCTGGTGCTCTGCCTGGCCTTGCGGATGAGCAGGTTCGTGATTCCCTCACGACTGCTCAAGTTTTATGCGCCATTTCTTTTTTGCTTCATCATTCCCAATCTGATCAAGCTTGCCCCATGGGTATGGGACAACATTAAGGTCCTCTTTATCTGGTATGTCGCCTCGGCGCCTCTGGTGGCCTGGTTTCTGGCGCGATGGTGGCAGCAGCGCTCCATTGTCCGTTGGCTTGCGCCGGCGATCTTTGCAACGCTGGTACTTGCCGGCTGTCTTGACGTTACGCGGGTGGCCTCTGAGGCCGTGGAGCACTTGGAGTTTGATTCAGGCGGCATTGCGGCAGCGGCGGTAATTTCTGCGCAAGCAGCGCCACGTGCCGTGGTGCTGCACGCACCAACTTACAATACTCCGGTATTCTTGACTGGAAGGCGTTCTCTGCTAGGTTTTCCGGCATGGATGTGGTCCCGCGGGATCGACTTTTCCCAGCGCAATATTGACATCCAGCGCATCTATTCCGGAGACGCTAATGCCGACGCTCTGCTGCGCCAATATGGCGTGGATTATGTGCTGATTGGTCCGGCTGAATTTGGGGCGCTGAACGTGAATCAGCAATTCTGGCAGCAGCATAAGAAGTTATGGCAGGGCGGCGCTTATCGTATTTTCGAAACCAAAGGGCCTTAAACTTAAAAGAGCGTTAAATTCAGGCTCTATTCGTTTAAGGGTCATTAGTTTCAATGGGCCATCAAGTGAAGTGAGGATAGAAAAACAATGAAGATCGGCATTCTTACCGGCGGAGGCGATTGCCCGGGACTCAACGCGGTGATCCGCGCGATTGTCCGCAAGGGCATCTTTCATCATAACGATCAATTTGTGGGCTTTCTGGAAGGCTGGCGCGGCGTTGTGGAAAACATAACGCGGCCGCTGGACCTGGAAGCGGTGAAAGGTATCCTGCCGCAAGGCGGCACAATCCTTCGCACCTCAAGAACGAATCCGGCCAAGAAAGAAAACGGACTAGACCGCTGCATTGCCACACTAAAAGCAAACGGCATTGATGCGCTCATTGCGTTGGGCGGAGACGATACACAGTCTGTCTCACTGAAGCTGTTTGAACGCGGAGTGAAAGTGGTGGCCGTGCCCAAGACGATCGACAATGATTTAAGCGGCACCGATCTCTGCTTTGGTTTTGATACCGCCGTGAGCATTGCCACGGAAGCAATTGATCGGGTACACACTACGGCAGAGGCGCATAATCGCGTGATTGTTGTGGAGGTGATGGGCCGCGACTCCGGCTGGATTGCCATCTACAGCGGAGTAGCCGGTGGAGCTGACGTGATTCTGATTCCTGAGCAGCCGTTCGACATCCAGGAAATTGCGGACACCATTAAGGGCCGCCATGATCGCGGACGCAACTTCAGCATTGTGGTGGTTGCGGAAGGCGCTAAGCTGGCGAGCCGTCCGGGAGAAGATGAACGCAGAAAGACAGACGAATTTGGACACGTGCGCCTGGGCGGGATTGGCAACAATCTGGCGGCTGAAATTGAAAACCGCACCGGCTTTGAAACGCGCGCCGTGGTGCTGGGACACACCCAGCGTGGCGGCTCGCCAACAGCTTTTGACCGCATGCTGGCCACGCGCTATGGTATTGGCGCAATTGATCTGGTGCATGAAGGCCGCTTTGGACAAATGGTGGCGCTGAAAGGGAGTGACATTACGTCCGTGCCGATTGCCGATGCTATTTCCCGCACGCGCTACGTGGGCAAGGAGTTTATTGACGTAGCGGAGAGCTTGCGCGAAAAGCTTTCCTGATAGCCATTTCCTGATAACCATTTTTTAATAACCCACGGATGAAACCTAATTCCGCAAGAGCCCGCAGGCGCAAATCCAATATCCGGTCACGCGAATTTGCCGCCGTGCCGGAGATACTCACCCCCTCGCGCAATGCGTGGTGGTGGAGCAGTGCGATGATTCTCACTGCTGCGGCGCTCTTGCGTTTGCTTTTTCCCACGCTCAAGCCTTTACACCACGATGAAGGCGTAAACGGCCTGTTTCTGGCCAATCTTTTTCGCACCGGATACTATCACTACGATCCCGCGAACTATCACGGGCCTTCGCTCTACTACATCGCCATCATTCCCACGGCCATCAACAATCTTTTCCACTGGGGACATGGGCTCAGCACGTTTGCCATCCGCTTTGTCACTGCGGCATTTGGCGTGGGCACGGTATGGCTGATGCTATGCCTGCGCCGCTATCTAAGCGCTCCTGGGGCGCTTGCTGCAGCGGCATTCGCAACCGTCTCACCAGGGTTTGTTTTCTTTTCCCGATACTTCATCCATGAAATGCTGTTTGTCTTTTTCTCTCTTGGCGTGATCGTTGCATGGCTCTGGTATCGCGATAGCGGCAAGCCGCGCTATCTGCTGCTCTGCTCTGCTTCGGCGGCCATGCTGTACGCCACCAAAGAAACATGGATCATCACCGCCGGCGTTTGGCTGATCGCAATTCCCTGCACCACGTTTTACCTGCGTCTGCGGGGGCGCACCGAAGATAGCTCAGCACGGATAGATGAAGGAGACGCCCCAGATGCAAGCGCCAACAGCACCAGGCTGTTCCTGATGGCCGGTGGTCTTTTTTTGCTGATTGGCGTTTTGCTTTATTCCTCTTTCTTCACCAATCCCAGGGGCATTCTGGATTCAGTGAAGACGTTCACTTACTGGACCAAGACAGGCGAGAACGGCATTTATAACCGTGAGTGGTCATCTTACTTTTCCTGGATGTGGCCGGGAGAAGCGGCGTGTCTGCTTTTTGGAGGCCTCGGCACGATCGTTGCTTTGATCCGTGCGCGCGGTTATTTCAGCGTGTTCTGCGCCTTCTGGTCCATCGGGATATTTGCGGCTTACTCTCTGGTTCCGTATAAAACTCCGTGGCTGGTGCTCAGCATTATTTTGCCGCTAGCGATTATGTCCGGCTACCTGATTGGTGTAGCTTTCCAGCCTGGGTTGCGCGCGGTGACCGCTGTAATCGCAGGAATAGCAGTTGCGGCGTCGCTTTATCCGGCCATCAATTACAGCTTTGTAAACTACGACAATGACACATATCCCTACGTTTACGCTCATACCAAGCGTGACTTCCTGGGCCTGATCAGTGAAATTGACGCGCTGGCGGATGCGAATCCGGCAAAGAAATCCATTGGAATTACCGTGATGTCTCCCGAGCACTGGCCGATGCCGTGGTATTTGCGCGAGTATCCAAACGTGGGCTATTGGGGACACATTGTGCCAACGTCAGAGCCTATTGTGATTGCGCTGAGTTCTCAGACAGGCGAAGTGGCGCGGCAATTGGGCGGCGGCTATCGGTTATACAGCACACACGAATTAAGGCCGGGAAACATTCTGGTGATGTTTGTTAGGAATGACGTTCTTAAAGAAAAGTAAAGATAACGTTTCGCAGCAATCTTCGTCCTATAATTGGCCCTTTATGCATTCCTTTTTTCAAGACTTACGCTTCGGCGCGCGCATGCTGCGCAAGAATCCCGGATTTGCTCTTGCCGCCATCTTCACGCTGGCCCTGGGTATTGGCGGCAATACCGCGATTTTTACCATCACCAGTTCCGTGCTCTTGAAGGCGCTGCCTTATCAAGATCCGCAGCAGCTTGTCTCGCTGGATGTGCAAAGCAAAGACGGACAATCGCACTGTTGCAGCCTGAACCGCTTTGATTCTGTGCACGATCACAGCCAGTCTTTTAGCGCAGTGGCGGCGGCCACCAATGACAATTTCAATCTCACCGGACGCGGTGAGCCGCTGCAAGTCCCCTCAGCACGGGTTTCCGCCGGATTCTTTGACATGCTCGGCGTCAAACCGCAGATTGGGCGACTCTTTCTGCCCGATGAAACACAGACGGCGGGCAAGCTGGTCATCGTGATTAGCGATGCGCTCTGGCACAGCCGCTTTGGCGGCGATAAAAACATCATCGGCCAGACTGTGGCACTGGATAGCACTCCGTATGAGATTGTCGGCGTATTGCCCGCCGAAGCCCAGTTTCCATTTTTAGCACCCGCTGACATTTGGAGCCCACGTTATTTTGAGCACTCACTGTTCACTCCTCAGCGGCTGCGCATGGGCGTGGGATATCTCACGATCATTGCCCGGCTGCGCCCCGGAATTTCACGCGAGCGTGCCGTAGCGGAACTGGCTGTTCTGGACCAGCAATTTCAGAAAGACAATCCTGGCGCTCCCGACGCCAAACCTGATTTTTCCATGGTCGTAACGAATCTGCAGGATTCCGTGGTGGCCAATATCCGCAGCATGCTGCTGATGCTTTCTGGCGCTGTTGGCGTGGTTCTGCTGATTGCCTGCGCCAATGTGGCCAGTCTGTTGCTTTCGCGCGCGCTTTCCCGCAGAAAAGAAATTGCCGTTCGCGCTGCACTGGGCGCGCAGCGTGGCGTGCTTATCCGCCAACTACTTACAGAAAGTATTTTGCTGGCAATGCTGGGTGGAGCACTTGGTCTGGCCCTGAGTTGGGCGGCAACCAAATATTTTGCCACGCTGGGCAATAACAATCTGCCACAGGGTATGCCCATCACCATGGACGGGCGCGTCCTGCTCTTTATGGTGGCGATCTCGGCTCTCACCGGAATTATATTCGGCATCTTTCCCGCTCTTCAGCTTTCCAGGACGAACGTAAACCAGACTTTGCGCGATGAAGGCCGAGGCTCCACGGGCGGCCATCGCCGCGTACAGTTGCGCGGGCTTCTGGTGGTAGGACAAGTGGCGCTCTCTTTGCTATTGCTGATTGGCGCAGGCTTGCTGGTACGCAGTTTTTCCCGGCTGCTGCGCATTGATCCCGGATTCGATCCCCAGAACGTTCTTACCATGAACGTCTCTTTACCCACGGTGAAATACGCTGAAGCACAAAAGCAGGTCGCATTCTTTGACGAGCTGGTACGCCGCGTCTCCGCGCTGCCGGGGGTACGCTCCGCCGCAATTTCAGCAGCGCTGCCGCTTGTTCCCAAGCGGATCACGCCCGTGCTTCCTGAAGGGCAGCCTGAAGTTCCTCTGGCTGAACGTCCTTTCATCATTATTGAAGCCATTAACCCCACGTGGTTTCGGACCCTTAGCGTGCCCTTGCAGGCAGGGCGGGAGTTTACTGATGCTGATAACGCCCAGTCGCCCAATGTGGTGATTGTGAATCAGGCGCTGGCGCGCCGTTTCTGGCCGAACCAGAATCCAATCGGCAAGCACATCACCATGGGCCGCCAGCCTCCGTCTGAAGTGGTGGGAGTGGCGACAGATGTAAAAAATCAGGGGCTGGCGCTCGCCCCGCAAATACAGCTCTATTTCCCGTTCTCGCAGCTGCCCTGGGGCAATATGAATCTGCTGGTCCACACGGCCACAGACCCGCATGCCATGGTTTCCGCCATACGGGGGCAAATCGCCGCGATTGATTCTGATCAACCCGTCACCAACATTCAAACGGTGGACGAACTCATGGATCACTCGCGCGCGCAACCGCGCTTCATCCTGCTCTTGCTGGGCATTTTTTCGGCAGCGGCCCTGGTGCTGGCGATGATCGGTATTTACGGGGTGCTGGCTTACACTGTGGCGCAGCGCCGCCAGGAGATGGGCATCCGCCTTGCGCTGGGTGCGGAAAAGTCTGACATTCTGCGGCTGGTGGTTGGCCAGGGACTGGCGCTGGCTGTGTGCGGAATCGTTATCGGCCTGATTGGAGCGCTGGCCTTAAGCTGGATCATGGCAAGCATGCTCGCCGGTATCCTGTATCAGGTGGGGGCGCGGGACCTGGGTACGTTTGTGATTGCACCCGCCATCTTCCTGGTGATCGCTCTATGTGCCAGCTATCTGCCTGCCAGAAGGGCAACGCAGGTGGACCCGAATCAGGCGTTGCGAGGGAGTTAGCGTTCTAAAATCCCGAGCGCAGCGAAGGAACCCTATAGCAACAAGATTTTTAAAGTTGGCGAGGATGCCAGTTCTGGATAATCCAGGATTCGCGAGATTGTGTAACCCCGAAATATCTTCGTTGCAGAGTTCCTTCTCTACGCTCAGGATTTCAGAGAGAGCTTGCGCACCGTGAGCTTCTCGATAAGATCTGCTTTGACCTTGAATCCTCGTCCCGGCGCTTCGGGAACCTTTATAAATCCCTGCGCTGAAACTTCCACTTCCGGCTCAATGATGTCTTCTTTCCAATAGCGTTTAGACGCTGAGACATCACCTGGCAAAGTGAAATTGGCCAGCGTGGAAAGCGCAATATTATGCGAGCGGCCTATGCCGGTCTCCAGCATTCCTCCGCACCAGACTGGAATGCCTGCGCGGTGCGCCACGTTATGGACGGCAATCGCTTCGCTGAAGCCGCCCACGCGGCCGACTTTGATATTGATAATTTTGCATGCGCCTAGTTCAATGGCGGCTTGTGCGTCGCGCCAGCCGTGGATCGCTTCATCCAGGCAGATACTGGTTTTCAATTGCTTTTGCAGCCGGACGTGGAAATAAAAATCATCATGCCAGAGCGGCTGCTCAATCATCAGGAGATTGAAGGCGTCAAACTTTTTCAAATGCTCGATCTGGTCCAGCGTATACGCGGAATTGGCGTCACAGCTAAGCACAATTTCCGGCCAGCGCGCGCGGATCCTGGTGAAAACTTCCAAGTCCCACCCCGGCTTGCATTTGACCTTGATGCGCCGATAGCCGGCGTTCAACTCAGTTTCAATTTTTTCCAGCAATTGTTCGTGCGAGTTCTGTATGCCGATGGAAACGCCGCAAGGGATTTCGTTTTGTGTGCCACCCAGCAGCTTCCACAGTGGGACCTGACGCGCCTGCGCTTCGGCGTCCCACAGCGCATTTTCTACCGCGCCTTTGGCCATGCGATGCCCCCGGACTTTCCCGAATAATGCAACCGCCGCTCCTGCACTCTCGATCGTTTTTCCCAGCAGCGCCGGAGCAAGATAGCGCTCCGTGGCATACCAGGCCGTATCGATAGACTCCTCGCTGTAGAACGGATCTTCTCCGGCCACGCATTCGCCCCAGCCTTCAGGCCCGTCTGTGTGCATAGTCAAAAGGAGAATGCGGCGTTCCGTGGTGCGGCCAAAGCTGGTCTCAAAGAAATGGACCAGCGGCATGCGGATCTCGCGCAAGGTAATTGCTTCAATTTTCATCGCACCCCTTTTGCCGAGCAATAAAGTTAATCTTCGTCCGAGGAAGCATAGGACCAGTCTTCATCCCAGCGTCCCAGCAGAAACGCTCCGTTATCGCTGCGGTCACGTTCATAGCTCAAAGTAATAAGTCCCTGAGAAAATGCAGAAGAGAGCTGCTCACGATTGCGCTTTTGGACCTCAGCCGCTTTATGCCGGTTATCCGATGAGGCTTTCCAGGTGTAAATCTGTGACGGTACGTCAATTCTTTTTTCAACGTGAAAGTTTGGCGGCTGTTTCTTTTCCAGCAAATTCACCACTCGTTTTGACTTGATCCACCACTCTGCCACCAACCGGTCTGTGGGCAAGCCGCCTTGCAAAGGCGATGATGAGTGTCCGTAATGATTCACGCTGTAACGGCGCGCAATCGCGCCCAGCCGGGAAAGGTTGAGGTGAGCGTTCTTGATTTCCAGAGGATCGAAAGTCCATTCCAGCAGCTCAAACCCCTGCTCGATAGCGTCGTCCCGTTGCGCAAGTTTCAGACGACGGCCCAGACCATGATTACGGAAGCTATCGCGCACGGCCAGCATGTGCGAATGCAGGTAAGCGTGTCCGGCGCGGCTACCGGGGATGGAAAAGGTAAAACCAATCAGCTCTTTTCCATCAAAAGCGCCAATTACCTGACCACCAATTTTCTGGCTGACCACAAACATGCGCAACGGAATCAAGTCGAGATCATCAAAGTTCCACACTTCTTTTTGCAGCGCGACGCAGGCATTGAGTTCGTCCAGGCCATCGCACTTTCTGATAATGATTTGATCAGTTGCGGCAGGAGTAGCGCTCACTTTTTGGCGTCCTCCAGAGTCTTGGCTTGCTGCCACAGGGCTTCCATCTGTTCCAGAGTGGCTTCGTCCAGAGTACGCCCCTGCTGGCGCAACTGTTCTTCCAGCCATCCAAAGCGCCGCCGGAATTTTCTGTTGGTCCTGCGCAGGGCAGATTCCGGATCAACGGAAAGATAGCGTGCAATATTCACCAGAACGAAAAATAGGTCGCCAACTTCATCTTCCATGCGCTCTTTAAGTTCGTCCGGCAACCTGGAACTCTCTGCGGAAGAAGTGGCTTGCGGAATTTTTTGCACGTGCTCCTGTAATTCCAGCGTCTCTTCAGAGAGCTTTTCAAACAGGCCTTGCACGGTGGGCCAGTCAAAGCCTACGTGCGCGGCCTTGGAGCTGATTTTGTGGGCTTCTTGCAAGGCCGGCATTTTGGAAGAAACGCCCTCCAGCAGTAACTCAGGCTGGGCCTGCAAATCTTTACTTTGCAAACCTTGTCCGTTACTCTGCAAACTTTTTCTCTTTTCTTCTGCTTTGAGCGCTTCCCAGTTCTTCAGAACCTGGGCAGAGTCGTCTGCCCTTACGTCGCCAAAAACATGGGGATGGCGGTGGACCAGCTTATTGCTGAGCGTATCCAGCACATCATCAATCGTGAAGGAGCCCTGTTCTTTGGCCATTTCTGCATAAAAAAGCACTTGCAACAGCAGATCGCCCAGTTCCCCGGGAAGTTCCTTCCAGTTTTTATTATCAATAGCTTCCAGAACTTCGTAGGTCTCTTCTAGGGTATATCTCTTAATTGTGTCGAAGGTTTGCTCACGGTCCCAGGGACAACCGCCCGGAGCGCGCAGGCGGGCCATAATCGCAACAGCACGTTCGAATTTTGCGCCAGTTAACACAAATTTAATGGTATCATCTGATCGATTTTCCCCTAAAAATTGGTCGCGGCCGAAAGTTAGGCGACGCAGAAATACTGGCCTTTCCGGGGTCTACATGTCGTTTTATTTGAAAAGTAGCGGCAAGAACGTGCTCAAGAGCGCGTTGGATGCACGCAGACTTCTCCCCTTTGCTTTTGTACTGATGCTCGGCTTCCTCGTCGCCATGGCGTGGGACAGCTTTTCCCGCACGCGCGAACTGCTGAGTTCGCAAGCCTATGTAGAGCACACTCACCAAGTGCTTTATGAGCTGGACGCCATTCAGGACGGACTGGGCGACGCGCGTGAAGCGTGGCTTCACTACATCTTGACGCCAGAAAAACAGGATTTGGAGGCCTTCGACGACTCTTACAAGCAGATATGGAAGCGGGTCAGGGGAGTGGAAGATCTGACCAAGGACGATCCGGCAACACGAGATCAAATCAAGCAGCTCGAAGGCTCGATTGCCGAGGAGCTGCAGCAGTTGCGCGACAACCTGCGCACCAATAAAACGCTGCTGATTTACCATAGCCCGGCCACTGATTTTAGGCAGGACCGCGTGCGCAACTCGGTACAAAAGTTCAGGGCGGAGCAAGAAAAACTTCTGCGCGAGCGCAACCTGGCGACACAGGCGCGGGCCGAGGAAGTGGAACGCAGCGTCTCCGTCCGCGTGGGCATATTCAGCGCATTAATGGCGTTTCTGTTTCTTCTGGTGATCCGCGAATCAAAGAAGCTGCGCATTGCGGAACAAGCGGCATTGCACTCCCAGATAAAACTTGAAGGTTCACTGCAACAGCTGCAGATTGAAACCGAAAGCGGCAAGCTGCTGAACGAATTGCAAGCCAATCTTCAGATATGCGTGAACCCGCCGGAAGCCTATGAAGTGCTGGGGGCATACGCGCAGAGATTTATTCCGTATAGCGCCGGCGCGGTCTTCGCCATTGATAGTTCGCGCAATCTGATGGGCGTGATGGCAAGCTGGGGGGATTCTCTGAGTCCGACTCAGCATATCCTCTCGCCGGAAGATTGCTGCGCCATGCGCGGCAGCCGTCTTCACCTGCGGGTGGAAAACTCCCAGGGCATCTCCTGCCGGCATTTCAGCGGCAGCATTCCGGACGCTTACGCATGTTTGCCGCTGGCGGCACTCGGCGAAACGCTGGGCATTCTGCATATCAGCGCAGGCAGTTCTGATGTGTTTACTGCGGCGCGGCTGGCCATGGTCCAGCAAGCTGGAGAATATGCGGCGTTGCGGCTGGCCAATCTACGGTTGCGCGAGAAGCTGCATGACCAGTCCATTCGCGATCCACTCACCGGTCTTTATAACCGGCGCTTTCTGGAAGCAACACTGGAGCAGGAACTGCATCGGTCAAGCCGTCATCACACCGGTCTGGGCGTGATCATGGCGGATATCGACAAGTTCAAGGTTTTCAATGACAGCTTTGGTCACACCGCAGGCGACATTGTGCTAAAAGAGGTAGCGGCACTGATGCGCCGTTCCGTGCGGACAGAGGACATTGTCTGCCGTTATGGCGGAGAAGAATTCCTGATGGTGCTCCCGGACACTTCACTGGAGAGCGTGCGTGAGCGCACCGAGTTTATGCGCGAAGCCATTGCCAAGCTGGAGCTTCAGCACGCAGGGCATTCTCTGGGCAAAATCACGGCATCGTTTGGAATCTCATTTTCGCAAGACGGGGTTCTCACTCCGGAGATTCTGCTGCGCTATGCGGACGAGGCCCTGTATGAATCGAAGCGGCGCGGCTGCAACTGCGTGAGCTTGAGTGATTCAGTGGCGAATCTGCTGGCGGCGGAAGAGGAATCGGCACCCAGCAAAGAGCCCTCATCTGCGCCACTGACGTTTAAAATTGCACAGAGCTAAACTTTTCTGAAGAGGCGAAAGAGATGCCATTGCGATGGCATCTCTTTTGTTTTCTGCATCTTCATTCCGTGAAAGGCACGATTTTTCCCTCTCTGCAGCTTTCTTCCCGTCAGGCTGAATTTTACTTGTAGTAAACTTGAAGTTTGCGCTTGCTTTACTGCATCTATTAAGAGAGGCCTTGGCGCCGGTTGTCCTTATTCAGGCCACTGTTTCCAAAATGAATCAGAACTCCCCGAAGAAAAATCCGCTGGGATATGTAACATTTGCTCTTCATTCCCATCTGCCCTACGTGGTGAACCACGGAACGTGGCCGCATGGAATGGAATGGCTGCATGAAGCGGCTGCTGAAACCTATCTTCCTCTAATCAAGGTTTTCAGCGAACTGGAGCAGCAAGGTCTGGCCCTGAAGGCAAACGTTAATCTCTCACCCATTTTGCTGGAGCAGCTCTCGCACCCGGTTTTCAAAGACGAGTTCCCCAAGTATCTGCTGCGCAAGATCCAGGCCGCGCACAAGGATTCTGAAGACTTCACGCTTCAGGGTGAGAAACACATGGTTGAGGTGTCGCGCTTCTGGCTGCATTTTTATGAGCGGGCGCTGCGCCAGTTTGACGAGCTCAACTCCAATATCGTCCGCGGGTTCCAGCGCTTTTACGATAGTGGCGCGATTGAGATCATTACCTGCGGCGCAACACATGGCTACTTCCCTTTGCTGGGCACTGACGCTTCCATCCGCGCACAGGTCAGGACCGGTGTGGAAACACATGAGCGCTTCTTTGGCCGCAAGCCGCGCGGCATATGGCTGCCGGAGTGCGGGTATCGTCCCGCGGGCGAGTGGAAGTTTCCAGTTGCGCCCATCGGCTCCACTTCAGCACCAAAGCCGTTTTATCGCGATGGCGTAGAACAGATTCTGGCCGAATACGGACTGGAATTCTTTTACGTCGATACCCATCTGGTGGATAGCTCCACACGTTTCACCCCGTATCAATTGATGGCGGGAGATGTGCCGTTGGCCCTGGAGACTGCAGCTGAACAGGCGCATAAAAATTTCTATCTGCCCTATTTCGCTGAGAGTCCTGCCCCGGAAGCTCACGTAGCGTTCTTCACGCGCGACCCACGCACTGGCGTACAAGTGTGGAGCGGCGATAGCGGCTATCCGGGCGACGCAAATTACCTGGAATTCCATAAGAAGCGCTGGCCGGGTGGCAATCGTTATTGGCGTATCACAGGACCAAAGATCGATCTTGGACTGAAGCAGGCTTATGATCCGGCCATCGCACTGGAGCGGACACGCGAACACGCAAAGCATTTTGCGCACATTGTGGCTGAGACGCTGGAGCGCCACGGCAAAAACGGCGCTGCAATGCCAATACTTACCGCGCCCTTTGACGCGGAGCTTTTTGGACACTGGTGGTTTGAA
>DASXLK010000021.1:0-11456 GCA_036496365.1 Candidatus Angelobacter sp. | reverse complement strand
ATCCCGGGAATCGGCAAAGGCATGGCGGCGAATATTCGCGAGCTGATGAAAGATGGAAAGCTCGCGATGCATGAAGAGATGCTCAAGAAGTTTCATCCTTCCATGCTTCAGTTGCTCAAAGTGTCTGGCCTGGGACCAAAGACGATTGCGCTGATCTGGGACACATTCAAAGTCTGCGACGTGGAAGGTGTGGCCAAACTGGCAACCGAGGGCAAGCTGCGCGAACTGCCGCGCCAGAGTGAAAAGTCAGAACAGAAGATTCTGAAAGCCATTGAGAGTTATCGCCAGCTCACGGGACGGTTTCTTATCAATGTTGCCGACGAAGTAGCCCACAAGATGACGGAATTTCTTGAGGGGCTGCCGGGCGTCGATAAGGTTACGCCTGCGGGGTCACTGCGTCGCGGTCGGGAAACCGTGGGCGACCTTGATCTGCTGGTCACTGGCAAGTGCTGTGAAAGCGTGCCGCAGCGCGATAAAGTGATTGAACGCATCGTCAATTTCCCGGGGATTCTTGAAGTTATTGCGAAGGGCGAAAACAAAGTCAGCTTTAAACTTCGCAGCGGCATGCAGGTGGATGTGCGCCTGCTTCCCCCCGATTCTTTTGGTGCGGCGATGCAGTATTTCACCGGATCAAAGAACCACAATGTCCAGTTGCGCCAGCGCGCACTCAAACAAGGCTACACGCTGAATGAATATGGGCTGGTGCGAGTGGAAGACAACAAGCGCGTCGCCGGAAAAACTGAAGAAGAGATTTACAAGAAGCTGGGGCTGAAATTTATTCCTCCAGAGCTGCGCGAGGATTGCGGAGAGATACAGGCGGCTGCGGAAGACAAGCTACCGGACTTGATCACCCAGGCCGATATTCAGGGCGACGTGCACATGCATACCGTGGAGACAGACGGCAAATGCACGATCGAGGAAATGGCGGAGGCGGCACGCGCACGCGGCTACAAATATATGGCCATCACCGACCATTCCAAAAACCTGGCCTTCGCCAACGGCCTGGACGATCCGCGAGCAGAAGCCCATGTGAAGAAAATCCGCGCAGCTTCCAAAAATATTGAGGGCATTACGATCTTTGCCGGCATTGAAGTGGACATACTGGCAGACGGCGAACTTGATCTCTCCGACTCCGTGCTGGAGCAGATGGATATCGTAATCGCCAGCGTGCACTCACACTTCAACCAGGAGCCGGCGCAGATGACCGACCGGTTACTGCGAGTGATTGAGAATCCGAATACTTCACTCATCGGCCATCCCACGGGGCGCATGCTTTTACGCCGTGAAGGCTTTGCTTTTGACTATGACAAAATTTTTACCACTGCCGCCAAAGCCGGTGTGGCCATGGAGCACAACGCGTATCCTGACCGGCTTGATCTGCGCGACCAACACCTGCGTATGGCCAAAGCCAAGGGCGTTAAATTTGTTGTGAATACTGACGCGCATCATACTTCGCACATGGAGAAGATCCGCTACGGCATCTTACAGCTTCGCCGCGCATGGCTGTCCAAACAAGATGTGCTGAACACCCTGCCAGTGGCTGAGTTCGCAAAAATCGTAAGGCGCGGAAGGCCCGTACTGGCGGATTTGTCATAAGGGCCACGCCGCTGTTTTTCCTGCTTCTACGATATCCGTGGTGATTTCAGCATCTCAGAAGAGTATTCTGTTCCCGGAGCATCCATGCCTGACAGCGCAAATCCTAATCAACCGAGCCCACCGCCCAATGCAACGCCCAATGCTAAGCCGCAAACGCCGGGCCCAAACTTTGGGCATATTCCCATCACTGAAGAAATGGACAGCGCCAAGTGGACCCTGCCGCCGATCATCCCAGTGTTGATTGGAGTGGTGCTGGTGGCCGTTGTGGTGGCGGTTGTTCTGTTCACCACAAAAGACAAACCCAGCGCATCACTCGCGATCACCAAAATTGCTTCCGCTCCGCAGGACGACAATACGATGGTGGCAATCCAGATCAAGCTTGATAACCAGATTGAAGGCCCGCTCTGGATCAAAGGCATTCGCGCTGAAGTGGAGACCGCCGATGGCAAAAAACTTACAGATACGGCCGCCCCGGGTATGGACGGTCCGCGATACATGCAGGCGTTCCCCGCACTGGAAGAGGCGAAAGCGGACTGGCTGAAGGAAGAGTTGAAGATTCCTTCCAAGACATCTTTTACTGGCGTGGCAATCTTTTCTTATCCCATCAAGAAGCCGGATTTTGACAAACGCAAACAGATCACGCTGCACATTCAGCTTTATGATCGGCCTGGCCTGGTTGTGAGCGATCCTCCAGCAGCAGCAAAGTAAAACGGCGTATCAGCTCTACGATTTGTTGCTGACGTTACTGCTCAAAAACAAGCCTCTTGCAGAGAGCACTCGCTGCTTATCCTGCAAGAGTTTCGGTCGCCACTCCCTGCAATTAAGACACTTCCCACTGCTCACACAAAACAAGATTTATAATTGCTAACCATGCGAACGGATTGGACGCGGCAAGAGATCGCCGCACTTTATCATCAACCGCTGCTCGACCTTCTTCTGCAGGCGCAAAAGGTCCATCGCGAATTTCACCGGGCCAATGAAGTGCAGATGTGCCGATTGCTTTCCATCAAGACCGGCGGATGCCCCGAAGATTGCGCTTACTGTCCGCAGAGCGCGCATTATTCCACCGGCGTGGAACGCGAGACGCTGCTGAACTGCGCTGAAATTCTTCCTGCCGCGCAGCGCGCCAAAGCCGACGGAGCCACCCGCTTCTGCATGGGCGCTGCCTGGAGACAAGCGCCACAAGGCCGCGAGTTTGACTCCGTGCTGGAATCTGTCCGCGCTGTGGCCGCCTTGGGCATGGAAGTCTGCTGCACGCTGGGCATGCTGACGGAGCAGCAAGCCGTGCAGCTCAAAGCAGCCGGCGTGACCGCGTATAACCATAATCTGGACTCCTCGCCGGAATTTTACGGCAACATCATCAGCACGCGCGTCTATCAGGAGCGGCTGGACACAATCGCCGCAGTTCGCAAAGCCGGTATCACCGTTTGCTGCGGCGGGATTCTAGGCATGGGCGAAGCTGAAAGCGATCGCGTCGGCCTATTGCAGCAGCTGGCAACGCTCAATCCACATCCTGAGAGCGTCCCAATTAACATGCTGGTCCGCGCTAAAGGAACGCCGCTGGGAGCAAATCCTGACCTTGATCCTCTGATCATGGTGCGGACGATTGCCTGCGCTCGCATTCTCATGCCGAAATCTATGGTTCGGCTGGCCGCCGGACGCAAGCAGCTATCGCGCGAGGCCATCTTGCTGTGTTTTCTGGCCGGAGCAAATTCCATCTTTACCGGAGAACGACTGTTGACCACGCCCAATCCCGCGCCGGACGAAGACGCCGAAATGCTGGAAGAGTTGGGACTGAAGCCGATGGAATTGGCTGCGCATGCACACGAATAAACACGAACCATAAGAAATACAAAATCGGAATATAATTGCCATCCTTAATCGGAGACTTCTTCATGAAAGCAAATATGTCTTCCGGGCTGCTCCTGCTGCTTTTACTTACCGTGTCGCCTGCGGCGGCCAAAGAGCTGCGCGCCACAATTGTGTATGACGATGTTGCCACCAACGTAAGCGCAGCCGGCGAAGAGCCAAACCAACTCTGGATCACCACTACTGACCTGAAGCGCGCCACCCGCTTTGAGGTAAAGCCTCAGGGCGTCTGTCGCAATGAGTTGTGCTTTCCCTTGCCAAAATCAAAGCAACAAGGGTTTCTGCGTGAAGACTCAGGCAAACGGTTCTTCAATCTCACAGCGTTTGCAGAACTCGTCCATCAGCCGGTGGCGCATGACGCGGCGCTTTCCACCTGGTATTTTGGCCTGCGCTCAGATCAGCGCCAGGGCTTGAGCTCACTGCAAGCACCGGACTTCACCTTGCCGGACCTCCACGGCCATCCGCATCGGCTTTCTGACTTCCGGGGCAAAAAAGTTTTGCTGGTGACATGGGCCTCATGGTGAGGATGCCGCTTTGACCTGCCAGGCTGGCAGGCAATCTACCAGCAACTGAAAGACAAGAATTTTGAAATCGTCTCCGTGGCCCAGGATACCGGCGGCAATAAAGACGCCGGCCCATGGATCGATCCGCTGCAATATCTTGCGGCCAAGCCCGATCTGCCTAAGGAAACCATTGAAACAGCCAAAAACACCGGACCGCTCACATATACCGTGCTCATTGACGAAAAGCATCTTGTCTCCAGGCTTTACAACATGGTGAACGTGCCCACCGGCGTGTGGATCAATGAGAAGGGGCGCATCGTGCGTCCGAATGAAGTTGCGTTTGTGGATGACCGCTTCAAGGTTTTCAGCGGACTGGACGCCGCGCCTTATCTCAATGCCCTGAAAGACTGGGTGGAAAAGGGCGACAAGAGCGCTTACGTGATGAGCGAAGACCATCTGCGGGAAAAGATGGCGGCAAATGATCCTGGTATCGCCATGGCCGCCGCAGAGTTTGGACTGGGTGAACAGCTCTATAAGGCCGGCCATCCCACAGAGGCGATCCCCCATTTCAAAGAGGCCCAGCGGCTGAATCCCAAGAGTTGGAATTACAAGCGCCAGGCTTATGCGCTATCCAGCGAAAAGGATTACGGCACAACATTCCGTGATGAAGTGCAAAAGATTGGCGGTGGCAAGGTCTACTATCAGCCACCGGAGTTGCCGGCGGAGCCGAAGCCAACAGACGAGAAAAAATCAGACCATTAGTCTGTCCAGTGTTTCGTGAATATTGCTGCATTCATCGCCTAGCGCCTACTGCGGGTTCAGAAGCTCCTTTCTGAAATCTCGAGCGCAGCGAGAGATCCCTACCCCCTCCCATACCCATCCAGGATTGGCTTAGACTTGCGCGGGTATCAACCGTAGTCCCGCAATAAACAGGCTGTCCCGAGTTACAAATTGCCGCAGTTTTAAACCATAAAAAAGGCAAACACAAAGCGAACAATCTGCTATACTTCTGCCGAGGCAAGAATCCAAAATAAAACAACTTGCATCAAACTGAGGACATAATGCATAATGAATCAATAAATGGCATCTCCAGAGACTATAAACGCATGAAAAATGAATATATAAGCATAATTTCGTCTCTTTGTCGCATTGGCTTGGGTGGCTCAAATCCTGCGTTCAGGCATCAAGTCGAACGGCTTACGAAAGCTATGCACGCCTCAGGCGATGATTCTGATGCTGAGGTTATCGAGGAACTTTTAAAATCTGCTCCGGCAGAAGAGCAGCTAAAACCTAGTCGAATAATTCCTTCAAAGGTAGCTTCCTTGGGAGAGCCTTTAACTGCCCGAGTACAAGTGCCTTTGGATAAAGAAAGCGGCGCTCCGCTTGCCGATATCCTGTTTCCTTCGAGCGAAATAAAACAACCACCTGTTCTGCCAGACAACCTGCAAAATGCCCTTGAAGCACTTTTGGAAGAATGGGGGCATCTCGAAGAACTTGATGCTATAGGGGCAGCTCCCTCTAGAACATGCTTGCTATTTGGAAAGCCTGGAACAGGCAAAACTCGGTTGGCCTATTACATCGGCCAACAACTGGGATTGCCAGTAGTTCTGGCAAAATTGGACGGCTTGATTAGCTCGTTCCTCGGTACAACAGCTCGAAATATTGGGCTTCTATTCGATTTTGCAAATCGATATAGATGTCTTTTGCTTCTGGATGAGTTCGATGCTTTGGCAAAGCTGCGCGATGATCCTCAAGAAATTGGAGAAATCAAAAGAGTTGTTAATACGCTTTTGCAAAATATAGACGGTCGCGTAAGTAGAGGCCTGACAATCGCAATTACTAATCACGAATCATTACTGGATTCTGCGGTCTGGAGAAGATTCGAAATCAGGGTTGAAATACCATCTCCCAATGAAGATGCCCGCAAACAGATTCTCGCTAGGTACTTACCGCCGCTTCATTTTGATGAGGGCATCTTGAACTTTCTTGCGTGGGTTTCTGAGGGCCTAACAGGAAGCGCAATTGAAACGATGGTAAGAAGCTTAAAAAGGCATTCAACGATATTGCGAGGGGAAGAGTTTGTATTCATTGATGCCCTCCGTGCTTTTGTTACTACAAATGCAACCGCAGAGCGTCAACCTCGCCTAGAACTGCTTTCGCAGCCAGCTCACCAGTTCGTGCATACGGTGATGAATGCTGGTGTCAGATTATCTCAACAAGAGCTTGGCTTCGTGCTAGGCAAAGATCAAGCCACTATTAGCAGATGGCTTAAACAAGATACTCTTACTCAATAGGCGGTAATTATGGCTAACCCTGTTCAGGTAGTTTTAAACACAAGAGACTTTTTTGTTTCTCCTGATCCAGGGAGAATGGGACCTCCAAAGGATTTCTTCGCAGACAAAGATATCGAATTTGCGCAGCATCGAGATAGACTCAGGAAGCAGGTAGCAGCCGTTTCAACTGGCTTCAAACAATCTAGTGTCTCTACGGGTATCATTAAAGTGACTTTGCGAAAAGAGGCATGGGCAAAGAGCTACCGACCAGAGCGCACTTTGTTTCCGCCTAAACGCCGGCCATGTGTAGGAGCAGCGAAGTTGGGTGAGCTTTTCTATATGGTGTCCGAAGATGAACTACGAGATTTGGACCTTCAAATTTCTAGCGCTGAAGACAAAACGAGATGGCGCACAAACAAAAAGCTGAAACAGTTTACTTCGCCAACAGTACAAAGAAGCGAGGTTGGGGCAGTCGAATCTATTAGCGTTCCGTCTGCTAGCGATAAAAGACGCTTCACTGCCGAACAAGCGCTTGTATGGTTTTCTGATCCACGCACATCCTCAGCATATTTGGTTGAGCTTTTTGGTCTTCCTCGAACTACCCCTTCTGTACGTTTGCTTTCCCATCATTCGGCTATTATCAGGGAAATCCAGAGTCATGCCCTTAACGCAGGGTTAAGTCTAGATATTTATCCAATTACGGCCACGGAAAATAATCGCGCTATCCGCAGCTCAGGAGTTTTCGGCATGCGCCTACTGGAAAATGTGGATGGCTCTGATTCGCAATCAAACCGGAATATTACTGAACATCAACAGCTTCTTAATTTTTTGGATCATTACCCTTATGTTAAACGCGTGATGTTACCACCAATCATAATGAAGTCAGCATCGACATCACTACCCTCCGGGTCAATTCCTCCGGAGTTGCCAACAAGAATTCCTGGGCTAAAATATCCTAAGATTGGCATTATTGATGGCGGCCTTTCAGCAGCCCTGGGAAACTGGATCATTGGACGTCACGACTTAGTCGCGCCGGAACACTGCGATGTATCCCATGGAACCTTCATCGGTGGTCTGCTTGTGGTTGGACAACAGGTCAATGGTCCATCTATTTGCCCGGAAGCAGACGGCTGTGAATTAGTTGACGTTGCGATTTTTCCTGATAATAACCAGCCTGTCTTCGACACCTATTATCCAAGAGGAATTTCCGATTTTATTAAAGAAATATCTCAGGCGGTTGGGATCGCCAAACGTGATCATGGCGTCCGAATTTTCAATATGAGTCTGAATCTCTTCGATGCCGTGGAAGAAAATACTTACGGAATTGTTGCTAGTTTGCTAGATCAGATTGCCGATGAACATAGAGTGATCTTTGTCATGTCGGCTGGGAATTTAGAAGCAAATGATCTTCGAGATGCTTGGCCAGCAGACCCTCAAGCTGCCCTGCAATATTTAGCGGGCAGGACATCACCTGATACCGTTTTACAGCCTTCTGAAAGCAGCAGATCAATTGCGGTTGGAGCCGTTAATCCTCCTAGTTGTTCACCCAGCATAGAAGGTGCCCCAGCAGCGTATACCCGTAGAGGCCCAGGGTTGAAAGTAGGCGTGAAACCGGATCTGGCTCATTTCGGCGGAGCTGCGCATGTCCAGGCAGGAACCTCCGGGTTACATTCTATGGCACCAGATCAAAGTCTTTGCTGCGGAACCGGAACAAGTTACGCTACGCCACTAGTTGCAAAAACGATTGCAACACTAGAGAGCAGGGTTGACGGGCAACTTACGCCGGAGCAATTGATATCTCTTGTAATTCACGGCAGTAAAGTTCCATCCTGTCTCTCTCATCCCACTCTTGCTGAAGTGGCTCGTCAATTTGTGGGATTTGGCGTACCTTCTGGATCAGACAATGCCTTATTTACCAATAACAACTCCATCACTTTAGTTTTTGCTGACACTTTAAGACAAAACTCAAAACTTTCATTCGACTTTGTTTGGCCGAGATGTTTGGTTAATGCTGAGGACGGGAGTTGCCGTGGAGATATAAAGATGACTTTGGTTTACCGTCCGCCTCTTGATCGCAATTTTGGATCCGAGTTTGTCCGCGCTAACGTTGATGCCTTTCTCAGGCAAGAGGAGGGGACCACATATCGCGGACGAGTACAACAAACGTTCCTTCCCCAAAAAAATGCTGGTTTCCCTCATGAACATGAGTTGATAGTAAACGGTTTAAAATGGTGGCCTTCGAAAATATACGCAGCGCATTTTTCCCAGGGAAAGGGAAATTCTTCAAATTGGCGTTTGGTTGTTGAATCTCTGTTGCGGGCAGGTGAAATTTTTCCGACACAGGGGATTCCTTTTGCAGTCGTACTTTCTATTTCGGGCACTGATAATGACCAAAGCGTTTTTACTGACATGCGAATGTATCTTCTGGCAAGAAATGTACAAATTGCAGACATAAGAGCTACAACACAAGTTAGAGTCCAGTCTTAGAGATAGCTATCCATGAGAGACCATTGGCCAATTTCGTAATTGATTCGCTTATCTAAATCGGCTATATTTTGTCAGCGCCCCAGGGCGTAGATGGGAAACGATATTTGAAAATCAGCATTCAGTAGACAGCACTCAGCAATCAGCTAGAACGACCCCAAAACCAGAGGGAAAAAGAGCTTCGACCGCTCGGTCACCGCGCGGTCGAATGGCACTTCGCCTTTTGTTTGCAACAAAACGCTTACCCCCGGGTGGGGTCTGGCTGAAGGACGCAGGCAGAGGGCCACAGAATATTGCCAAAATTGCCGGAATTGCCAAAAATTGGCAATTGAAAATCCGTCGCTAGCCCCTATCCCTCAACAGCCCAATAATGTCATCTGCGGTAATTATTCCGGCAAGGCGCTGTTCTTCATCTACCACGGGCAGGGTAAGCAGGTTGTATTTATCGAACATTTCGGCCACGTCCTGTTCAGACGCTCCGGCTTCGCAAAAGATCACATGTTCTGGGGTAAGCATGCTCAGGCGGGTTCCGCCGGGAGCTAGTACTAATGAGACTAGAGGCACTGAGCCAACCAGCTTTTCCTGCGCATCCACCAGATAAATGGTGCTCAGCGTCTCTACCGGGCCTTCAAACGAGCGCAGGCGGTCAATGGCGTCGCCCACGGTATGCTCGGCGGAGAGCGCGATATAGTCGGTGGTCATGCGGCCGGCGGCGGTATTTTCATGGAAGGCCAGCAGCTCTGAGACTTCCTGCCGCTCTTCCGGCTCCATCTCTTCCAGAATTTCCTCTGAGGTCTCCTGGGGCAGGTCGCCCAGCAGGTCGGCGGCGGCATCGGGGTCCATTTCTTCCAGGATGTCGGCGGCCTTATCGGAATCAATGGAGCGCATGAGCTCGACCTGCATTTTGGGGTCGATTTCACCCAGCGCGTCAGCGGCCACTTCTTCATTCAGCGAGCCGAAGACGGCTTCGCGTTCAGCGGGCGCCAGCTCTTCCAGAATGTCCGCAATGTCCGCCGGATGCAGCTTGGAAAGCCGCCCATATTCCAGACGCAGATGCACGCGCCGCGCCGGGTCCGTTTCAATAAGATCAACGGCCTCCCAGGGAATGGATTTTTCCGGCATGCGCAGGGCCAGCGCTTCAATGGCCCGGTTGGGAGCAAGCCCCTTCAGCAACCGGCGGATGGCGCCGCGCAGGCCGATATCCACGCGCCCGACTTTGAGTTTGAGCGTGCCGTTATGCTGCTCACGGCGCAGGTCAACGTCATTCACACGGACCACTTTGCGGCCGGAAACGTCAATAATCTGCTGGTCCAGCAGGTCACGCTCCAGCAGCAGCATGCCCTCAGAGCTGGCCAGCGGATGCCAATCCAGGGCGGAGCCATTGATCTGTATGGACGATCCGATCACGGTGCGGACCTGCCGCGCCGGCAAAAGACGGTCGCCCTCTTTGGTTTTAACAATAAAGTCAGCGATGCAGTTGGGATCTTCCTGGGGAAAGATGGCCACTTCGCGCACGTTTCCGGCAAACGCGCCGCTGCTGTCATAAACGGACGCGCCCAGTATGCTCGAAAGTGCAATATCTTCCCGCATTTCCCCTCTCTTGGCAGAATAACCAATGTGGTTTGCCGTGGCCAGAGCAATATGGAACATTTATGGCTAAATTCTGCGAGCAGCGCTGCAAGGTGGTTCCCATCTGCACGCGGCCCGCAAACATGCTTGCAACATTCATGTGCAGCCCATGCGGCCAAGAAGAAGATAGAGATGAGGCGAAGAAGACAAGTAAGCAATGTGAATCTTTCGCTTCCAGTGGGCCGCGCGCGCTGGCCAACTCTGGACTGATAGCGGTCCGTGCTGCAGGCATTTCGTCCCGGCAGGCGCAGGGAAAAGAGCGGATGAACGGCCTTCAGGGGACATTTGCGGCAAATCAGGCTGGATTTCACGGCCCGTGAGTTTGACAACTTGCTATCCGCATAGGCACACTTAGAAATTCGCTGTAGTTGTGTGTTCGCCCAGGCCGTTTAAAACAAATACCCTAGTGAACCGCCCCATGACAAATCGGGTCTCGTACACGCTGGAATCGACACTGGAAAGCGTCAACCAGGTGGAACAAAAAGCCTCAGAAGTAGCAGCCAGGGCGGGGTTTGCTGAAGACGAGCAATACCAGGTGGCGATGGCGGTGCGCGAGGCGGCAGTGAACGCGGTCCTGCACGGCAATGCTTATGATCCGGGAAAGCGTTTTGTGGTGGCCTATGAGACGACGGGCGACGCTCTGGTGATCACCATTACCGATCAGGGCAAGGGATTGGACCCGGACTCTCTGCCTGATCCACTGGCCCCGGAAAACCTGATGAAAGGCTCAGGGCGGGGGATTTTTCTGATTCGTGCTTTCATGGACGAAGTAAAGATACGGAACACGAATCCAGGGACGGAAGTCACTTTGATTAAACATATGGGCCGCGACGCGGCAAATGCCAAGGAGGAGGAAGCACAGTGAGCATGAAAGTTAGCAATCGGCAAGTGGACGGAGTCACCGTTGTTGATATGAGCGGCCGCATCACTCTGGGAGAGGGCAGCGTGGTATTGCGTGACAGCATCCGTGACCTGATCGGCAAAGCGCAGAAAAAAATCCTGCTCAACCTGGGCGACGTCACCTATATCGACAGCTCAGGCATCGGCGAACTGGTCAGCGCATTTACCGCAGTGCGCCGTGAAGGCGGAGAGCTGAAGCTGC
>DASXLK010000020.1:0-186152 GCA_036496365.1 Candidatus Angelobacter sp. | reverse complement strand
GTGAGCACTTGCAGTTTTTCTTCCGCTTGAGCGAATTGCTGCTTTTGCAAAAGCGATTCAGCGTCTTTGAGATCGTCGGCTGCGCGATCTTCCGCTGCATGATCGACGGCCGGACGCGTTTTCTGCGCAGGACGTTGCGCCGCTACGTGCAGCGTGAAGCTTGCCAGCACTGTGATCGCGATGGCCCTATTTATGCCCATTGGATACAGAGTTCTCGTCTTTTAAGATGCGAGCCAGCCATTTTCCAGTATAGGATTTTGCTGATTTTGCCACGGTTTCCGGGGTTCCGGCCACAACAATTTGTCCGCCCCGGCCACCGCCTTCAGGGCCAAGATCTAATACCCAATCCGAGACTTTCACCACTTCAAGATTGTGCTCGATGCAAAGCACTGAGCCGCCTGCGTCAATGAGCTTGCGGAAGGCAGTAAGCAGCTTGCTGACATCGTCAAAGTGGAGACCGGTGGTTGGCTCATCGAAAATATAGAGCGCGCCTTTACCGGCGCGGGCTTTTTTGCGCTGCTCTTTTTCTTCCGGCGTGGCGGGATCAAAGCCCTGGGCGCGTCCGCTGGGGACGAGATGCGCTGCCAGCTTCATACGCTGGGCTTCACCGCCGCTGAGCGTGGTGGCGGATTGTCCCAGGCGCAGGTAGCCAAGGCCAACTTCTTCCAGCACGCGCATTTTGTCAGTGATCTTAGGATGGCCGGCAAAAAACTGCAGTGCTTCGCGCACCGTGAGGCTCAAGACCTCATGAATATTTTTTCCTTTATAGCGTACGTCAAGGATCGTGGGCTTATAGCGATGGCCTTTGCAATCTTCACAAACTAATTCCACGTCAGCCAAAAATTGCATTTCAACGGTCACCGTGCCGTCGCCTTGGCACGTCTCACATCTCCCGCCCGGAATATTAAACGAGAAAAATCCTGCGCCATAGCCGCGCTTTACTGCCTCAGGCACGGAGGCAAAAACTTCGCGAATGGCGTCAAATGCCTTGATATACGTTACGGGATTACTGCGGGGAGTCCGGCCAATAGGACTTTGATCCACTAAAATTATGTCGGCAATGTATTGACCGCCAGTGACGCGCTTATATCCGCTGGCTGCCGGACCTGCGCCGGCGGTGATACCTTTTTCCGCCGCGAGTGACTGATACAACACATCGTGCACCAGCGTTGATTTTCCCGAGCCCGAGACGCCTGTGATCGAAACCAGCATGCCCAGCGGAATTTCCACGTTGATATTCTTTAAATTGTGGGCGCGAGCGCCTTCAATGCGGATCATAGGCACGCCCGGCGTGCGGCGCGTTTGTGGAATCTGTATCCGCAGCTCCTGCTTTAGATATCTGCCGGTGAGCGACTGCGGCATCTGCTTGATCTGCTCATAGGTCGCCGATGCCATCAGGCGTCCGCCATTTTCGCCCGCGCCGGGGCCAAGATCCAAAATAAGATCAGATGCGCGCATCACATCCGGATCATGTTCCACCACCAGAATCGTGTTTCCCAGATCACGCAGCTCATGCAGGATATGCACCAGCCGCGCCGTATCTCTGCTGTGCAGTCCAATGGAAGGTTCGTCCAGAACGTAAAGCGCTCCCACCAGCCGCGATCCCAGTGACGTTGCCAGCTGAATTCTCTGCGCCTCGCCGCCGCTCAGCGTGGAAGCCAGCCGGTCCAGCGTGAGATATTCCAGGCCAACATCATTCAGGAATTTCAGGCGTTCGCGCACCTGTTCCAGGATTTTTCCGGCAATGTCAGCCTGCTCGCGCGATAAAGTGAGCGTATTAAAAAATGCAGCAGTCTGCTCCACCGTCAACTGCGTGAGCTCGCGGATATTCTTGCCATCAATCTTCACTTGCAGAGCGTCCGCACGCAGCCGCCCGCCGCCGCACTCCGGACACACCGCATACCCGCGATACCTGCTCAGAAACACGCGCACATGCAGCTTGTATTTCTTGCGTTCCAGCGCGGCAAAAAATCCCTGTATGCCGGGGAATTTGTCTTCGCCTTCAATCACCATCTGCTGCTGGTCGGCATCCAGGTCCTGCCACGGGACATCCATGGGCACGCCATTCTGCTTGCCCATCTTGCGCAGGTCAGCCATGTGCGCGCGATATTTCGGCTTGGTCCACGGCTCAATTGCGCCATCACCCAGCGTCTTGGTCACGTCTGGAATCACCAGGTTCAAATCAAAATCAATGGTGTTGCCAAAGCCCTGGCAGCGCGCGCATGCGCCAAAAGGATTGTTAAATGAAAACAGCGGCGGCTCCGGCTCTTCATACTTAATGCCGCAGTTCTTGCATTCAAATCGATGGGAGAAGCGCCACTGGCGCAGCTCTTCGCCTTCGCGCGGCGCGGTTTGAAACACGGTCTCACCGGCCTCGCGATAACCCGTCTCCAGAGCGTCCACAATGCGTGACCGCTGGTCCGGCGCAACCACAATCCTATCCACCAGCACATACACCGTCTGGCTGAAATCAATATCCAGCAATGATTCCGGCGTGGAGAAATCAAAGATCTGTCCGTTCTGGAAGAGCCTGCCAAAACCTTTTTTGCGCAGATCAAACAGGCGTTCGCGCAGCGCGTTCACCACCGGCTCCGGCACCGCAGGCTTTGCGCCGGCAGCCTGGGCGCCTTTAGCGGCTTTCTTTGCTCGACCCTTCTTTGCTTTCTCCGCCTGCGTGGGCACAGCCGCGCCTTGGACAGGGAAGAGCACATTCAGCCGCGTGCCTTCGTCCAGTGAAAGAATCGTCTGCGCCACTTCGTCGACTGTGTCTTTCTTTACTTCCTCTCCGCACTTCCTGCAAAACGTGCGGCCCACACGCGCATAGAGCAGGCGCAGGTAGTCATAGATCTCCGTGGCCGTGGCCACCGTGGAGCGCGGATTGCGCGTGGAATTTTTCTGCTTAATGGCGATGGCCGGCGCAATGCCGTCAATCAAGTCAACGTCCGGCTTTTCAATGCGCTCCAGAAACTGCCGCGCATAGGCCGAAAGCGACTCCACATAACGCCGTTGCCCTTCGGCATAAATCGTGTCAAAGGCCAGCGAACTCTTGCCGCTGCCAGAGACGCCGGTCACCACCGTCAACGCATTGTGCGGAATTTCAAAGTCAATATTCTTCAGATTGTGCACGCGCGCGCCGCGCACAATAATGCTTTCGCTCTCCGTGATCTTGTTGTGCTTCTCGAGAATTTTTTCAGATACAGCCATGTTTACCCTAAAAATGTTTACCCAGTTAATGTCGACCCAGTTTCTTTTACCCGTTGCCCCGGCACATCTCTCGGCAGGCAATGTGCCCGCCCGCAACCGTTTTTAGAGGCATAGACGCAGGCAGTCCCAGCGAGTGAGGCGGAATCCTTTATTGTAATTGGTTTTTGAGTAGAGAGGATATGGGTGAATTGCGAACATTTGTTTTGCCCTTTCGTTTCCAATTACCCAGTTTTGGCAATTTCGGCGATCTTTTACGCATCCCTTGGAGTGCCCTGAGGCCGCTGTGGATTTGCAATCTTTCCCGGAACCTGCCATCCCGAACCAAGGTCGAGCTTTAGTGAGACCGCAGCGTGAGGGATCTGCTCCGCTGCTACCTCGCGTGAGCTGTGATGGATTTCCCGATGGCACGTTAATTTCCAGTAAGCATCTGCTTTTCCGCTGCTTCCGCCGTACTAAGTTGGTTCAGCCCCAACACGCTCTTCAACTCCAGCACCTCCAGCGGACACTCAATCCAGTTATGGCTCCAGCACACAATCAAATCGCATCCTCCCACAGGATGGCCGTGGAACAAAAAGTTTCTGCTCTCGAATTCAAATTCAATTTTCACTCGCTGCCAGCGGTCGCGTTCCACACGCCGTAGCGCCTCGCAGTCCGGAAACTCCGTCTGTATTCTGCTCACGGCAAATCCCAGTTCCCGCGCAAGTCCGCCAAAAAGGAAAACCACGCCTTGTTCATTAATCGGCGCGCAGGTCAGCGGAGAGACCAGCAACGGCTCTCCATACATGGGCTGTCCCACCATAATTCGGGGTCGCAGGGACATGCTTTTATTTGGCCCAGACATCCTGTTTTTGGCCTTTGAGAGTTGATAGTGCGTCGCAATGATGTCCAGTACATCTTCAAACTCCCCTTCCAGCTTTTCCTTCTTTGCAAACTCCATCATGATCAGCGGCACGCGTGACCAGCCTCCCGCATGGCGTAGCAGCGGACGCACGCTGTTCTTGCTCCGTTTGTCATACTCCTCCATGGTGGGTATCTTTTTCAGTCCTCGCACCACCTCCGCCCACCCCAGAAATAGCGTTCGCAACGGAACCTCATATCCGGCGCCATGGGCTTCCATTCCGCAGGCAGCCAATGCCTTTACATGGGTGCCAAACGTTTTGCGGATATCGTATTTATCGATATTTGCGTGCTTGCGCAGATCGGTGCTGGTAGGGGCATGTTCCAACTTGGCGGCGCATGCCATGATTCCGGCAATCACTTCTTCTTTAGTCATTTTTCTCTCCAAATAAAAAAACCACCCGGTCTGGGTGGTTCGTGTTTTCTAAGATTTTTGTGGCCCAGAGCCTGCCCTGAGCTTGTCGAAGGGCACTCTTGCCTGTGAGTGCCTTGTAGTAGGGGGGATTCTTCGCTAAGTGCTTATCTGCCAATAGCTAGCGGCCAAAGGCCGCCCGGGCACACTTCTCCGAGCCTAAGGGCTTGAGGAGGTCGGACCAACTACACAACTGCCCAGACAGTCACCAAGGTGTGCAGGCCTTTTAGGGTTTCCCCACCGACGCCGCTCTCGGTCAATCCAGATCTCAATATAAGCGAAGACGCGGCGAATTGCAAGCGGAAAAGATAATTACCCTTTCAGAACAAGGAACCAAAGTTTATCACCTTTTTTGGTGCATCTGATGCAAGGTAGGGTATATTGACTGTCCCCCTCAAGTCTCTTAATTAAGCGCGTATGCCAGTACTACGAATTGATATTGTCGGCGATCCTAAAAGCATCCCTTTTAGGACGTTTGGACATGTCGCCAATGATTCCCTTTCAATACTCGGCGATCTGGATCGCGCTCTTTCGTTCCGGTCTGGTGGATCGACGGAATGGTTCATGAATGACATATCGAAGAATGGAGTTCTCCGCTTAGAAATTTATTCTCAATTGAAAGCTCGTAATGTACGTGCGGATGTCGGTCGGGATATTGCCAATTCTTTCGTTACTGGATTCAAGACCCTTGAAATAGAAGGAAAGAGTCCGGCATTCCTGTCCGATAAAGGAATGAGAAAAGCAGAACATCTTACAAGCCTGATTGACGAGAGGGGCGCTAGAGCGATAGTCGCATCTATCCCCGAGACTGAAAAGGCTGTTGAGATTACGCGGCATTCCGCAACTAACATTCAAAAGCTGATCCCCGAAGCATATACAGCCATTGGATCTGTAGAGGGACTTCTAGAAACCATTTCAGTACATAAAAATAAGAAGTTCATTGTCTATCAGGGCATGACTGGAAAAGCAGTCACTTGTCAATTCCCAAAATTAGAACTTATGGACAAGGTAAAACAATTTCTCGGGGAAAGAGTTCAGGTATCTGGAATCATTTCGAGAAACGAAAAAGGGGAGCCTGTACGAGTGCTTCTGCAAAAGGAAAGCGATTTAAAAATATTCGGATATGACCTGAAAATATTGCCCTTCAAAAAACTTGGGGGCAGTGATCCTAACTTCACTGGCGACTTGAGCACAGAAGACTTTATACGGAAGATTCGCGGGTGAGTCCTCGCTATCTCAAACCGTATGTGGAATCTTCTGTCTTTATCGCTTGGATAAAAGGCGAAAAGCGCGGGAAGAACCAAGAGCACGATTGTAGGCTTATCTTCGATTCCATTATTGATGCGGCTAAGGATGGACATTTTGAGATATACACTTCAGCTCTTACTCTTGCGGAAGTCTTCAAGAACAAAAAAGACCCATCGCATCATTTGACTGACCAAGAAAATGAGGACTTGCGGCCATATTTTCGTGAAGCGTTTATTCAACTAATAGAGACAGACAGAGATGTTGGCGAGAGGGCAAATGAGCTTTGCCGAACGCACAAAGCAAAACCTAATCAGCCAGCTCTGAGACCAAATGACGCAATTCACATTGCATCGGCTGAAAAGGCTGGCTGTGACGCGATATTAGCCTATGACCCCGATTTTACGAAGCAAACACACGCAACCATTGATATTGACTGGCCTGATCCAACGCGCATCCCTGGTACGGTTTCATTGGCCATACAGCCCATGTTGCAACTCAGCTCCTATGAAGATGAATACGAAACGCCTATAGAATTTTATATTGAATGGAATGAGGTGTTGGAAAGTTTGGTTCTGAATCAGCGCCAAATATAAAAGGCCGAAACGGTTTCAAAGCGTTCCGGCCCTTCGGAGCCTTGTGCTCCCGGTCGCAAGTGAATCACGCACAGGAACAAAGCGTTAAAGTGTCTGCTAGGGTTATTAGATGCAAAAGGTAGGGAAAAGTCAACAAAAAGAGGTAAAATTGCGCCCGGCGGGACTCAAACCCAGCGGCCTTGTGTTTAGCAGACACACGCTCTATTCACCTGAGCTACGGGCGCACATTTAATATATCATCGTGTTAGACTGGTAAAAAGTAAGCAAATCGACATCTAAAGCGACAAAAGAAGGGTCATCATTCACCCGAGATTTTCTCTCACTTGTGGAGGCAGTATAGACACCTTTTCGGAACCCGTTCCAAAATCGAACTAAAAATCAGGTTACCCTGGTCACGTCTTTGTCCCGGAATGTGTACTCATCCAAATGACTCTGCAAATATTTCTGTGAAACTTGGTGGTAAATACCGCCGATGCCACGCTTCACTAAAGACCAAAATCCCTCAATGGTATTCGTGTGAATATCACCTACTACGTACACTTTGGAAGCGTGATTGATGCGCTGATGCTTATAGCGCCGTAGGCGCGCTACAGCCTAGCCCAGGCGCGTAAGCCCTGGGAAAAGGTGGAAGAAATGCAGAGCCCCGTAGGCGGCGACACATCACCCAAACACATATTTCGGATCAAACGGAATCCCTTGCTTCTTCAACATGGTGATAAATTCTCGTTCGAAGGTAAATTTGCGATGGCGTGTTTCCTGACTATCAATGTATTGAATCACCTTGGCAAGATTCGGTGAACTCACGCTGAACGCGCCATAACCCTCCTGCCACGCAAATTTGATTCCGTGATCGCTCACCCACGTGGACGAATTGGATTTGATCAGCGTAACAGCGCGGACGAGCGCTAGTTTTGGTGGAAGACGAAACAAAACGTGAATGTGATCGGATATTCCGCCGACTGCGAACGGCAACATATCCTGTTTTTTACAGATACCGGCAATATAGGCCCACAGGCGAGGTTGAAGCTCTTTGGAAATGAGTTTGGCCCGTTCTTTTGTACTAAAGACCAGATGGATGTGATTTTGTGCGTAACTATGCGCCATAAATTTTCTTGGCGCATATCTTACTATTTTGACCGCTGCTGCCTAAGGGCGCATGGATTATTGTCGCCACATGCTGAACCGCCGCGCTCACAACTGCATCGCAAATTGAGCGTGATCTCACATGCCAATGGCCACGAGGCAGCAAACCATCGATGCCACGAGCGCTGCAACGCGGAAACGGTGCAGATTGTCCCACTTAGTATGCTCGCGCTGCGCTTCTGCGGAAAACGCGTCGGAATCCAGCTGGATCATCCGGTTATTGATAGGCACAAGAACGATGAGGGTGTGAATGATCACTGCGGCCCAAATAGCGCAGGCGGCAATGAGCAATGCGTTGCCAGATTCCTGACGGCGGAGAATGGCCTGGCCAATCAGCAACAGTAAACTCGCGGCGTACCAGAAAGGCATGGCCGTGCCGAGCCTTTTGGCAAACAAGCGTATTGCATTGGCCTGGGCGCGGTCGTCAAGCTTGCGCAGAATGGGATTGATAAAGACGGCAACGGCCAATTCAGTTCCTATCAAAAGGCCAATACAAAGAGTGGTAACAATATTGAGGGCAAGCATCATTTTCCGCCTCTCCTTCTTAGCATGTGATGTGGCATGAATTCACTTCGATGCAGCTCTGTGCTGCTGATTTCGCACCTAGTCCTGATTGCGTTAAATGGATTACAGAAATTCCATACTGATGTCACGCAACTGCTGCACGCGGCACAAAAAAAGGCTGCCCGTTAAGGGCAGCCCAAAACATCCCCCCGATGAAAACTTATGCTGCTTCCTGTGCTTCCACATTAATGCCGCGTGCCAGTTCGGTCAGCTTTTCATCAGTGGCGCGCTCTTCGTCCAGGGTCTTTTGCAGCAGCTTGGCAAAGTTATCGTGCCCCAGCAGTTCGGCATATGTCCGGACGCATCCATAACCAGCAATCTCATAGTGTTCCACATGTTGCGCGGCCCCAATCAGACCGGCATCCATTACTTCAGGCTCTGCGTCTTCTTCCATTAATTCTTTTCCGTCCGCAATCACGCCTTCCATGCCCTTGCATTTCTTGCCCTTCGGGCTCTGTTCCAGCTCCTGGAAGATTTTCTCCAGGCGTTCCACGTGCACCTGTGTTTCTTTCAGGTGTTTCTCAAAGCCGGCTTTCAGTTCTTTGGAAGTCGCCTTCTTAATCATTTTGGGCAACGCCTTCAGAATCTGATTTTCCGCCGAGTAAAGATCTTTCAATTCGTCAACAAACAAGTCTTTCAAAGATTCCATGTCCATGGTGGTCCTCTTTTAATGTGTCGTGTTTTAATGTGTCGCGATTTTTCTTGCGGTTAATAGTTGCGGCCAATAAATGTCTGGCGCTTACGCTTCCAACCCGAGCCGTGAACAGCTTAATGAGTATGAAATGTTCGTGGCTTTCATGGTGGCCGCTATAAGCGCCAGGCTTTTCCATTTATTAAGCGGGCTTTTTTTCGCGATCTTTCTGCTGCCCTGGTTGGCCTTGCTGTACGTTGCCGGTTTGGCCTTGTTGTTGGCGATTGATATCTTGCGAGCCCTGGTTCGGTTTCTTGTCGGTTTCCTGGTCGCGGTTTTTGCGATCAATGGACTCGGTTTTGTTGTCGATCTTATTCTGGTCTGTCATATTGTTTCCCCCTATGGTTTGGATAGCTTGTATTGGTTTTTCTTATCTTCTTTTACCTATGATGTGATAAGTGGCTCCAGATGTTTTCCAAATTACAGGGAGCAGCTCTCGAATTGCAGAGCTGCTGTTATTCGCGCGGCGGTTGTGAGGGAAAGCCGTAGAACCTGAATGTCTGAAAGCAGAATGTCGGGAACATCGCGCATGGTTCATAATTGAGGGATCATGACCGCTTCAACGAAACAGATTGGCCATCAGCTTACGCCGCACACATCTGAAGCTGTGCCGAATCAAGTTCCTCCGCTCACCAATTACAACCTCTTTCTGAGTGACCGCACGCTCGTGCAAGCCCTGGAGCGTGAAGGCGCAAGCTGGGCGATTCAACAGGTCAGCGAACTCGGGCGGCTGCTTGGCACGGAAGAAGCGCAGCGCTGGGGCTTTGATGCCAATGAGAACAAGCCTGTGTTGCACACGCATGACCGCTTCGGCAACCGCTGTGATGAGGTTGTGTTTCATCCTGCATGGCATAGCCTGATGCGCATATCAGTTGCGAACCGTCTCCACTGCCTGCCCTGGGAGATGAAAACCCCCGGAGGCACGGAGACACGGAGCGGAGACGCGGCGACACGGAGCAAAGATAAGCCAGAATCTTTAGCAACAAATCAAACGGGTAGCGGCGCTCATGTAGCGCGTGCCGCGCTCATGATGTTGACCGTCCAGAATGAAGCCGGGCATACCTGCCCGATTTCAATGACGTTTTCTGCCGTCGCAGCCTTACGCGCGGAACCTGAACTGGCCTGCGAATGGGAGCCGCGCATTCTCTCTTCGTCGTACGATCCGCAGTTCGCTCCAGCGCAGCAGAAGTCCGGCGTGCTGCTGGGCATGGGCATGACGGAGAAACAGGGCGGATCAGACGTACGCGCCAATACTACTCGCGCGGAAAGAATTGGCAATTCCCGCGAGTATCTGATCACTGGCCACAAATGGTTTTGCTCCGCGCCCATGTGTGATGCGTTTCTTGTATTGGCCCAGGCGCCCAAAGGTCTCTCTTGTTTTCTGTTGCCGCGTTGGACCCCGACAGGCGAGCGTAATCATTTCCACATCCAGCGCTTGAAAGATAAATTGGGCAACCGCTCCAACGCATCAAGCGAAGTTGAGTTTGCGCAAGCCTGGGCGCACCTGGTGGGTGAAGAGGGAAGAGGCATTCAAACCATCATTGAGATGGTCAACCACACACGTCTCGATTGCTCCATTGCGGCCGCTGGTCTTATGCGTCAGGCGCTGGCGCAAGCCGTGCATCACGCGCGGCATCGCCATGCGTTTGGAAAATTGCTGATCGATCAGCCGCTCATGCGCAATGTGCTCGCTGATCTGGCGATTGAATCTGAAGCGGCGACTCTGCTCATGGTCCGCTTGGCCCGTTCTTTTGATATGCGTGAATCCAATCACCGCGAACGCGCCTTCTGCCGCATTGCCACAGCCATCGCAAAATACTGGCTCTGCAAGCGTTCTCCGGTGCATGTGAGCGAAGCGCTGGAATGTCTCGGTGGAAACGGCTATGTGGAAGAGTCAATCATGCCCCGCCTGTATCGGGAAGCGCCGCTTTACTCCATATGGGAAGGCTCGGGCAACGTAATGTGCCTGGACGTTCTGCGCGCACTGGCTAAAGATCCGGCAACACTGGAGGTGCTGCTGGCGGAGTTGCAATCCACCGCTGGCGCAGACAATCGACTGGATGCTTACGTTACTGCTATTCAGGAAAGATTTTCTGCCAAAGCTGGCAATGGATCGCCGCAGAGTTCCAGCGTCAATGATTATGCTGCCCGGGAACTCACGGAAAGACTTGCATTGGCGCTGCAAGCCTCGTTGGTCATTCGGCACAGCACGCCCGCAGTTGCCGATGCATTCATCACTTCACGCCTGGCAGGGCAGCATGGAAACGCGTTTGGGACTTTGCCGGCAGGTATTGATGTGGATGGGGTTCTTGAGACGGTCGTATTCTGAAGATGAAACTATTATGGGGCGCTGCTTTTATTACTGAAAGGGAAACGATAAATTCTGCTCGGCCGATCGCAGGCGCGAAGAAGGTGGCATCGAATGAGTTTCAATTGACTGCGTCGAACAGTAGCGTGAAGACAGCCACCAAATAAAAAAGTCTTCGCGACTATGATCAGCCGCGAAGACTCCACCAAGGAAAAGAAAAAACAGAAGCCATACAGAGGGCCAGCGAAAAGGCTTTCGGCAGGAGCCCGCTGTCTTGCTTCTTGGTTCCCTGTTTAGGTAGTGAAGTAAATCCTTAAACCGTTTCAATTTTGTTAATTATTTCTTTAATGTGGCTTCCACAGTGGCATTGGTGCGGAAATGGCCCAAATCGTTATAATCGCCAGTTTCGCAAATTGGTGCACGTCGCGAACCCTTAAATCCAAGAGTCTGAGGTCTTTATCCTGATGAAACGTTCACTGCGATCTTATCTATTGAGTGCGTTGTTGTTATCTTTTTCTGCGGCCCTCCTGGCCCAAACTGGCGCCCCGGCGCGCACTGACGATGCCAAAAAGACATATAAATCCGCCATGGAAGAGGCTGACCAGAAGATCGCCGCTGAGGTGAAGTCCCATTCTGAACTTATGAAAAACCTGGAGCACCTGACCACGGAGATCGGTCCCAGGCTCACAGGATCAAAGCAGATGCAGCAGGCCAGTGATTGGACTCTCCAGCGTTTTCACGACTACGGAATTGACGCGCATCTGGAGACGTCCGACATACCGCATGCTTATTACCGCGGAGTTGATACGGCGGAAATTACCGCGCCCATTCAGCGCCAGATCGGCGTCCGGGCCATGGGTTGGAGTAAAGCCACTGCCGGAGAAGTTTCAGGTCCGCTGGTGGTAGTGAAAATGGATTCGCTCGATGACCTTGCCAAATCCAAAGGCAAACTGAAAGGTGCGATTGTTCTGCTCAACAAGCCTGCGGAAATCCCGACTGAGCCTGAAGAAAACGCATATGACGCCGTTATCGCTCCAGATAAAGGATTGGCCAAGGCGCCGCGGCTTGGTTTCCAGGAAAGAATGAAGATGATGGCGATGATATCGCAGGAGCAACCAGCCGTCCTTTTGCTCGATAGCGGCAAGACTGACAACCTTTTCAATATGAGCAGTTTTAGCCGGTATCAGCCATCAGAAGTGCCGTTGGCATTTACCACTCATGAAGATTTCAGTTTGCTTTACCGGCTGGCCGCGGTAGGGCCGGTCACGCTCAAGGTAAATCTCACTGGCACGTTCAGTCCTGGGCCTGTGCCGGCTTCCATCACGGTTGGTGAAATAAAAGGCAGTGAGTTTCCTGACGAGAGAGTGATTATCGGCGGGCACCTTGATTCTTGGGACCTGGGCCAGGGAGCGCTCGATAACGGAACAGGATCCATGGCGGTTCTGGAAGCAGCTCGCACTCTGAAAGCTCTGGGCTGGAAACCCAAACGCACCATCACATTCGTCCTTTTTACTGGTGAAGAACAAGGTGGCGTGGGCGCTGAAACTTTTATGAAAAACCACGCTGCCGAGATCCCCAAAATGGATGCGGCTTTAGTGCACGATACTGGAACAGGCAAGGTCTTTAGTATCGCGCTGGAAAACCTATATGAAACTGCGCCGCTCATGAGTGAAATCTATGAACCCTTGCGCGAAGTTTTTGATTTGCAACCATTGAGCACGCGTTACTTCGGCTCCTCTGACCATGTGGCGTTTTTGCGTGCAGGTGTGCCTTCCTATTTCTGCATACAGAAACCAGCGCATTATCGTGAGGCCCACCACAGCCAGACGGATACCTTTGATAAGGTCATTCCAGAGGAAATTAATGAAGGCGCTGCCTTACTGGCAGCCTGGGCCTGGAACGTTTCGGAAATGCCGGTAGCTTTACCGCATCACGCACCAGCTGCAGGCCGATAAGCGTTTAAATAAATCTTGAAGAGCTGGCTCGATTTGAGTAGACCGCCAGCTCTGTTTTTAATTGCACGAATAGCTAAAACAATTAGCATTCTTTAATTTTACGTTTTTGGGAATTTAAACTTGGATCGTTACATTTTGCTTATATTCGGCAAGGATACCGGTGTGATGATGGATATTATGGATTGCGCCTGCCGATGAATTATTCTCATGCGGAGCATTCAGATTCGTCTGTTGGGAGAGGTGTATTTTTGAGACGATTGTTGCTCCTCTTTTTTCTTTTAATTCATCTCACATCCGCTTCCTGGAGCCTGGATCCTCATAAATCCATTACTCAGTACCTCCACACAGTATGGCGTTCTGACGATGGATTGCCTCAGAACAGCATTCAGGCGTTGTTGCAAACCAGGGACGGCTATCTTTGGATAGGAACTCAGGAAGGGCTGGTTCGTTTCAACGGTCTTGAATTTAAAGTTTTTAACAAAGCCACCACTGATGCGATCCGCCATAACGATATCCGAGCACTCTATGAAGACCGTGCAGGCGCTCTTTGGATAGGCACATTTGGCGGCGGTATTGTGCGCTATGAAGATGGGCAATTCAAAAACTATTCGGTTCACCATGGGCTTTCCAATAATTCCATTACCTGCATTCTGCAAGATCAGAAGGGAAATCTTTGGGTCGGGACAAACGATGGGTTAAACGAATTTGTCGATGGCAAAATTATCACTCTCTACAAAAACGATGGTCTTTCTGACAATGCTATAAATGCGATTGCTGAAGATGTTAATGGCCACTTAATTGTTGGCACCAGCGCAGGCCTTGATCGGATTGTGAACGGCAAGCCGGCAGGCCCTTACTCCGCGTCGTTCTCGAATAAAGAGTCAGTAAAAGCGCTTTTGCGTGACCACAGCGGCGCGTTGTGGATCGGCACGGAAAATCACGGCTTTGATCAACTGAACGCAGGCAAGCTCGCGCATTATGGCGTACTACAAGGCCTGCCCAACGCTCCTGTGCATGCAATTTATCAGGATGATCAGGATACGATCTGGATTGGCACGGAAGGCGGAGGAATATGCCGCCTGGTTTCAGAGAAGTTCGGCTGCTATTCATCGAAGAATGGGCTCAGCGGAGATTTCGTCGAGTCGATTGTTCAGGACGATGAAGGCAGTCTCTGGGTAGGAAGTGGTGATACTGGCGGCCTGAATCGCTTTAAAGAGGGCGCCTTAACGAACTATGGAAGCGAGATAGGGCTGCGGGGCTCTCCACGCGCGATCTTTGAGGATCGTGATGGCAGCCTCTGGCTTGGCACCAGTGCCGGACTGTTTCGCATGAAGGATGGAAAAGTAACTCCCTATCTCACCAATAAGGGCGCGGCAAACAATCATGTATATGCCATGTTTCAGGATCGCGCCGGAAATGTCTGGGTTGGTACGGATGAAGGCGGTCTGAATAAATTTACCGGTCACAGCGTTAAAACGTATACCAAAGCTGACGGATTGGCTGACAACTGGATTCCCGCCATTTATGAAGATCGTAGTGGAGACATTTGGATCGGGACTTTTTCTGGTGGAGTAAGCCGCCTTCGTGACGGCAAATTTACCAACTACACCACTAAAGATGGACTGGGCAGCAATCGCGTATGGGCCATCCAGCAGGACCATCAGGGAAATCTATGGTTTGGCACCGATGCCGGTCTAAGCCTTTTCCGCGACGGTAAATTTACCAGCGTCGATCTTCAGGAGTCCACTGCAGAAGACCTGGGCAGCGCTGTGGTGGTGATTTATGAGGATAGGGAGCATGTTTTCTGGATTGGTACTTATGGCGGCGGGCTGAAAAGGCTGAAAGACGGCAAAGTAACAAGTATTAATGTGCGGCAGGGACTTTTTGATGATACGGCGGCGAGCATTCTGGAAGACGATCTTGGCAATTTCTGGATGAGTTCCAACCGCGGCATTTTTAGTGTCAAAAAAGATGACCTGAATGCTTTTGCCGAGGGCAAAATAACCCATGTAACTTCGCAGGGTTACGGCACTGTGGACGGAATGGAAACGAATGAGTGCAATGGCGGTAGTCAATATTCCGGCTGGAAGACGAAAGACGGAAAGTTATTATTTGCCTGCCTCAAGAGTGTGGTTGTGGTGGACCCCAACAATTTGCCGCGCAATCCGTGGGCGCCGCCGGTTGTGATTGAGTCGGTCAAGATCAATCAAAAGGAAAATGTTCTGTCGGGAATCAGTACTCCCGCGGGCGCCGGTGAATTGGAATTCAAGTATGCCGCGCTAAGTTATTCTGCGCCCAAAAGAATCGTTTTCAAATGCAAGCTGGAAGGCTTTGAGCAGGAATGGAACACTCCTTCCACGCCCGGCTTCATGCGCTATACCAATCTCCCACCGGGACAATATACGTTCCGCGTGAAAGCGGCCAATAATGATGGCGTCTGGAATGAGAGTGGCGCGTCCTTCTCTTTCTATCTGGAACCCCGCTTTTATCAGACCGGCTGGTTTTACCTCTTGGCTGCAGTCATTATGGTGCTCGCGCCTATTGGCATTTATCTCTTGCGCATCCGGCAGATACATATGAGAGAGCGGGAACTGACTGTCCTGGTGGGCCGCCGCACGCGAGAATTGCAGGATGCTAAAGAGCTGGCGGAAGCCGCTACGCAGGCCAAGAGTGATTTTCTCGCTAACATGAGCCATGAAATCCGCACGCCCTTAAATGGTGTAGCGGGAATGCTGGACCTTGTGAATCAGGGCGAGCTCACCACGGACCAAAAACAGCTTGTCACCATGGCCCAGGATTCTGCTGGCTCTCTCATGGTGGTAATCAATGACATTCTGGATTTCTCCAAGATTGAAGCCGGCAAACTTGCTTTTGATATTCGCGAGTTTGACCTTACCGAGTCCGTCGCCGAAGCCAGCCGCACTATGGCATTGCGCGCCCACCAGAAAGGCCTGGAGCTTGCCTATCAGATTGATCCTGCGCTTCCACAGTGTTTTCAGGGTGATGCCGACCGAATCAAGCAGGTGCTCATCAACCTGATTGGCAATGCGATTAAATTCACTGAAAAAGGTGAAGTGATATTACACGTGACCGCCGAGGAAGCAACACCGGAAGAAGTCCTCTTATGTTTTGCTGTGGCGGATACCGGCATTGGCATCCCCAGGGAAAAACAGGGTCTGATTTTTGACGCATTTTCACAGGCAGATGCCTCCACCACACGCAAATATGGCGGAAGCGGTCTGGGCCTTGCCATCTGCTCTCGTATTGTCGCGCTGATGGAAGGAAAAATATGGGTAACCAGCGAGGTTGGTAAAGGATCAACGTTTTACTTCACGGCCAGGCTAAAGGTTGCAGCCGGTAACCAGCAGGCAACCGCCATTCAGAATGATCTCGCAGGCGTTCGCGCCCTGATTGTGGAGGATAATGCCAGCAATCGAATGATTTTGGAACAAGAGCTCAAGACCTGGGGACTAAAAGTCCACGCGGTCGCCACAGTCACTGCTGCGCTCAGTGAGTTGCAAGAGGCCGCAAAGCAGGGAAGTTCTTATCAAGTTGTTCTGGCAGACAGCCGCATGCCTGCCATGGACGGCTTCGATCTTGTTCAGGCCATGAAGCGGTCTGTAGAAATTGCCACGGCTACCGTGATAATGCTGACCGCTGACGATTACTATGCATCCGTGCGGCGCTGTCGTGACCTGGGTATCGCCCCGCATCTCTTAAAACCTGTGACGCCCTTTGAATTGCAAACCGCCATTCGGCAAGCGATTTCTTTGGTCACCAGTGAGCCCAGCCAGACCGAGTGGAAAGAAAAACTTTCGGAACGGTTTCGTATACTTTTGGCCGAAGACAATGTGATCAATCAACGGTTCGCGGTCCGCACGCTGGAGAAGATGGGACACCAGATTTTTGTAGCGCAAAATGGAGCGGAAGCCCTTGTGGCGCTCAAGGTTGAAAAAGTTGATTTGGTCCTGATGGATGTGCAGATGCCGGAAATGGATGGGCTCGCAGCCACAAGAGAAATCAGAAGAAGAGAGCTTGACAGCCAGGAACATCTGCCGGTGATCGCCATGACGGCGCACGCCATGAAGGGCGATCGCGAAAACTGCCTGGACGCTGGCATGGATGACTACATTGCCAAGCCGATTGCCCGCGAAGAATTACAGCAAGTAATTGAACGCGTGATGAAGGCCAGAAAAGCAGTGATGAGTACTCAGCCGTCAACGATTGAATAAAGCTGGCGCTTTTATTCAAATTCTCCAGCTTCAACCGTTACGTTTTCTCTCACGATCAGCCGGTGCCCTGCCATCTCTTTTATTTTTGGCAGCACTCGATCAATATGGTCTGCCGAATCCACAAAGGTAAGGACCAAAGGCAGTTTGCCGCCGGCATCTACCAGAGTTGCCGTTTTTACCCGTCCACGTCCGATGAATCCGGCAACGGCGTGCAGCACGGTAGCGCCCATGATCTGCTGCTCGCGCAGGAATTTCAGCAGTTCCATGTGGAGAGCTCTGTGGTGCCATTGGTCGTCCTCACTCAGGTAAATCGATATCTGAACGGCAATGCGGGGCTGGTTCGTCACGGCTGGGATGAGCCTTCCTTTTATGAGAAAAATTGTACGCTTGGTCCCGGCGTTAAATGGCCCGGGCGATCATTGCACCCACAAGAATAGCGCCTAAACAAAGCACATTGTTCGCCAGAATATTGGATGCAAAGAGGGCCCAGTGTCCCTGCTCAAAATGTGACATAGTCTCAAACGCATACCCGGAAAATGTGGTGTAAGAACCGCAGAATCCAATGGCCACCAGCAAACGCCATTTGGGATCAACTAAAACACGCTCTGTGGTCCAGATCAGGAAAAATCCTAGAATCAGACTGCCGGTAAGGTTGATGATCAAGGTTCCGCAAGGAAAGGCCGCATCGCTGAAGCGTGTAATGATCCGGCTCAGGAAGTAGCGCATATTTGCGCCAAGAATACCGCCCAGGGACACCCAGAGATAGGCTTTCCAATCAATAAGAGATGGCATGCTGATGGCTCCAAAAGTTTGAAAGATTTGGTAGGAGTCATCAGCCGTCAGCAGGCGGTTAAAGGCGAACTCCATCGCCTTAAGCATATTAGAGCATAAAATTGGCCCACAGAGATAGGCAAAACTTGCGTTGTGATCTGCGTAAGCCATAGAAAACAAATGGCCCTTATTGGTTTTCCACAGATGCATTAGAAACTGTGCATTTTCGCCGAAAATTGTCATCTAAAATGGTACTCAGGATATCTTGCAGTCCTGTTGACCCTCTTCCCATGGCGCTTTTAGAAAAACGCATGCGAGGTCTCACCGCAGACCTCTTCTCTTCCATGGCCAAATTGGCCGAGGAGAAAGCTGCGCCCAGGAACGTTCACCGCCTGCGCACCACCATACGACGAATCGAAAGCCTTGTAAGTTACGCGAATCCTGATCTCGACAAGAAACTGGAACGCAGTCTGGAAAAGATGGCGGATTTACGCAAAAGGGCCGGCAAGGTTCGTGACCTGGATGTTCAGGCAAGCCTGCTCAGCGTTCTGGCGAATAGTTCAACGGCAAGAGACCAGAAGACACTGGCAGATCTGTTGAGCAAGAAGAGAGAACGACAGGCCGAAAGGCTGATTTCTGCCATCAGGAAAGTTCAGCAGTCAAAGTTTTTTGCGCGAATGGATCGGATTGCCGGCGAATCAGAAAAGATGCCGGAAGGGAAGAACCGGCCGCTGGCGCCGCTGGAAGAAGCAAAAATGCAGCTCACGGAAATGGCAAAGGATTTTTCTGCTCATCAGGCGCTTAAAATCAGCCGCCTGCATGAAGCGCGCCTTTCGCTCAAGCGGATCCGTTATCTGGCTGAATTGGCGGAAGAGTCGGATGAACAGAAGGATTTCATTCGCGATCTGAAATCAGTGCAGGATGCGGTTGGTGACTGGCATGATTGGCAGGAATTGACCAGCACAGCCGAAAAGCGCTTTTCTGACCGCGTAAACTGCCCCATGTTGCGGGAAGTTCGCGCGCTTCTGGCTGCGCGGCATGTCACAGCCACTTCAGCTCTCAACAATCTATTTGCCGCGGCATTGGCGCAAACCAGGAAGCCCGCGCACTCTTCTTCATCTCTCCGGGCCCTCGCCCAGCGCGCCTGATAGAGCATGCCGGTCTTTGCCGCGGTCGATATCGGCTCCAACTCAGTCCGCCTTAGCATTGCTGAACTTCGTCGTGGGCATCTGGTTGCGCTCCATCAGGACCGTGAAGTCACGCGTCTGGGTGAAGGCGTGTTTCGCGATGGCGATCTTGATCCCCAGGCCATGGCGCAGACGCTCAAAGTCATGCGCCGTTTTCATCGTGCGGTGCAGAGTTACGCCGTAGAGCGCACGCGCGTGGTCGGCACCAGTGCTTTGCGCGACTGCAATAATGCTCGTCTCTTTGCCGAGTGGATCAAAACCGCAACTGGCTGGCACCTGGAAGTGATTACCGGACTGGAAGAAGGCCGGCTGATTCATCTGGGCGTGGTTTCCAGCATACGCACGCCACCGCCAAAGCTGCTGCTGCTTGATCTGGGCGGAGGTAGTTGCGAACTCACGCTATCGGAAAAAGGACACATCAAGGAAATCGTCTCTCTCCCGCTGGGCGCGGTGCGCCTGACCCAGGAGTTTATCCATCATGATCCCCCGAACAAAGCTGACCTGAAGCGTTTACATGAGTTCATTGTTCAGGAGGTCGCCAATGTTTCCCGGCAGATTGCGCGGGCTGAAGTGCGTGCCGTGATTGCTACTTCCGGCACTGCCGCGGCTCTTGCTGGCGCGGCGAATTCTTTGCGGCTCAGCCGTACCGGCGCGGTATCACAGTTGGTCGCGGCAAAGCTGGCCAAGCGGCTGGCCAAGTTGACTGACCGGCAACGCGCAGCCATTAAAGGCATCAATTCCAATCGCGCACAGATTATTGTCGCCGGCGCGGCTGTTTATGCCTATGTGTTGCATGCTTGCGGCCTAAGGGGATTTCGCTATTCACCGCTGGGACTGCGTGACGGCATTCTGGCCCAGATGGCAGCCGAGTATGACCAGAGCACACGCTCCCATCGGCAGTTGAAGGCGGACCGGCAGGACGTATTGCTGAATACCAGCAAACGCTATGGCGTAGATATGGAGAATGCGGAGCAGGTCCGCAAACTTGCGCTGCAGCTTTTTGACCAGACAAAACGCATTCACGGATTGAACAAAGAGTGCCGCGAGTGGATTGACGCTGCCGCCATGCTCTATGAAGTTGGAATTTATATCAATCCGGTGGGGCTGCATCGCCATGCTTATTATGTGATCTCTCGTTCTGAGCTCTATGGATTTACTCCTATGCAGAGAAAAATTATCGCCACTATAGCCCGGTTCCAGGGAAATTCCAAACCGCAGCTGCGCGACCGCCTGATCAAGCTGCTGCCGGCCCAGATCCGGTCAGATGTGATTAAAGCCACGGCTATCCTGCGCGTGGCGCGTGCATTGAATCAGGGGCGGCGTTCCACAGTGGAATCCATTCGCGCTACCGCTCGCGGCGGAGATGTAACGCTTACGGTAAAAGCAGGCCGTAGCGGTGCGGACCTGGAATTGTGGGCCGGAGAAAAAGAGCGCGTTTATTTCCGCGCGGTTTTTGGCAGGGAGCTGGTCTTTAAGCTGGCTTGAAGCGTGCGCGCGATCTTTGGCGTTACCAGCCATTGCAGCGTTCCGGTGCGGCCATGCGTCTCAACCTTGGCCACTGCGCCTTTCTTAAATTCAATCTGCGCCGCGCCGGACCGCGCCACTGATTTGTTCAGAAACTCAGTAAAGCTGGGATTATGCCCAACCACCATGATGGCATCGTATTTTCCGTAGCGCGCCAGCATGGCCTGGAACTGCGCGAACTCCGCTTCCGGACGCAACGCGTCGTCAATTTGCACCGCAGCTTCAAATGCCAATTCATTCGCCACCAGTGACGCGGTCTGGCGTGCGCGTTTCAGCGGACTGCTGATGATCTGATCGACCTGTACATCAAGGTTGGCCAGCAAACGGCCAATGTAGCGCGCTTGCAGGATACCTTCTTCATCTAAAGGCCGGCGCTCATCCTTTTTGGGGTTAAGCATGGTTTTGCCGGCCGAAGCATGACGCAAAAAGTAGAGCAGCATAGATTATCGAGCGACCACCTGTTTCTTTCTACGGACGGTTGAACTCTTCGCTTTGGGAAATATCGGTTCGGGTATGTCTGCCGCTGTAGCTGTACCCTCGGCTACGGCGATCAAAAAATCCTGGGCTGAAAAACCTGTATCGCCACGGCGGCGCTTGGCCCGTGAATAACGCCCATTGCGGTCAAGAAAACGTGCCTTCACATTGTCCGCCAGATAAGCGGCCAGTATCTCACTCTTAATCCGTTGTTTTAGTGATGGCTCGCTGACCGGGCAGAGCACTTCAACGCGCTCATACAGATTGCGCGGCATCCAGTCAGCGCTGGAGATATACACCTCGTCGTCGCCACCATTTTCAAAATAAAAGATTCGGCTGTGCTCCAGCAGCCTTCCCACAACGCTGCGGACCACAATGTTTTCGCTTACACCAGGTACACCGGGTCGCAGGGAACACATGCCACGAACCGTGAGATCGATTTTTACTCCCGCCTGAGACGCGCGATATAACGCTTCAATCACATTCTTATCGAGCAGGGAATTCATCTTGGCGATGATCCGCGCCGGACGGCCATTTTCAGCGTGATCGGTTTCGCGCTGGATTTGTGACAGCGTGGTGGCGGCAAGGTTAATGGGCGAGATGGCCAGCGGGAGGTAACTTGGCGACTCAGAATATGCGGTGAGATAGTTGAATACCGAATGCACGGAAGAGGTTATCTCCGGCGACGCCGTGAGCAAACTTACATCTGTATAAAAACGTGAGGTTGTGGGATTGTAATTTCCTGTTCCGATATGAGCATAGCGGCGCGTTACGCCGTCAGAATCGCGGCGCACCAGCAGACAAAGTTTGCAATGGGTCTTCAGCCCTACCAGTCCGTGATAAACCTGTACGCCCTCATCTTCCAGAGTGCGCGCCCATTGGATATTGGAAGCTTCATCGAATCTGGCTTTCAACTCCAGTACAGCCGTTACTTCCTTTTCCGCCGTCGCCGCGGCAATCAGCGCCCCTACAATCGGCGAGTCACGGCTGGTCCGGTAGATTGTCTGCTTCAATGAGATCACGTCCGGATCGCTGGCCGCGCTCTCAATAAAATCCACTACCGCGTCAAAGGAATCGTAAGGATGGTGCAGCAGCACGTCACGTTTGCGCAGCTCGGTAAAAATATTATTGCTGCTGGCAGGAAGGCGCAGCTCTCGCGGCACCAGCGTGCGGTATTTCAGGTTAGGCCGCTCAAGATCATAGAAATTGAATAAGCGTGAAAGATTCACTGGCCCTTGTGTATGAAATATCTGCCAATCTTCAAGTTCAAAAGTCTGTTGTAGACGCTTGGCAATCTCCGCGTTAGCATTGGCGTCAATTTCCAGGCGGACGGCGTCGCCTTTGCGCCGGCGGTGCAATTCCGTTCTCACTGACTCAAGCAGGTTGCGCGTCTCTTCTTCTTCCAGATAGAGGTTGCTGTTGCGCGTTACGCGGAAGGAGGCGGCGGAAATAATGTCATAACCGCGATACATGGTGGCTGCATGGTAGGTGAGCAGATCGGCGAGAAAAACATAGTCAATGCCAGTCTTGGAAGGCAGCCGCACCAGGCGCGGAAGCGCCCGAGGCACTGTGATAACGCCCATATACGTTCCACTGGCGCGCCGCCTGCGTTTGAGCAGCAGAGCAATACATAACGCTTTATTCAAAACACGCGGGAAAGGATGTGCCGGATCAACTGTAACCGGCGTGAGTAGCGGGTCCACTTCCCGCTCACAATAAGCGTCAATGAATGTTTCTTGTTCTTCTGAAAGATCTTTCAGGTCAAGTACGCGGATGTTTTCTTTGGCCAGAACCGGCAGCAGCTTTTCGTTCCAGCACTCATACTGCTCCTGGACAAATTCATGCGTCTCCAGGGCAATTAACTCGCGCTCCTGCTGGGCGGTAAGCGCGTCCGGGCCGGAGTCGATAAAGCCTTCTTCAATTCGCTGCAGCAATCCAGCTACCCGCACTTCAAAAAACTCGTCAAGATTGCTGGCTGAGATGGCGAGAAACTTTACCCGTTCCAACAGGGGATTGTGTTCGTCATTGGCTTCTTCCAGCACGCGCCGGTTAAACGCGAGCCATGAGGCTTCTCGATTGATGTAAAGAGACGGATCTGATACGGACCGATTCATACGCTGGAGAGGATCAGGCTTGGAGCCATTCGCCGAGGATTTGCGCCTTGCATCCATTGTAGTAGTTTCCGCACTGATGCACCGGCCCAGCAAGGCCGTATTTATAAAGTATTACTTTAACTCTAGATGGTACCGGACTTGTACCGTTATGTTTGTGCGTGATGCCTTACATCTGCTCCGCGTACCCAGAAGATTACGTCTTCGGCGATATTGGTGGCGTGGTCAGCTACACGCTCAAGGTTCCGGGCCACGATCAGCGTATCCAGCAGGTTGCGATGATTGCCGGATGATTTGCCCATGGCGTAATCCACGGCTTCAAAAATCTCGCGGTTCATGTTGTCTACCAGATCATCACGCTCGAGCACTGACTGCGCCATGTCCACGTCGGCGGTAAGAAAAGCATTCAGCGCGTCATGCACCATGCTGATCGTAATCTGGGCCATCCGCGGGATATCTACGTTGAGTCCGGGATCAGGCCGCGAGGCCAGGTCCATGACCCGTTCCGCGATATTCACCGCCTGGTCACCAACGCGCTCAAGGTCAGCATTGATCTTGATGCAGGCCACGATAAAACGCAGATCAATCGCCATGGGCTGCTGCATTGCCAGCAGGTCAATGGACATTTCGTCCACGTCGCGTTCGGCGGCGTTGATTTTGGATTCGTCGCGCAACACAAGCTGGCACAGCGACAGATCCAGGCCCTGATACGCGCGGACTGCGCGCTCCACAGCTTGCTCTGCCAGGCCGCCCATCGCGAGCAGCTTCTGTTTTAAATCGTCGAGCCCCTGATGAAACCGTGTGCGCGTCATCCAAACCTCCCTGTAATATAGTCTTCCGTGCGCTTGTCAGAAGGCTTGGTAAACATTTTTTCCGTTTTATCAAGCTCCACCATATATCCCATGAGAAAGAACGCAGTGAAGTCCGCCACACGCGCCGCTTGCTGCATATTATGGGTGACAATCACCACGGTATATTCTTTCTTCAATTCAAAAATCAGGTCTTCAACTTTTGCCGTGGAAATTGGATCGAGCGCGGAAGCCGGCTCGTCCATCAACAAGACTTCCGGCTCCACGGCGAGTGCACGCGCTATGCAAAGCCGCTGCTGCTGTCCGCCGGAGAGGCTGGCCCCGGATTTCTTTTTCAGATCGTCCTTTACCTCGTCCCACAGCGCAGCTTGTTTGAGTGACCGCTCAACAATGTTGTCCAGCTCACGCCGATTGCGAAAGCCATTGAGCTTCAGACCTGAAGCAACGTTGTCGTAGATCGTCATGGTGGGAAACGGGTTGGGTTTTTGAAAGACCATGCCAACGCGGCGGCGAATCCACACCGGAGAGACGCCCTTGCCGTAAACATCCAGATCGCCGATGGAGACATTGCCTTCCACGCGAGTATCTGGCAGCGTCTCATGCATGCGGTTCAGGCAGCGGACAAACGTGGACTTTCCGCAGCCGGAAGGGCCGATGATGGCGGTGGCTTTCTTGGATGGAATTTCCATGCCAATGCCGAAGAGAGCTTGCTTCGCGCCAAACCACGCGTTCAGGTCTTTTACGTGAATGCCGGCTTCCATTAGTTGGCTCCTTTAATGGCGCCTCGGCTGGAGATATACCGGAAAAGAATGACAGTTAACATAATCATTGTGATCAATACCAGAGCCCCGGTCCAGGCCTGGCGATGCGCCTGGTCATAAGGCATTACTGCGTATGTGAATATTTGCAGCGGCAGGGCCGCCGTCGGTTGATTCAGACTCTTGCTCCAATAAGAATTTCCAAAGGCCGTGAACATGAGCGGAGCGGTTTCTCCGGCAATGCGCGCAAAGGCGAGCATGATGCTGGTAACAATTCCTGAGCTGGCAGTTCGCAGCACCACGGAAATAATCGTTCGCCAGCGTGGAATACCCAGCCCCAATGCGGCTTCGCGGATGGATTGCGGCACCAGAAGCAGGACTTCTTCTGTGGTCCGGGAAATTGTGGGAATCATCATGATTCCCAGAGCCACGCTGCCCGCCAGCAGTGAAAAATGTTTCTGCACTACTACTACCAGGGCATAAACGGTCATGCCAATCACGATGGAAGGCACTCCGTTCAGCACGTCTGCGGTAAAGCGGACGATGTTGCCCCACTTATTGCGGCCATATTCAGCCAGAAAAATGCCAGAGCCCACACCCAGCGGAACACCGATCAGGCTGGCGACAGCCAGTAGCGCGATGGATCCACCGATGGCGTTGGCCATTCCGCCGCCGGTTTCACCCACAGGTTTGGGAATCTGTGTGAGGAAAGCCCAATTCAGCTCGGGAAGTCCGCGATAGATGACCGTTCCCAGAATCAGGAACAGTGGCACCGTCACAATGAGTGCCGCGCCAGAGATCAAGCCGATCGCCAGGCCATTGGTGAGCCTGCGGTACAGAGAAATATTTTGTGAAGAGTTAAGCAATGGCCCTCGCAGGCATGCCGCGCGTAATGGACCAGACAAGCAATCCAGCTAATGCGTTCACGACCAAAGTGACCACAAAAAGAACCAGCGCCATCTCTACCAGCGCACTGAGATAGACATTGCCGGCGGCCTCGGCAAATTCATTGGCAATTACGCTGGCCAGCGTGTGTCCGGGAGCAAAGAGAGAGCGTGCTATTTCCGGTCGATTGCCAATCACCATGGTTACCGCCATGGTTTCACCCAGGGCGCGTCCCAGGCCAAGAATCACGGCGCCAAAGATTCCAGGCCGAGCGTTGCGCAATACGGCAACCCGCAGCATCTCCCATTTGGTAGCGCCCAGCGCCAGAGCGGCTTCACGCTGCACGCGCGGCACAGCGGTGATGACCTCGCGCGTAATGGAAGCGATGATCGGCAAAATCATGATCGCCAGAATGACTCCGGCGGCCAGCATGCCCCAGCCATATTTCGGGCCGCTAAATAGGCCAGTCCAGCCAAAATATTTCGCCAGGAAAGGCTGAATGTGGAGCCTGAGAAAGGGAGAGAGAACAAAGATGCCCCAGAGACCATAAATCACGCTGGGGATGGCCGAGAGCAACTCAACCAGTAAGGAAAGAATGCCGCGCAGCTGCTTGGGGCATAATTCGGTCAGAAATAATGCCGTTCCAACCGAGAGCGGAACCGCGATACACAGTGCCACCAATGACGAAACGATGGTGCCGTAAATAAAGGGCAGAGCGCCAAAGTCTTCTGCCACCGGGTCCCATATCTGCTTGACCAGGAACTTGAATCCAAATTTAGTAATGGAGAGCTGCGACTGGCTCAGAAGCTCAAAAACGATCAGCCCGACGATAGCCATGATGGCTAGTGCGCAAGAAATTACCAGGCCTTTGAATACCCGGTCCGCGACCACATTTTCTCGTATTCCAACGCGGTTCTTGGGCACAACCGTCAGCCCGTCCGTGGTGGTCAATGCGGAATCCATGGCCTCTGGCTCTTCAACACTCTCCGTGCTGCGAGAAGATTTGTGTTCGGGCGCGGTCTGCATGCTTGGAAGCTAGCAGACCATTGTTAAAGCATTGTTAAAAGTTCAGCTTTTGCTCATATGGGCTTAACCGCAGGCGTTTCAGGCATTTATGCATGGGAGATTTTCAAATGATTCTTGTGCTGCAAAATTGCTGTTTGGACGAGGCTTTGGCGTCATTTTCCAGATCGGAAATTCACACAGCCGTGTCATCCGTTGGCCACTTTGGTAAGCTATTAGAGACATGGCATCGGAAAACTCATTCGACATCGTAAGCAAAGTGGATCTGCAAGAGGTCTCCAACGCGATTCAGAACGCGCTCAAGGAGATCCACACGCGTTTTGACCTGAAAGACTCAAAATCTGACATTAAGATGGAGGGCAAGGATGCCCTGATTTTGAGCTCTGCCAATGAATACAACCTGAAAGCGGTAAATGATATTTTGCAGAGCAAGTTGGTGAAAAGGAACGTCTCTATCAAGGCATTTACCTATGGCGTGGTGGAGCCGGCGGCAAATTCCAGTGTGCGGCAGAAAGTGACCATGCAGCAGGGAATCCCGATTGAGAAGGCCAAAGAAATTGTAAAGCTGATCAAGGATTCCAAGAAGAAAGCGCAAGCTTCCATCCAGGGCGATACCGTGCGCGTAAGCGGAAAAGACCGCGATTCACTGCAAGAGATCATTGCGCTGTTGCGCGGCCATGATTTTGGCATTGATATGCAGTTTACGAATTACCGGAATTAAAGGGACATTTTGAGTTCACCGGCCACAACCACTGCCAAAGAAGTTTTTGAGCTTTTGCGCGAAGACCTTGCCGCTATCGAACGTGAATTCGGCCGGGACACCGTTTCCAGCGTCCGCGCCATCACCGATATTGGCGAGTATCTGCGTGCGGGCGGCGGCAAGCGGATACGCCCTGTTCTGCTGCTGCTTTCAGCCAAACTTTTCCCGCACGATGAAAAAAGCGCAGTCCGGCTGGGCGCTGTGGTTGAGATCATCCACACGGCAACTCTCGTCCATGACGACATTATTGATGAAGCCAAAACGCGGCGTGGGCGTCCTGCGGCGAATACGCAGTGGGGCAATTCCAAGTGCGTTCTGGCGGGCGACTGGCTTTACATGCAGGCCTTTAAGATTGCCGTGCAGGAACGCAATTTCCGCGTGCTGGACGTTTTGATCGATCTGACCCAGCAGATGGTTGAGGGCGAACTGCTCCAGATGGAGAAGCTGGGCAAGATCATCTCTCTGGAAGAGCATTTTGATCTGATCTTCCGCAAGACGGCCTGCCTGTTTTCCGTTTCCACGCGGCTGGGCGCGATCATTGGTGAAGCCACCATTGAGCAAGAGGGCCGATTGGGCGAATATGGACGCAACCTGGGGCTGGCGTTCCAGATTGTGGATGACGTGCTTGACCTCACTGCTTCAGAAGAGGTGCTGGGCAAGCCTGTGGCCAGCGATCTGCGCGAAGGCAAGGTTACGATGGCGGTGATCCACGCCCTGCAAAATTGCACCCCGGCGGAGCGCAAACTGGTGGAAACCGTGTTGGAAGAGCGCGCCTTTGTGAGCGTGAAGCATGAGCAGATTCTTGAGATGCTGAACCGTTACGAATCTATTCCTTATGCCTATGATGCCGCCGCCAAGCATGCGGAGATGGCGCGCAAAGCCATCTGCACTTTTCCTGATTCGGAGATCAAACGTGCATTGCTCTCGATTCCGGATTTTATTGTGGAAAGAAATAGCTAGTTCGAAGATTGCTGGCATCGCCAAAATTGGCAATTGAAAACCAAAGAGCTACTGCGCCACTTGCTTGAGCCTGTTCAGCAAATATTCCTGTTCAACTTTATTCGTCACCAGCTGAAGAGCAGCGGCGTAGGCTTCGGCTGATTCTGCGTTGCGCCCAAGGCGGCGGAGAATGTCCGCGCGTGCGGCGTGGAATAAATGGTAATTCTCAAGGTGGCCGGATGCGCCGACCTGATCAATCTGCGCGAGTCCGCGCTCCAGGCCTTCACCCATGGCCACGGCGACAGCATGGTTCAGCTCGACAATAGGCGATGGCATCTGCTGCATCAGCTCCAGATAAAGCGCCGCAATCTCATGCCAATCAGTTTCTGCTGGCGTGGCTGCTTCGGCATGTATGGCTGAAATGGCGGCTTGCAACTGATATGGCCCGGCTCGGTGCATCCGTAATGCGCGGTTAATTAGAGCAACGCCTTCGCGAATCTGCTCATGATGCCAGAGCCCGCGGTCTTGTTCTTCCAGGGTTACCAGCTTGCCGTGTTTATTCATGCGTGCGTCACGGCGCGAATCATGCAACAGCATGAGCGCCAGCAGGCCAAGATTTTCAGGCTCGTCGGGCAGAAGCGCACAAAGTGTCCGGCAGAGACGAATGGCCTCAGCGCACAACTCACGGCGGACCAGTGAATCGCCAGCGGTGGCTGAATATCCCTCATTGAAGACAAGGTAAATTACCGCTTGGACGGAGTGTAGCCGTTCCGCCAGTTGCTCACGCGGGGGAATTTCATACGGAATGCGCGCTTCACTGATCTTGCGTTTGGCGCGGACCAGTCGTTGCGCCAGCGTGGGTTCAGGGAGAAGAAATGCACGGGCGATTTCCGGCGTGGTTAAGCCGCCGAGCGTGCGCAGCGTTAACGCAACCTGCGCCTCCTGATGCAGCGCTGGATGGCAGCAGGTAAAGATAAGGCGGAGCCGGTCGTCAGGAAATGTAAGGGCCTCATCTTCAACCATGGTGGTATCCAATTCGTAAGTCGTCGGCGTTTCATAGAGCAGCGGCACTTGTTTTTCGCGGCGCGTGCGCTCGCGGCGGCTGTGGTCCACAAGCTTGCGATGCGCCACGGACGTAAGCCATGCTCCGGGATTGTCCGGCACGCCCTTGGCGGGCCAGTTGGCAACCGCAGTGGCAAAGGCTTCCTGCAAGGCTTCTTCCGCGCGATCAAACGATCCGCTGATGCGAATCAGCGTGGCCAGAATACGGCCCGATTCCTGCCGAAAGACCGCCTCGATAGTGGACTGGAACTCATCCATTGCGGGCGGCTGCAATATATCCCGGCTGTTTGATTTTCTCGCTGGCAGGAACCTCATACATGGGACGGACCTCTATACATCCCTGCATGCCACCACACCCAGTGGGAATTTTGGCGGCCCAAGCCAGTGCATCATCCATGTCTTTGCAGTCAAGAATGTAATAGCCGGCAAGCTGTTCTTTGGTCTCAGCAAAAGGGCCATCGGTAATGATCGGCGCGCCATTTTGCATGCGGACGGTTTTAGCTGTGTTCGTGTGCGGCAGCGGCTCAGCCTGGTGCAATACGCCCTTGGCATATGCTTCCTGCATGGAAGCGATATGCCCATTCGTGACCTCCTGCAGCTCTTCCTTGGAACTGCGGGCGAGAACGTCTTCTTTCGTATAAACCAATAGCATGTAACGCATCGTGATCTCCTGGCTGAAATGTTTTAACTGCCCAGTTGGTGAAGGGAAGCGCGATTATTACATCTTCGCGCTTCCGCAGGGACATGCGTCGCCACCTATTTAACGCGGTGATATTCAATGTTCTCAGTAAAACGCGGCTTGCCGTTCTCCTGGAAAGTCCAGTCAGCAGTAAAGGCGTTGGCACTGGCGATTTTCAAGGCCACGTTATGCATATGGCCAACGTTCGGATCGCTCAGGTTCCTGCCACCTGCAAAGTCGAACACAATTTTGCTGCTTGCGGGATCATACGCCTCTGCCTGCATATGCGGCTGGTTTCCGGCCGTGCAATAGTGCGTTAAAACCAGGTGGTCGCCATCCAGATGGTAGACGGTCGTCATCTCGCTTTCGTCGGGGACCGTCAGGTGCTCCACCAGGGCGCTGCCATTGGATATCAATTCATAGGAAGCTGTTATTTTGCCGCGTTTACCAGTAGCTTCCCAGCTGCCGGCCAGTGTTTTTAGCTTGGCGAAAGCCACCGCGGCGTTGGTGTCGCTTTTATCAGATGCCTGGGCCACGGTGCCGCACAGACCCAGCCATAATGCGCCTGCCGCCAGCATACCCAGAGTCCAGATTGAGATGGTCCGAATGTAGTTCATCACTTCCTCCTCGTTAAATCGTCGGCAGAAGCTTTGTTTTGCCCTGCTCACCGTAACGACGCGCGGGTAGGCGGCAATCGACAATGTTTGTAATAAATTTTTTAGTGGCCGGGATGCCCGGCTGGTTCATCTATAGTTGAGATAGGTTGAGGCAATCTCTATACTTAGAGCGGAGAATCGATCTGTGGCTTTGTCCGTGATAATTGTCGATGACGAGCAGCTTGCGCGCGATGAACTGAGCTATCTGCTCAAATCGGTGGCCGACGTCAATGTGGTGGCGCAAGGGCATAACGGCCTGGAGGCCGTGAATCTTATCAAGGAATTTTCTCCCGATCTTCTGTTTCTTGATGTGCAAATGCCCGGCTTGGACGGCTTTGGCGTCTTGAAAAAGCTGCTCGATAAAAAGATTCCCATGCCGCAAATTGTCTTTGCCACTGCGTTTGATCAGTATGCGGTCAAGGCGTTTGAGGTGAATGCTGTTGATTACATGCTGAAGCCTTTTGATAAGAAGCGCGTAGGCCAGGCCGTGGAAAAAGCGCGCAAGCGCGTTCAGGAAACTGCAACTGGATCCAATGAAAAGTTAGACAAACTGGATACGCTGGTGAAGCTGCTAGAATCGCAACGCCCGCAGAACTCCAAAGTACTGCTTCGCAGCGCAGGCCGATTGCTGTTGGTCGATCAAAAAGACGTGTGTTATGCATCGATTGACGATGGCATTATCAGCGTGGTTGCCACCAGCCTTGACGGCCAATCGAACTGCCGTACCCTTGAAGAATTACTTGAAGGCCTTGATCCGGAAACTTTCTGGCGGGCGCACCGCTCATTTGTTGTCAATATCAATCGGATCAAAGAAGTGGTGCCGTGGTTCAAAAGTTCTTACCAGCTCCGCATGGACGATCGCAAACAGACTGAAATTCCCGTCAGCCGCGCTCAGACTAAACGCCTTAGGGAGCTATTCGGACTTTAACCTGGCGTTTCTTCCGTGTTTTCCGGCGGACTCGGCTTTACTGGTTTCTGGTCCGGAGCAGAGCCTTTGCTCCGTTCTTTCCACTGTTGCAGCGTTTTTCCCAATGACCGCAGCTTGGGTGCGACTGAAAAAACAAAATTACCTTTGAGCCTTCCGGTACTAAACGTTATGTCTGCAATCCCCAACTTGTCAGGCCATGGCAGATAGTGGCTGAAACTGGGCGAGACGCATGAATCCAGCCATTTGATTTCAAGATGTTGATGCACCCGGCGAATGCTCTCAATTTCCAGCAGGCTTCCCGGTGAATAACGCGCATATTTCTCACGATACGTCACCTTGTAGCCAAACGCTCCTCCGTGGGAGATCAATATAAATCGTGATGCAGCGGGTTCGCCGCCTACTGTCATAGCCAGTGTCAGCAATTGTCCGCGGTGATGGGCCTCTCGAATCGCGTGCCGCACAAAGCCTTGCGTATGATCGTCCAGAATCGCGGCCACGCCGGCCCGGCCTTTCCAGCCGCTGGCTTCCATTTCAAAAAAAGTGTCGATCCATTCATCAATCCGATCGTCTTCTAACTCGTTGTATGCAACAGCACCAAGCTCGCCCAGCTGCCGCTCCCATCGCCGCAAGCCGCGTTTGCGGTTGGATGAGAGTGCTTCATTCAAATAAACTTCACTGTTTTCGCGGGGCAGCATAAGCGGGCGCTCTCGTTTTGCTACCTGATTGCGCAGCTTTCGTTCTTCCATGCAGGCCATCAGGGCGCGGAACACCGGCCCATCAGCTGAGACCTGGAACCATTCGATAATATCTGCGCCGTTGGCGTCGGCATTAGCCCAATCAATCAGCGCATCCAGGCATGCCTTTTCATGGCCTTGCCGTATTGGCGGCGTACATACGCCGCAATGCCTGTACTCCCACAGCAGCAGCAGATTGGCAGGCATGCGCGCATATCTGCGGCGCCGTTCAAAGGGAAAAAAGCCGGATAAGATTGGTTTACCGCCGGACTGAAGATTTTCAGAGTAGACGAGAACGAAGGTAAATAGTTTCCCCTCGCCGAAAGATTCCACCGCTGGGATGAGCATCCATGGCTCGTAAAAGACATTAGGCTCCGCTACGGCGGAACAAAGATCTTCTAAGTCTGTCCAGCATTGGCGAAGAGCCAACGCGTCAGCCAGAATTACCACCCTCATCTTGCCCGCAGGAGTGCTTGCGGAACCTTCGTCAATATGTGGCAAAGAGCTGCCTCTCCCGGATATGGCTTAACTCGCAAACCGCAAGAACTGTGCTGTGGCTCTAATTCTAAGCCAGTTTACGGTGAGAAAGCTTAGGACAGGGGGTAACTCAAAGCGTACTCTGGTTGCAGCTTAGCTGGCACGTATCTCCGGCACCACCGTCATTTCCAGCCTGCGTGATCCGCGGAGAACTACTAGGCCCGTTGTGACGCCGATCCTTTCTTCGCCCAGCAAACGATGCAGCACGTCGACTCCTTCTACGGCCTCGCCATCCAGAGTGACAATCACATCACCCTCTTGCAGACCGGCTTTCTGGCTCGGACTCCCCGGTTCTGCGGAGAGCACAAGCGCCCCGGTCAAGGTTTTAAGATCATAGTGTCGCGCAATGGTGCGATTGAGAGGTGCTGTCTGCGCCTGCACTCCAATATAGCTTCGCCGCACATGGCCATAGCGGATTAGTTTTGTGGCGATAAACTGCGCCGTGTTGATGGAAATGGCAAAACACAAGCCTTGCGCCGGCAAGATTGTGGCCGTATTCACGCCTACTACTTCGCCCAGCGAATTCACCAGCGGCCCGCCGGAATTGCCCGGATTGAGCGCAGCATCGGTCTGGATAACGTCTTCAATCAGCCGTCCTGACTGTGATCGCAAGCTCCTGCCCAGCGCACTGACCACCCCGGCTGTCACTGTGTATTGAAAGCCGTAAGGATTGCCAATGGCCACCACGAGCTGTCCCACGCGGATTCTGCGCGAATCGCCCAGCTTTACGCTGTGGAGTATCGGCGCGTCAATCCGCAGCAGTGCCAGGTCCGTATCCGGATCTTCCCCAATCAACTGGGCCTTAAAATCGCCGGAATCAGGCGTCCATACCGTAATTTTCTCTGCGCCATGCACCACATGGCTGTTCGTGAGAATGAAGCCATCAGGGGTAAAGATAAAGCCGGAACCGCTTCCGCCACGTCCACGCTTGCTTTCCACCTGTATGCGAACCACCGCAGGGCTCACTGACTCCGCCACCGTTGTTACAACACGGGAATAAGCGTCCATGGCTTCGGTTTCTGTTACAGGGCTTTGTGCAGGCTGGGTTTCCGGTCCGGGGAATGAAATTAAATTAGGGTTGCTACTCATAAACCCATTGGATAGAGAGAACCTAAGAAAAGATTCAAGACGCAGAGTGGGCGCTGAGAGCAGCAGTCTGCCATTTACAATTCCAGCGTGACTGATTTGAAAGGCAAAACTGTTTTAATCACCGGTGCAGCCCGCCGTTTGGGGCGTGCGATTGCTGTCGCCATGGCACAAGCAGGGGCGAATGTGGCATTCACATTCAAATCTTCTTCCAATGAAGCCGGGAAGACACTGAAGCTAGTGAAAGATTCTGGCATGCAAGCGCTGGCCATTGAATGTGACCTTCGTCAGGAACACAGCGCGCAAGAGACTGTCAAAACTGTTCTGGATCATTTCCGTCAGATTGATATTCTGGTGAACAATGCTGGCGTCTTTCAGACCGCTAAGATTGAAGATATTACCGCCGCACAGTGGGACGAGGTATTTGCCGTTAATGTCCGCGGACCGTTCCTCATGTCGCAAGGATGCATTCCTGCGCTCCGCGCCTCTCATGGACGCATCATCAATATGGGATCGCTGGGTGGAGAGAAGCCGTGGGCCACGCACGCGCATTACTGCTCGTCCAAGGCGGCTCTACACATGCTCACGCAAGTTATGGCCAAAGCTTTAGCGCCAGATATTGCAGTGAACTGCGTTGCACCTGGCATGATTGCCGCTGAGGGAGAGCGCGATCCAGCTCTTCTGGAGAAACTGGCTACAAAGACGCCCATGGAGAAGAATGGCACGCCGCAAGATGTTGTGAGCGCTGTAATGTATTTCGCTACTGCGCCACATTTCATTACCGGACAGATTCTCACTGTCGATGGCGGCCTGGGTCTGAGTTGATTTAATTTCTGGCTTGCTGATTCCTGGCTGCATCTATTTCTGGCTGGCCTTATTTCTGACTAACGAAGGCCTTCACCACAATCGCTCGCGGATCTTTTCCCAGCGGAATCATAGTTTCTAGCGTTGGTACGTCCGGCTGGGGGCGACCTTTGCTGTCAATGAGTGAGAGGACGGTCATATCGCTGCTTCCCGTGTTCACCACCAGCAACAGCAACTGATTGGGTGAAAGCGCCATGGCTTCAGGATGGCTGCCCACGGTCACAGAGCTTGTCCGTTTGCCATTATCAATGCTGTAGACCGCCACGGAATCAGAGCCAAAGTTTGCCACATAGAGCAGGGCATTGTCCGGTGAAACCCGGCTATTTACCGGATGGTCGCCAATTTCAAAGGTATTGTTGACCTCGTTTGTGCTGGAAACCACTTCTGAAATGGAGCTGCTGTCATAGTTGGTTACAAATACTTCGCCGCCATCGGGTTTGGCCTCGATTTGTACCGGAGTTTTGCCAACGTCCAGCAGCGCCAGCAGCTTATCGGTTTTCAAATCCACCGCAGCCACTTGCTTTGATTCACTGCAGGCCACAAATACCTTGCTTGAATCGGGTAGGATCGCCAGTTCCACAGGCTTGGCGCACACCTTCACCTTGCTGCGTACGGCGAGCTGCTCCGTATCCACAATTGCCACGGAATCCTCATCTCGCAGTGCAACAATGGCCCGCTTGCCATCTGGGGTCACACGGGCCAGATTGCTGCCATTGCCGGTGGGAATATGTTTCAGGACTTTACGCTGATCCAGGTCAATAACTGAGAGATTGGCCGAACCGGAGTTGGCCACATACGCCCGCTTGCCATCACGCGAAACGTCAATGAAAAAAGGTGCACGGTGCACGCCGATGGTATAGACCACTTTGTTGGTCTCGGTTTCAATCACGCTGATGGTATTTGATTCCGTATTGGCGACGTAAACCTCATTTTTCCTTGGATTTACGGCGAGCCCTGTGGGGCTGTGCCCGACAGGAATTGTGGTGAGGATTTCTAACGCACGCAAATCAATCACGGTAACGCTGTTGCTGCCGCCATTGGCGACGTATGCGTACTCATGGTAGTTTGCGCTGGGCTCTGGTGTTTCTTTGCAGCCACCAAGAATAGCCAGGCCTAAGCAAATTGTTGAGACGAATATGCGCAAGCTATCTGCCGGCCTTGGCCACTGCCGGTTGTGCGTGCGGCTCTTGAACGTTCCTGCGCAGCACGGCAGCAATCTGTCGAATCTCGCCCATCATTTCGTCAAATTGATCGGGGAAAATGGATTGCGCTCCGTCGGAGAGAGCATGTTCAGGATCGTTATGCACTTCCACCATCAATCCATCTGCTCCCACTGCCACTGCTGCCCGTGAAAGCGGCAATACCTTGTTGCGCTTTCCTGTTCCATGGCTCGGATCGACAACAATGGGCAGGTGGCTTAACCGCTGGACTGCCGGAACAATACTCAGGTCCAGCGTATTGCGCGTATGGTCGGCAAAGGTGCGCACGCCGCGTTCGCACAAGATTACTTCATAATTGCCTTCGCTCAGTATGTATTCCGCCGCCATCAAAAACTCTTCCAGCGTTGCGGACATGCCGCGTTTAAGCATCACCGGCTTGCGCAGCCGGCCGACTTTCTTCAAGAGCGAGAAGTTCTGCATGTTACGTGCGCCAATCTGGATCACGTCAGCGTATTCGGCCACTAGCGCCAGGGATTCATCGTCCAGCGCCTCAGTAACAATCTTTAGCCCAAAGCGCTCGCGAATCTCAACCATAATCTTTAGGGCTTCTTCGCCCAGGCCCTGGAACGCATAGGGTGAAGTGCGAGGCTTATAAGCACCTCCGCGGAAAAACCGTGCGCCTGCCTTGGCCACGCGCTCCGCCACCGCAAATGCCTGCTCGCGGGATTCAATGGAACACGGACCGGCTACAATTCCCAGATCGCGACCGCCAAAACTGCCATCGCTACCTGCAAAATGAATGACCGTATCCTCTTCTTTAGCATCACGGCTGACCAGCTTGTAAGGCTTGCTGACCTGAATCACTTCCTGCACGCCGGACATCTCGTCAACGGCACCCGGCTCCATGGCGCCTTTATTGCCGGTAACGCCTATGGCTGTGCGCTGTGCTCCTGGGATAGGGTGCGCGCGAAATCCGAGCGATTCAATCCGTTCACATACGGCGCGTACCTGCTCCTCGCTGGCATGGGCCTTCATTACGACTAACATGACTTTTACACCCCTCGCTGGAGCTTAGTTTACTGTGCCTTATCCATTCGTAGCAATCAAAAGTGCTGTTGTTGAGCAACAGAAGACCGGAAACGGGAAAATGTGATTGGCACGCGAATGCGCGTTGTGGCTGCTACAGAGGTTCACTTTACCATGTTAAAATCAATCATTTAGCCCATGTCGCCAGAAGAGCCAGAGCGTCAGCATCCATCAGTGCCGAAGCAGGAATTGCTTAGCGCTGGGGAACGCAGGCGGCTCAGTATGAAAGATGTATTGCTTTGGGCAAAAGGTGAGCCGCCCAAGCCCGGTCCCAGGCGGATTGGAATACATACCTCGACTGCGGGCGGCATTGAAATGGCGGCCGAACGCGCTTACCGGCTGGGAGCCAATACTTTTCAGATATTTTCTTCCAGTCCCCGGCAGTGGAAGCCATATCTGCTGACGCAAGAGCACTGTGATGCCCTGCGCAGTCTGCGGGATAAATATGGCATCGGCCCAATGGCCATCCATTGCAGCTATCTGGTGAATCTGGCTAGTGCGACTCCCGAATTTCATCGCAAGTCGGTAGCTGCATTTCGGGGAGAATTGCAACGGGCATTGGCCTTGAGCGCCGAGTTTTTAGTGCTGCATCCCGGCTCATTTCGCGGGCGCAGCCGCGAAGAAGGTTTGGAATTGGTTGCGCGCTCGATTGCCGAAGCGGCACAAGGGTTAGACCTGGAAAAATCGAATCTGCGCGTCTTGATAGAGAACACGGCTGGGGCAGAGTTTTCGCTAGGCGGATCGTTTGATCAGGTCGGGCATCTATTGGAATACCTGCGGCCTGTCTGCCCGGTAGGCGCCTGCATCGATACATGCCACACGCATGTCTCCGGCTATGACATTGTTTCCGCCGAAGGCTGGCATGAAACCATGCAAAAACTGGATGAAACCATTGGCTTGAAAAACGTGATGGCGTGGCACTGCAATGACGCAAAAGATCCACGCGGTTCTAAGCGTGACCGCCATGAGCATATTGGCAAAGGTACCATTGGGTTGGAAGTATTTCGCCGGTTGTTGAATGATCCACGTACGGAACACGCGGCGTTCATCGCGGAAACGCCGATTGAAGATCCGGGCGACGATTTAAAGAACATAGAAACGTTGAAATCATTAGTAGATGTAACAAAACCGGTAGAAGTCACAACAGTTCCCGTAACGCGGAAGAGAGCATAGGTAGAGATGTCCGAGACCACAAAAGTGAATCCCACCGTCCCGCCTGAGCAGCGCGAGCTTCGCTATGAGCCGCAGCGCATTGAAGAGAAGTGGCACGCCCGCTGGGAGTCTGACCCCACGCTTTATGCCGCTGAGCCGCATTCCAGCAAGCGCAAGAAATATTACGTGCTGGAAATGCTGCCGTATCCTTCTGGTGCTTTGCATATGGGACACGTGCGTAATTACTCCATTGGCGATGCGCTGGCCCGCTATATGTGGATGAACGATTACAACGTGCTTCATCCCATGGGCTGGGACGCGTTTGGGCTTCCTGCGGAAAATGCCGCTATCAAGAACAATGTTCCGCCCCGGCAATGGACGCTTTCCAATATCGCGCACATGAAAGTGCAGATGAAGCGCCTGGGCTTTGCCTACGACTGGTCACGTGAAGTCACCACCTGTTTGCCTGACTATTACAAATGGAACCAGTGGTTCTTCTTAAAGCTTTACGAGAAGGATTTGGCCTACAAGAAAAAGAGCAAGGTGAACTGGTGCCGTGAGTGCGCCACCGTGCTTGCCAATGAGCAGGTGGTGGATGGCTGCTGCTGGCGTCATGAAGACGTGCAGGTGGAGCAGCGCGAACTTGAGCAATGGTTTGTGCGCACCACGAATTATTCTGAAGAATTGCTCGCTGGACTCGACAAGCTTGAAGCGTGGCCGGAAAAAGTCCGCACCATGCAACGCAACTGGATCGGACGCAGCGAAGGCGCGCTGGTTGATTTCAAAGTGGATGGCGCAGTAACCGCGAGTGACAAGATTACTGTTTTTACCACGCGGATTGACACAATCTTTGGCGCAACCTCGATTCAGCTTGCCCCTGAGCATCCGCTTGTCGCAGAGCTGGTTGGCAACGACCCACACTTGCATTCCAAAGTTGAAGATCTCTTGAAGGAGCAGGCCCGTGCCCGCGAAGCAGGAGACGTGGGCGCGATTGAGAAGCACGGCGTCTTTACCGGACGCTACGCTTGCAATCCTTTCAGTGACGAGAAAGTTCCGATCTGGATCGCCAACTATGTCTTGATGGACTATGGCACGGGCGCAATCATGTCGGTCCCTGCCCACGACGAGCGTGACTACGAATTTGCCCAGAAATATGGCCTGGAAGTTCGCATTGTTATTTTGCCGCGTAGAATTGGCCAGCCTCCCGCTCCCGGCGAGCCGGAATCGCCCGTGCTTCCGTACACGGAAAAAGATAGCTTGCTCATTAACTCTGGCGAGTTCAGCCAGCTCTCAAATCCTGAAGCCATTGAGAAGATGTCGGCGTTTGCAGAGCAGCATGGCTTTGGCAAGAAGACCATTACGTATCGTTTAAAAGACTGGGGTATCTCGCGCCAGCGCTATTGGGGCACGCCCATCCCCATGCTCTATTGTGAAAAGTGCGGCGTGGTTCCAGTGCCGGAAAAAGACCTTCCTGTCTTGTTGCCAGACCAGGTTGACATCACGTTGCAGGGCGGATCGCCGCTTGGGCGCGTACCGGAGTTTGTGAATACCACGTGCCCTAAATGCGGCGGAAGTGCGCGTCGCGAGACGGACACCATGGACACGTTCGTCGATTCCTCATGGTATTTCTACCGTTATACCAATGCGAAACTCACTGACCATCCGTTGGATACAGCCACCGTGAATTATTGGTTTCCCATTGATCAATACATTGGTGGCGTTGAACACGCTATTTTGCATTTGATCTATTCGCGCTTCTGGACCAAATTCATGCGGGACATTGGCCTGGTAAAGAATGACGAGCCGGCGACACGCCTCTTTACACAGGGCATGGTTATTAAAGACGGCGCAAAAATGTCCAAGAGCAAAGGCAATGTGGTTTCTCCTGATGATATGGTGGCGCAGTTCGGCGCGGATTCCACGCGCATGTATGCACTCTTTGCCACCTCGCCAGACCGTGAGCTTGAGTGGCAGGAAGCTGGCGTGGAAGGCGTGCATCGTTTTCTTGGCCGGGCTTATCGGTTCGTCATGCGCCATGCCGGCTCCATCAAGCAATCACAATCAGGTAATGGCACGGGCATTGCATCAGCCTCTACAGAAAAATCACCCAAGGCACGACAGATTGAACGCAAGCTTCACCAGACGCTTAAGCGTGTAACGCAGGATTTTCAAGGGCGCTGGCACTTTAATACTTCAGTGGCCGCCATCATGGAATTCGTCAACCACCTCTATGGAGTGGAGGATGAGATTGCCGCAGGCAAATTTCCGCCGGCACTTCTGGCGGATGTCCAGCGCAGCCTGGCCTTGATGCTTTCACCCTTTGCTCCATACGTTGCGGCCGAACTCTGGGAGGTATTGGGCGAGATTGGGAATCTACTCCGCCATCCCTGGCCGGTTTTTGATCCAGCATTGGCCAAAGAGGACGAGACGACATACGTTATCCAGATCAACGGCAAACTTCGCAGCCATCTTGTGGTGCCGGCTGATAGTCCGGAAGACATGGTAAAAGAGCGCGCTCTTGCCGACGAAAAAGTGAAAGCCGCGGTGGAAGGCAAAGAGATAGCTAAAGTAATTGTGGTGGCCGGAAAGCTTGTGAATGTGGTTGTTCGTTAACAATGAAGACATGCTAATGGCAAAGGACTGATGACGAACCCGCCGAATCCAATCACACTGGGGTTACGCGCTGTATTGCGCGATCCACTTCTGTTCATGCTGGAAATTCTCTGGCGCTGGTCGTATGCCATGCTGGCTTTCCTGTTGATATTTGCCACCGGAGCAATCCTGCTGGGGCCCTTGCCGATAGCGAATAGCTGGGCTTCCACCTGGAATTCGCACAACCCGCAATTGATTGGCACCTTTATTTTTGTCGTTGTGACATCCCTTGGGCTCAAATTGATCGTCGCGGCCCTTCTTGTGCCTTTTTTAATTGCCATGATCTGGGGCGTTCTCTCAACCCTTGGCCGCAGCATTACCGTAAAGCGCCTGCGCGTTGGCGTTACTGCACTCCGTTTCCGCAGCCTCATGGCAATCCAGTTTCTGCGGGCATTTCTAACCTGGAGTTGCTTTGTTCTTTTGGCTGCGGCCCTGATCGGCGAGACGTTAATTGCTACTCGAAGCTCCAAGCCAGACTTGGTTCTCTATTACATGATGGTGATGCCCACGGTCATTATTTTCAGTGGCCTTTGGCTTGTGCTCAACTGGTATCTCTCTCTTGCGGCTATTTTTGGGCGTGATGGCCAGACTTTAAGGGGAGCATTCCGGCAGGCGCGCCAGACCGTGGCCAAACAGCGCTCTGACTTCGCCGGCACAGGTTTTGTGTTTCTGTTGATGCGCTTAGTTCTTTTGCTGGTGGCACTGGCAATCTGCGGGTTGGCTTCCAGGTCTGCCGGAACGTCGCCACAAGCGTATTTCATACTGCTGATGGTTGTGGCTGCCGTTTATTTTGTTGTTGCGGATTTTCTGTATATGGCCAGGATGGCCGCATATCTTGCTCTTGCGGCTGCGCACGTGGAGCCTGGCGGACCTAAACTGGTGGTTTCTTCTGCCGGTTTGCCAATAGAGAGTTCTTCTGCCAACTGATTTACCTTTACACTCTGCCGCGAATCAGAGAAAATTATCCGTGGAAGAACAATCCATTGTCATTCTCGACTTCGGTTCGCAGTACACGCAGCTCATTGCGCGTCGCATTCGCGAACTTAAAGTGTTTTCCGTTGTCTTACCCTGCACAGCCCCTCTTGAAGAAGTAAAGAGCTATCGTCCTGCCGGCATCATTCTGAGCGGAGGCCCGTCGTCTGTTTACGATTCTGACGCTCCTCCGGCGGATGACCGTGTGCTTGCTCTCGGGCTGCCTGTGCTTGGCATCTGCTACGGACTGCACTTCATCACCCATAAGCTGGGCGGAAAAGTTCGTCCCGGCCCCAAGCGAGAATACGGCCACGCAGAGATCACCGTGGATGGCCAATCGCAGTTATTTGATGGGCTACCAGCATCTCTCAATGTTTGGATGTCACACGGGGATGAAGCTGAGCAACTCCCCCCCGGCTTCAGCGTAGTGGCGCAGAGCAGCAACGCTTTAGCAGCGATGCAGAATGAATCGCAACGAATATGGGCCGTACAATTTCACCCGGAGGTCAATCACACCAAGCGCGGTGTTGATCTTTTGCGCAACTTTGTCATGAATATCTGCGGCGCCCGCGGTGACTGGACTCCGCAGCACTTCATTGATGAAACCATCCGTCAAGTGCGCCAGACGGTGGGCGAGCAGGGAACCGTGATCTGCGCGCTTTCCGGTGGAGTCGATTCAGCAGTCGCGGCTGTATTGGTGGATAAAGCCATTGGCAAGCGCCTGGTTTCCGTCTTTGTCAATAACGGCGTGCTACGCAAAAATGAGTTTAAAAAAGTCCAGCAGAACCTGCGCGATAAGCTGGGACTGAATGTGGTGGCTGTAGACGCCACTCACCGTTTTCTAAATCGGCTTGCCGGCGTGACTGAGCCGGAAAAGAAGCGCAAGATTATTGGCAACGAATTTATTGAAGTTTTCGACGAAGAAGCCCATAAGCTGGAGAAGCAAATCGGCAAAGTTGACTGGCTGGTACAAGGCACGCTTTATCCGGATGTAATTGAGTCACGCAGCGTTCGCGGCCCATCGCAGACCATCAAAACCCATCACAACGTTGGCGGGCTTCCAGATAAGATGAAGCTCAAGCTCATCGAACCCCTCAAAGATCTATTCAAGGACGAAGTCCGTCGCATTGGCCGCGAAATGGGTATGCCGGAAGAGATTCTTCAGCGCCAGCCTTTTCCGGGGCCCGGTCTTGCCGTCAGAATTCTGGGAGAAGTAACGCCTGAACGCGTGGCATTATTGCAGGAAGCTGACGAAATTGTTGTTCATGAAATCCGTAGCGCGGGACTCTATACCCAGATATGGCAGTCCTTTGCCGTGCTGTTGCCGGTAATGTCAGTGGGCGTAATGGGTGACCAGCGGACGTATGCTTACACCTGCGCTATTCGCGCCGTGTACTCTGAAGACGGCATGACCGCCGACTGGGTCCCGCTCCCGTATGAAGTGCTTAAAAAAATCTCCAACCGCATTGTGAATGAAGTGCGGGGCATCAATCGCGTGGTGTATGACATTACTTCAAAACCTCCGGGAACCATTGAGTGGGAATAAGGGCGGACGGCCTCCTTTCGTGGTGAAGCAATAAACGGTAATTCTCTATCATGGCTGGGATTTTCCTGGCAAAAGCGCACCAGCAGTAGCTTCCGCTAGTATCTTATTGTTTTAAATATTCCTTTAGTATCGTTATCCAATCTCCGTAGTTCTTAATATTTTATTGACAATACATATTATTTGTTTCCAGGTTAATCCAGAGTACAATTCTCGATCAGCCATACATAATGCCTAGGTTGTGAATGGCTGTTTAGTTTGTTTGGTACTTCCGTTCATCCCTGCTATGAGTTAATACCCGAGAAGAATTAGTAAGGAGGACATATCGATGATCAGGTTTTGCAAAATATCCATGTTGTTTGTGGTTGCGGCATTGCTAACTGCCGGTAGTATGGCCCAGGCTCAGGTCAGCAATCAAACCAAGGCGTCGCTATATAAATGCGACCAAACCAATTCGGGCTTCTGCACCGAACTGCGGCATGACCAGCAGTTCAATAATCACTATTCCGGCCACGATGAACCTGCGCTGCTTTTCTATTCAGATACTCTGGGCTCGGGCACCAATGCGGTTTACCACATGACTCTGCCGGTTGATCCCCCTGTTGCTCCCCAGCAGGATGGCAGCGGCGGAACTTTCAGCTTCCAGTTACATCCGGCATTCTGGCTTGGTATGGTACTTTGCGATCCTCAGTCCTCGCCAAACTTTACTCATGTGTGCGTGCCGGGAACGGATGCGAATATCTTTGATAATGCCGACCCCAATGCAAAAGATTTCATCGGCCGCCATCCGGGCTCGGCTTTTCTGGAACTCCAGTTTTATCCTCCAGGCGGCTTGAATACATGCTCTGATCCCAGCTTGTGGTGCGTAGCCATGGTGATCTTCAGCTTCAATTTTCAAGATGCCACTAATGTGGCAAATAATCTGGATTGCCAGCAGCGAGTAGGATTGGAACCGTCAAACTTTGCTTTTCTGACTACGAATGGCGTTGCTCAGTCAGCGGCTGATCCACTCAATCCTGACTTCAATTCCAAGTTCGGAGTCTTTCCCGGTACCACGTTCCAAATGAATCCCGGCGACAATCTGACAATTGACATACATGACACGACAAGCGGGCTGCAGGTAGTGATTCGAGACCTGACTGCGGGCGCCACAGGCTCCATGACGGCGGGCACTGCGAACGGCTTTGCCAATATCAATTTTGATCCTGATCTGCCCGCGCCGCAGCCGGGTAAAACCTGTACATCAACTCCTTTCGCATTTCATCCCATGTATTCCACCACCAGTGAGCACACACGCGCTACCTGGGCGGCGCATACTTACAACATTACGTTTTCAGAAGAGATCGGCCATTTTGAGCTTTGCAATGCGGTCGATCAGGAAGGTGGAAACTGCATCCAGGCCGGCGTTGACGACCCAAATGGGTTGGATGACGACGATACGGGGTGTTTCACCGGACCATTTCTGGCTTTGTTTGGACTGCAGCCCATCGGGGGCTGTATTAACGGAGACTTCGATTTTGACGGCGCTTCCTATCAGAGACGATGGGCCGGAACTGGAGACGCCAAAACCGATGCGCTTCTCAAGCCAACGCCTTCCCGCTTTACCAGCCCGCAGTTTCACCGGACTGGCGACAATCCAGATAAGCTGAGGGAATACAACCGGGTCGCATTTGAAGCCGATCTGCCGGGTATTGAGTTTGAGAGCAATCCGGCTTGCGACATTTTCAATGGTGGCGTTGGATGCACCAACCCGCCTACTGGCACGGCGTTCTATCCCATCTACAGCGCAGCCAAGCACAATGGGCAGTGCATGTGGCAGGTGGGCGGACCTAACATACCCGGAACCACCAATAATTTTGGTGGCTCATCAACAACTGAATTTGGCGACATATCCGGCGTGGCCTTTGAGGAAGCGGCAACCCCCGCATCGCCCAACGGAACGTCACTCGTTATTTTCGGCAACTATCGCAGGATTCTCGCAGAAAACCCCTGCCGCAACGGTGATGACTAAAAGGAACGGTACCTAAACTCAATCCAAAGCCCGGGTCAGGCCCGGGCTTTGATTTTCTGACTGCTGGCAAAAACAATCTCAGGCCACCCAGGGCAGAGCTTTTTTCGCCCAGACACTTGTTGGGTATTTCTCTTGCAGGATCTTCGGCACATCGCCTAACACCGTGTGATCGTTTGTCGCTTTATAATGGCACACGGCCTTCCAATAGACAGCTTCCGGCGCAGCCGCGCTATTAGGATACTTCTGCAGAATTTCAGCATAGAGTTTTTCTGCGTCGGCCCACTTTTTGTGCATGAAAGAGACGCGCGCCAGCCCTAGCGTTAATTGTGCGGCAAACTCATCTTTAGGCAGATAACCTTCAATGCGGAGCCGCTCTTTGCCATTTTCATCTAACACCAGAGCTGTGGGTGTCCATAGGACGTCCATGCGGTGGAAGCCTGCGGCATTTTCCTTGATGTGGACTTTATTGGGAATGAACTTTTCCTGAATCCATTTTGAAAGTTCAGGATCGGCGTATGACTCGGCATCCAGCCGAGCGCATCCTCCTCAAGCAGGGGCAGAGCTAAAGTCCATGAGCACGGGGCGATTCTCAGCTTTGGCTTTGCTGAGCGTACTGTCAATATCGTGGTTCCATTCAACAGGCATTCTTGCTTTACTCCTTTTTTGTGCGTGAGTTTCACTTTACCTGCCCACGCTATTGTTTGCGAGCGAGAATTATATTGGCGGCAGGTTTACTCAAGTGTTCCCGTTTCAAAATGAAGCGTCGACGGCTTTAGATTCGCCGCGCATTTAACGAAATTCAGCGTTTTGTCAGATCAAATTTTACTAACAATACCTATATCCGCTCTGGGCAAATCTTTAGTTATTGTGCATGAAATTGCAGCGCGATCTATATCGGCTTTACAAAAAAAAATCAGTGAAGTTTGAAAGTTTCCGCTTCTCTCCGGGCTAGAGAGTAGCAGCAATATCGCGTTCATCAGCGAACTAGTTCTTCCGGCCTGGTTCTACGGCGCAAGCCAACCACTCCTTTAGGACAAAGCTATTTGTTTGTCTCGCTGACGCAGCGATAGCATCGGCCATAACCAGCTTACATCCATGCATCGTTTGGGTGACTGTTCATCCAGGCGGAAGTCGCAAAACGTTGCTTAACCGCAGAGCCGTCGCCCATTTTGGAGCGTGCGGCCGCAATGAGGAAGGACTAAAGGAGCGCAGCCATGCCTAGCAAGAGCAATCGAGATGAGGTTTTCTTTTTATCTGAAAATGCTTCCAAGCGACGTTTACAGGAAGCACAAAGAGCGCGTGAGAACCGGGCGGAAATTGTTCGCGCCTATTCTCAGGGGAAAGTTTCACGGCGCGATCTGGTGAAATGGGGTTTGATTACCACGGGCGGACTATTGGCACCTATCCACGGTTTAAATCCTTTTGTACGAAGCGCTTTTGCTGATGGTATTCCCACTGGTGCACCACCAAGTCCCACGTTTGGCGTGCAGCCATTTTCCACTCCCATGCCGAGGTTTGATGTGGCGCGGCGTATTCCCAATCCTTTAACGGGCGGCTTAAATCCGGTTCCGCAGGCGCAATCCAATCAGACGCTTCAGCCGGTGGATCCAGCACTGGGCGGAGGATTCGGTCCAGTTGAAGGCCGTCCTCCAGGGCCGGTGTGGGCGCACCAGCGCTTCACTGATTTTCCGCCGCAAGTAGGCGTGGAGACATCGCAGGCGCAGGCTACAACTAACGTCACATACAATCCTCAAGTTGCGTCAAACTATAATTCCGGCATCGATCCTACACAGCCGATTCCATTAAAATTTCATCCCAGCTTCCCCACGCAGGAGCCCAATTCCGTGTGGACGTTCGCCGGAACGATTCCCCCTTTTCTGATACAAGGCCGCTATGGAGAACCGATTCTTTTCCGCCATCACAACAAGTTGCCCGCGGATGTGACGCAGAACAATGGCTTTGGACGCCACACCATTTCCACCCATGAACACAATGGCCATCACGGAGCAGAAAATGACGGTTTTACCGGCGCATATTTTTTCCCGGGACAATTCTATGACTACCACTGGCCAATCGTTCTTGCCGGACGAGACACGGTAAACACCGGTGCAACCGATCCTCGTGCCGGAAGCCCTGACGGTTCTGGCGGCATCACCAAGGTCCCTGGCGACTGGCATGAAACCATGAGTACCCACTGGTTCCATGATCATATGTTCAGCTTTACTTCGCAGAATGTTTATAAGGGCAATGCCGCGATGTTCAACATTTATAGCGCACTGGATCGTGGCAATGAAACGATCAATGATGGCGTAAACCTGCAGCTGCCATCGGGCTCTGCCAAGGATTTCGGCAACCTGGAATATGACATCAATATCATGCTCAATGAAAAAGCCTTTGATTCTACCGGCCAGCTCTTTATGGACATCTTCCAGTTTGATGGTTTCCTGGGCGATTTGATGTGCGTGAACTTTATCTACAAGCCATTCTTTGAAGTGGAGCGCCGCAAATATCGCTTCCGCGTCCTGAATGCCAGTGTTTCCCGCTTCTTCAAGTACGGCCTCTCCGACGGTTCGCCTATGATTCAGATTGCGAATGACGGCAATCTGCTTCCCACGCCGGTCGTGCAAGCCGTTTCCGATGAGCAAGGCATTGCCGAGCGTTATGACTGGGTGATCGACTTCTCCCGCTACAGTATCGGGAGCAAGGTCTGGATGGTCAATGTATGTGAGCATCAAGATGGAAAAAAACCTGCAGACGACCTGACTGTGGCGCAGGCACTCAGCGGGCAGTCCAGTGATCCTTGCGTCGGAAAATTTCTGGAATTCCGTATTGTGCGGAACCCACCAACGCCCGACGTGAGCCAGGTTCCAGCCGTGATGATTCCAAACCCCGATCTCGCCAGTATTCCTGTGGCCAGGGAGCGCACATTTGAGTTCGGCAGAGGCGGAAGCCAGCCCATCAATGATGCGATTACCTCCTTCACCGGTCCCTGGGGAGTAAAAACCGACAACGGACAAATGCTTAATGCCAGTTTTGGACGCGTATCTGCGGCGCCGAAATTTGGCACACGTGAGGTATGGACGCTGCAAAATGGTGGCGGCGGTTGGGACCATCCTATCCATATTCACTTTGAAGAAGGCCAGATACTGGCCCGCAACGGCAGAGCTTCCAACGTTCCCGCATGGGAAAAGGGCCGCAAGGACGTGTATCGTCTGCGTCCGGGCGGAAGCGTCACCCTTACTCTGCAGTTCCGCGACTGGGGCGGCATGTTCATGGAACACTGCCACAACACGGTACATGAGGATAATGCCATGCTGGTGCGATGGGAGATTAACGAGGGGCAAACTCCATTCCTGAGTCCGCTCCCCACGCCCATCCCTACACCGCACGGAGTGACTTTTATTCCGGCGGAAGATGTGGCTCCAACGGCGCTGTAAAGCCCCGTTAAACAATCACCAAGGCTGGCGGTCACGTAACGCAAGGTGCGGGCCGCCGCCCCTGATTTCAATGCGAGGTTGAACCAATTTCGAATCGCAAGGAGCGAACACCCATGCCAAGGAAGTCCGGCGTCATCACGCGTGTTTTTTTGATCGCTATTTTCTTTACTAGTTTTTGCCCGGTGCCCGCGAAGGCTGACAATGCACGCTGGGGCGCTAACTACTTTCCCAATGTCACCCTTACGACCCAGGATGGAACCAAAGTCCATTTTTATGACGATCTGATTCGTGGCAAAATTGTTGTCATTAATCTGATCTATACGCACTGCGTGGATTCCTGTCCGCTGGAGACAGCCCGCCTTGCCCAGGTGCAAAAAATGCTGGGTGACCGGGTTGGCAAGGACATTTTCTTTTACTCCATCACCATTGATCCCACTCGAGACACTCCGGACGTGCTAAAAGCTTACGCAGAGAAATATCACATTGGCGCTGGATGGACATTTCTTACTGGCAGTAAAGCAGACATTGATTTAATCAGCAAAAAGCTCGGTCTCTATAGTGAACCTGACCCGAATGATCGCGACGGTCACACGCCGAGCGTGCTGCTGGGCAATGAACCCACAGGTCAATGGATACGCAACTCCGCTACAGACAATCCGCGTTTCTTGGCCATTATGATTGGCGATTGGCTAAACAGCTGGAAAAATGCGAAGCCGATTGATGCCAAAGCCACATACGATCAGGCGCCGCGGCTCAACATCAGCGATAAAGGCCAGTATATCTTCGCCACGCATTGCGCCGCCTGCCACACGATTGGTCATGGTGACAAGATCGGACCAGACCTGCTTGGCGTAAGCACCGTTCGAGACCGGTCCTGGCTTACGCGTTTCATCCTGCAGCCGGACCAGATGATTGCTGAAGGTGATCCAGTGGCTGTGGAGCTTTTTAAAAAGTACAAACAGGTGAACATGCCAAATTTGCGGCTGGTTGACGCCGACATAAAAACATTGATCGATTTTTTGGATACGCAAACTGCTGCAGCCAAAAGCCCGGCCTCCGGGGGAAAAGCCGGAGATGTGATTGCCCACGGCCCCGGCAGGTAGAGAAAGGTTAATTTAACGACCATTTGACATAGACGGATGAAGCCCTTGTAGTTGCTTGCGCATGAGCAGACGCGCCCGATGCAGCCGAGTATTTGCCGTGTCTATATTCAGGCCGAGAAGACGTGCTGCTTCCGTGACGGGTAGCTGCTGCATGTCGCACGCAATAAAGATCTGCCGGTAAATCTGATTCAGCGATTTCAAGGCCGTGGAAATTGCGGATGCAAGTTCTTTTCGTTCCAGGATTTCTGCTGGTGAACTGCCTGGGTCGGCGATTCGTTCTACCAGAGCCCGGTCTTTATCCTCCTCTGCCTGAACTGGAAACAGATCATTGATATGTCTCCGGTTCCAGCGCAGACGCTTGAAGGCTTCGCGCGTGGCAATTCGATAAAGCCAGGGCTTGAAATCGCTTCCGGAATGGAATTGGTCTAAGTGGAGTGCAACTTTAAGAAGGGCTTCCTGTACGGCTTCATCGGCATCCGCCCGATTGGAGAGAATTGAATTTACCGTACGGCGCAGTACATGCAGGTAAGGGCTGACGAGCTCAGTGAACGCCGGGCCATCACCGGCAAGGGCGCATTTGACCAGGTACGTTTCGTGGTGCAATAACCCGGTTTCGATCCTGTTGCCAAGGTCGCGTACCCAGACAATCCTGACTCTTTTTTCCAGATCGTTAAAGAAAATGCGGGCCACAGCCCCAGGTTTGAGCAAGGCACAAGTATGAGCAATGCGGAAGCCAGCCTGACTCGCGTCCTTTAATTCCCCGGCAATGTTGAGCGCTCGGTCTTCAACAAAAAGAATGATCTTGCCAGACACAGGGTGGCGCTCATCTTTCCCCATGCAAGGCGTGGCCCCGGAAGCCATTGGCCCCTCCGTCAGTTATCGCGCAAACCACAAAGGTTCGTGCAACTTACAGAGCACTGCTTTGCCAAACATTATAGGGTCAAAAAGATTGGATTTGACCCACCAGTTCAGGCAAAAAAGTATCCGATTCCTAAATTGGGAATCGGATACTTTTAAGACGAGAAGTGCGTGACTAAAATCTATTTTTGCCGGATGACCAGCCCATTGCGAGCTACGCGACCGTGATTGTGGGATCCAGATAAACGTCCTGGATCACGTTCAACAGTTTCACGCCTTCAGCAAAGGGGCGCTGAAAAGCCTTGCGGCCACTGATCAGGCCCATGCCGCCTGCACGTTTATTGATAACGGCAGTGGTCACGGCATCGCCCATGTCGTTCTTGCCGGAAGCACCACCGCTATTGATCAGGCCAATCCTGCCCATATAGCAATTGGCCACCTGATAGCGGCAGAGATCGATTGGATGGTCCGAGCAAAGCTCGTCATACATCCGCTTGTCGAACTTTCCGTAAGTTGCGCCATTGGCGTTAAGCGCAAGATATCCGCCGTTATTTTCTGGCATCTTTTGTTTGATGATGTCGGCGTGAATCGTAACTCCCAGATGATTTGCCTGGCCGGTCAGGTCGGCGGAAACGTGGTAGTCCTTGTCCTTTTTGAACTCTGAGTTGCGCAGATAGCACCAGAGCACGGTGGCCATGCCAAGCTCATGGGCAGCGGCAAAGGCCTGGCTGATTTCCACAATCTGGCGAGTGCTTTCGGGTGAGCCAAAATAAATTGTTGCTCCCACCGCAGCCGCTCCCATGTCAGAAGCTTGCTTTACGGTGCCGAACAAAACCTGGTCAAAGCGATTGGGCACTGTCAGCAACTCATTGTGGTTGATCTTAACGATGAACGGAATCTTATGGGCGTGCGCTCTGGCAACGGCTCCCAGTACGCCAAACGTTGAGGCCACAGCATTACAGCCGCCCTCAATCGCGAGTTCAACAATACGTTCTGGATCAAAGTAATCAGGATTTTTGGCAAAGCTGGCGCCGGCGGAGTGTTCAATCCCCTGGTCCACGGGCAAAATGGATACATAGCCTGTCCCACCGAGCCTGCCATGGCTCAGGATGCGCTCCAGATTCACCAGGACGCGGTTGTTCCGGTCGGTTGGGCGAAAGAGCCGATCAACGGTATCGGGGCCGGGGAGATGCAGACGCTCTTTGGAAATTTTAGGGTTAGAAAATCCTAAGAGGCTTGCCGCTTTATCTCCGAGATAATTTTCAATTGAGGAGGATGCTGTTGAGCTAACTTGTGCCATTATTTTTTACTCGATGTCTTTTACTCGAATGCCCTTTTGCTCGAATTTTTAGCGTATTGAAATCCTGTAAGCAAGTCAAACTGCGAACCAGGCATGTTCCTGCCTCTATTCGATGCAAAAAGCCTGCTGAAAGAATCAGTTTGCCGCCCGGTTACTGCCTGAGGGGCAATTGCGCCAGAATAGTGCGCTGCTTGGCGATCAAAATCTCAATCCCTCTTGAGGCGTAATCCATCATCTGTTTAAGCTGGGCCTCATCAAATGGATGCTGCTCGGCGGTGGCTTGTACCTCCACAATTTTGTGTCCCCCGGTCATCACGAAATTGAGGTCCACTTCTGCCTGGGAATCTTCTTCATAGCACAAGTCAAGCAGGATTGTGCTCTCCACAATGCCGACGCTGGTGGCAGCCACAAAGTCGCGGATGGGGGCGGCAGAGAGCGTGCCTGCCTCTACCAATTTCTGCATGGCCAGCCCCATGGCCACAAAAGCTCCGGTGATGGAAGCTGTACGCGTGCCGCCGTCAGCCTGAATCACGTCGCAATCCAGCGTGATGGTGCGTTCGCCCAGCTGCTTCAGATCAACCACGGCACGCATGGCGCGTCCAATCAAACGCTGGATCTCATGCGTGCGGCCACTCTGGCGTCCGCGGCTGGCTTCACGCGGCGTGCGCGTTAGGGTGGAGCGGGGAAGCATGCTGTACTCGGCGGTGATCCATCCTTTGCCGCTGCCTTTGGTAAAGCCCGGCACGCTTTCCTCAATGGACGCGGTGCAAATGACACGCGTATTGCCCACCTCAATCAACACAGAACCTTCCGCGGTGGAGATAAACTCAGGGATGATATTCACAGGACGCATCTGCTCCGGCGTCCGATTGTCTGAGCGAAAAAACGTATCTTTATTATTTTTAAATGTCATTACTTTTCAATGTTGTTATTTTTCAATATCAACCAATTCAATATTTTCAATCTCGTGCCCAAGAAACTTTCCACCCAGCCGCCGAAATTTCTCAATAGAATCGGTTGCATAACAGCGTAAATCACCGCCGCCGCCTTTTCCGGACTCTTTACTCAATAAATCTTTCCCCAGTAATTCTAGGACTCTGGCTGCGGTTGATTCCGCCGAATCCACAATCTCCACGTGCTGGGGTACAACCCGCCGCAACAGAGGACGGAGCAGAGGATAGTGAGTACATCCCAGGACCAGAACATCTGGTCCACTCTGTAAAACGTCTTGTGCTCTATCCTGAAAAACCTGGTCAATATATATGTGCGCGATCTGCTCTGTTACCGGATGCTCTACCCAACCTTCTTCCACCAGAGGCACAAAGAGCGGGCAGGCTTTTTCTGTTGCCTCCAATCCCCGGCTAGTCAAAGCCCGCCGGTAGGCATGGCTTGCGACCGTGGCGTCAGTAGCGATAACGACTGCTTTTTTGGTCTTTGAAATTGCGGCTGCGCGTTGTGCTCCGGGTTCGATCACGCCCACAACCGGTACACGGACAGCTGCTGTGATTTCGTCCAGCGCAAGCGCCGTTGCCGTATTGCAGGCGACGACCAGCATCTCAATGCCGTGCTGTTCCAGAAAGTGTGCTGCCGCAATGGCATACTTGGCCACAGTGCGTACAGACTTGGCGCCATAGGGCAGATGGGCCGTATCACCAAAATAAAGATAATTTGCCGCAGGCAGCACTTTGCGCAATTCCCGCAACACAGTCAGGCCGCCGAAGCCGGAATCGAAAACTCCTATTGTAGGCGCCACGCTATTCAAACTCCTTGGCCATCTCATGCACTGCGGCAGTCTGGTAAAAGGACATCAAATCGGCGTGGCCGGCCAGCGTTTCGCGCTCTTTGCCATCCACCAGGAACTTAACTTTGTTTATGCCCGGAACATTTGCGTTCAGGGTCTCAATGAGCGAAGTAAGCGTCATCTCTTCCAGCAGGATTCCCGAGGGATGACCATCGGCAAACTGCGAATTGGTATCCACGATCATCGTGTCCCGGTTGATGAAATAAACGTCTTTTATCTCCGCTCCTTTGGCCAGCGGATGAGGCGAAGGCGTTTGCAGATACTGTGCCAGCACTGAGCGTAAGGTTTCACGCGCGCGCAAGCTCCGGTCTGCGGGCAGAAATACATCCGTCTCACGCCAGCGCAGGGCCTGATCGTCATCGTATGCCACTAGCACCTTGATGTGCTCCTGCTTGCCGCCGACGATTGGCGCAACCGGGGCCGCATCAGCCCCTTGCTGTGTAAGCGCTTCTTCTTTGTGCGTGATGCGAATAATGACTACGCCGCTTACTAAAATCGCCAGAAGCACCAAAGCAACTGTGATTTGAAAATGGCGAGGAATCATGGTCGGCCCCCCATTTGGCTGCGGACTTGTGCGATTCCAGAAGCGATGGCCGAAGCAACGCTATTCTGCCGCTTCTGGCTTTCCAGCAACTGCGTGTCATCACCTTCAGGAGCCAGTTCCACAGCAATTGCAGGTGCGACGATATTATTCAAAGGCCGCAGCGGCATCCCCAGGGCGGAAGCGATCAAGCCTTTCTTGCGCAACTCAATGGCTACTGACTGGGCGGCTATCTGGCTGCGGTTTAGCGCTCCGGACTGTGCACTCTCCCAGGGCAGAAAGCGCCCGGCTGCCGGCTGCTGCGGATCTGTCAGGAATGGCGCATAAACACGTATGCCTTTCCCTGGACGCCCGGCATGGAGCGCCACATAAATGCCGGCATGCTGTTCATTGGTGATTTCAGCCCGCCGTTCCAGACCAAGTTCAATGTCGCCATCACGCAACAGGCGTGAGGCGATGCCGCGTTCTTCCAGTTCTTTATGTAACTCGCGTGCCAGCCGGAGAGTGATTTCTTTTTCCGTCAGATGGCTGCCAAAGCTTGCGCCTTTGTCGTATCCGCCGTGGCTCGGATCAATCATTACAAAAAATTCTGATGTATGCCGCTGTCCTTCAGAGGCGGGAGGCGTGTTCTGCGGCGCTGGCTCCTGTGCTGTGGCATCTGCCGGTTTTTCGGCTTGCAGAGTGATGGTCTTGCCGTCTTCACTGCGCGTGATCTGTAAAATCGCATTTCCAGTTACCGTGAGTTGGGCCGTTCCATTCTCTTCGCTATAGATCAGAGACTGGATTGCGCCATCACCGAATTGCTGTCTGTTTACCGTTGATATCAGGGGTTCTTTGTGGAAGACCAGTGTTGTACGGTCTTGTTCGTGATTCGTATCTGGCTTGACCGACTGGCTGAAATTCAAAATAAGCACCGGCTGATCTTGATTCTTGTACTCAGCATGAAAATGGGTCAGCTTATTTCCAACAAAAATCCGCCGTGAGGGCTGGTGAAAATCCACGGTAGTATTGAGCAGGCGACTCAGGAGAGGCAGCGCGGCATCCATGGGAACCAGCACGCGCCCATCTTCCACCAGAACTTTGCCACTCAAATCAGCCTGGTGGCCGCGAATCATTGCTTTGTCCTTGCCTTCAGTAAACCGTGCTTCCGCTTTGTTGAGTTCCAGACGCCACTCTTTGCTTTTTAGCTGCGGCGAGGATGCGCCCAGCGGAGAGAGCAGATCAGTGACGGCGATATATGGCTTGCCGCCACGATCCATAACAGAAAGGGAATAGCTGGCTTGAGCGGCATAAACGGTGAGCTGCTGTTCCGGCGCGGCGCCAGAAATAGATGTGACGCTACCCAGTACGACCAACGCCAAGCCCAGCGCTAAAAGTGGCCTATTCAAGTGCATAAATCGTAAGGCCGCTCAGCAACTTGGGATAAAAATCAGTGGATTTTTGCGGCAGAACTTCTCCAGCAAAAGCAATGTCGCGTACCTGTTCGATTTTTGCCGGATTCATGAGAAAAGCCACATTCGCGCCCTGCCGGACCCAGGATATGGCTTCAAAGGCATCGCGTTCATAGCGAACATTTTCCTGATTGCGAATGGCCTCCTGGGAAATTCCCAGGATTCTCTCCAGCAGAATTCTGTGTAATTGCACCACATCAAGACCACGCTGCAATTCTGGAATATGCTTGAGCGCGTCTTGAATTACGTTTGCCTTGGCCCGCAGCAGATAGGAACCCTGGCGGGTTATCGCCACAAATGCCGTGCCAGTTTCACCTGCCTGGCTCAGCAGGGTCGTGGCGCTGCGGCTTTCCGTGCGCATGTCAATACGCTCAATATCAAAGAATTGTTCTGATGCTTCGAGCATTTGTTCCCGATCGAATGACGCCAAGCCATGGACAATGCGATGTGTGGGCAGGACCACCAGCCCGCGGCTCTCCATTGGAATAAGAGTCATCATTACGAATTCGTAAGGCGCATTTGGATCTGGGCTGCCGCTCTGCTCGCGGCGTTCATTCCTGTAAGCCAGCGCCGTTTCATAGCGGTGATGCCCGTCAGCAATCAGTAGGTTCTTTTCGCGTATGACCTGCTGCACGGATTGAATCAGCGCGGGATCGTGAATACGCCAGACACGATGAAGGGTTTCATATTCATCCAGCACAGAGGTGTCGGGGTCTTCCTCGGTTTTTGCTTTCAGCAGCGCATCCACTTCGGCCTGGGGGTCGCTATACAGCATGAAGATCTGACCAAAGTGCGCTTTTGTGGCGCGGAGAAGATTCAACCTGTCTGCCCGTGGTTTAGACAGGGTTTGTTCATGCCGGAAGACTACACCATCGGAATAATCGTGCAGGCGGCCTAGCGCAATCAGTCCACGACGCTCTGAGAGGTCCCGCGTGCCGGGAATTGTAAAGGTCTGAGAATAAGCATAAAGGCCCGGCTCAGTGTCCTGCTTTAGAATGCCGTCGGAGCGCCAGTCATGGAGATATTCCTTGGCCCGGGTATAAACGTTAAAAGTATCAGTATCGGTTTCGCCAGCTTTACCTAGAATGATGCGGACAAGGTTATGCGAGCTCCGTTCATAGTATTTCGTTTGCATTTCCGGGGTAATCTTGTCATAGGGTTGCGTGAGCACGTCTTCCGGCTTGACGTGTTCAGGATCGTAGCGAAGCGCTTTGAATGGAGTGATTTGAGCCATAACGTACTGAGCCTAGGGTCATTCTATCAAGCAAGGCGGATAACCTGTTGACTCATTAACGTCATCTAAGTCAAACGAGGAACACTCAATTCCCGGCGATGGGGTGTGACGAAGTTACTGTGTTAAGTGCGGCGCTGCTATGATAATATCGCGTCAAAACGAGGTTCCCACGATGGCCCGCTCCGAACGCCGCGGGTATGGTGCAAGCCGTTCCCCCGTGCTCAGTCTAAAGGCGTTTCAAACGCCCATAATTCGTTGCGCGCTTACGCTGGCAATTTTTCTAGCGTTTTCGATCTTTGCTGGCGCGCAGGATGTAAACGTCCACATTGAACCCAAACCGCCCGCTCCGCCTAAAACTGTTGATACTAAAGAGGCTGCGGGCGATCCAGATGCCTCCCTTAAGAACCATGGCAAGCCCGGCGTAGCCGTGGATGTGAACTTGGTATTGGTCAACGTTACGGTCACGGATGACTGGAACCGTATTGTGACCGGCCTGGATAAAGAGAATTTTTCAGTTCTTGAAGGCAGTGAGGTACAGGAAGTTCGGCATTTTTCCAGCGAAGATGCACCGATCTCACTGGGTGTGATTTTCGATATGAGCGGCAGCATGAATGACAAGATCATGAAAGCCCGCGAGGCCGTAATCGAGTTCTTTAAAACGGCGAACCCGCAGGACGAATTCTTCATGATCACGTTCAATGACCGTCCGCAGCTGCGCGCTGATTTCACAAAGTCGGTAGAAGATATACAGGGCAAGCTGGTGTATACGGTGCCGCAGGGAAGCACGGCCATGCTCGATGCCATTTACATGGGCGTAAGCAAGATGAAAGATGCACGAAATAGTAAAAAAGCCCTGCTTATTATCTCTGACGGCGGCGATAACCACAGCCGTTACACCGAAAATGAGATCAAATCCATGGTGAAAGAAGCTGATGTGCAGATTTATTCCATCGGTATTTTCAGTCTGGCGCCAACGCAGCAGGAAGAGATTGCAGGCCCGGCTTTATTGACTGATATTTCACAGGTTACTGGCGGCCGCATGTTCACCATTACCAATCCTAATGAACTGGCAGATGTGGCCACCAAAATTGGGATTGAGCTGCGCAACCAATACGTAATCGGTTATCGTCCAAACAACAAGGTCAAAGATGGCCACTGGCGCAAAATTAAAGTCAAACTTAATCCGCCGAAGGGATTGCCGCATCTAAATGTCTATGCCAGAACGGGATACTATGCGCCTTCGCAATAAACAGATATCAGGCATTTTTTGTTTCATGCTGTTGGGCGCTACTTCGTTTTGGGGTGCGCAAGGCCCAACCACGCAGCCTGCGCAGAACCAGCAACGCGTGCAGGCAACGCCAATACCCTCGGATATAGATCCATCGGATCCGGCATTGCCAGTATGGGCAAAACCGGCGCCAGGAACCGTCGCTGCCAAACCGGCTACACCTGCAAATGTTCCGTCAGGTACGCAGCCCGGCCAACCCAAAGCCGGAAATGATGAAGTGGGCGAAGTCACAAAGAATGGCGACCGATATGTTTTCCGGTCGCAGGTAAATGAAGTAACTCTTTCGGCCACTGTGCTGGATGCCCGGAAGCATTTGGTCACCAATCTGGATCCCGCCAATTTCGCGGTCTATGAAGATAACCAGCCGCAGAAAATTTCGTCATTCCGGCGTGAAGACATTCCCGTTTCCATCGGCATAGTGGTTGATAATTCAGGCTCCATGCGGACCAAGCGCGCCGCAGTTACCAAGGCTGTTCTCAACTTAATGCAGGCCAGCAATCCTCAGGATGAAGTATTTGTCGTGAACTTCAATGACGACCCTTATTTGGACCAGGATTTCACCAACAAGCTGGAACCCTTGCGCGAGGCGCTGGACCGCGTGGATTCCCGTGGCGGCACCGCGCTTTATGACGCTGTAATCGCTTCCGCCGATCATCTGGCTAAGGGCGCAAAAAAAGAAAAGAAAGTTCTGCTGGTGGTGACAGACGGAGTTGATAACGAGAGCCGTGAATCGCTGGAGCAGGCCATCAGAAAAGTTCAGGACGATAAAGGGCCCACGATTTACACCATCGGCATTCTGGGTGACGAGCCGGGAATAAAGCGCGCCAAACGTGCCTTGCAGAGCCTTTCAGACCAAACTGGCGGCGTGGCTTTCTTTCCCAAGGACCTGGCAGAAGTGGATGAGATCAGCCAGGAAGTTGCCAAAGATATTCGCAATCAATACAGCATCACTTACAAACCGACCAACCCACGCAGCAATGGCGGATACCGCAAGGTGAAGGTAGAAGCCCGTGCGCCAGGGTACAAAGACCTGCAGGTGCGTACACGCGATGGCTATTTTGCCGACGAAAAGCGCACGGCTTCAAGTCAGTAAGCAACGCTTCCATCAATAACTAGAGCGTAATCGCGGCCGCAATCGGTTCAAGCTCAGGGATTTCTTCGTCACGCATGGGCTGCGGCAGGTTCGCTGCGTCCATGTGTCCGCGTGGAAGATCAGAGATCAAGCGCAGTGAACGATTGATGCTTTCTGCAAACTGTATCCGTGTCTTCTGCAGGTGGCGGGCGTAAACAGCGGTTACCCGGCAGAGCAAAAACGGGTTGGCGATGGTATCGACTGCACGGAAAACTTTGGAAGAGCGTGTACTGGTGTCCATTTTCATAAGTTTGCTGCCGGTTCTTCATTTTCTTGCTGATAATCTTCAGGATCCTCTAAATCAAGGCAGTGATCTTCCGGTAATTCCGCTTGCGCGCCGGATTTTGCCTGAGATGGCGTTGAGGCGACCAACATAAGGCCCTTTTTTAGAGTTTTGTGCCTAAGAAGGAGAGCTCCAGAGTTACTGACTTAGTTCAGCACGCCTGAAGAGTAAGGAAGGATACTTGCTCATCTCTGACGGTACTCTGCTAACCGCATGCTGTCAATCAACATCAGTCTTATGGGAAAAACCAAATATTGTCTTATTTTGAACAATTATGAGCAGGAAAGACCGTTGGGTTTGACCATATCCCTGTTCCTCCCGTACTCTAAAAAGTTGATATGTCACGACTGCGCGTAGTGGAGAACATTACCGAACTGGTTGGCCAGACGCCCTTGCTGCATCTGCGCAGACTGGTGCCGGAAGATGCCGCCGAGGTGTTTGTAAAGCTGGAATACCTGAACCCAGGCGGTAGCGTAAAAGATCGTGCTGCCATCGGCATGATCAGAAAAGCGGAAGAGCAGGGGCTGCTGAAGCCGGGGGCGACCATTGTGGAAGCCACGGCCGGCAATACGGGTGTTGGCCTGGCTTTGATTGGCGTGAACAGAGGCTACCGCGTTGTGCTTTGCGTCCCGGAGAAATTTGCCGAAGAAAAAGTAAAAATCATGCGGGCGCTCGGCGCTGAAGTCATCCGGACGCCCGATGCAGACGGCATGCAGGGCGCAATTACAAAAGCCCGCGAACTTGCCGCCGATATACCTGACTCTTTCATCGCACTCCAGTTTGAAAATCCATCCAATCCTAACTTCCACCATGACACCACCGCCGCTGAGATATTTGAGCAAATGCAGGGGGCAGTGGATGCAGTGGTAATTGGCGTCGGCACGGGCGGCACATTCACTGGCGTGTCCCGCTTCATGAAAGAAAAGCTTCCTCAAGTCTATTGCGCTGCCGTGGAAACAGAAGGTTCCGTCCTGGGCGGCGGCCCCAAAGGGCCACATAAAGTAGAGGGCATTGGATCCAGTTTCATCCCTAAGACGTTTGATCCATCCGTTTGTGATGAAGTCATTATGGTCATGGACAAAGATGCGTTCGATATGGTGGCACAGCTGGCGCGAAGTGAAGGAGTGCTGGCTGGCTCAAGTGCAGGGGCCAATGTTTTTGCAGCCATCCAGGTTGCTAAAAGACTCGGTAAAGGCAAGCGCGTTGTGACAGTGATACCAGATTCGGCCGAGCGCTACATGTCAAAAAACATTTTTGAAGGCGGCGAATAGCCGGGGCAACAGTTGCAAACTTTGAACGGAATGCAACGCCGCAATTTTAGAGCGGACATCAGGAGTAACGAGCAGATGGCAAAGAAAAAATCCGCAGACAAGACGAAGCGGAATATCACGAAAATTGGATTCTCCACCGCCGCCATTCACGTAGGCCAGGAGCCTGACCCCTCCACTGGAGCGGTCGTCGTCCCGATCTTTGCTACTTCCACATATGTGCAGGAAGGAATTGGCAAAAATAAGGGCTATGAGTATGCTCGCGTCTCAAATCCCACGCGTACGCGGCTGGAAATCAACCTGGCGGCGCTGGAAGGCGCGGCTTCCGCGCATGTGTTTGCCAGTGGCATGGCCGCCGTTACGGCCGTCACGCAGTGTTTTCTCAAGCAGGGGGACCATCTGATCTGCGGACACAATGTATACGGCGGAGTGCCGCGATTTTTTAACCAGGTCATGGCCAATTATGGCGTGGAGTTTAGTTACGTTGATACTTCTGATCTGGATGCCGTAAAAAAAGCGATGCGCCGCAATACGCGCATTCTCTGGATAGAAACGCCCACCAATCCTCTGATGGTGCTTACAGATATTAAAGAAGTGGCCAGGATTGCCCATGATGGCGGAGCAGAGTTAGTGGTCGATAATACTTTCATGTCGCCTTATTTCCAGCAGCCGCTGGTCCTGGGCGCGGACATGGTGATGCACTCCACCACAAAGTTTCTGAACGGTCACAGTGATGGCCTGGGTGGTGTGATTGCCGCAACCAAGCCTATCCATGCTGAAAAACTGGCGTTCATGCAGAAGGCTTCCGGTGCGATTCTCTCTCCATTTGAATGCTGGCTGGTGCTGCGTGGTGTAAAGTCACTGGCTGTGCGCATGGAGAAACATGACGAGAATGGCCGCATAGTGGCGGATTTTCTAAGAGATCATCGCAAAGTGAAGAAAGTGCTTTACCCCGGGTTTGCCGACCATCCGCAATATGACCTGGCCAAAAAGCAAATGACCGGTTTTGGCTCCATGATCACATTTGAAACCGGCTCGCTCAATAACGCCAAGAAAATGCTGGCTAAAGTTCGTGTTTGCACACTGGGCGAATCGCTGGGTGGCGTGGAAACATTGATTTCGCATCCCGCCACCATGACGCACGCTGCGCTGGGTGAAAAGGGAAGAAAAGAAATCGGATTGACCGATGGCATGGTCCGCATTTCGGTTGGTATTGAGGATGTAAAAGATCTCTTGGCTGATCTGGACCAGGCGCTGGCTGCAATTTAAAGCATCAGCTCACACTCTCGGCGATCCATTTGAGATACTCTTTGCTGCCGGCGGCCACTTCCAGCATCAGGCATTCCGGAAGATCATAAGAGTGCAGTTCTTTTAGGGTATCGCGCAGGCGCTCAAAAGAATCGACCTGGGTCTTGATCAGTAGCAGCCATTCCATTGCGGTTTCCACTTTGTCTTGCCAGCGGTACACTGACTCGACTAGCGGCACAATGTTCACGCAGGCGGCCAGTTTTTGCTCCACCAGCGCGTGGGCGATCTTTCTGGCTTCATCGTGTGAGCTTGTGGTTGTGAGCACTACACGAGCGTTGCTCATTAAAAATCCTCCGCTTGAGTGTATCAACTTGCTCATCAGTTAGTCTTAAAGGGCCGTACCAACCAATGCCGGAGAAACGGCAACTAACTGAGGTTCTGTCCATGAGCACATCCATTAAATTCGGCACATCAGGCTGGCGCGCCATCATCGCTGAAGAATTCACGGTAAACAATGTCCGGCGTGCGATTGCAGGAATAGCGGGCTATGTCGCCGGCAAGAATCCAAACGGAGCGCAGGTCATTGTGGGCAGAGATCCCAGATACATGGGCGAACGCTTTGTCCAGATTGCATCTGAAGTGCTGGCTGCGGCAGGCGTTAGGCCATTGATTATCGCCGAGCCAGCGCCGACACCGGCGATATCGCATGAAGTGATCCGGGCAAGAACAGATGGCGCTATCAACTTCACCGCTTCTCACAATCCACCGGAATATAGTGGCATTAAGTTTTCCACTCCGGACGGAGCCCCGGCCCTGCCTGAAGCCACCAGCGCCATCGAAGCCTTAATCCCGTCTGAAGGGAAAGCAAGCCCAAATGAATCAGCCAAAGCAGAAGCCGGCACCAGTGATCCCAAACCTGCATATCTGGCGCGGCTTAAGGAGATTGTCGATCTTCCCCTTATAAAGGCTTCAGGGCTAAAGATTGTCTTTGATCCTCTCTGGGGTGCCGCACGAGGCTACTCAGACGAGTTGCTGCGCGAGGCCGGCATTCCTATTGCGACGGTACATGACACGCGAGATGTTCTCTTTGGCGGCCACGCGCCGGAACCCGAAGGGCATTTGCTCAACGAAATGCGCCAGAAGATGAAAGAGACGGGCGCGCGGATCGGCATTGCCACAGACGGAGATGCTGACCGCTTCGGCATTGTGGACGAAGATGGAATCTTTATCCAGCCAAATTACATAATCGCGGTTTTGTTCGACTATCTGGTGGAGACGCGCGGCTGGAAAAATGGAGTCGCCAAATCAGTTTCCACCACTAACATGATTAACGCTTTGGCGGAACATTACGGCGTGCCGCTCTATGAAACTCCCGTTGGATTTAAATACATTGGCGAACTGATCAAGCAGGACAAAATCGCTATTGGCGGTGAGGAAAGCGCGGGGCTTTCTATCCGTTATCACGTTCCAGAGAAAGACGGAGTGCTTGCAGGCCTCTTGTGTTGTGAAGCTGTGGCGCGTAGAAAAAAGTCCATCGGAGAGCAGATCAAAGATTTATTTGGCAAAGTTGGTTCCTTTTACGCCCAACGTGACAACTTCCGCTTGACGTCGGAAGTGAAAGCGAAGTTCACTAGTAAGATGAAGACTGATCCGGCTGAACTCTCTGGCCGCAAGGTGAAGCAAGTGGTGAGAGCAGACGGGCTGAAGTTAATTCTGGATGACGGCTCGTGGGTTTGTTATCGCGTGTCTGGAACGGAACCAGTTGTGCGAATTTATTCTGAAGCCAAATCCGAACAGGACCTGGCCAGGCTGGCAAAAGCAGCGCAGGATTGGATGAATCAATAGTGCAGGAAAAAATCAAAGCCGGAAGGGAATTGCTGGTGAGCTTGCGCGGCAAGCTGGCGACCGCGGGCATTGGTATTCTGCTTTGCGTCGTGGGGTACTATGCCGTCTTCAGCCCAAACGGCCTTCTTGATTACCAGCAAAAACGCCGGGAATCCCAGGAACTTGACCGGCAGATCAAAACTTTACAACAGCAAAATGCTGGATTAGAACTTGAAAATAAAGCTTTAAAGAACGACCCTGAAACCATTGAAAAGGAAGCACGTGAGAGGCTTCGCTATGCCCGTCCGGGTGAATTTGTTTACACATTGCCTGTCACCCCCGTTCCGCCGAAAAAGTAGGTTCTCTGATCAGCAAATTCGGTTGTTGCATCTGTACTTTTTGTCGGATCATGACTCTACTGTCATTGACGTACTACAATCTTCAAGGAGATAACCCAAGGGAGATAACCCACCAATGAAGAAATTCCTGTTAGTCATATTTGCAATTGCCTTTGCGGCATCCATGGCCTCCGCCAAAGACAGCAAGCCCAAAACCGTAAAGATGAGCGGATGGGTGAGCGATGAGAAATGCGGAGCTAAGGACATTGACAATGCAGCTTGCGCTAAAAAGTGCGCCGAAGCCGGATCAAAGCTGGTGTTTGTGTCTGAGAAAGACAAAAGCGTGATCAACGTCGATAACCAAGATGCTCTGAAAGGGCATGAAGGACATCACGTGAGTATAACCGGCAAGATGGATAGCGGCTCGCTCCATGTAGATAATGTGGCAATGCTGAAACAATCCGACGACACAAAAAAGTAAATCCATCAATATCTTTTAAATTTTAAGGCGGCCAACTCGGTCGCCTTTTTCTTTTTTGCGATCTGCCAGCTATCTAAGGTTACTTTGGTGCGCAATCTAAGTCCTTAATAGCCCATTAGAATTCTCAAAAACTGGGTTATGATGGCGCAATATATGATCCAGGTATTGAGAAGACGCAGCTTAATTCCGGTATGGCTCTGTGCAGTTGCATTCATACTTTTACTTTCAACAGGGTGTGTGATTTCACCCAGACGTACATTTGGGCAAGTCGGCGCTACGCCTACGCCAACCCCAACTCCCACGCCCGGTGTTACGCCGACGCCCACGCCTACTCCAGTCGCGGCCTTGGGCAAGCTTTACGTATCCAATAGCAATGACAATTCCATATTGCGTTTTGACGGAGCGCTTACTGCTACAGGCAATGTGGCCCCTGCGGCAACTATCGCGGGAGCGAATACTGCTCTAAACACGCCGGCATTTATCACGCTTGACGCTACGAACGACCGGCTTTATGTGGCAGACAATGGCAGTTTTTCTATTTTGATTTTTGACAACATCAGCACAAAGACTGGCAACGTTGCTCCGGAGAGGATCATTACTGGAGCTAACACGAATCTGGTTCTTCCCGTGGATGTTGCGGTGGATACGACCAAGGACCTGCTTTATGTTGCAGATGACATTGATGTGCTGGTTTTTGCCTCGGCTTCCACGGCGACGGGGAATGTGTCTTCCTTACATGATCTCATCGTAAACTTCACGGCGGCGGCCATTTTTATTGACGCTGTCAGTGACACTCTTTACGTTGCCGATTCTGCCAATAACGCAATCCACGTCTACAACAGCGCCAGCACGCTGGATGGACCTGTCACAGCAACCCGCACGATTCAAGGCGCGGCCACTCACCTCGCGAATCCAGGAGGAGTCCAAATTGACGGTTCAGGAAGGCTGATAGTAGGCAACAACAGCGCTTCAGGTCCCAGCATTACGATCTATGCCAACGCCAGCACGGCCAACGGAAATGTTGCGCCAGCAGGGGAGATCAAAGGCAGCAGCACAGGCTTTGCTATTCCTGATCAGATTGTGGTGGATAAAACAGGAACCGGTACGGTGTATAACGCGGATTCAGGAGCTGGCCGGGTTGCGGCTTTTGCCAATCTCAGTACGGCAACTGGAAACATTGCGCCAACGCGTACCCTTACAGGGACAAATACCACTCTTTCAGTGGCGGGAAGGCCGGAAGGCGTAGCGATAGATCCGAACCGTTGACGCGGCGAGTTTTCACGGAACTAAGTCAGCGAAACGATATTTAGCGACTTAGCGAACCACATTTATCGAACCACGCCTTGCAAGGGTGAACTAGCCGTAGCGTAAAGCTTTCGGGGCATTCTGCCGGCAAGATATGCGGACCGCCCGGCGATTACTGCATGCTTCATGGCCTCTGCCATTAGAACCGGATCGTCAGCATTGGCGATTCCGGAGTTCATCAGCACGGCATCGGCACCAAGCTCCATGGCAATGGCTGCGTCTGAAGCCGTTCCCACGCCTGCATCCAGAATGATCGGAACTTCTGTGATCATCTCGCGCAGGATCTGAATATTGGCAGAATTTTGAATGCCCATCCCGCTTCCAATCGGCGCACCCAAAGGCATAATTGCGTTTGCTCCAGCGTCCAAAAGGCGTTTAGCAACTACAATATCATCAGAGGTATAAGGAAGAACAGTAAAGCCTTCCTTTACTAATACGCGGGTTGCTTCAATGGTGGCCTGAACATCGGGATACAGTGTTTTCTGGTCGCCAATTACTTCAATCTTGACCCAATCAGAAATGCCGACTTCGCGTCCGAGCCGGGCGGCGCGGATGGCTTCTTCCGCCGTGTAACAGCCCGCAGTGTTGGGCAGAAGGAAGTACTTCTTAGGATCAATAAAATCCAGCAGCGACTCTTTGCTGCGGTCCAGATTGACGCGACGGACCGCCACCGTAACCATCTCTGCGCCACTGGCTTCAATGGCGCGCGCAGTTTCTTGCCCAGATTTATATTTGCCGGTACCAACGATCAGACGTGAAGCGAACTGCCGTCCTGCAATAATGAGAGGATCCATGGTCATGCTTTTATTGTAATGAATTGCCCGGCCCAGACAAATCCGAGGGGAATTACAGAGTGAGCGCCAATTGAGGCCTAACTAACCTACGGGCGCGATCTCGATTGGATGCGGCTCCTGATAGAGCTCGTCAATCTGCTGCTTGTACTTGGCTTCAATCACGCGGCGCTTGAGTTTAAGCGTGGGGGTAATCTCGCCCGTGGCCACGGTAAATTCATCTGGCACAACCACGATCTTTTTGATCGTCTCAAAGTGCGCGAGCTTTTTATTCAGGTCTTCCACTATGCCCTTATACAGGTCACGCACTTTGCTGGCAGCCACGAGCTCCTGGTGGGTATTAAAACTCACGCCATTGGCGCGCGCCCAATCTTCAAGCAACGGGAAATGCGGAGAGATGATTACAGAAGCATACTTACGCGTGTCGCCAATGACCGCAGCCTGCGCGACCAGCACGTTGGCCTTGAGGGCATTCTCAATCGGTTGTGGAGCGATGAATTTTCCACCTGAGGTTTTGATCAAATCTTTTTTACGATCCGTAATGTGCAGAAAGCCATCGCTATCCAGTTCACCGATATCGCCTGTTTTGAACCAGCCATCAACGAATGAAGCGCGCGTTTCATCCGGCATCTCCCAATAGCCTTTGAATACTGTGGGACCTTTGACCAGAATCTCGCCGTCGGCGGCAATTTTGAGCTGTAAGCCTGCATTGACTTTGCCCACGGAGCCAATTTTGAAGGCGCCAGGTCGATTGACGGAGAGAGTAGGTGAGGTTTCGGTAAGCCCGTATCCTTCCATCACGGGAATTCCCATGGCGCAGAACCACTCAGCCATGTCTTTTCCCAGCGGCGCACCGCCAGAGAAATACGCTTTGCTGCGGCCACCAAATCCACCGCGTATTTTGGAGTAGACGAGCCGGTCTGCCAGCTTCCATACAGAGCTCTTCGGCGTTTCTCCGCGGCCGACTTCCTGCTTATGTTTTTCACCGACGTGAAGCGCCCAATCAAAAATCTTCCGCTTCAAACCATGGCCGGCGCGACGCTCGGCTTCCTGGCGAATCTTTTCATAGACGCGAGGAACGGCCACGATAATCGATGGCCTGACTTCTTTAAGCATCTGGGGAAGCTGGTCAAAGACAGCACAATACGCCAGAGACACACCTTCCAGATAGCAAACATAGTCCACGTGGCGCGCCGTTACGTGCGACAGAGGAAGGAAAGATAGGTATACGTCATCTGGGGTCCACTGGGTCTGCTGGCTGGCCATCACGGCGCAGGCAGTGAGATTGCCGTGGCTGAGCATTACGCCTTTTGAGGTGCCGGTGGTTCCAGAGGTGTAAATCAGAGTTGCCAGATCGTCCGGCGTGATCTGGTGCGCCTGCGTGTCAAATTGTTCGTCATGCTCAAGGGAGGCGTCCTTGATGAGAAACCACATTGGAATCACGTTTACTTCAGCAATATCGTCCATAACAACGACTTTTTCCAACGAGGTCTTGTCCTGGATGGATTGCACCTTGCGCAGTTGCTCCAGCGTGGAAACAAAGATCACTTTGGCACGAGAGTTTTGCAGCAGATAGAGCGTTTGTTCCGCCGTAAGTGTGGCATAGATTGGTACGTCAACAATGCCAGTATTCATACAGGCAAAATCAGTGATCATCCATTCCGGGCGATTTTCACTCAGGATAGCAACGCGATCGCCTTTCTGGACGCCCCATTGCTTTAAGACTCGGGCCAGCGCAACGACATATCCATAGAGCTGGCGGGAAGAGATGATCTGCCAGGCAGAACCGTGCTTAAACATGACGTGGCGCTCCATGTCATGCCCTATTGATGTATAGAAAATGTCAACCAGGGTCCTGGTTTCCATACTTTAAGCGCCCGTTTCTACCCCTTTAAGCACAATAGCCACAACCGAATCGGTCAGGCTGGAGAGGTGATAATCGCGATCCCGGTCGCGATCTGAAAGGATCCACGTAGTTACTATCTCATCCACAGCGCCGAAGAAGCAATGGGCCGCGATGGTGATGGAAATATCGGCGCGGAATACGCCGGCCTCCTGGCCTTCACGCAAAACGCCCTTGATTACATCAAAATATTCCACCAGCAGGTTATGGGAAAACTGGCCAAGGAACTTGGCGCTGTGCCGCAATTCGGTCTGGAAGACGATTGCCAGACTGCGGTTTGACCCCAGCGCTTCCAGATGGAGAAAAGCCATACGGCGCAGCTTCTCTCTGGGGTCTGGAACCTGGTCCAGGGAGCTCCGTGCCCGCTGGATGAACCGGTGAAACGCCGAATCAATGGCCGCCATGAGTAGTTCGTCTTTATTTTTGAAATAAAGATAGATCGTCCCGTCCGCCACGCCGGCGCGGTCTGCGATTTCTGCCACCCGGGAATGGAAAAAGCCATGCTCCGCAATGACTTCGATGGCCGCATCCAGTATGCGCTGATGCTTATCTGAAGTCCCGTTTGCTGATCGTGAAGCCGCTTGTGAGGGCCGTTTCGCCATGAGAGAACCTTGAATTTACTTGGATTTACAAGGTAGCGCAACGCCTAAATTCTGGCCAATCCAGCAGTCTGCCATAAGTTTCCTTATTGAGAATTGCCCCTTAGGGTGTAGGATGCGCGGTACAGAAAATACAGGACGGGTTTGCGGCGATCATAACTTGCAAAATCTGTCACACATGCAGAGAGGGTACACTTTCGTGAAGAGATTATTGGCCTGTATCTTTTGCGGGATCGTTCTTGCTGCGTTGCAGCCTTCGCTGATGGCGCTCCATCCAGCCGAGCTGCAAAATAACAACCAGGAAACATTGATGCTGTTTGCGCAACAGGTGGATGATCCGGTCCATATCCTGCAAGCTTCTTTCCGAGCTGACAACACGCTGCTGGACGCCCTGGTGGAAAACAGGAACCACCAAAAGATCACCAGCTACCGCTTGGCGTGGTTTGCCATCAAGAAAGAAGATGTAAGGTTTGCGAAAGGCGAAGCAGTCACCGTGACTGCAGACGTGGACACCACTGCAACTTTTAGTATCACCGGGCAGGGGTGTTCAACTAAGGCTGATCTGGCGCGGCATCCCGCGGGCCTGGTGTTCTTTATTGAGGAGTTGCAGTTTCAGGATGGAACCCAGTGGCAGGCTGATCCAAAGAAAATGAGGAAAGAAGCCACCTCAATGGTCAAATAAGTAAAAGCTGCGCGTGCTGTTTTTGCGCTTCCTTACGAATGCTGCTGCTGGCGATACCACTCCAAAAAACCACGAAATGCCTTGCCGCGATGGCTGTATTCACGCTTCTGGTCCAAAGGCAATTCGGCAAATGTTTTTCCCAGAGCGGGGAAGTAAAAGAGCGGATCATATCCAAATCCACCTGTACCGCGTGGTACGGTTCGCAACTCACCGTGTACTTCGCCTAAAAAGGTGGCCTGGGTCTTGCCGTCACGCGCCAGGGCAATCACGGAAACATATTTTCCTGCAAAATGGTCACCGGTTAGGCGTTCTAACCGTGTGATGAGCGCGAGATTGTTGGCCTGATCGTCTGAGTTTTCATGGGCCACGGTACCCGTTTGAAGTGTTGCAGCATAACGGGCTGAATACACGCCGGGAGCGCCATTCAGCGCCTCCACGGCGAGTCCGGAGTCTTCTGCCAGCACCAGCTCTCCGGGGGTAAAGCGGCTGTAATATTCAGCTTTAATCCGTGCATTTTGCTCGAATGTAAGGCCATCCTCCACTGGAGGCACAATATCGGCCAGACCGGGCAAAGGGTCTAAAGCTAAAGCCAGGGAATGAGCGGCTTCACGAAACTCTCGTACCTTGCCTGAATTGGATGTTGCTAGATAGATTATGGACATAAGCGTTAATTACTGAGGAATTGTAAACATTTATAAAGGTCTTGGGCATACGACCCTGGGTCATAATGACTGTGGGGCATAAAGATTTTGAACCATCAGGAGCCGACGGAATGAAGAGGTTTTACGCAATTTTAGTGGTTGCAATGGCATTGACGATTGCTGGATGTGTGATTTCACCTCGGCGGACTTTGGGTGGTTCAGGCACTGGCAGCGGTGGTGGCGGCACTGGAGCCACAGGCGGGCAGCTCTATGTTTCAACCCCAAATTCGATTCTCCGCTTTAGTGATGTTGAAGCAACCAACGGCAACACGGCCCCAACCGCCACCATTACCTCGGCCTCACTTTCCTCACCGCAACATATGACCGTGGATACTGGAGCTGATCGCCTCTACATTGCCAATGAAGGCGGAAAGTCCATTGTGATTTTTGACAATGCATCGACACTGACGGGAAATGTGACTCCCACGCGCATCATTGTGGGGAATGCCACAGGCTTTGTGAATCCCATTGATGTGGCGGTTGATACCATCAACAATCTTTTGTATGTGGCGGATGGAACGATCATTTATTTATTTACGAACGCTTCCACCATCAATGGCAATGTCCCACCAATCAGCACGATTAACGTAGGCACAACGATTGGCGGAATATTCCTGGATGCTACAAATAACCAGCTTTATTTTACAGATCCCGGTGACAATGCGGTTGACCGGCTGGATAGCGCCAGCACACAAACTGTGGTGGGAATTGTGGGTGGAACGATTGCCGGCCCTGATACTAAGCTCTCACAGCCGCGCGGGCTTGCCCTGGATGGCTCAGGCCGGCTGATTGTGAGCAACTCTGTGGCCCCAGTCAGCATTACAGCGTATGCCAGCGCCTCCATTGATACTGGCGATGTGATTCCTTTCGGCAACATCACTGGAAGCAGCACGAACCTGCAATCACCGCAGCAGATAGCGTTCAACGGAAATATTGTCAACGGAGAGCTATACGTGGTGGATTCAGTAGCTGCCAGTATTCTGATCTACACCAATATCTCAACCACGCAAGGGAACCTTGCGCCCTCGCGCACCATTACCGGATCAAGCACTGGGCTTGCCACGAACGGAGTAAATGGGCTGGCGCTGGATACCACCCGCTGAAGGTGACAAGCTCCGAGCCAATGATCGATTTTTAGTGAACTCCAAACATGCCCCAGAGCGCGGTGACAATACCGGCGATGGTAGAGATGAAAGAAAGCTGCCAGATCAGTTTCATCTCCGCCAAAAGCGCTATGGAACAGAGAACAATGGATATCTCCAGAAATAGCTCAGCGCCATCGTAGAAATCAGCACGGTGTTCCACCACATCTCTTTCGTGCTCCATTTCCTTGGCGTCTTCCTGAATATTCACCGCGCCAGGCTTGTGATTGGCTGCTTTACCTTCGTGTTGGTCCTTGCTTTCAGCTGATTCTTTGGCTTCACCATTTTCTTTGCCATGGTCCTTGGCTGCGGCGTCGCCTTTTGCAGGAGACTCGTGCTCTCCTTTGTTTTCTTTGGCGCTGTTTTCTTTTCCGCCGCCTTCTTTGCCGCTACCGTCAGCCGCTGCCGCCATTAATGCTTTTAAGGTCTGGGAATCCTTTGCGGGGCTACTGCAACCGTGCTCGGCAGGAGAGCCGCATTCTTCTTCCTGCGATTTCTTGTAGTTTTTGAGTGCAAGGTCTTTTGCCGAGCCGGGATTCGCGATGGCGGCGGCGAGTTCTGCAAAGGCACCATATTCGTGGGCGCGAATGTGTTTTGCCTGGTAAAAGTTCCACTCGTCCACGATTTTGCCCTGCAACAGGCCTTCTTCTGTGTGCGCGCGATGGCCGAGAAGTGTCGCAACGGCCAACAGCACGGCCACAACCGCCATGGTTAGCCCAATTCCTTTTTCCCCGCTCTTATTGGCGTGTTCCATGCTTTCTTTAAGTTCTTCTTCAAGACTCATTTTGCTTCTTCTTTCTTAAATGTGGATTGGCTGGCGTGTTAAAGAATGGCCGATTTAATTCCTATGCATAAACTTGAGCCGCTTTTGCGGCCGTGTGTGGTCCGGAACATCATCATATTTCAGGATGCTGATGGATCCATCCACTTCCAGTACCGCCAGGGCCGCGTCGCCTGTGCAGGAGACGCCATGTTCGCGCAAAGCCCGGTTGAGCTCGTCCATGGAAATATGTTCCTTAGCCATGTGGGCCGTAATGCACTCGCCATTGTGAATCAAGAGAGTTGGCGATCCCTGGATCAACTTGCGGAAGCGCCGGTTCATGCCGGAAACCTCCGCTAACGCGAAATTGAGCCCGAGCAGCACCAGTGCCGCCGCAGCGCCGCCCATTACTGAAGTGTCCGGGCCGGTCATTGCGTTTTGTACTGAGTTGCTCAGCAGGAGCAACAAAGTGAGATCAAACGGGGTCATCTGCCCGACTTCGCGCTTGCCAGTTAAACGAATGCCTACCAGAACCAGGGCGTAAACCGCCGTGGTGCGGAGCACAATTTCAAGGACGGTATGCCAGCTTGTCAGCATTCCGCCGATTGTAAAGTTTTGGCGGCAAAATTCATAATTTGATTTTTGTGGAAAGGAAATTCTTTGTGCGGAAAGGGGAGTTTTTGTGTGGGAAGGGAATTGCGCAGAAATTTGCAGGGCGCTCGATTTTTTGATCCCGCGTTGATATCACACAGAGACAGATTTGAAAGGCTTTGTTAGAATAAGTGGGTTGCTGTTCATGCCTAATTCGCGCCCTTAGCTCAGCTGGATAGAGCGTCTGACTACGAATCAGAAGGCCGGGAGTTCGAATCTCTCAGGGCGCGCCATAAAATCAATAACTTACCGTTCCAATCCTCATCTACTAAACCCATGAGCAGCAACAGATAATATCACTATCGTGCCTATAGTCCGGGGCAGCTCCATTTCTCGCTTCAAGCGTACGACATCATGTTCCTAATACATTCCTTGCCTCGCGCCATTATTTTTTCAACCCTTTTGGGAAGATGGCTTATTTTGAGGATTTCTCTGAGTACGTACAAACTCTGAGCTGGCCGATCCAGAACGCCAGCTCGGAACTGGCAGACAATTTAAGCGCCAGGCATCACCAAGTTTAAAAGGCGATCGCCCTCTTGGAACACAAAGCCGCTGTTTTTTAGCTGCTCTATCTCGGTTTCAACGTCGAATTTTGCAGTTAACTCAACCTCAGCTAATAATCGATCACAAGTGGCAGGGGAGTTCAACCGTTGCAGGAGTCTTGCAGAATTTTCCGTAACGTGATGTTCAATGAGAGCTCCTGATCGACTATCTAAAATGATTTGCTGATTACAGCCCGGTCTGAACTCCAGACGAGGGCGCTGACGGCCATCCGTTCGCCAGGCTGTTTTCCAGCATTCAACCGATTTTTGCAGTGACTGGATCCACTTTTGCAATTGAACACGATAGGGAGCTTCAAAGTTACGGTCCACAAAATAGTAAGCGAGATTACTGAGGGAGGCTTCGGAAAAGGGATAAATCATTCCATAGAAGTCACAAAAGTGTAGATCGAGATTGTAGTCAACCGCATGATCAAAATAGGGACTATACCGGTCAAAGCGAATGGGATAAACACCAGTAGGAGGATGAAGGTGGACCAAAAGCGGCAGATCGTCACAATATTTTTGATACACCTCTTCCTTTTCCCCCGGGAACCCGACGAGCAGGTTCCACATGGGAGTGATGTTATTCAGGAGGCAGTTTTTCAACAGCGCGATGTTCTGAAACGATGTGCTCCCCTTCTTCATTAACTTCAGAGTTGACGTGTTAAGCGCTTCAATGCCCGGCTGGACGCAAGTCACACCAGCCCTGGATAGCGTACGCAAGTCTACTTCGCTTAGATCGGACTTTACTTCATAAAAAATGGACAGACCACGCGGCGTATCAAGATAAGGAAATACATCATGCAGATAGCTCTTGGGGAGAATATTATCAACGCAGAAAAGCTCGCTGCATCTTGAAAGGTATGAAAATAGTGCGCGGAACTCCTGAATGGCGCGAGAAGGCGCCATCGCGCGCGAACTCATTGACGAGCTATTCAAGCCACAGAACGTGCAATGCGATTTTTCTCCCCACCAGCAGCCTCGAGATGTTTCAAAAGGGAGCCTGGGAACAAGAGCTTCGCCGGTCAATCGCATGTAGCTCTCAATAAAACTATCGTATTCCAAAGGGATTGGGGTATTAATATCGAGCGACTCGCCTAAGGGCGTTATACCAGCAGCCTGCTTAAATGCGACCGGTGCGTCATTTTGAATACGTAAGCCGCTTTTCATAAAGACTCCCTGAAGATTTCTGGCAGAGTCCGGGGCACCTTCCAAATGCAAACGGACGAAAGCTGGAAAGTTCACAAGAGCGGGGCCCGAAAAGACATAATCAATCGAATCAACATTATTCACTATCTCTTCACCCATAGGATACTCGCAGTTTGCGCCACCCATTACAATTGCTACTTCGGGATTCACTTTCTTTATGTTTCTGGCTAGCGCGAAACAAGCACTGTTCTGGGAGAAGAATGACGTGAATCCCACGATGGCAGCTTTGTCCAGCCGATGCTTTTCTACGATGTCGTCAATCAACCTCTGCAATCCCTTTCGTTTCTCCAGGACGTCTGCCTGGATGGTTTGATCGGCTGCATTTATTGAGGGATAATACCGCTCCAGATACTCTACTGTGTTGTCTGGAGCCTCCGGAAAAGCCACTTCGCGAAAAATCCAGTCGCCTAATCCAGCCATGAGATGGCGTGTATTCAGTGCGACTTGCTGATAAAGATTTATTCCGAAGTAATCAGCGAAGGTGTGGCTCAAATATAATAATTGCACTTGTAGTGTGGGATTTTCTTTCTCTATGACATGCTTCAATCTGGTTAGGCCGAGAGACGGCATCCGAATATCTGAGAAAGGCATTTCTATCAAAACAATTTCATTCATAGCATCACCTCTCTGCGTTTATTGGCGTTGCCGTGTTTTGCGCCCCTGTTCGATAGGACGGTAATATACGTTTCGTTGCGCATAAGCTGCTCAAGATATTTATCTCACTTATCGAGATATAGCTTTTGCTTTCAAATCCTGCCTTGCTCTTTTCCGATCACGGCAGAATCGCTCGATATACTGAATACAGCCACATTACGCACATGCTGTAGGATTCACAGACGCCCAACAGCGTCCGTAAGCGCCTGGACTAAAGCCCCGCCCCATGCATTCCCGGTGACCGCCGGAATAACTGCAATTGCATATCCAGAAGCGAAACTGCTGATAAAACCTTCCCATCCTTGACCCACCATTACGTGGAATATCCCGTTAAAAAGCGCAAATGCGAGTACGCCTGGAGCAAACCATCCAGTTCCATCGTGGCCCCATGCCAAATTGACCTTTCTGGCAAAATAGATTCCAAAAAATCCTTCCGTGAAGCCCCAGGCCAACAGAGCAATCACCACGCCAAGAATGCTGAGTGGGAACCCTACGGAAAGAGCAGTACGGACGGCAGGTTGCCGAAGTAAGGGGATCCAGAGCAAGGCGCCGCTATGCCAAGACAGTGCTGCGTCGTAAAACAACGCTAGAAGCAATGCAAAGCCCAGGGATATGCCAATGTTGCTGCGCGTAAATCCATAACTCGAAAAGGCCTCACCACGTACCGCCATCAACGCGAATGGTGCGACTCCCTCTGCCAGAAATTGAAAAGCGGCCGCAGCTAACACTGCCGCTAAACCATGTCCATGCCGCAAAAACGGATTTAAAAACGGCAAAACAAGAATGCAAAGAGCCAAGACACCCAATATGATAGCTAGATCTAATATCGCAGAAATGGAGAATCGTGAATTTAGTTCCGTATTTGAACTAGATGTGCGACGCTTCATGCCGGATTATCCTACTAAATATAGGGCCTACAAGGAAGATGTGTGGGACGAAAGCGTGCATCTGTCACCAGTATACGGAGCAGGACGTTTTTATCCGCAGCCAATTATGAGTGGAAACTGCACTCCATCCTGTCCCGAATTGGAACTCGGACGGAGAGAAGGAGAAAAAACAAACAAAGTACTCAAAAGTTTTGACATAATAAGTAATAGCCATTGATGATCTAACCAGATTGAATAACTATACGCGTTCAGAAACCGCATTCGGAAAAGAAGCGAATTAATTTTCGTGTAGGCATTCGAGGCTCGGGCTCACTGGAACTGATTGGCGGTGGCTATACGCAACTGCTTCAGCCTATCGCGACTTTTTCCAAATAGGACTCAAATCTGAATGGAGGCCGGCATGACAGCAAACACCGCGGGGAGTGCAATACAAGCCTCGCGTGAGAGTGCTGAAAAAGTAATGCCACCGCATTCTTTCTGGCGAAGTTTAGATTTTTGTAACATTATCTCTGCTTCACCTCGCCGTCCCAAGGAATCACTTTCAGTTACGGGAGCGGCATGTCGGCAACGGCTGACCGCTGTTGCAGCAGCCGGCAAAAATGTCCTTCCTTCAGAGTTGATTTCAATTTACACCAATGCAGCGCTCGTCTTTTATCACAACGGACATTTAGATTGGGCGGCAACCACAACCATTGATGCTCTCCGTCTTTGTAGGGCCGGGATTAAGAGAAGTGATCATCGAGTCTGGCTCGGGTGCATGTTACAGCCGTATATCAATTTGGGTCGACTGGCTTTTGCCCAGAATAACTTTGCAGAGGCTTTGGCGTACTTTGAGAAATTTTATGAATATGTTTGGAAGAAAAAAGCATTTAGGATCGGAGATACTGATTTTAGTATTGAATTGCTCAATGAATTGTACGGCTTAAAGAACGAATATCTGCTTCTGGATTCATTTTCGGCCAGCATTTATCTCTGCGAAGGGGCGCGTACTTATCTTGCGCGATTTGACTTTGAAGGTCTGCTCGAATTTACAGAGCGTCTTGCGCAAGAGCTTTGCCTTCATTGTTTTAGTGATACTAGCGTGCAGCATTCCGCGGCACCTCCTGGTCGGATGAAGCTTGGCACAGATCAGGAATATGCGTTGTCTCTCGTGCTTGCCGAATTGCAAGCCCGAGCGCTCACCGGCATGGGTGAAACGGATAAAGCTTCGGCCGTTTATGCAAATATGATCAAGCAACTGCCAAAATCAAACCTGCGCATGACCGCAATCTACTCAGCGGCTGCGGAACTGGCGGTACAAAGGCGGCAAGTTGCAGATGCGAGGAAACTGCTGCGGTACGCAAGGCGGCAACTGGATAATTGTGACACCAACCCTTCACTTAGTATCGAGCGTTATTACGCGCATTTTGCACTTGGCTTACAGCACTCGTTGCTCGGCGATTTGCCAGAAGCGCATGCAAATGCGATGGCAGCATTAGACTGGGCACGCGCCAGCAAGCATGAAGTGGGTGCACTCAGGTCTCGAATTTTACTGGCAATAGTTGGTTTTAATACTGAAGCAAAAAAAAGTGCCGGTCAGGCGCATCATAACTGTATACAACAAATCGAGACGTGCATGTATCCGCTCGAACGTGCATGTGCGCTGCTAGAGCTGGCCTATAGTCCAGCGTGCGAATTCACCGATCGACGCGAGGCAACGAATGCGGCTTACAACATTCTGGCTCAATTTGAAAATTGTGGAGGGCGGTTGCCAAAGGGATTGGCTTCGTGGTTTGAATGCTACACAATAGAACCGGGAAATGGAAGTGTTTGCTTTAACTCCGACAACTCTGGACTGCAGCAGTTGTACGAGGATTTATGTCGATATGCATCCTTGAATGGCGATGGTGAGTTTTGCATGGCCGAATTATGAATGCTTGTTCAAGTTTTAAAAATCTAACCTGCATTTAAATTGGATTTGCCGCTGACACTCATTGGAAAGCCTGAAATGTTTACGAAGCTTTAATGCAATATCTTGATACAAGCCACCTGCTCCGGCATATTTTCTAAAAATAAAATTAAACTTTGGTGAACCTCTCTCGAGGGGTAGGTTCGCCTCGCTGTCATGTTGCCTTTGCTCAAGGAGTTCTTCACAGCAGAGAGTCGTTCTCAATTTATAAGCCGCATTCAAGCAGCATTAGATACAGATTTGCTCAGTGTGCAATGTTGGAGAACAGCATGCACGCAAACATTAAACAGAACATTCCGGCATTATCCAATATGCCAGAAATCTTCGGAGTTAAACAGAGAAGAACTCTTAGGTCATGTCCCAAAATGGAACTAGCTGTGACGTAAATCACATTTATAAGTGATCACAGTCACTGACAATCCTCCATCCCGTTTTCTATGATCTTTTATCTCAGCTAATAACTTGAGATAACTGGAGGATTAAAAATATGGGCGACGAAAAGAAACAAAACGAATCCGCAGTTCCAAAGACCAAAGACCAAACTAAAGACAAAACCGAAGAAACCATTAAAGACGACGATCTCAAAAACGTGGCTGGCGGTCTATCGCAATCTCCGAAGGTTGCAGGAGACGGCCTGGTTTCCTGCTGCTAGTACTTTGCATGAATGGAAATAAAACCTAGTTGTATAAAACTCAATGGTTTGGTTCAGGCCAGAAATTTCTGGCCTGAATCAAACCTACTAAGTCATGTCTTCCAACTAGATACGGCGGTTGACCAGGAGGTTGCAAATGTTAGCCATGCTAGGCCCCAAAATTGTCCTACGTGCGGAGCCCCACTACTACGCCAGTCATATAGCTTTTAACGCAAGAACCTGGAAAACGATTCGTTTATCCAGCGAGCAATACCAAATACTGCGCGCTCTTAACGATGCGCCCCGGGAAAAGGATGCAGTTCTCAGCTCACTGGATCAAGCGGCGGGGGAACTTGGATTTTCAGGACACGATCTTGTTGATGCGGGCGTGGTTTCTGATTTCACCGGCGGCATCTTCTCGCCACGCCCCCTTCCGGATGCGGGAGATGATGTGGTGATGCCGGGTATAGACTGCATGTCATCCCCTTCAAAAGTAGAACTTTGCATTACACGACGTTGTAATCAAGCTTGCTATCATTGTAATGTCAGTGCGAGATCTACGGCCGGTGGCGATATGTTGCCGACATCGTTTTGGCTGCAAATGCTCGATGACTGCGTTGCATCCGGAGTATTGAACGTTAAGTTTACCGGCGGGGAGCCCTTTGTTAGGGATGACTTTGATGAGATTTTAGAAAAAGCTGTCGATCTTCCTATTGCGACAACGTTATTGACAAATGGCTTGCTCCTGAACCAACGCCGTATCGCAACGTTAAAAGTCGGCAACGTGGGTGTGGCTGTCTCATTGGATGGTATCAACCCGGAGCAGCATGACGCATTCAGGCGATCCGCAGGAGCCTTTGACCGCACGGTAGAAAACTTGCGCGAACTGGGCGAAGCCGGAATTACTTTGTCTATTACAGTGACTGTTCACTCAGCTAACATTGCCAGTCTACGAAAGTTCATAGATATAGCACTCAAGGTTAAAGCGGCCATGTTGGTTTTTGTGCCTATGGTAGCCATCGGCAGAGGAGCAAAACCTTCATCTGCGAAGTATCACTCCTCGGCAATAGAGATGAAGGATGCATTGGCAGAGGTTGTAGCATGGGCGCGGGCCGGGCATGACGGTCCTGAGATTGTAATAGGAAATTACGAAGAAAAAGAAGTGACGGAGTATCAGAAAGGTCGAGCTATGTCCAAACGGCCCCAAGGCTTTTGCAAGGCTGGCACCTTTGCGCTAGCTGTGGATGAAGATGGCATGGTCTATCCTTGTTTACGAGGGTTACAGACGAAAGTGCATCCCATCGGAAATATCATAAAGAGTTCGTTCTCTGAGATATGGCGAGCGGCTGCCTGGTCGCCATTCCGCGATAAGACACTGCCTCGAGTTCCTTGCAGGGTCGAAGCTATTGAGAAGGCTACGCGTGGATCGAATGGCGGATTAGTAGTATTGAATTAAGCCTACTCGGGACTATTGGGGAAGAATGCGGGCAAGTCGCAGTTACGGCTTTGCCCGTTTTCGTTTTAGGAGTACAGCTAAATAACCGCCGACCGCCCAGCCTCCCTTGTGGTCCAGAATCAGGCCACTTATGCCGGACGCACCAACCTTCAGTTCCGCATCGACAAGAACTTCCGAGATCGGCCCGGGTACCCGTATTGTCAGCTTCTCTTCTATACTGGTAGCTGTCGCTTTAGTCTTCGCCACTCTCATGTTTTTTTCTGCCCGATTACCGCTGCCGCTATCTTCCATACAATCTCTCCACAGCAAATAAAAGCGAGGGATAGGTCGCAAGATATACCCAGAAAAAAAGATTCAGGCCGTGCGTTGCGGCATTGAAAAGGTGGAACCCGATCCCCATTAAAATAAATACACAACAACCCACAGGAGATGTCAGCACCCATATGGGACAGCCACATTCGTAGAGTAAGACCAACCACGAAGCAATCTGGGCCGCGCGCCAATGCTTACGAAATTTCCGCGCCAGCAGTGGATTAGCAAATATTTCCAGCGAAAGCACAGGAGCCAGAATCCTGCCCGTGCGCCATTCAGGATTAAGAATCTTCGCCATGCCAGACGTGGTATATGCCAATATGGACAACGCCGCAATAAAGATCAAAAGATCGCGCTGCACAAACATAATCGGTACCAGATAGAAGCACGTCATGCACAATAACAGGATACTCAGGATTCGGTCCGCGCCTTCCCCTCCACCCCGCCCTCCCTGCCATCTCAGCAGCATACGCGCTGTCGCCATGCAGGCCAGCCATGGAGCGGGATTCGTCCAGGGAACGAAAAGCAGAACAACCGCACAAATCAATACGACCAACGGAAACACCAGTAAACGAGGATAGATGAGCCAGGGGATCGCCAGCTTTCCCGGCCTGAACATCGTGCTTCGCGGATTGAAGCGCTCATCGAAAAGGCCATGGTAAGAGTACTGCCTCCACGCTGAAAAAATCTCGATACTATCAATTGCGTTTGCAATCGCGATTAGTTTCAGGGTTGCCAGACCCGCGGAAGAGAGATTCACATGGGGAGGAAAAACCATCATTTATACCACATCTCGCGAGACTCCACTCTGGAAACAAAAAGGATTTCCGGTTCGCGATCCAAGTCCGAAACGGACTCATGACAGATCAGAAACTGGCATAGGGATGAAGGATCCAAATCCCAACGGGCCGCACTGTTTACCAATAACTTGTACTCTGGTGAAACAAGAAAATGTTCTTCGCCGGCTGCAATGTCCAAACTGATTTTGTACACAAGCATGGCGGCGGTGTCCTTTATAATTTTTGCCCGCCTGCGATCTGGATTGAAAAGCCAACGCATTACGCCCGGATTACGATAACCAGCGCTTTGCCATAGAGAGTAATTCCCCAGTGCACTGATCTGGCGCGAAAAAACTCTTAGGTCGACATCAGGCAGATGAGAAAAATAAGTGAAAACCGGGAGAGGCCAATCATTCCAGATGCGTTTGCCGCAGATGGCACGCACAAGCCTGCCTTTCGACTGAGCCGGATTAGCAAGAAGCCCTGTGATCCTGCTCGCTTGCCGCAAAAAGATCAGAAGGAAGTAGAATGCCAATGCAGCCGTGAAACCTATTTTTCCGATGTCGCGAAAAAATTCTGTCATCCGCCACCACCCTCCCATGCGTCCGAACGCGCTACCGTCGAGTTATTCAATCTAAGCAGACCATTAACGCACTTGTCACAGTGTATTCAACTCGCCACACTTCAACTGATACTACAGAGCTTACATATTGCCACGTTCTTCCTGTCCTGTCCTGTCATTAGTCGATCTCCCTGACAGGCCGATGGATAGCTGCCAGGAGCGTTACGAGAAGAACCATGCCGCCGTTTAGAAGAAACAAGCCGGACGGACTCCATCGCATAGCGATCCCGGCAATAGCCAGGGAAAAGGGTGTAAGGCCAATCGCTGAGAACATGCGCACACTCATTACCCGCCCCATCATAGCGCGGTCAACATGCTGCTGAAACCAGGCAATCAGTTGCACGTTGAGGAATGCTGCCGCGCCGCCGAGCAGAGATAAAACGGCAAGTAAAGCAGGCATACCATGGAGTATTCCCACAGCTCCAAGGCAGATTCCTATGGTGGTACTGACCAAGAGTAGCAACATCCCACGCTTGCGTTGCCTGGAGAACCCAGCAAGCAAGGTGCCGGCAAGGCTTCCCGCAGCCATCCCCGACAAAAGAAAACCAAATGATGAAACTGAGCCGAACTCTCGTTTGGCAATGAAAGCTATACCGATGCCTATTGGACCGGCAGTAGCAAAGTTGAGCACGGCGATGACCAGCATCAGCGAAGAAAGCGCGATGTCGCTTCTGACATATTGCAATCCATCGAGAATCGATCGGATCAGGTTTCCGTGGCGTAACCTGGTAGCTACACTGGGCGGATCGGGAAGTCTCCAGAGCATACCGATAATGAACAAAAAGCTCATCGCATCGATGAAGAGCATCCATGCCGAGCCAAATGTTTTGATAAAAAAGCCGGCCAGACCAGGAACAATGAGCGTTGTAATCTGCGTCGTGGACTGCGAAACGGAGTTCGCTGCTGGAAGCTGACTAGAGATTACGAGCGAGGGAAGAAATGATTGAAACGCAGGATATGAAAAAGCGTCCGCAATCCCGAAGCATGCAGCGAGGACAAACAGTTCATACAGCGCGAGTGAGTGCATCCACAGGCGGGCGGAGATAAAGACAAGCAGAATGAACCGGGCGGCAGCGGTGATTATGATGATCTTCCGAGGGAATAAACGATCAGTGAGAACCCCGCCAAGGAGCATGAATATTGCGCTTGGAATTGCAGCGATCACCGAGATAGTGCCGAGAACAATGCTGGAACCAGTGAGTTCGAGAACCATCCACGGAAGCGCAAGGAAATAAAACTGATCCCCGATTGCAGAGACGGAGCTGCCGATCCAGAGGAGGAAAAAGGCGTGGTTCCTCAACGGATGGATTGGGGCGAGTGTAGATGCTTCATTCATGCTGTAGGCGTTCTGAGTCATACGTCAGCGAATATGCGTTCCTGCGAAACACGGCAAATGTTACAACTCAGAAAGCTAGTTAGATATAGATACACAGCAAGGTTTTGCCGTTCCAGCGAAAACTGCAGGCTATCGGCTAGCCAGGGAAGCTAGCCGAGCCGGCTTAAGAATTCGAACTGTAGAGCCGCAACGCGCGATAAAACCATCGCGTTCATATCGATTCAGTAAACGTGTTACGGTCTCACGCGATGTACCGAGCATGTTTCCGAGCTCTTCGTGAGTAAATTTCATTCTGAAAGTTATAGGTGGTACCGATGACGGCGCATAGTGAGCATAATTGAGCAACAGATCTGAAAGACGCCCGCTTATTGAGAGGGAAAGCGCCAATCTGCGAGCCTCAATGAAGGTTCCATGATTCTCCCTGGCAAGAACATGCACGGTCATAGCGCTGATTTCGTTAGAGACTTTCAGCAGCCGTTCAAAAGCAGCGCAAGAAATACTTTTTACAGTCGCGGCTTCCACTGTTTCAGCGGTGGCTTCGTTGGGCTCTTGATTAAGCATTGCGCTTAAGCCGAGCATATCTCCACGAACGGCAATACGTGAAATCATTATTCGGCCGCTACTGGCGGTTGAATAGACCCTGACCCGTCCCTTGCAAATGAGAAAGATAGAACTGGTCAAACCTTCCTGTTCGAAGATTGTAGCCCGCGCAGGCAAGCGGCACTCCACACTGACTTTTTCAAGGCAGGACATCGCAGATGCGCTCAGATCGCAGAAATTACGAACGTTATGTGTATCACGTTTTGAGAGTTGAGCCTGAGCAGGATTGAATGCGCTTCTTGCATCCATCATGAATCACCTCGTGCAGATTCAGCCGGATTTCGTAAGATGTATCAGTGCAGTATGCCGTTGCCTGCTGAAAAATTTTGCAGGACAAAACGTTGATGAACCTGAGGAATGACTCGTGCTTCTCATTTGTTTCACTAGAATAGGCATAAAATTCCTCTAAACGAACAACTCTGAAAAAGTGCTCTGTCGGCTAGAAATACTTAGAGCACACGTTCACTTTCTCTAGTCTACGCCAAAAGCTAGTAGAAGAAAATCAAAAATCAGATCAAGCATACTATTTAGATCAAACGTATTATTATGATGGTTATATCGTCAAACTGATCTACTGATCCAACAAATTCATCTACTCCTCTAATTAATCTCTCTGCAAGATGCCTGACGGGTTCATGCCTGAATTCGAGGAGTATAGATTCGAGCCTGGATTCCTCCCAAAGCTCCCCGTCCATCTTTTGAGCTTCCACGATTCCATCCGACACGCACACGATCAAGTCGCCACGGTTCAGGTGAATTGTATGGTGTCGATATGGAACTGAAGGCATGAGGCCAATTGGCATGTCTCCTTCGGTGGTGCGCTCTATATGGCCGTCCTTTCTCACAATAAATGGAGGAATATGTCCGGCATTTACATAAGTCATCTGATCGCGAGTTGAATTCAGAGCACCGCAGAAGAGAGTTGAGTAACGTTCCGAAGTTGAGCTTTGGTAGAGTGCATCATTCAACTCGCGGATGGCTGCGGACAGATCGTGTGGATTGTGGCGCAGTAGAGCTCGCAGCAGCGTTTGAATACTGGCCATCAGGACGGCCGCCGGCAAACCTTTTCCCGATACATCGCCCAGGGTCAGACTGAAACCGTCCCCGGGCATCGTCAGGAAGTCGTAATAGTCTCCTCCGACGAATTTAGCAGGACGGCAAAAGCCTGTGTACTCTAGCCCGTGAATCATCGCTAATTCCCCAGGAAAGAGTTGTTGCTGTACATTCGCGGCAATCGCCAGCTCATGTTTCAGAAGGCGGGTCGTTTCCGCTTCTTTCCGTAGCCATTCCGCCTGGATGGCAGCGGCCGTATATGCCCCCATTAACCTCACTACTTCTGCATCTTCCTGGGAAAAGCCATTTGGCTTGTTCAGGACCTGTAAAGCGCCAATGACGCCCGCCTCCAGGTGCAAGGGAACGCAAAGAACGGAATCAGTCCGATAGCCGCTGGAATTATCAACTTCTCTCAGGAAGCGCTTGTCACTTTGAGCTTCATTGACCATCATGGTTTCGCCTTGGGCGATGCATGCCCCAACTATGCCCTGACTGCCTGGTATGCGTATCTCCCCAATCTCGTGGGCAACTCTGGTCCACAGTTCGCCCGTACGTTCATCGAGCAACCACAGACTACACCGCTCCGCGCCCACGATATCTCGAGCCAAATCAGCATTAAGACGGATCAGCCCTGCAATATCCTGTTCTTTGCTTATCTTGGTTGCGTATCCAAAAATCACACTGACAATGTGTTCGGCGCTGACGCTGCTGGTTTGAAAGGTTCTCATCCCTAGTTACCTGCCCTTTCCGGTTCCTTCAGGGAATCAAAAATCGCTCTTATTTGTGGTGGCAAGGATCTGAATGAAGTTATTTCGAAACAACAATTCGATTCGTTCCTTTTCCCACTAAGGCTAGGAGCTGATCGGCAGCGCGACGGATTCGGTTCAGATCGTCCATCTCAGGGTTGGATCCAATCTGCAGCGTATGCGATGACAGAGTATCCAAAATATATTTAACCGTCGGACGGATACTATCGCGGAGCGCATCCATCTGGGCCTCATCCATATCACCCGCGGATAACAACAAGCTCTTTTCCAGTAACTTTGCCAGCATCTGTCCGCTCGCATGAATGTTCTTAGCCAAGTCAGCGGTAGCATGATCATACGATTCATTTGCGGTCTCCAGCAACAGGTCGCTATAGCCGACTATATGATTTACGGGAGTCCTTAGTTCATGCTTAAGGCGTCTTAGATCTTCTCCATTCATTTTGGCACTCTACCTCATGCAACCTGACTTCATAGTAATGAAGCGGTACCCTTCCGGCGGCAAAATGCCACCTTGCAAAATCAAAAACAGCGGGATTTTATCACTATCCAATCTTATCCATCCGGCTTAAGAAGATATTTTTCTTTTCAGTAACGTTTCAATTTTGTCCAGCAAACGTGGGAGCTCAATAGGTTTGGTGTCGTAATCATCACATCCCACTTGCAGAGCCTGGTCCCTATCGGTCGACATTGCATGAGCAGTCAATGCAATCACAGGAATGGATCCGGTTTCCGGGTCACCTTTAATACTCTTCGTGGCGTCCCATCCGCTCAATACCGGCAAACTCATATCCATAAGGATAAGGTCAGGTGTTTCAGAATGGGCCAACTCGACTCCTTGAGCGCCGTCCAAGGCTACAATCACTTCATATCCCTTACGCACGAGTCTTCGCGACAGCATATCACGGTTCATTTCATTATCCTCCACCAGCAGTATTTTTGACATATTTCCTTTCCCCATTCCTGCCTGATGCAAGCTTGTCGCTTACGTCTCGAATCAAATCATCTATACTGCATGAGCTCTTTTGTACCACTTGATCAACATTGATGTTCAACAACTTTCGTTCCGTCTCGGTTAAATCCTTTGATGTAAGTACCACAATGGGAATTTTGTAAAACTGTGGTGACTTCCTGATCTCTACAAGGAAAGAAAATCCGTCCATCTCCGGCATAATCAAATCCAGAAAAATCAATTCCGGCAGGTTTTCGCGCAGCAACCTTAGAGCTTCTAGTCCATTTCCCGCTTCCCGCACCGCCCATCCCTGCTCTTTCAACATCTTCGCCAGGCGACTACGGCCCACTGAGTCGTCGTCCACCAAAAGTATCCCAGGAGAATCGGTCTGATCTGGGCTGGCCAAATATTTTGAGAGTAATACTGTAAGTTCGCTGCGATCGGCAGGTTTGATCAAATATTCCGACACCCCGAGAGAAAAACCTTTCTTCTTCTCGTCGGTGACGGTCAACATAATTACAGGAACATCCGCCAGCAGGGGATCTGATTTAAGCTTCGAAAGTACGTCCCATCCATCCATGCCTTGCATAAGCACATCCAGAGTAATCAAATCCGGATGGATCTCACGCGCTTTCCTCAGCCCTTCCTCGCCATTGGAAACGCCTATTACCCTGACACCTTTCCCCGCCAGCTCTCTTTGCATGAGGTCGTGCATCGTCAGATCATCATCAATGACCAGGAGGGTGCTGTTATAAGACTCCTGTCCATCCAGTGCCGGCGCTGGGGTAAGATCGTGCTCTGGTTGGGTTGCCAACGAGACATTTCTGGGTAGTTCGACGGTGAAGGATGTTCCTTTTCCGAGTTCACTTTCAACAGTGATATCTCCTTGCATCATACGGGCGAAATGCCGGCTAATCGCCAGGCCCAATCCCGTTCCACCATACTTGCTGGCCACAGAGCTGTCTGCCTGGCCAAAGGCCTGGAACAATCTGCCTAACTGCTCGGGAGTCATACCGATACCGGTATCGCTAACCTTGAAGTGAACCCACCCAACGTCAATTTTATTCTCGTTGCTAATTGTCAGTTGGATAACTCCATTCTGGGTAAACTTTGCGGCATTACTGATTAGGTTAAAAAGAATTTGCCGCAACTTGACCATGTCCGCCAGCATGACGCCTAGCGGCTCACTCATTACCGTGCGAATCCTGTTTTCATTCTTTGCTATCAGGGGCTCAACGATAGTAAGGGTATCGCTAACCAACTTATCGACTTGAAATGTTTCCAGGTAGAGTTCGATCTTCCCGGCTTCGATCTTGGAAATATCGAGAATTGAATTGATCAAAGAAAGCAGATGTTTCCCGGCAGCGCGAATTTTGTTCAGGTCCGCCACAAAACTCTTCTCGTCCATCTCCTCGGCTTCTTCCACAAGCATCTCGCTGTAGCCGATGATAGCGTTGAGAGGTGTACGGAGTTCATGGCTCATTCGCGCGAGGAACTCGCTCTTGGTTTTGTTCGCCTGCTCAGCAGCTTCTTTCTCGGCGCTCTTGCGTTCACGCTGGGTGATCTCTACTGCTAGGCTCGAGAGCAGGAGACTGTTCTCAAGAGCCAGACTGGTTTGCAGGGCTACAGAGCGCAACAGTTCCAAATCGCCTTTGCTGTAAGGTGCTTCAAGTTTGCGGGGCCCTAAGCTGATGATTCCCAGTAGACTATTGTTGCGGACCAATGGAATCACTACTTCCGAATGCAAAGTTTGGAAAACAGCCTGTTCTTGCTCAAGCAGAGGATGGACCCACGAATCCGGATCGTCGAAATAAATATGCAAGGGCCGGTTCTCCTGAACCAAACGCTTTACTGTTGCGCTTTGTACGGGAAGATATGGGGATGATTCCGGAGTCATTCCCAGACTGTATTGAATCGTGAAGTTATTTTCCACGGCCAGCAACACAGATACTTGTGAGATATGAAAAGCATCTGCAATGGCAGCCAGTATTGCGTTGAGCAATGGGCTGGTTTCTCTGAAGCTGGCATCGCGAAAAATTACCTCAAACAGATTCAAGAGCCCCGTTTCCGCATTGTGAGCGATCCCGAAAAAATGGCGGTCCAGCCAACGGCCCAGGTGATCTGTAAGTACAATTTCAAAGGCAATGAGGAGAAAAATCAGAACAAGGACAATTCTTGGAAGAATGCCGGAGGCAGCACTCGGCTTGATTACAATGTAAGCTACGGCGAGAAACAACAATGCAAGTGTGACAAGGCGAAATATTCCTACGCTCCGGCGCGCGAAAGCATATTTGATGCTTTGCCGTAAGAGCACCTGCGTGTCAAAGGCACGCCGAACCACCATCACGTAAACCAGTGTGCAGGGAAATAGATCGAGTACTAAGACGGATGGAAAAGAAACCCAGGTGGGAACACTGCTGATCCAGTTACCGCCGAGAAACAACGACCTCATTACCAAAGCAAACATAGGGGCCAAACTGATCACGGCCCCTCTACGCAAGGTTTTCAGGCGACGAGCAATATCGGGTCGTCTGGCCTCTTTTATGCTTGTAGTCAGCGTGTATATAAACAGGACAATCGAAAGTAATCTCAGCACGGTTTGCCCGGTCTGGAGATGGAGAAGTTGCGACTGCCAGGGAGCTGTCCACGCCAGGTGGTTTTGGGCGAATACGTTCGCTACCGTTAATAAAGTGGCGATAATTAGGACCGGTGCGATAAAAAGCCATTTCAGCCAAGGGCGTTTTTTATTTCCGGATGTAGTTTCGGGAAAGTAAATTCCGCATAGAACCAGCCATCCACCGAATGTCCCTGCCGCAAGACTGCGGTATCCGATGGCGAAACTACGCAATGGCGCGTCCCATCCCTGCACATAGTAGATCTGTGCAAAGCTCATCATCAGGGCGAGAACCAGCCATGCTCGCCCATCGAATGGCCGGAATATAACCAGACCAAAACCCAAAAACAGAGCTACTGCCGGGACGAAGACAAGAGAGACAATACCGAATAACCAATCCTGGAAGCGGTAGGAACCGCTGGCAAAAGCTGCCAGGGAAATGTTGGCCTGTACCAGGCTGCCGTCTGGCCGGCGTAGAAGTGTCACCATGAGTCCGCCCGGACGAACTTTTGCCAGAGCTGGAAAAAACACCGCGTCGCCCGCAAACGGCTGGCCGTTGATAGTCAACAGCTCGTCGCCAATCTGCACGCCGGCTTTCCGCGCTTCGTCATTAACGCTTTGAATCTTTTTCCCGGGTGTGTACTGAAACGGGGAACGTACGCGCCCCGCGGGATTACGGTAAAAATCCACTACATACTTCGAGTAGAAAGCCTGAAATGAGAATGCGACCACCGCCAGCGCAACAAGCACAACATAACGCAATATAAAGTCTCTGCGGGATTGTGGAAAAGGCTCTATCATAGGAATCTACAACCCTGGCGATACGCAAATTAGCTTGTTTGTTCAGCCAGAAACTCAGGAAATGCCTGCAAATCTTTTCGGAAATAATTACGATATCGCTGCTGAAAAGATTTCAACGGCTGTGCATTGGTGCCAGTCACAGCCTCCATTTTTTGGGTAAGCTGAAGTCCCGTCGCAATACCGTTGACAAAATACATTTCTACTTCCCGTCCATCCTTGATTTTTATTTCCCCACGCTTTTCGCAGGAAAAGAAATCCTTAATTCGCGTATATGTACTGGCAGAAAGATTTACACGGCCAGGAGCGCCGCTGGCTTCCATACGCGAACTGAAATTTACTGCATCGCCCCAGATGTCAAAGGTAAACTTGTGAATCCCGACGACGCCTGCAACGACAGGTCCCGTATGTACCCCGATTCTCAATTGCCAAGCCACCGGACCTTCTTTCGCCAACTCGTTGCTGACTCGAAGCATTTCGAAGGCGGCCAGAATTGTATCCACAGGATGAGATGGGGTCCGGAGAGGTAACCCTCCTACAAACATATAACAATCGCCGATCGTCTTTAGCTTCTCTAGATTGTAGCGCTTCATAATATTGTCAAAGGCTGTGAAATATCGGCTTAGGATGCTTACCAGATCATCCGCTGGAAGCTGCTCCGTGGCCAGGGTAAACCCGACAAAGTCAGCGAAGGCGATGGTTACATCTTCAAAATACATTGGTTGTACACAACCGTTGGTCTGCAGTTCCTGAGCAACGCTGGAAGGCAGAATATTGAGCAGCAACTCCTCCGTTTTTTTGCGTTGTTGTTCAATTTCAAGAAGGGCTTTTTCCAGTTCCGCTGTTTTGCGAATCTCCTCATCCTGCAGCCGTTTTCGTTCCAACAGGGCATTCACGCGAGCGCGCAAAATAATCGGGTTAAAGGGTTTCGGCAAATAGTCGTCCGCTCCCAGTTCGATACAGCGAACGACGCTCTCAACCTCGTCGACAGCAGAAATCATGATGACCGGAAGATGGCGCAAAGCGGGAGCTTTCTTTAGTTCGGACAATACCATGATTCCATCCATTTCCGGCATCATGATGTCGAGTAAGATCAGGTCGAAACCATAGCGGTGTGCCATTCTAAGCGCCTGGCGGCCGGTTTCCGCGAGCATAACTTCACAACCGTCTCGCAGTAGCCGACGCGATAACACATCGCGATTTCCTTCATCGTCGTCCACAACCAGGACAACGCCTCCCCGAATTGCTTTCCCGCTGGATCCTGCCGCGGAAACCGGCTGGCTGGACAAAGATTGATGTTCAGTCCATTGTTGGGAAGAAGATTCACTATTGAAAGCCCGTGCCGGCGGCGCCAAAGCGAATACCTTGTCTGAAGTGATTTCATTCGCCAGTGTCTTAAAAACAACAACTGCTGTGTTTAACTTCTTGATATCTGGTTGCAGAGAAGCAAATCTTTCCGCCGGAGCATTTTTCTGCAGTTGCTCTGACAACGCAAGAAGTGTTCCACACTGTTCAAGCAGATGTTTGCGCAGCTTCTCAATAAAACTTTCCGCAGGCTCCGTATTCGCCTGAAAGCCCGCTGTGGTCAGGAGAACTGATTCACACGCAATAATAATTGCCGATAAAGCAGCGGATACAAGCTGGTTTTTTTCTTCCCCGCTTTCTTCGGCGATGATTTCGGCATAGGAAATAATCTGGTGGAGTGGTGCACGAATTTTTCGACGAAGTGCAGAAAGGGCTTCTTTAAGGAGCGTTGCCGGAGAGGACATTTGTATCGTCATCGTAAAAGTGCCGTTCGCTGCGCTCGTATCGTCGTTTTAAGAATTGCCGCCGCTGCGCTGCCATTAATTACATCTGGAATGAAGAGCAAGCGGTACACGATATCTTCCTTCCTGTCCGGTCACGTCAGGATGTAAAACAAGAGGCCATTTTACGCTGATCCAACATCTTTGGAGGACTATTTTTAATAATTTTCCACGCTTGACAAGAACTGGTGGAACGTTCATTGTTAGTCATCTCGATCCTAGGCAGCGGTATTCTCAGCACGAGTCCCCAGAGAAGGTTTCAGAGAAGCTCTTATGGCTCAATGGTCCCAAGACGAATTTAACAGGACGATTGATGAGGTCAAGAGACGCTGCTTGATGGATCCTTCCTTTCGAAGTCTAGCGCTTTCCGACCCTGCTGCTGCAATTGTAAAAATCAACCCCAAACCGTTGCCTGAAGGCCTGATAATCCAATTTATAGAGGCCCCAATAGAAATACCTTCTTCACCTATATCAAGAAATTTAACAATCGTTCTTCCCGCAACTATGGAAAAGAGCGAAGAGCTATCTGATGATGAGCTAGAGGTGGCGGCAGGGGGAAAAAGCGATATTATATTTCCTCCTGAGTGGTAAGTGTTTATTCCTAGTTTACTGACTTAAGGCAGGTATAACGAATCCTGGCATATTTTCAATCAAAAATCTAAACTATCGTTCAACCATTAAGGTATTCCGGAGCTGTATTCCCATTTTGGAACTCGATAGGCCGACAAACCTCTCAGCGCTTGCTACCATTACTACTCAGATGGTAATCTGAACCACGCTTTAAGTACGAAGCATTTCGAGCTACACGCATCCCTTGTTTTCCGGGATTCCATTTTGTCTGATACGGATCAAGGAAGGCTATAGTGAGGAAACTCCCCCTCTTCATTCTATTGTTAAGCATTTCACAAGCTCAAATCAGAGCGCAGGCGGTGCCATCGCATAGCGGTTTGACTTTGCTGGATGCAATAGTGTCAACTTTAATTCATCATCCGCTCATCCGTTCCCAACAAGCACAGGTACAAATAAGCCGTGGTTTGTTACTACAGGCTTCGGGGACTTTTGACTCATTGGTAGCGAGCAGTTTTAGCAGCGACAAAATGAGTATACCGCTCACCAGCTTCCAACAAGAACAGAATGCCGTTGCGGGAATCCTGGCTACAGGCCAATTGACAAATGATTCGAATTATGGTGTCAGCGTCCAACGTTCGTTTCGTAACGGTATTTCCATTAACCCTCAGTTCCAATTGAGCCGAACAACGGACAATCTTTTCCAGGCCGGCGGCGCCAATACATCTGCGCTCAGCGTTAGTGTGGTCTTTCCACTCATGCGCGGGCGAGGTCGTGCGGCGGCAGATGCCCAGGAGCTCGCGTCCAAAAGTGAAGTAGACGCTACATTGCTGGACCTCAACCAACTCATATCGCAACTTATGGCCAATACTGCATCGGATTACTGGAGCCTGGTGGCGGCGCAGAAGAATCTTGTGATCGCGCAGGAAAATGAAGATCGAGGAAAGGTCTATCTTAATAATGTTCAAGCCTTGGTTGATGCCGATCATGTTCCCCGCAATGATTTGCATGAAGTTATGGCCAATCTGGCCCAGCGATCATCCACTCGCCTGGCTGCGGAGCAACAGGTACTTGTGGCCCAGCAGCAACTAGTCTTTGATATGGGGACCAGCGCGGATCATATAGTAACGTACCTGCCCTTGCCAGCAGATGATTTCCCGATTGCGGAAAACCAGGAGCAACCGGCCGACACCGCTGCATGCATGGACTATTATGCAGAAGAGGCGCTACGGCGGAGGCCAGATTATTTAGCTTCAAAGACGCGATATGCGGAAAACAAGACACTTCTGAATGCGGCACGAAATCGGTTGTTACCGCAAATCAACCTGAATTTTAGTGTTGGTTATGCCGGTTTACAGGAAGGGCGCAAGTTCAGTAATTTTTTATCTTCGTCATACTTAGGAGTGCCGGGCCCTAACGCCACCGCTGGTATCAGTTACAGTTTTCCGGCAAGTAATCAATTGGCCCGTGGCAGCGTAATGCAGTCGGAGGGCCTGGCCACGCAGGCGGAAATGCAAAGCCAGCAACTGGCTCGAACCATCAGCAGTTCGGTTCTGGTTGCCCTGCGCGCGCTTCAGAACTCAATTCTTCGCGCCAGGACAGCTAGCCGGTCAGTGCAATCTTTTCAATCAGCTCTCGCGGGAGAGCGGGAAAAATATGCAGGCGGAATCGGTTCAATCGTCAACATTCTTCAGATTGAGGATAGATTGACAACCGCCCAGTCTGATCAGGTGCAGGCAGAGCAGGCCTATGCATTGGCCTTGACCCAGTTTCGCTTTGCCACCGGCACTCTGGTCCGGGCTGACCAGCCGCTCCAGAACGTGCCTGCGGACACGTTTTTTACATTGCCGTTTTCATGCACAAATTGAAAGCACCCAGGGCGGGTCACTATGAATACAAGTATTTTTCGAAAAGTCTCGCTGGATCGTTTATCTTCTCCCGAACAGCTGGATCAAATGCTGCAAGTTACCAGTCTCCGAGGCTGGATCGGGCTGGTCGGGATCTTTCTGCTGCTTGTCACTGCAGTGATCTGGGGTTTCTGGGGCAGAATTCCCACTACAGCGGGCGGCGAAGGGGTGATTGTCCGTAGCGGCGGTGTAATCAATGTAGTGACACGCGGAGGAGGCCTGGTGCTAAACCTCAATGCTCAGGTTGGCGAAAGAATTCGCGCCGATCAAGTGATAGCAACCATTGCCCAGCCAGTATTGTCCCAAAAGATCAAGTCAATTCAAGATGCTATGGCGGAGGCCACGCGTGAACGAAATCATTCCCTGCGAATGCTGACCGATTCCGCAAGATTGCAAATGGATGCGCTGGAGCGAGAACGGGCCAATGACGAACTCCAAATTCGCGAACTGAACGAGCAAGCGACGCTGACCAGCGAGCAAGCCACTGCCGACGATCAACTTGCCACTAAAGGTTTGATTACCCGGCAACAGGCTTTGGCAACCAAACAGAAGCTGGTCAATACCCAGGACCAGATCGCCAACTTGACGGCACATGTGAAGCAGCTCGATGCCCAGAAATTCTCAATCGAATCACAACCGCAAAAGGAAGACACGCAGATGCAGGACAGGATTTCCAATTTGCAACGCGACCTTGCTGCTGCTGAGAAAGAGCTTTCGCTCGAGGAGAATGTAGTAAGTCCCTATGATGGCCAGGTGCTCGAACTCAAGGTTTCCGCGGGTGCGAACGTCAGCATGGGAGCGCCTATCCTGAGCATCCAGCCTGATGCTCACAACCTTGAACTGGTCGCTTACATTTCATCTTCGGATGCGAAAGAAATAAAGAATGGAATGCAGGTACAGGTTTCCCCTTCCAGTATTAAACGGGAAGAGTACGGTTTCATGAAAGGCGAAACTGAACATGTATCCGATTATCCGGCGACTCCTGCAGCCTTGATGCGTAACTTCGAGAATGAGTCGCTTACACAAGTCCTGAGTTCCACTGGGCCAGTGACCGAGGTACGCGTATCACTGAAACTCGATCCTGGTACTCCCAGCGGATTTCAGTGGTCTGCTTCAAAAGGACCGCCCGTTGTCATCACCAGTGGAACCATTTGTACAGTGCGAATTGTGACCCAAGAGCAACAACCGATTAGTCTGGTGTTTCCTTACATTAAGAAAAAACTGGGCTTGACATAAAAACAGCAATGCAGACTCCTTCTTCCACAGCTCCACCCGAAACCTCCAGCGGCTTCTCCGGACTGGCAATGTTTCGCAAGCGCCTTGCGAACATAAAAACACAACGTGTGCGAACACCTACCGTGTTGCAAATGGAAGCGGTTGAGTGCGGCGCAGCAGCTCTAGGAATCATCCTTGCTTATTATGGGCGTTTCATCCCTTTGGAACAATTGCGTATGGCTTGCGGCGTCTCCCGCGATGGGAGTAAAGCCAACAATGTATTGAAAGCAGCTCGGGAATATGGCTTCACTGCCAAGGGCAGCAAAAAAGAAGTACCAGCCTTACGAGAGTTGCGAGCGCCATACATTGTCTTCTGGAATTTTAATCATTTTCTGGTAGTCGAAGGTTTTGGGCGTGACAAGGTTTACTTGAATGACCCCGCTAGCGGTCCACGCACGGTGACAGCCGAAGAGTTCGATCTGTCCTTTACGGGTGTAGTTCTGACTTTCGAGAAAAAGCCGGAATTTGAAAAAGGAGGGTCAAAACCAAGTATTGTGAAATCCCTTCGCCGGCGCTTGGCGGGAAGCCGGACAGCACTCCTGTACGTGGCACTTGCGACCCTGGCGCTGGCGCTGCCTAACCTGATAATTCCTGTATTTTCACGGGTATACGTCGATGATTTGTTAATTCTTGGAAAGGCAAATTGGCTTGCCCCTCTGCTCATCGTGATGACAATCACGATTGTCGTGAAATCGGCAGTGACTTATATGCAGCAGCAGTCCTTATTGCGAATGGAGGCGAGATTATCTCTCAGTTCTTCCGCTAAGTTCTTCTGGCACATATTGCGGATGCCAATGGAGTTCTTCTCCCAGCGGCTGGCCGGAGAGATAGCAACGCGTGTGCAGGTAAATGATCGTGTTGCCAAGCTGCTTTCTGGAGATTTAGCGACCAATCTCGGCAATCTTCTGCTGATCGGCTTTTACGCGGCGCTCATGTTCCAATACGATGCCATACTGACGTTGATCGGTATTGGTATTGCCACCATTAATCTCATCCTCCTACGCTATGTGTCACGCAAACGCGCTGACGATAACCGGCGGCTCCTCCAGGAAATGGGCAAGCTTGTGGGGGTTTCAATGGCCGGGTTGCAGATGATTGAAACCGTTAAGTCCACGGGTTCAGAGACGGATTACTTTTCTCGGTGGGCCGGATACCAGGCAAAGGTTATCAATGCTGAGCAGGACCTGGGAGCTTCTTCACAGTTGTTATCTGCCGTACCACCATTCCTGACTGCATTGAATGCGGCGGCCGTGCTCGGAATAGGCGGCCTGCGAGTTATCAACGGGTTCCTGACAATGGGAATGCTCATCGCTTTCCAGGGGCTGATGAGCAGCTTTGTGGAGCCCGTGAACCGTATGGTAGACCTCGGTAGTAAGCTGCAACAAGCACAGGGCGATCTGGGCCGGCTGGATGATGTCCTGAATTATCCTCGCGATTCACAAGCCGACGAAATTGCTTTCCTACCTGAAGAATCTCATGGCACGCGGCTGGAAGGTTATCTGGAACTGCGGAATATTACTTTTGGCTACAGCAGGCTCGATCCGCCTTTGCTGACGGATTTCAGCCTTTTGATCGGCCCAGGCCAGCGTGTGGCATTAGTAGGTGGTTCGGGCAGCGGTAAATCCACGGTTGCCAAAATTGTAGCCGGATTGTATCAGCCGTGGTCTGGAGAAGTTCTTTTTGATCATCAGCTGCGTCGCGAAATTCCCAGGGACGTATTAAATAATTCAATCGCACTGGTCGACCAGGATATCTTTCTTTTTGATGGCAGCATCAGGCAAAACCTGACTCTTTGGGATACCACGGTAGAAGAAAGCATGCTCATTCACGCGTGTAAGGATGCGGTGATTCACGATGATATCAACAGCCGCACTCGGGGCTATGACTCATTGCTGGAAGAAGGAGGCCGCAACTTCAGCGGAGGACAGCGGCAACGGATGGAGATTGCACGAGCACTTGTTACTCAGCCGCGCATCCTTATCCTTGATGAAGCAACCAGCGCACTCGACGCTCGCGTGGAAAAAACGATTGATGACCAGCTTCGCCAGCGCGGTTGTACCTGTCTGATCGTTGCGCACAGGTTGAGTACGATTCGCGACTGTGACGAGATTATTGTGCTTGAGTCCGGCAAAACAGTGCAGCGTGGAACACATGATGAGATGATCGCGGTGGATGGTCCTTACCGTCAACTGGTGCGGGCAAGTTAAACTCTATGGCAACTACTACTCTAGCTCTTCAACTGGAAAAATTCGGCAAGCTAGAAACTTGCACGCCGAATGTTCCTTTTTCTGTAGAGGATGCCAACACTGTCTGGATCGTTCAGTCGGGTAAGCTGGACCTCTTCGTGGTTGCCACCAGAAATGGCGCATTATATGGTGTTCGCCATCATATCCTTCGCATAGAGGAAGGTCACGCGGTATTTGGGACTGGCGCACACCTTCACAATGCCACCGTCGTAGCCAGCGCGGCTCCCGGGACGAAGATACTTATTCTTCCCCTGAAGCAGTTGCTGGAATTCAATCTCAGCGAAGAAGATTCACCGCTTCGATTTGTTGAAGATTGGGTTGCCAGCCTGACTCGGGCCCTGTCAGAAGATGTTGCCGCCGGAGCATTTCTTGCCCTGGAGCCTGGCCAGACGACAATCATTCCCGAAGAGACAAAAGCGGTAGTCCCCAAAGAGGGTGTTGTCTGGGTGTCTCATCGCAAAGGGACTTCACAGTTTCTGGGCGAGAAAGAGTTGCCCGTGATCGGGAACAACGGTTTTTTCCCAATCAGCAGGCACGGATGGCTCCAGGTGGCGCCGACCAGTGAACTCTATTCCGTCGATTCACGAACGCTTTGGGATTCATCAGGTCGATCAGACCTGTTGCATGAATTTCACGCAATCGCCATGTCGTATCTGGCAGTTTGCAGGAGAAAAGCTACGGATAAAGAGCGCGGCCTGGTACAGGCACGCAAAGCCTCCGACACAAATCTGGTGCAGTCGGCTCTACTGAGACTATCCGCGCCTGTTCGCAAGATACAAGAGATTCGGGAAACCGAAGATACTTGCAGGCATCCTGTCTTTATGGCATGCGAAGAAGTCGGCAAAAGGCTTAATATCAAAATCAAACCTCATCCCGATATGCTGCGTGGCTTTAAACTGCCTGACCCGGTAGCGAGCGTAGCCCGGGCTTCAGGAATCCGCGTGCGTAATGTGGCGTTGAAAGGCGAATGGTGGACCCAGGATAATGGCTCCCTTCTCGCCTTTTTGGAAGACGGTAATAAGCCGGTTGCTTTACTGCAGCGGTCTGCTCGCAGCTATGAGTACCTCGACCCCGTGGCCAATGTTCGCATTCCAGTGAATCGTGAAGTTGCAGCAACTTTGAACCCTTTTGCCTATGCTTTGTACCGACCTTTTCCTGCCATAGCTCTGAACGCCATAGATCTGTTGAAGTTTGGATTGCTTGGTTGCAGCCGCGAATTGGTGACAATTATATTGATGGGGATCGTAGCGGGACTCATGGGCGCCATCTCGCCTTACGTGACGGGAATTGTCTTTGATCGCTTCATTCCTGGCGCTGAGCGGGCGCAGCTTATTGGGATGGCTATTTTCCTCCTGGTTATCGCCGCAAGTACGGCGCTGTTTACTTTCACCCGTAGTTTCGCGGTTTTGCGGCTGGAAGGGAAATTGGATGCTTCTATTCAAGCAGCGGTTTGGGACCGACTGCTCAGTCTTCCTGTATCTTTTTTTCGAGACTACAGCTCAGGTGATCTTGCCCAGCGCAGTTTGGGCATCGCCCTAATTCGGCAGACTCTCACAGGGGCTACTCTCACGGCCATTCTGTCCGGTATTTTTTCAATCTTCAGTTTTGCGTTGCTGTTCTATTACAGTTGGCAGTTGGCGCTCCTGGCAACCGGTCTTGTTGCCTGCGCCTGTGTTGTATCTATTACGTGCGGCATTCTTCAGGTACGCAGACAGCGGCAAATCACCCGTCTCGGCGGATCTATCTCAAGCCTCTTGCTTCAGTTTGTGAGTGGTATCGCTAAATTTCGCGTTTCCGGAACAGAACGCCGTGCTTTTGCTGCCTGGGCACATGAATTTTCCAAGCTACAGCAGATTTCGATCAAGGCCCGCGGGATTATGAATGGTCTTACAGTTTTCAATACTGCCTTCCCTCCCGTCGCCTTCGTGGCTGTTTTTGCCTTTCACCAGAGACTCATCTCCACCAGCAGTGGAACAATCATTACAACAGGCGACTTTCTGGCATTTTTGGCCGCATTTGCCCAGTTCCTGGGAGCAGCAATGCTTTCTAGTGCAGCGCTTATCTCCGCGCTGAATGTGGTTCCCATTTACGAGAATGCTGCCCCGATCTTTCGCTCTCTTCCGGAAGTTACCGAGGTCAAGACTGCTCCAGGAAAGCTCACCGGCCTCATCGAAGTCAGCCGCATTACTTTCCGCTACAAGCCGGACACACCATTAGTTCTCCGTGATGTCTCGCTGAATATCCTGCCCGGTCAATTTGTTGCTATTGTGGGGGCTTCCGGATGTGGCAAGTCTACTTTGTTCCGCATGCTGCTTGGTTTTGAAACACCTGAGTCAGGCGCTATTTATTTTGATGGCCAGGACTTGTCCGGGCTCGATATTCAATCCGTGCGGCGGCAAATCGGAGTAGTTTTGCAGTCCAGCCGTCCCATCAACGGCAGCATCTTCAGCAATATTGTTGGTTCAGCACCTCTGTCAGTGGAAGATGCATGGACTGCTGCTCGCCTGGCGGGCGTTGCCGCTGATATCGAACGGATGCCAATGGGAATGCATACCCACCTTGGTGATGGCGGCGGCAGCATCTCCGGGGGGCAACGCCAGAGACTTATGATCGCACGCGCCATTGTTGGTCGGCCGCGTATCCTGCTGTTTGACGAAGCTACCAGTGCCCTGGATAACCAAACGCAAGCGATCGTCAGCCGCAGCCTGGAAAGCCTGCAGGCTACTCGCATCGTAATTGCCCACCGGCTTAGCACAATTATTCGCGCTGATAACATTTTTGTCATGGATAAGGGAGCTATCGTAGATAACGGAACATATGAGGAATTACTGGGAAGAGAAGGCATCTTCCAGGATCTTGCCAAAAGGCAAATGACTTAAAGGCAGGGAAGACCTTGGAAGACAAACTGGGAATCCGAACCGATGTTTTGGGTTGCTTTGGAGCGAACGGCAAATTGGCCAATGAGCTTCTCAGCTACAACGAAAACCGGTTCCAGCGTGCGGCAGTAAATCTTTCCCATTTCCCGTTACCTGACGAGAGTTTCGTCGCTGCTTGGCGAGAGTACGCGCGCGCGACTGAGGAAGAATGCACCATCGATGCCCTTGGCAAATATCTGGTCCAATTCCGGTTCCCGATTCAAGCAGCCATTAGTGAAAGCGAGGAATACCTTGCAGCGACACGACGCGGCATGGACACCAATGGCATGAAACTCGCTGTAGGATTAAGTTTGCGAAATCCACGGCAATGCCGGCTCACTATCCATTCCACTGCAGCCGGCTGCGTGCCCATACTGACTGCGCAGGAACGCGACGATTTTGTTACCCTCGTGCAGGCTCTCACGCACCGCAATGAGCCGCATTTTGTTCCAGAGTCGATGGGCGCATGTATGGTGGCCGGGTTTAACAACTGGCATCGCATTTTCCGCTTACGCGATTGTTTCATGGCCACTGCATCGCCTGATGATTCCTGGATTGAAGAATTTAAGAGAATTAAATCGCAGAAAGAGCTCTATCAGGATCGTTTTATCATTTTGAGCACAGGTCCTTACAGCGCAGTCAATGCCTCAGATGTTGGATTCGATGAAGAAGAATGGCTGAGTATTTCGCTTGTAATCCGCCGGGAACATGAATGTACTCACTACTTCACGCAACGCGTTTTCTCTTCCATGCGTAATAATCTCCTGGACGAGTTGATTGCCGATTTCATGGGCATTACCACGGCAATCGGGCGGTTCCGTTCGGACTGGCTGCTGAGATTTATGGGACTTGAATCTTTTCCGAGTTACCGCAACCGTGGTCGTCTCCAGAACTATCGTGGCGAACCACCATTGTCGGATGCTGCCTTTACAATACTGCAAAAAATGGTAGTAGCGGCCGCGGCAAATCTCGAGGATTTTGACCGCCATCACGCACTCGACTTTCAATGTTTGCAGATTCGGGCTGCCATGCTGTTGATGCTTACAGCTTTAAGCGTGGAAGAAATGGCCGCTCGAAACGCGAACAGGATTATGGATGCAGCGTTCGTCCACGCCTTACAAGTGCTGGAATCGCAACGGGTGAGCAGGGATACCGGCCCGAACGCTGACAGAATTGCCACCGCTACCACAGAGTGGTACATAGCGGATGCCGGTTCTAAAGCTATAGACAAAGAATAAGATTATTGACGGTTTTTGCATTCATGTAATTACATCAAGACGAGGGGCCATGAGAAAAGCATTACATTTGCTCGGAATTCTGGATGACGTTGACATTGATTGGATGGCGTCAAACGGTGTCGTATGCAGTTTTGCTTCTGGGGAGACGCTGATTCACGAAAAACATCCGATTGACTCACTCTACCTGCTACTTGAGGGTCAGATGTCCGTAACGGTTGGCGGATCGAATGGGACATTCATTGCCACCTTGTTGCCGGGAGAGATAATAGGAGAGATTTCCTTCGTTGACGCACGGCCGCCTTTAGCTTCAGTCCGGGCCGTAGAAGACTCACGATTGTTGGCAATATCGCGAGAGTCAATCTCGATGAAACTTGTGAAGGACCAGGCTTTCGCTGCCCGATTCTACAAGGCAATTGCTGTATTTCTCGCGGACCGCCTCTATGTAACCGTTGGTCGTTTTGGATACGGAAGCGCTCAGCAGGACGTTGATGAATTGCCCGACTACCGGCTCGATGAAATTGATTTAGCTGCAGTCCGCACTGACCAGCTTCTTAAGCGGCTTCGAAGCAACGGCAGGATCAGAAATGCTGGCTAATGAACGGAAGCGTATGTCCTATAGACAAGGTTCTGCTCGTCCTCGACTTAAATCCTGACAAGACCAAGCCAAACGCTGATTCCGACTTTTTTATCCACCTGTGATTGGAGGAGGCGGCGGCGGGGTATCTCCACCAGCTACTTTTTCTAGTTCGTCTTCCGATAATTCATCGGAGTCGCAATCCAATGGAATCGCTTTGATAGATCCAGAATGGTCCACAAATTTGAAATTGATATCTTTCTGTAGAGCCCTAGGATTAATTACTAATATCGCACTGAACGCATTACGTAACGCCAATGTTCGAAATTCTGGATCTATAACCGATCTTTGCACCACTTCAGCAAGCACGCGTTGCAGCTCTTCGTTCCAATTGTTCATGGTATTTCCTTTCTGTCTTGTACTCTCGCGTGGGACAAAAACTATGAGTGGTATACTCGCTCGCGTCGAACCGCCTGAGTATAGCACGAACAAATGAAAGAGAAGCTTTGTTTGCGGGGCAGACAATCTTAATTTACGGTCGCGTATGTTGAAGATGCAAGACCGCCGATTCTAAAGCGGGTTCAATTAGGGTTCAATAATGTTTCCTGGCTGCTGCTTACGGTTCTAAGGTTGGTTCTGCAACGCGTCCCATTTTGGTGCTCGCTCACTTTTTCGTCCAGCTCTTCTTGACGCGGTCAATTCAAAGTGTTTCCATAGGAACGTTCTTTCCCTACAGGACAATCGGCCCCGCACCTAGCTCGAAAGGAGCCACTTTCCATGTCCATCGCTTCGTCACACGTCCACAGAGTTGTTTTATTACTGTCGTTCATATTTATTTTTGCTTTTCAGACTTCAGCATTTGCTCAAGGGCAGGGAGCCGATGCGCAGAAGCCTTTCATTGAGCCCGCGGAAATGCATCATGAACGCGCCGCGGCCCGCGCATTTATTGAAGCCACGCCACAGCAAAATGGCCGCTGGGACACTCTGCCCTGGCTCATGCCAATCAATCCCGTGCATGTGGCGCTGATGCATAACGGCAAGGTGCTGGTGATTGCCGGCTCCGGCAATGATCCAGACAACAAGTCACTGGAGGCTGCCGTGTGGCAGCCGGGGCCTGACATTGTGCGGTCCTTCAAGATTGACTGGGACATGTTCTGCAATGGCATGGTGGTTCTGCCGGATGGGCAGCCGTTTGTCCTGGGTGGCACCGTGAAGTATGACAATTTCCTGGGCTATCGCAAGACCGCCATGTTTAATCCGGCGACGGAAAAATTTACCAACGGGCCGGACATGAGCGGCGGGCGCTGGTATCCCACGGGAACGGTGCTGAGCGATGGCTCTGTGATGGTGCTTTCCGGTCTGAACGATACCAGCGGCTCGGTGAATACGACAGTCCAGATTTTCAAGGCCGGCGCGTGGTCACCCGCAGGAACGGTTTTTGCGAATCCACCGCTTTATCCGCGCGAACATGTGTTGCCGAATGGCAAAGTCTTTGAAGACGGTGCGAATCCAAATTCACAGATGTTTGATCCCGCTACCAAGACGTGGACGGCCGTGGCCACCACCAAGTTTGGGCAGAGCCGCGATTATGGCACGTCCGTGCTGCTGCCGCTGCTTCCCGCCAATGCTTATAAACCGGTGGCAATGATTATGGGCGGTGGCCCGAACGGCACGAATACTACAGCTACAACGGAGCTGATTGATTTATCCGTGCCAAATCCGCAGTGGACAATGGGCCCAGCCATGGTGAAACCGCGCATACAGATGAATGCCACCCTTCTGCCCAACGGCAAGGTGCTGGTTTCTGGCGGTTCAACTGTTGATGAAGATACAACCACTGGCGTACTGGATGCGCAGCTTTATGATCCGGCAAGCAACAGTTTCAGTTCGGCCAGCACCATGGCTTTTGCCCGCGTCTACCACTCCAATACGCTGCTATTACCGGATGCCACGGTCGCAGCGGTAGGCGGCAATCCTGAGCGCAAAACCTATGAGCCGCACGTAGAAATCTATTCACCGCCTTATCTCTTTAAGAGTGACGGCACGCCCGCGCCACGTCCGGTAATCAATCAGGTGTCAGCGGCTTCGGTCGGTTATGGTGCAACATTTCATGTGCGCTCGCCTCAGGCAGCAAATATTAAGTCCGTGGTGCTCATACGCGCCGGCTCGGTTACACATGCATTTGATATGGACCAGCGGCTCGTCGGGCTCACGTTCTCAACGCAGCCGGGCACTCTGCAGGTAAAGTCACCTCCCAACGGCAACCTTGCGCCTCCGGGGTATTATCTGCTGTTTATTCTGGACGATCAGGGAGTGCCGTCCGTCGCGCAGTTCCTGCATTTAGGAACAGCCGCGAGCCATCAGGGTGGCGACGGGCCTGGCAACGGCAATCATGGTGGTGGGAAGGGGCCGCACTGATCGAGCCAGATAACGCTTTACGAGGAAGTTGCGCTCCGTTCCTTAATCGAAAAGAGGGATGAAAATTGAGTGAGACTGATTTTTTGTAGCACTAATTTATTGTAACCAGGAGTCCCAGATTGGTCTCCAATGATCATGCAGCCAACTCAGGAGCAAGAGAAGAATCCTCTCATCATTTTGTTTCGATCAAAACTCACCGAGCAGGCTGGTGAGGACTACAGAACAATGGATGCCGAGCTAGAAAAGCTGGTGCAGGAGAATCCGGGGTTCATTGCCGCCAAAAGCTATACCTCTGCCGATGGCGAGCGGCTTACCGTGGTCTGGTGGCGGGATGAAGAGTCGCTGACGGAGTGGAGAAATCTCATGCGCCACCGGGAAGCGCAGGAGATTGGCCGGCAAAAGTGGTATGAGTATTACAACGTGGAAGTTGCTCGCGTGACTCGGTCTAAGAGTTTTGAACGCAAATAGCAAAAACAAAAGGGCGATCCAACCTATGGATCGCCCTTTGAATTTCTTATTGTGCCGGGATTATCCGGCAACCTGTTCCAGTTGTTCCTGATCTACGTCAAAATTCGAATACACGTTTTGCACGTCGTCGCCGTCTTCCAGGGTTTCCAGCAGGCGGATCATCTGGTTGGCGGCAGAGCCTTCCAGCTTGATGTAATTTTGCGGAATCATTCCCACGGCAGAGTGTACGACTTCAGCGCCGGATTTCTTCACGGCTTCCAGAACGGTATCGAAGGTATTTGGAGGGGTGGTGATTTCCCAGTTATCGCCGTCATCGTTCAAATCGTCTCCGCCTTGTTCCAGAACGATGTTCATCAAATCATCTTCCTTGGACTTGGCTTTGGAAACCACGATGGAGCCTTTTTTATGGAACATCCATGCCACTGAGCCGGCTTCACCCATGTTTCCGCCGCCCTTGGTAAAGGCATGGCGGATTTCGCTGACGGTGCGATTGCGATTGTCCGTGGTGACTTCCACCAGCAACGCTACGCCGCCGGGGCCGTAACCTTCAAAGGTGATTTCTTCATAGTTCACGCCTTCAAGTTCGCCGGTACCGCGCTGGATGGCGCGTTTGATGTTGTCGGCAGGCATGTTCTCAGCCTTGGCAGCGGCAATAGCGGTGCGTAGGCGCGGATTGCCTTCCGCGTCGCCTCCGCCGCTCTTGGCGGCCATGGTGATTTCCTTGATGAGACGGGTGAATATCTTGCCGCGCTTGGCGTCCAGCGCGCCCTTTTTGTGTTTGATTGTCGCCCATTTTGAGTGGCCAGACATGTGGTTAACCTCAAAGAATCAAATATTTACACAGCCGACAGAAGAGGCGGCACGCGCTAACAAGCGCAAGAAAACAAGCTAGATTATAACACGGCTCATTGGTATTATTTCCGCCCATGAACCAGCAAGAATGGGAGCGGGACGTACGCAACCGCCAGCGAAATATTGTATTTCCGGATACGAACCTGAATGAAGGCCGGTTTTACCGGAACATAGCTTCTGGAAAGGCCGTTTTCAGCCGGGGACAGAAGGTGAGCCTGCTGGTGATTGTTGCACTTTTTATGATGGTAAATGCTGTGGATTTCGCCAGTAACCTTGGCGCGTTTGTGAACGGCGACAGAAGAGTGGTCCACATATCGGTTCCATGGCCTGCCATTGGGTCATTGCTATGGCTGCTGTTTTGGATATTTCTGGCGGTAAAAGCGCTGTTTCCGCCTGCTCCACGGATGCGGAAGCGTAGAGGTGGTTATCTGACATCAAGGCGGGGCTGATCTGGTGGCGTTTCTGCTTTCCGTCGAAAGGCATAGATCACGGCCAGCAGCGGCGGAGCCAGCAGCACTCCCCAAAAGGGAATAATGATGCCGAGAATAATCGGCGCAAACAGAGCTGCCCAGAAGGGCACTTTGGCTGTCCGCTTCATGATGTAAGGCTGAAGGAACAGGCCGTCTGTGACCATGATTACGGCGAAGAGTCCAAGCACATAAAAGAAGCGCATATGATTGGAACTGAGAGCGCCGATCAGGGCTGGCCCGATCAACGAGAGCAAGACGCCGAAGTTGGGAATGAACTGCAAAAATCCGGCGAGGATAGCCCACAGCGGCGCCCAGGGAATGCCGATGATCCACAGTCCCATGAGCCAGAGAACTGCTACGGCCAGAGAGTCAAAGCACTGGGCTATAAACCAGTTCTTGAGCGCGCTGCCGGTAGTGCGAGCGTGGGATTTCCAGTCCATAAGATTTCAGTTTAACCACAAAGGACACGAAGGAGCACAAAGGAACAAACCTGCTGTTTCGGGTTCGATGAGGCTGTTAGTTTCTTGCTGAGGAGTTGGATGCTGATCGGTATGAATGGGCTCTCGCCCAGGAAAAGAAGCTCAGATTATCTTCGTGTTCCTTCGTGTCCTTGTGGTTAAAATAAAAGTATGAAATTTGGCGTCATCATCTTTCCCGGTTCCAATTGCGATCAGGATAGTTACAACGCAGCCATTGCCGCTACCGGCCAGCAGGCCACCATGCTGTGGCATGATTCGCATGATCTGGAGGGATCAGACGCCATCATTGTGCCCGGCGGCTTCGCCTACGGCGACTACCTGCGTACCGGCGCCATCGCCAAGTTTGCGTCCATCATGCAAGAAGTGAAAAAATTTGCGGCTTCTGGCGGACTGGTCATCGGCATCTGCAATGGCTTCCAGATCCTTTGTGAAGCCGGGTTGCTCCCCGGCGCTCTCATGCGCAACGCCGGACTGAAATATATCTGCAAGTTTGTTGACCTTCGCGTGGAAAATGCAGACACTCCGTTTACCAACGCATGTAAGCAGGGCGAGGTACTCAGGATTCCCATCGGCCATATGGAAGGGAATTACTATTGCGATCCAGAAACTCTGGACATGTTGAAGCGGCAGAACCGCATTGTCTTCCGTTATGCAACGCCTGAGGGAAAGATCACGGCAGAAGCCAATCCCAATGGATCACTGGAGAATATTGCCGGTATCTGCAGTGAAGGTGGCAACGTTTTAGGAATGATGCCGCATCCTGATCGCTCCAGTGAAGCGCTGCTTGGCTCGTCCGACGGCGCGAAGATTTTCCGCTCTATTGTTTCTGCACCTGTTACCCGCTAAGCGGGCAGCCCTCTCCTAAGTGGAAGCGTGCATCCAAGCTTTGTAGAACCTCCCCTGGGTTCCTCTAGGAGAATCCTCAAATGCGCGCAAAAACAATCATGGCATCTTTGGCCGCTCTGCTGCTTACTGTGGCAATTGGCTGTAGCTCAAACAAAGCAAGCACTCCGGACGTAAAAGACCAGGTGACCAAGGCCCTGGATAATGCCGGCTATAAAGACGTGAAAGTGGCCGTGAACAATGACAAACAGCTCGTGACGCTGAGTGGCGACGTGAAAGCCCAGGGCGATAAAGACCGGGCAGAAGAACTGGCCAAGACAACTGCGGGTGGCTATGTAATTTCCGATGAGATCGGCGTGCGTCCTGAGGGCGATGAGAGCAGCGCCAAAAAGATTGATTCCAATGTGGATACAGGAATTGAAAAAGATTTTAAAGCTGTGATTATTGCGAACCGCATGGAAAAACAGCACATTCGTTTTGACGCGAAGAATGGTGTACTTACGCTGAAGGGGAATGTAGATAATTCCGACCAGCGCGAGCAGGTAGAAAAGCTGGCTGCCGGTGTTCCGAATGTACAGCAGGTTGTAAATGAGCTGGATGTGAAGGGTTCAAAGAAGAAGCCGTCAGGTATGTAGTGAGCGGATATCTTTTTAGCGAAGGACGGCAGAATGATGCCGTCCTTTTGTTCTGGTGCGAAATAAACTGCTGCTTTCTTCAGCTTAGATTCCTTCACCATACTCGCCGGTGCGGACGCCCACTTCTTTATTTACGACGTAGGGCATTTTTGCCGTGTCGCCGCCGTAGTTGCCCTCCAGCACGTCCAGTAATCCCTGAATGCAACGGCCAGCCATGCCTTTTTCCGGATCGGTAGAAAGGCGGGTGACGCGTCCAGCGCTGGCGAAATGGTTGAACACGCGGCACCGGTCCTGGATTTCCGGATCAAGCAACGGAGAATCAGCCGGAAGTGGTTCTTTAGCAAAAACATCCAGCGCAGCCCCGGCGATCCAGCCTTCCCGCAGCGCTTTTGCCAATGCGTTCTCATCCACCACGGGGCCGCGCGCGGCATTGATCAGGTATGCATCTTTGCGCATGAGTTTAAGTGTGCGCTCATTCATCAAGTGGTAAGTCGGCGTATCACCTTCGCGGACCAGCGGAACATGCAGGCTTACGTAATCAGCCTGGCTGAGCGCTTCTTCCAGAGGAACGTATTTGATCCAGTTGGGTTCTTTCACCATGCTGAGACGATGGCGCAGGTCCATAAGCAACTGCATGTCAGCCGCAAATTTTTTATTTTGGAAAACCGGATCATAGCAGAGCACATTCATGTCAAAACCCAGGCACTTCTTGATCATGGCCAGGCCGATCCTGCCGGTGCCTATGATGGCAATCGTCTTGCCTGTAATTTCGTCACCCAGAAACGGCAAGAATGGATGCCACGCGCCCCACTTCTGCTCGCGCACCTGCTTCTCGCTGTCCCACATGCGGCGGGAAAGCGTGCCCATCATCAGGAAGGCAAATTCGGCCGTAGCGTCATTCAGGACTTCCGCCGTATTAGTGAAGGGGATTCTGTAGCGGTTGGCGTCCGCGCGATTGATATTGTCAAAACCCACGGCAATCTGCGAGACGACCCTCAGCGTACCTTTGCCGGCCTCGAACACTTCTGCGTCGATGGGGTCACGCAATGTGGTGATCAGGCCGTCAATGCCGCTGGTAGCTTTTTCCAGGATTAAGCTTTTGGGCGGAGCTTCCGGTCCGGGATAAACCTCAAGCGCACAGCCTTTTTCGCGCAGTAGATTTTCGGCAGCATCGCCAATATGGCAGGTGGCAAAGATTTTGAATTTATTTTTGGGCATGGAATCTCTTATTGATTTTTACAGATGAAGAGAGATATGGCAAAAGCAACAGCAGATTAGTCGCGAATCAACACGAATGAACACGAATCAAGAAATGATGCTTGGTTATGTTGAGTGGCCCAAACTTTGGATGCGGCTCATTAGCGCAAGGTCATTTCAGCACAAAACCCGAAGAGGCAAAAATCAAGCCGCGAACCGTACGAACCACGCATTAAAAATTCGTGTTCATTCGCGCAATTCGCGGCTAATTTTCTGGCTTCTGCGGCTAAAGATTCTTCTTAGCCCAGGCGCCAATGCGGTTCAGTGCTTCGTCCAGGTTCTCCATGGAATTGGCAATGCTGAAGCGCAGATAGCCTTCACCAAATTTTCCAAACGCCGTACCTGCGAGACAAGCGACGCCAGCCTCATTCAGCATGGCTTCCGCCAGCTTGCGCGAATCCCAGCCGGTCTTCTTGATGTTGGGGAAAGCATAAAACGCACCGTGCGGAAAGAGGCAGCTAAAGCCAGGAATCTTATTCAGTCCGCCAATAAATTTGTCGCGACGTGCCTTGAACTGCGAGCACATGTGATCGACTGACGCCTGGTCCCCCTTAATGGCCTCAATACCTGCCACCTGCGTAAAGCCGGCGCTGCAGGAATTTACGTTGGTCATTAGGCGGCCAAAGTGAGCAGCCAGTTCTTTGCGCATTACACCATAGCCCAATCGCCATCCAGTCATGGCATAAGTCTTCGACCAGCCGTCCAGCATAATCACGCGATCTCTCCATCCGGGCAGTGACATCAGCGAGTGGTGATTGCCTTCAAAGATCAGGCGGCTATAAATTTCATCGGAGAGCACCATGATGTCGCGATCGCCAATGGCCGCGGCGATATCTTTTATGTCCTGCTCGGTGGTCATACTGCCCGTGGGATTATGTGGCGAGTTCAGCACAATCAACCTGGTACGGTCTGTGATCAGGTCGGAGAGTTCATTGGGATCAAGGCGGAAATTTCTCTCTTCCCGCATCTGCAGCGGAACGGCCTTGGCGCCGGTGAAGTTGATCAGCGATTCATAGATAGGGAAGCCGGGATTCGGATAGATGACTTCATCGCCTTCTTCTACCAGGGACATAAACGTGAAGTAAATTGTGGGCTTGCCGCCGGGGACGATCACAACTTCTTCGGCTACAACCGGAACGCCGTGCGTCTTGGTGACTTCTTCAGCCACGGCCTGGCGCAGCGCGGGCAGTCCGGCAGAGGGCGTGTAATGCGTGTAGCCCTTATGAATGGCGTCAATGCCTGCCTCAATTACATTGGCTGGCGTGTCAAAATCTGGCTCGCCGATCTCCAGATGGATAATGTTTCTGCCCTGGGCCTCAAGCGCGCGTGCCTTGGCAAGAGTTTCAAAGGCGGTTTCTGTGCCCAGGCGGGACATACGCTTGGCCAGCCGCAGTTCAGTGGGGGTGGTAACTGTGCTCATTATTTTTATGCTCTTTGCGTTGCTTGGATTATTCGTTGACCGCTTGTTCCTGGCTTTGCGATCGCAATACGTGCGCCACGGTATAGGGGACGCGTCGCGAAGGCTCCTGGAAGTTTCTTACCTGTAGATCGCCCAGCAGGCCCAGCGCCAGCATCTGTCCGCCAAATACGATCAGCACAGCCGCTGAGATCATGAGAGGCCCATGCTGCCCCATCACGCTCATATGCCAGATCAGTTTGGAAAGCATCAACCAGAAAGCTACGCCCATGCCGCCCAGCAATGACAGCATGCCTACCGTGCCAAACAGATGCAGCGGACGGTACATATATTTCAGCAGGAAGCGGATGGTAATCAGATCAAAGAAAACCCGGAACGTGCGGGAAATGCCATAGTGCGAATTGCCCTTGGGACGCACAATGTTCTTGATGGGAATTTCGCAGATCGACGCGCCATACCACGAAGCCAGTGCCGGAATAAACCGGTGTAGTTCTCCATACAGTGGAAGCTGCTGGATGATCTCACGGCGATAAGCCTTATACGTGGTGCCAAAGTCGTGGATATTGACGCCGCTCAGCTTGGACATGGTCCAGTTCGCGATACGCGAGGGAAGCCGGCGCATTACAAAATTATCCACGCGCTCTTTGCGCCAGCCGCTTACCAGATCGTAGCCTTGCTCCAGCATTTCCAGGAATTTCGGGATGTCATCAGGATCATGTTGCAGATCGCCATCCATGGCGATGACAAACTCGCCCTGCGCATGGGCAAAGCCGGCGGCGAGAGCGGAAGTCTGCCCAAAGTTGCGGCGGAGCTTGACCACAATCACGCGGCTGTCAATGGTTACAATTTCGCGCAGCAGCTTATAGGTGCGGTCAATGCTGCCATCATCGACGAAAACAAGTTCGAATGGATCGCCGGTCGCTTCCATGACAGCCTTCAGACGGTCATAGAGCGCCGTGACGCTCTCCTGCTCGTTATGAAATGGGACTACGATCGAGTACTTCGTCATCAAATAAAATTATACATCTGTTATTTGTGCCCTGCGCACCTGAAAATACGGGAAAAGTAGCGTAGTTCTCTTAATGTTTACTATCCCATCATTGATATTTGCCCCGGATTTTGACGGTACGGTCCAGTTCATCCACCACCTCAAGGATTTTTAGCTTCAAATCGCGGTCCAACTGGGCCGTTTGCAGATAATCATGGACCTGTTTCTGCGCCTCGGCTGACTGCTGTCCGCCGATAAATGCATTGAGCCAGCCAAGAAGAAAAAAGATTTTGCGATCATGTTTTACCTGCGGCAAAGCGTCCAGGGCCGGGCCAAGATAAGGCGCCGTAAGCTCAGACTGGTTCCAGTAGTTAAAGCTGCCCAGGCTCAGTTCGATCCAGTCTTCCGGACGCGCGGCATTGTGCAGATATTCATCAAAATACTGCTTTTTGGCTGCTGCATCCGGACGCGCGGCTTCAGCCATGTAGGCATATTTCTTTCCGTCGCCTGAAGGATCGTGTTTTTCTTCCGCCGCCAAAATTGCTTCAGCCTGCGGATCATGCAGCGCAATCAGCGACTCAACAATGTTCCACCGGTCCAGCGGCCGCAACTCCACGCCTGGAACTGTGAGCTTGCCGTTGAGCATGTCTTTGAGTTGGCCGCGGGCTGGCGCGGTTTCAGCCACGCCACGCAGCGCGCGAAACCAGGTGATACGCATGTCCTGCGATTGCGAGTGCAACATCTGGTCAGCGGCCAGTGTCTCCATCTTGGGCACAAGTTGGGCGCGAACTGCCGGATTCACGTAGCGATGCAGCGCCCCAATGGTTCGTCCGATGATGCTCTGGGCTAGAGATTCGTCTTTTTCGGCGGGGAGATCCCGCAATGCCAGATCAATATATTCCTTTGGATCCATCTCAGCCTCGCGGACGGAATCCCACAGTGAGCCCCAGAGCAAGGTACGCTCGAAGACATCATTGATATCGCCAAGTTGCGCGATAACAGCTTTACGGCTGACGGGATCGAGAAGGAAGCGGCCGTAAGCTTCATCTTGATAGTTGGCAAAGATATAGCGCGGACACTCGCCTGCCTTTCCATCCGCAGTTTCTGTTGTGGCGGTTTGCCATTCAACACGAGACTCAACTTCGTTGTGGTCATAAGCAAACAACAGCTTTGTCGCGATAGGCCAAAGACCATGTTCACCCAAAGCATTATGTTGTTTGAGCGTTACGTGTGTGACATTCATCTCGTCATGGTCCTGGCATACCCACTCCACATCCACCTGCGGCATGCCGCGGCGCTTGATCCACGCATCGGCCCACGGGCCTAATTGTTTTTTTGAAGTGCTCTCCAGAGCATGCACCAGATCATTCCATTCCGCGTTGGCGTAGGCATGGTCTTTAAGGTAAAGCCGCAGGCCGTCACGGAACTGGTTTTCGCCTACAACAAACGCAAGATGCTTGATCACGCCCGGTGCTTTGGAATAGACAATTGCGCCATACGCTGACTTGGCGTCCTTGAGATTAGGGATATCCTGATAGATGGGCGTGGTGCCGGGTGTGGAATCAATGGCATAAGCCGCCGGTTTGATGGCTTGATAAAAGCGCTTCCAGATATCGTCATTTGGCTTGAGCGAATTCAGCGCGTGGTACGCCATGTACTGCGCAAAGCCTTCTTTGAGCCAGAGATCGTCAAACCAGCGCATTGTCACCAGATCTCCAAACCACTGGTGCGTGAGCTCATGTAGCAGAAGGATGTCGCGGTTCAGGCGGTCACTGTGCGTGGGCGCGGTGCGGAAGAGAATGGATTCTTCTCGCAGGAAAGTTGCGCCGGCATGCTCCATGCCTCCATAGGCAAAGCCGGGAATCATGACCAGATCGTATTTAGGGAAGGGAAACGGCTGGGCAAAATAATCTGAGAGATATTTAATGCCATCCGCTGTAATCTGCTGTACCTCTGCGGCCTCAGCTTCAGCCTTCTGCAATTTCGACTTGCGAACATAAAGCCCCGGCAGCCCCGGCGTTTCATGCACTTTCTTAAATGGCCCAGCGGCGAAGGCAAAAAGATAAGTGCTGATGGGCTTGGTTTCAGCAAAGGCAATGCGATGTATGGCAAAGGCATCGTTGCCTTGTTTCATCACCTCCTCGCCCACTGAGTTGGAAATTACGGTCCAATCCAGAGGCGCGGTGATGGTAAGTTTGAATTTTCCCTTGAGGTCAGGCTGATCAAAGCAGGGAAACGCCATATCGGCATCCATGGGGACGAAGAGAGTGTAGAGATATTCGCTGCCATCGTCTTTGTCTTCAAACCGGGTGATGGCCTTGCCCGCTGGCGCGACCGGAGCAATAAAGTCAATCTCAACCACGTTCTCGCCCAGCTTAAGAAATCTGGCTGGCAGTTCGATGTGTCCATTTTGGATGATTGGCGGCGCAACCTGGCCGTTGATCGTGAGGATGCTGATGGAGCCTTCACGAAAATCCAGCCATTCCGGCAGAACGCCGCGGTCATCTGGATTCTGCACAAAGCGCAGCACTTCATGGCCGACTATGGAATCCGCCTTGGGGCGAAGGTTATAAGCGAGCTCATAGCGGACATCTTTTATCTGCTGTGCCCGCTGCCGCGCCAGGTCGCGCGGAATGCCATCAGGGGCCTGTGCGAAAGCAACACTTGCAGAAAGACAAAGTGAGAGAAGGATGCAGAGAATGCGAATCATGTAGAGATACTGGTCCTCAGGCCAATGAATCGGAACATGAATTTTACCTGCTGGGATTGGTTTCTGGGGCGGACATTTGTGCCGATTCAAGTTCAGAGCTGTTGAGGATCATCAGGATGCCGAAAGCAAAAGCTAGAGGCGCAAACCACAACAATGCAATCTCCACCACCAGACCGGCGAACAGCGTGAGCAAACTTGAAATAAAGCTTGCTGAAGAATTCGGGTTATCAAGATAGTTCTTCCATTGGAATCCCGCGCCGATTGCCATGCTGATGGCCGTGTTTGCCAGGATCCAAAGAGCGCCCTGTTTTGGCATGAACCAGCTCAATAAAACAGCGGGAATATTCAACAGGAATGCAAACAGAATAAATGCCCAGATCCAAAGAGATTCGTGACCCTTCATGGCGAATGTGAATCCAAAGGTTAGAAAACATTCCCACGGGATCACCAGAAGCATTCCCACCAGTATTGCGAGTTTTAGCTGGCTCCAATGAAATCGCAAAAATTCACCCAAATGACTCAGAAGTAAGTATAGGTAGCAGGATAAAGAAACCTGGATTTGTTTTTCTAAACAAAATAGTTTGCAAGTCTCTATTTGATCTCCGTTCTACTCACGTTAGGAACCCGTCTGTCTAATTTCAAGCTGCTCCATGCGGAGGTTGCTTACTTGATGATGCCTGCCTATGTCCGACGCCTGATTTTTACAACTTTCATTAGTCTAGCTGCCGGAATTGCCCTTCAGGCCCAGACCCTTGATCGCGGTATGCCGGCTCAAAGTAAATCGGCTCAAGATGATCCACTCGTGGGGCCAAAGAAAAGCCAGAAGCCAGGCAAGATGGAGAGCCCTTACAGGAAATGGCGCGATGATGATGTTGCGGACATTATTACTTCTGAGGAGTTGGCCGCTTTCAACAAGCTGAGCAATGATGCTGAGCGTGACAATTTTGTCGAAGCCTTCTGGCGTCGCCGCGATCCCACGCCTGATACCGAAGAAAACGAATTCAAGGAAGAGTACTATCGGCGCATTGCTTATGCTGATGAGCACTTTGGCGCTGGCGCGCGAGGATCAAAAACTGATCGCGGCCGCATTTACATTCTTCACGGCCCGCCTGACTCCATTGACGCGCATCCCATGGGCGGCCCTTATCAACGGACTGCGGAAGAAGGCGGGGGACAGACCAGCACGTTTCCTTTTGAAATCTGGCGCTACCGCAATCTTGACCACATTGGGCAGGAAGTTGAAATTGAATTTGTGGATACATGCGGTTGCGGCGCGTACCACATCACGCTCGACCCGGGCGAGAAAGACGCGCTGAGCCATGTTCCCGGCGCAGGCCTGACCGATAGCGAAATATTAGGGCGATCAAGCAAAGCCGACCGCGGACGTAACGGCTTCAATACCTCCGGAGCATCACTGTTTGGCAATAACCCGACCAAGCAGTTTGACGCCATGGAGAGGAACGCATTGGTGCTGGCGCCTCCGCCGGTGAAGTACAAAGATTTGAAGGAAGTAGTGGACGTGAAGATGCGCTATAACCTTCTGCCCTTTGATGCGAGGATAGACTTCCTAAAAGGCTCGCCCGATACGGCGCTGGTGCCAATCACCATTCAGGTGGCGAACCGCGATCTTACATACGCAAATAAGGATGGCGTGCAGCATGCCTCAGTCAATATTTATGGGCGCGTGACTACGCTGGGAGGGAAGATAGTCAACACGTTTGAAGACCCACTGCGTCTGGATATTCCCGCTGAACTCTTTGAGAAGCTTAGCGGAAATATTTCGCTTTATCAGCAGGCTTTACCTCTGCGTCCCGGGCGATACCGCCTTGATCTGGTTTTGAAAGACGTGAATGGCAACAAACTGGGTATGTTGTATCAGTCCATCAATGTGCCGGATTTCAGCAAAGACGGCGATCTTACTTCCTCCAGCCTGGTGCTTGCTGACCTGATAGAGCCAGTGCTGGCCCGCGATACTGGCTCAGGAACCTTTGTGATTAGCCCAGACCGCGTGCGACCCCGAGTTCCGCCTTCCAATGGAGGCCCTGCAGTATTCAATCGGGGAGAGAAAATCAATCTCTGGATGCAGGTCTACAACGTGACCACGGACACAAAACAGCCTACGGCAACGGTCAAGTGCCAGGTTGTAAATGTTACAACCCACCAGTCCGTCTACAGTCATGAAATAAGCGACTTTGTGCCTAACGCAAGCAATGGAGGGACACTCAAAGAAATGCTTTCACCAGGCACGCTGGAGCCTGGCACTTATCAGGTGACAGTTACGGTAAACGATCTGATATCAAAGCAGACGATCACGCCCACAGCCAAGTTTGTGGTGAAGTAGCGCGCGCCGTTTTTATAAGAAGTTTTTGTTTTGCTGATTACCTGATAACCTCTTCTGGTTTTCCTGGAGAGATCAAATGCGATCCAAGGCTTTGCGGCGCTTGCCGTTCTCCGTGTCTCCGCGCCTCCGTGGTGCGATGTTGGTTTTGGTCTTTGCCGCAAGTTCATTTTGTGCCAATGCGCAATCGGCCAAACCTCTGGATGGCAAACCGTGGGATTTTGGCATTTGGGCCGATGGCGGCTTTAGCGTTCCCGGTGGCACCAAGGACACGCAGATTGTGAACGCCGGCGTCCGGGCGGGCAAGGTGTTAACGGGCGACCATTTTGGAAGCTTTTTGCGCGGAAATTTTGAATGGTCGGCAGACCTTGTGCCCATCTACTACATATGGCAGCCAGCGCCAGCCAAGAACGCTATTGGGGAAGGATTTAACCCGGTAAACCTAAAGTGGAACTTTACTAGTTTTAACCGGGTGATTCCGTATCTGGAGCTGGGTGGCGGAGTGCTCTTTACCAGCCATGTGGTTCCGCTGAATACCTCCCATGTGAACTTTGTTACACACGCAACGCTGGGTTTTCAGTTCTTTAACAATCAGCGGAAGGCTTTCACGGCAGGCATTCTCTATGAGCACATTTCCAATGCTGGGCTCACCGTGCCAAATCCGGGAGTCAATACAGTGCAGTTTCAGGTGGGGATGAATTGGTTTAGGTAATTTTAAAATCCCGAGCGTAGCGAGAGATCCCTATCACCTCTAACAGTCTGTAAGTTCAGTTGCCAAATGTGCTCCCACAATTTTTTTTGTCACCATAGCGATCCCTCACCTTCGCTAAGCTCAGGATTTGGGATTTCAGAAGAAGAACCTTAGCGTCTTTGCGCGGTTTGCGGGAAATCCGCTATCGTTGAAGATATGTCTACACTGGTTGAATGCGTACCTAATTTCTCTGAAGGCCGGAACAAGGCGGTAGTTGATGCGATTGTTGAGGCCATGAAAATTCCAGGCGTCTCGTTGCTGGATCGCGAGATGGATTCTGACCACAACCGCTGCGTGATCACCATCGTTGGCGATCGAGAGGCAATTGCTGAAGCTGCGATTCGCGGCATTGGCAAGGCTTCTGAGCTGATTGACCTTACCAAGCATCAAGGAGCGCATCCGCGTATTGGCGCTTCGGACGTGATTCCGTTTATCCCGATTGAAGGCGTCACGATTGAAGACTGCGTCGCCATTGCGCGGAAAGTCGGGGAAGAAGTCTGGAAGCGCTTTCAGATTCCGGTCTATTTATATGAGTCGGCGGCAACACATCCGGACCGGACGAACCTGGAAAACATCCGTCGCGGCCAGTTTGAGGGATTGAAAGAAGATATTTTGGTAAATCCGGCACGCAAACCGGACTTTGGCGATGCGCGGTGCCATCCCACAGCCGGTGCAACGGTGGTGGGAGCGCGCAAAGCGTTGATTGCCTACAACGTCTTTTTGAACACTAAAGACGTGGATATTGCCAAGAAGATTGCCAAGGCGGTGCGTGCTTCTTCTGGCGGGCTGCGGTATGTAAAGGGTGCAGGCTTTGAAGTGCGCGGGATGGCCCAGGTATCCATGAATCTGACGGACTTTGAGCAAACGCCGATTGCCCGCGTCTTTGAGTTTGTAAAGAGGGAAGCCGCGCGTTATGGCGTGCAGCCGGTGAGCAGTGAGATTGTCGGACTGATTCCTAAGAAAGCGCTGGAGCAGGCGGCCGAGTGGTTTTTACAGGTAGAAGGCTTTGATTCGTCCATGATTCTGGAAAACCGCCTGGCTGCGGTGACCAGCGGCAAGATGGCGGTCGGTGGTCTGCGGGCTGGGATTGAGCCATTTATTGAACAGCTTGCCGCGCCCACGGCAACTCCCGGTGGAGGAAGCGCTGCCGCTGCAACCGCTGCCATGGCTGCGGCGCTGAGCAGCATGGTTGCGGCCATGTCTCGGACAAAGAAGGCTTATGCGCAATATGAAGCGCAGTTAAGCCAGGCTCTGGCGCGCTTGGCGCAGCTCAGGGAAGAGTTAAAAGCGGACATAGACGCCGATTCTGAAAGCTACAATCAGGTGATGGCCGCTTACAAACTGGATAAAGCTTCGCCAGAACGCGAGGCGGCGATTGAAGCTGCCATGCATGGAGCTACGGCCGTTCCAATGGAGACGGCCCAAAAAGCCCGCGAGGTAGCAGATATTGTGACGAGTCTTAAGCCGATTACGAGCCCAAATATGGCTTCTGACCTTACGGTGGCCGGAACGCTGGCCAGCGCCGCCATTGTGGGAGCCCTGGCTAATGTGGAAATCAATCTTTCCTCATTAAAAGATGCCCGGTTTGCTGAAGAGATACGTTCTAGAGTAGGGCTGCTCCAGAGGTGAATACCTTAAGTAATAGGAAATAGCATCCTGAGCTGCTGGAGAACGCATCAGACTAAGCAAAACCGGATTAAAATATGAATATGAAACGCACTCTTGTTATTTTGTTCGCATTTTTTGCCAGCGGGCTGGCCAGCCATGCTGCCTCGCTTAGCACTGCCGCAAGAACGGTAATTCCTGTAGAAGTACAGCAGGTGATTAACGTGGATTACCGCCGTATGAGAAATTCTGAAACGGCCATGGACATGAAAGCTAAACTGCTTCCTCCAAACATGAAGCAGTTTGAAGACGCTTTAAAAGATATTGGCGTAAATCCCGATAAAGACATTGACCAGATCACGCTGGCGTCTTTCCGCCAGAAAGATCATGGCTTGCAGATGATTGGCATTGCGCAGGGACAATTTCCGCGTAAAAAACTGGCGCTGAAAATAGCCAAGCAGAACATCAAGGCCACAAAGAAAAATGGGTCATTGATTTACCCCATGTCCGGTGGAATGCAGATGACGTTTCTGGATGACTGGACCATGCTGTTTGGCGACATCTCTGCCGTGAAAGCAGCGCTGGACGCCCGCGACAACTCCAGCATGAGCCTGAATGCCAATCGAGATATCACGGACATGATTCCTTCAGTGGAAGCGGGAACAGTATGGAGTGTGCTTGATTCAGCCGGGACGCAGACCATGTTGAAGTCTGCACTAGGTGCTGCCGCCGATCTGGGCGATTTTGAGACCATGAAGAAAAAGCTGACCGGTTCGCGCTACACCATGGATTTTGATCATGGCGTGGACTTCAACCTGAACGTGGTCACTTCTGACAACATTACGGCGTCCACTCTTTCGTCTGTCCTTAAAGCAGGTATTCTCTTTAAGAAAATGAATGCTACTCCCACAGAGAAGGCGGCCATTGATGGTACGACCGTGGACAATGACAGCAACAAACTGGTGGTTCACTTCAAAGCTGATGACAAGAATTTCCAGCAGCTGATTGAGTCGCCGATGTTTGCGTCAGTGGTTCGTTAACAGTAGAAGTTTTTTAACCACAAAGGGCACGAAGGAACACAAAGGGGAACAAAAAACTTTGTGTTGCTTTGTGTCCTTTGTGTTTGCGAACCAAGAGTCCGGGTGGGGTAATTTTAAAGGTCGGCACTCATGGCGTGGGCCAGTTCTTTGAGTGATTTTTCATTCCTCTTGTACCACATCCACAGGCCTTGTTTTTCCGCCACAACCAGTCCGGCTTTACGCAGAATTGCCATGTGGTGAGAAATGGTTGGCTGAGAAAGAGTGACATGGTCCTGCACATCACAGGCGCACATGCCTACGCCTTTACCAATGGAACACTGTCCTTTTTGTTTCAGCAGGCGAAGGATTTTGAGGCGGGCGGGATCAGCCACTGCTTTGAGCGCGGCTACTAGTTGTTTGTCAGAGAGAGCCATATTGATCAATTTTTATATAAATGAGCCCGGGCCGGTCGTCAACCAGCCCACGGCATCTCTCTTTCGCTGATATACCCTATTTTAAGACTTAGCTTCAGCGTCCTGCTTCACGGCCACCTGTGAGCGAAGGTTGGCCAGCCCTTTGAGTGAGTTGTACCAGAAAGGCGCACCCAGGCTCAGCAGTCCGGCCGTCGCCAGGAGGCGCAGAAAACCATTCAGACCTAAGCTTTTCCAGTCCCACCAGTCTTCTGGAACATTCAGAAGCTGAAGCTTTGCATTGGCCAGATCGCTTTGTATATCTTTATAAGCTTGGGCGATTGCTGCGGGATCTTTCTCAGTATTAGTTGCTGTGTCTGTGCTAGCGCCCGTGTTTGTGGCTGCTCCCGTATTCGTACCTGTCGCAGAAGAGGACGGCGGCATGACCGAAGCGGTATATTTCGCCATGAGGCCATCGGAAACTTTACTTAAGCTGGCTTGCAGCGCAGGATCGTTGGAAATTTGCGAGTAGATGCGGACCGCGTCCAGGTGATAGATCAGCGCAAACGCCAGGGAAAAAACAATGGTCCAGATGCGCATTTGCAACGTGAATCGCTGATGTACGCGGTCCATGGTTGAGTTAAACGCCGCTTCCAGACGACCCATGGCTTTGGTTGTCTTGTCGGCAAATTCCTTGATTAGCTCATCGGCTGTAGCAGCGGCGTGCGGCGCCAGAGTGTTCATGGTTCCAGCCAGAAGTGTGGCTTCACGTTCCACCGCCGGATTCACCTGGCTCAGGATCGCTTGGATGTTCGCAGCATAGGGCTTGCCGGTGGAGACTAGCGTCAGCAGTTTGGCCAGTTCATCTGGGCGAATAGTGGAAGCAAGCTTCCATCGCTGCGGCGCACTAGCAATACGCACGAATACTGAATCCGAGGCGAGCCTATGCGTTAAAACATCAGTTGCAATCTTTTCAACGTTCGGAGCGAGAGCAGGATCCAGTGTTTCCAGCAGGTCTATGATTCCGTCTTTCAGATAAGTAGCGCGATGGCCCAGCATACTGGCGATCATTTGGTTAAGAATGGTGATCAACAGGCTCACGCCGAGCATCACGGTGGCAAAAGCGATTAAAGTATCCAGTCTTTCAAGCATGCTGCCTCCATATTTTTAGTTAACTTTTTGCTGCCATTCTGCGGGCTATACTTATGGTGATAAAAACGGCTGAAGTGTATCAGGTTTCAAGTGCTTTGTTTTCACCAGGCGGGCAGCGGCGCGACTTTTACTGCCTTCGTACATCTAATACAAACGAATATGAGTGAGTCCACCCTTTTTCCCGGCAACGAGCGCAAAGAAAAAGAGCAGCAAATGCGCAAGGACGGCCGCCTGCCTCCTGGGCAGTCCCTTACGCTGAAGTGGCCTGTTTTGCATTATGGTTCGGTGCCGCGCTTTGATGCCGCGCGTTGGGACTTCCGCATTCGCGGTCTGGTAGAGCAGCCTGTTCGGCTCACATGGGAGGAATTTAACAAGCTTCCCAGAGTCAAGACGCACAGCGATTTCCACTGTGTCACGCGCTGGAGCCGCTTTGACAATGACTGGGAAGGCGTTGCATTCCAAGACGTGCTGAAATTAGTAAAACTCAAGCCAGAAGCCAATTTTGTTCTGGTACATGGAGAGCAGGGATTTACGGCGAATATCCCCTTGACTGACCTTGACCGTGACGACGTTCTGTTTGCCACACACCATGACGGCCAGCCGCTGAGCGCTGATCATGGCTATCCGCTGCGCCTGATTGTGCCGCATCTCTATGCCTGGAAATCTGTGAAGTGGGTTCGTGCGCTGGAATTTACTGAGCGCGATGTTCCGGGCTTCTGGGAGCAAAACGGTTATCACATGTATGGTGATCCGTTTCTAGAGCAGAGGTTTGATACCGACTGAGCTTTCTCTGTAATCCCGAATCTCGCGAAGCGAGTGCGGGAACCCTATAGTTTCATGAAATTTAGCGGAAGCAGAACACTCTGATTTTTTTAAAACTGTAAAAATCTGAAAAACAATTTCAGATGATAGGGCTCCCCTCGCTATGCGAGGGATTTCGGAAAAATCTACTTCACAATCGCGTTGTACCCATCGCCAGCCAGGCGAGTGCGCATGGCATCAGCATCTTTTTTGTCGCTAAAAGGGCCAACCTGCACGTGAAACAGGGGATCGCCCGGAGCATTCGCGATAAAAACGGGGTATTGCTTCTTACGCAATGAGGTGACCAGAATTTCTGCGTCCTCTGATTTTGAGACAGCGGCCACCTGGACCATGTAAGAGCTTCCAGCACCATTCTTTACTTCTTCACCGGTAGGCTGCGGGTTAGATGGATCTGGAGTCTTGCCGGACGCCTGCTGGGCGGCGGGCTGATCAGGATTTTTGCCGGCTGCGCTGGCATCGCCATTGGTTGCTGCTGGCGAAGGAGCTGCTTCGGGTGTCTTATTGGCAGCGGAGGGCTTTCCAGCCGCATTGCCACTTGGGACGGTTGCAACAATCTCTGTTCTGCCGCCTGCACTGGTGCTTTTGCCCAGCATATAGCCCATGGTGAAAAACACGCCGCAAATGATGACCAGGGCAAAGAAGATGCCCAGAAGTTTGCTGGTGCTTAGCGTGAACTCGGTGTCGCGTACCTGGTCTGTTTCTTTTTCAGCCATTTTTGTTCCAGTTGCCATCCGTCCCCCGGTTTTGAGCCTTAGCTCGCCCCAGTGTAACCCGATTTGCGCGAATTCTATTTACCAATATGTTCAACGGCTTTGGTAAGCGCGGAAATCATATCTACTGGCAATGGGAAGACGATAGTTGTGTTCTTTTCCACGCCAATTTCGGTCAACGTTTGCAGATAGCGGAGCTGAATAGCGATCGGCTCGCCAGAGAGAATGTGTGCCGCTTCCATGAGCCGTTGTGAAGCGGAAAATTCGCCTTCCGCATGGATGATCTTGGCGCGCTTTTCGCGCTCGGCCTCAGCCTGTTTGGCCATGGCGCGCAGCATGGATTCAGGAAGATCAACCTGCTTCACTTCCACGTTGGATACTTTCACTCCATATGGTGCGGTGTGCTGATCAAGAATGCTCTGGATGCGCGCATTCAATTTGTCGCGATGGGCCAGCAGTTCGTCAAGCTCCACTTCACCCAGCACTGAGCGCAGTGTGGTCTGGGCAAATTGCTGCGTTTGCCAGTAATAGTTCTGGACCTGGACTACCGCTTGCGGAGCATTGACCACGCGCCAATAGATGACGGCATTTACTTTCAGGGTAACGTTATCGCGCGTAATGATATCTTGCGGAGGCACTTCCAGTGCCTGCTGGCGTAGATCAATGCGAACCATTTTCTGGATTGGCGCAAATACAAAGATCAGTCCCGGGCCTTTGGCGTCCTGCTGCAAGCGGCCCAGAGAGAAGATTACGCCGCGCTCATATTCACGCAGAATCTTGATGCAGTTAAAGGCATAAAGAACAAAAATAACGACTACAACGAGAAGAGCAATTGGCACGGCGCGCCTCCATGGTTCATGTGGGAAGTCGAACGGATTCTATGGTACCTGAGCCGCAAAAGCAAAAATTTAAGCCAGCACCGGAGCCTGTGTAATCGGCTCATGTACCGGATCTACGTGAAGGACCAGGTTTTCAACCCTGCGAATTACTACTTTTCCGCCAGCTTCAACGGTAGCGGGCGCAATGGCGTCCCAGAGTTCACCCTGGACAAAAACTTTTCCGCTGGGATTGAGCGTGGCGCAGACGATCGCCACCTCTCCGATCATGCCTTGCTCGCCGGTCACAACTTTATTTCGGCGGGCCTTGAGCGCAATTGACATGAGGAAGACGGTGATTGCTCCTATGGGGACTGCCACTGCCAACGCTGCCCAAAGTTGAACACGCATCTGTGGAATTGGCCCATCCACAAGAAGAAGTGCGCCTAACACCATCAAAACAATTCCACCTGCGGTAATGATTCCATGTGTCTGGAATTTGGCTTCCAGGGCAAACAGAACAAATGAAGCAATGATCAGGACAACAGAAATAGAGCGCAGGGGCAGCATATTCAGCGTGTAAAGTGAAATCAGGACCGCAATGAACCCCACAACTCCCGGCAAAATCGCGCCCGGATGGTTGAACTCAAAATAGATGCACAGCAAACCAAGCGCAAAAATCATGAAGCTGATGCTTGGGTTTATGAGGAAGGTAAGAATGTTCTCCTTCAGCGTCATTTCATAAAGGCGCACGGGCTTGCCGGCGACATGGAGAACAGTTTTTGTTCCGTCAAAACGAGTGATGGTCTTGCCCTCAAGCTGGCGAAAGAGATCGTTTTCGTCTTTGGCGATGTAGTCGATCAGATGCTGCGCCAGAGCTTCATCTGAAGTGAAGGACTTTGACTGGCGGATAGCACTTTCAGCGACTTCAACGTTACGTCCGCGTTTACCGGTGTAAGAGCGCATGAGAGAAGCCGCATAGTTCTCCAGTTTTTCTTTCATCACCGGATCCATCGTCCCGCCGTCGCCACGGACGGGGTGCGCCGCGCCCGTATTTGTTCCGGGGGCCATAACGGCGACATCGGCAGCTTCCAAAATATAAAACCCCGCTGAGGAAGCATTGGCGCCTGTAGGGGTCACATAAATGATGACCGGAACGTGAGAAGCCAGGATTTTCTGGATGATGTCTTCCATGGAAGACATCAATCCGCCTGGTGTGCGCAATTCAATCAGAAGAGCATCGGCGTGAGTGCTGGTGGCCTCCTGGATCGCACGATCAATATGCTCTGCCACGATTGGATGGATGGTGTCATCCACTACGGTTTTCAGCACGTCTGCTGACGCTGCACGCGAAGCTAAAAAAAGTGCCAATGCTATGGCGATTCTGGAAAAGCCGGTTTTCGAAAGAAAATTGTGACGCATAAAACTTACCTCAAGGTTGCCGGGACTGTGTTTTGGTGTCCGCGGAGATATCGTGTTTCAGGGCAATTGCGGCAGCATTGGATGGATCCAGTGCTAATGCGTGTTCAACGTTTTGCATGGCAGCTGCCGGTTTGTTCTCTGTCACATCGAGCCGCGCCAGCACCAGATAGGCTCCAGTGTTTTGCTGCAATTTAAGGGATGCGTGCGCTTCATTGCGGGCGCCAACGTTATCCTGGCTGGCTTCAAGCACGTGCGCCAGGCTGGCGTGCGCCTCCGCGCTGTTGGGATTGAGCACAATTGCTTCCCGAAATTGTTTTTCGGCCTCTCCGGTCAGGCCCTCTTGTAGCAACTCCTGGCCATGTTGCATATGGAAAGCAGCATGACTTGCCGGATCAGACTTGGCCAGCCGCGCCTCATTGGAATTATCGATTTCCAGAGCCAGCTGGCGAAAGGTGGATTCATCATAATTGCGCTTGATCCGTTCCAGGGGTAGCCGCGCAAGTTGTGTACCGGTTGTGATGGCATCAAGAAAGCTCCTGGCTTCTGCATCTGGATAAAGCGCCAGCAAGGCGCGCAGTTCTCGTGAAGCACCCTGGCCATCGCCCGCAAGATATAGCTCTACAGCCAGATTGAAACGATAATCCGGCTCGTTAGGGTCCGTCTGCACGATTTTTTCAAAGTACTCGCGGGCATTTTTCTCTCCACGGCGGGCTGCAATCACTCCCAGATTGTTCAGGACTTCGGTGAGCGGCAGGCGTGAAGCAAGCGCATGGAAAGCGCTTTCCGCTTTGTCCATGTGTCCGGCATAGAAGGCGGCGAGACCAAGATAAAACTGGGCTTCGTTGGCATTGGGATCGCCATTGGGAATTTGCGCAAGCCAGCTTGCAGAGGCTTCATAATCGCGTGACTTGTAATAACTTTCGCCCAGCAGCAGCTTGGCCGGCGAGTTCGCGGGGTCAAGACGGACAACTTCTTTAAAGCGCGCAATCTTTTCTTGTTCAGTTGCGGCAGTGATGCCGCGGACGTAGTTCTCTAAAACGTCCAGGCGCCGGGCAGGGAACCTGGCGGCAAAGTCTGACTTGGTGCCAGCATCTGCAGGACTGAGAATTTTGAGAACATCCCAGGCCACAGCGGTTTCAATCGCAATCAGGCTGGTGAGTGGACCGGACTCAAACATTTCAGGACTAAGGCGAAGGCGCTCCATATCCATGAACTGGGAATGCACTGTAATGGTGGGGCCTTCAATGCGATAGTCGCCGATGAGAACGTAATCCGCATCAAGCTGCTGCGCCACCTGATAAAGAGTGGCGCGGGAAGGCTTGGCGCTGGCAGGAATACCCAGCCGGTCAAGAGCTTTAAGCCGGTCCTCGCGGCTCATGATAAAAAGCCCACTGGGACTGAGACGGTAGCTCAGAACCTCAGGAAAAGATTCGGCAATCCAGTCAACGCCCGCTACATTCGACGTGTTTTCAAAAGGCAGGATCAACAGCAGCCTGCTTAGATGTGCGGCGTCTGGTTGCTGCTGGGCCACGGAGCGCACAGGTACCGCTATGGCAGCCATGAACAGCAATGAGAGAACAATACAAACAGGTTTTCTCAAGGTAACTAGATTATAGGCCAGTTTGAACACGAAATACGCCTAAGCACAGCGACAACGAGGGGAAGTACAGAGAAAATTTTGGAGCGGGAGACGGGGATCGAACCCGTGACGTCCAGCTTGGGAAGCTGGCATTCTACCACTGAATTACTCCCGCTTCTGAATGGGTGTAACTGCTGAAATTGTAGCACTTTACAAGATGTTAAAGAACTTGCAAGCTTCCGCCCGGTGCAATGCGCTTGCGCTCCGCGTCTATAATATGAAACTGGGAGACGGGTAAGCCATGCTCTCTTCATCATTGCAATCGCGCCATCTTCAACACAAATTTAGTTTAACGTGCATCGGGCTTATTGGGGGGCTTGTTGGACTCGCCGTCCTTCTGCTGGCGAATGGATGCGGCATGACAAATTCCAGCATGCCACAGGGAACCACAGCCAGCTTCGCCTTCGTAACCAATTCCGGCTCTGGCACAGTGTCTGCGTTTGCCGTAAGCAGCACAGGGATGCTCTCGCCTGTTTCAGGCGGACTTTTTACGGCCGGCGCAGGCGCGGAATTTCTGGCGTTCGATTCAGTGCATAAGTTTCTTTTTGTAAGCAATCAGAATGACGGGACAGTTTCAGCATTTACCGCAAATACCTCCACGGGCATGTTGACTGCCGTTCCCGGCTCTCCTTTTGCTACCGGTGCGCGACCAACCGCGATTGCCGTTGATCCCATGGGAAGATTTGTTTTTGTAGCCAACCAGGCAGCGAACAGTATTTCAGCCTTTATGATCGGCCCCAATGGTGCGCTATCCCCCGCGCCGGGCTCGCCATTTGCTGCCAGCAATCCTTTTGGGTTGGTCGTGAATCCTGCGGGTACGATGCTGTTTGCCAGCAACTTCCCAGATTCTCAAACCTCTGATCTAAATACCGTTTCTTCATTTCAAATTGGCGCGAATGGAGCGCTTACGCCTGTGGCAGGCTCGCCTTTTGCCACCGCAAGTTCGGCTGGCTTTGCTTCTTCTATTGGGCTTGCTGCTGATCCGGCAGGAAAGTTTTTGTTTGTGGGCGATCACATGGCCCAGGCGATTGTCCCATTTAATATCAGCTCCACCGGAGCGCTCACGCCTGTTTCAGCGCTGCCGGCCGCCGCGCCAGGCTGCACAGTCTCTTGCCACAATAACCCTCTGCGACTCACGGTCCATCCGAATAACCAGTTTGTTTACGCCACCAACGTGCAGGCCGGGACTCTGTCCGCTTTTAAATTGACCAATGGTGTGCTTTCTTCGATTGCAGAAGTACCTACCGGACAACATCCGTTTGGCGTGGCGCTTGATCCCACTGGAGGATTTCTGCTGGTGGCCAACAAAGTGGATAACACTGTCTCAGCCTTTTCAATCAATTTATCCACCGGTGTGGCTTCACCCGTCAGCGGATCACCGTTCTCAGGAAACCTGAATGCGCCTACAGATATTGTGGTAATACTGCGGCAATAGGATCTCAGCGTTTTTCTAATCTTCTAACCTTGATGGATTAGTGTTCTCTTATAAAAAGGGGCATTGTGGAGGCTGCTTCAAAAGAAATGTATGTATTTTTATCTCGCGCTGGAATGGATCTTGCCGATTAACTAGAGGACGCCTTACAAAAGCGGCCACTGGCACACGGAGGGATTACTTTCGACATGGAAAAACAAGAGATTTTTGGCACGAATCAGGAGATAATTGCCGGTACATTGCCAAGCCAAAGTTTAAGTTTCAGCCATTTGAAGAGTGAGCGGTTTGATCCCCAATCATTGTGGGACCGTGTGGATGGGGACATGGGACTGTTGCTCGAATTGATTGCGGTATTTGCTGAAGAGGGTCCGAGGATGCTCGCGCGGATCGATGAAGCAATCAGTCACGGATCGGCACTGGAACTGGAAAAAGCCGGCCATAAGATGAAGGGCTCAGTGCTCCAGTTTTCCGCTTCCACCGCAGCGGCGGTGGCCGCGCAACTGGAAGCAAAGGGCAGATCTGGATCGCTGGCCGGAGCGGACGCATTGCTCTATCAACTCAGGCAAGAGGTTGAGCTGCTGCAAAAAACATTGAACGCAATGGCATGCTGCGATCCGGCCTGCTAACGCCGATGGGGTTTGGAAACAGAACGTAACGGATGTGGAGTGGTTTTAAGATGTCTACGCTGGTGATGGATGCTCGGCAGACAGCCCTTCTTCGGGTGCTGCTGGTTGAAGACAACATAATCGATGCAAAGCTGGTTATGGGCCTTCTGCGGTCAGCTTCCAGCACTCTTCAATGCCGCCATGTCACTCAACTTGCCGAGGCACTCACCTATCTGGAGGCGGAGCCTCTTGATGTAATCCTGCTGGACTTAAATCTTGAAGATAGTGCGGGCTATGACACTTTCTATCGTGTACAGCAGGCAGCTGCCAAAGCGGCCGTGCTGGTCCTGAGCGGTTCTGATGATGAAGAGCTTGCCATTCGGACGGTACGCGAGGGCGCACAGGATTACATAGTAAAGGGCTCCTTTGACGGCAGACTGCTTCAGCGTTCCATTCGTTATGCTATTGAGCGCAAAAGAACAGAAGAAGCCCTGCGGCGCAGCCAGGCCACGGTCCGCGCGATCTTTGAAAACTCACTGGATGGAATTGTCATTTTTGAAGGCACGGGTCTGTGCCTGGAAGCCAATGCCGCGGCAGCGTCGCTGGTAGGGGTGCCGCGCGATGAATTGATTGGCTGCCGGTTGGCCGATTTTTGCGAAAAAGAATCCGAAGACGTATGGAACAATTTGAGTGTGACCCACACCGGACGCGGCCAGTTCTGGGTGAATTTAAAGAGCGGCTCTCGTCGTATGGTGGATTATTGCTTTAAGGCAAGCATTCTGCCTGGCCAGCATCTTGCTGTGTTGCGTGATATTACCGAGCAGCAGGATTTAGAAGAGCAACTTCGGCAGTCGCAAAAAATGGAAGCGGTGGGCCGCCTTGCCGGCGGCGTGGCGCATGACTTCAACAATATTCTGGGCATTATCAGCGGTCACGCGGAGCTGATGCAATTGAGCTCTACGAGTCCAGCGGAACGCACGCGTGCGGAAAGAATTATTTCAGCCACGGAAAAAGCGGCGTCCCTTACCCGGCAGCTGCTGGCTTTTGGCCGCAAACAGGTAATGTCACTCAAGTTGCTGAACCTCTCCACAATTGTGGACGGCGTGAGCAGTATGGTGAATTGCCTGATGAGCGCGGAAGTGCAAATCAATATTTATGCGGGCAAAAATTTAGGCCTGGTACAGGCGGACCAGAGCCAGTTGGAGCAGGTCATCATGAACCTGGCTACCAATGCTCGCCAGGCAATGCCAGAGGGCGGAACGCTGACAATTACCATCGAAAAGTTTCAAAGCGACAAGGACAATCCAGATATGCCGCCGGGAGAATATGTGCGCCTGGCTGTAGTGGATACTGGCATTGGCATGACTGAGGAAGTGCAGTCGCGCGTGTTTGAGCCCTTTTTTACGACCAAGAAGATGGGCACTGGTCTGGGGCTTTCCACGGTGTACGGAATTATTAAGCAGAGCGGCGGTTATGTCACATTGCAGTCAGCGCCGCAGCAAGGGTCGACTTTCAGTGTCTTCCTGCCAGTGGTCATGAATGGTAAGCCGGTTCAAGCGCCGGCGGAGCCGCTAAAATCCTCGCACATTACCGGGCATGAAACCATCCTGCTGGTGGACAATGAAGAAGACCTGCGCAATGCTACCAGCGAATATCTGGCAAGCTGCGGCTATCGCGTGCTTACTGCCGGGGATGGCAAGGAAGCCGTGGCTGTTTCTGAGAGGTATAACGGGGCAATCTCACTGTTGATTTCTGAGATTGTGATGCCCAAGTTGAGTAGTCGCGGGCTGATTGAGCATGTGCGCAAGACGCGTTCAGATACACATGTGCTTCTGATCTCCGGTTACACCGATGAGGCCGTACGGACGCATGGGATCACCCTTGATCCTTCCTGCTTTCTGCAAAAGCCTTTCACCTTCCAGGCTCTTGGCGCAAAGATCCGGGGAATATTGGATAAAGCCAGCTCTTAGCTTCTGGTTAGGTCATGTGCGGACAGCAGCTCAAGAAGCGCGTCACATGCTCGTCCTCTGGCGAAGGGCACATCTCTAAAAGCCATCAGCAATAGCCATCCTTCTCGTGATACATTCAAATCTTCCCTATGAAAGAACGCGCTACTCCGCGCTGGCTCGACGTTCTTTGGCTTATCTTTCTCGGCGGACTTGCGCTTATTCCGCCGGTTGAAGAATTGCATAAGCAGATTATTCTGCTGGTCATTGGCATTTTTCAATTGCTGGAAAATAAATTTGTACGGGTCGCGGGCAAAGCCGGACCGCCGGTGGCCGTGCTGTTCAAGATTGTGCTGGCCACGGTGCTGATTAATCACACGGGTGATTCAGCGGCCATCAACAGCGACTATTACCCGATCTATTACTTGCCGGTCATGACGGCGGCCATGTATTTTGGCCCCATTGGCACGCTGCTGTGGACTCTGGCCGCTTCCGCAGCCTATAGCTCAAATTTATATCAGGCGCAGCATAGCTTCACCATCACTGCAGACAGCATCTCTGAACTGCTGATGCGTGTGCTTTTCTTCTTTTTTGTGGCCATGACCGTGAACCGGTTTGTGATGCAGTACCGCATGCAGGTGCGCAGCTATCAGGAGCTCTCAGAAACCTTAAGCGAGGCCAACCGCAGCCTGAAGCTGGCACAGGAAGAAGCACAGCGGGCGGAAAGGCTCGCAGCACTGGGGCAGCTTTCCGCAGGTCTGGCCCATGAGATTCGCAACCCGCTGGGAATCATTAAAGGCTCAGCCGAGATTCTGGTGCAGAAGCTTGGCAGCGGAGATGAGCTGGCAAAAGAGCTTTCCGGATACATTTACACTGAAGTCAATCGCGTGAGCGCGCTGGTAAGCCGATTTCTCGATTTTGCCCGGCCGTCACAACTGGACCTTACGGCCGCCGATCTGGCCCCGGTATTGGAAAGATGTTTGAAAGTGGTCTCAGATAGCGGAGCTTGTGTCCGGGCCAAGGTGCAGCGCGAATTTACACAGGATTTGCCTAAAGTGATGCTGGATCAGGATTTGACTGATCAGGTATTTACCAATCTGCTGATGAATGCGTGCGAGGCCATGGGCGATGAGGGCGGAGAATTGTGGGTGCGCTTGCACGCGGCAGACGAAAAGAATCGCGACGCAGGCGTGGTGGTGGAAATTGAAGATAGCGGCCCGGGTGTTGCGCAGGCAATGAAAGAGCAGATATTTAATCCCTTTGTGACTACAAAAAAATCAGGAGTTGGACTGGGACTGGCGATTGTCTCCAAAATAGTTGATGCGCACGGAGGATCGGTAAAGCTCATCAGCGAGTCGGGACGTGGAGCGTGCTTTAGGGTAACGTTTCCCGTAGCCATTCCGCAATAAATTCCTACTATGGCAAACATCCTTATTGTTGAAGATGAACCGCGTATGCGCCGGCTGCTGGAAATCAGCCTGGGCGAGGACGGACACAATGTCCAGACGGCAGAAGATGCGGAAAAAGGGCTTACTCACCTGCGCAAAGAAACAGTCGATCTGGTGGTTACAGACCTGAAACTTCCCGGCATGAATGGATTGGAATTTTTGCAGGAAGGGAAGCGACTGAACGCTGCACTGCCTTTTATTGTAATGACCGCCTATGGCAGCGTTGAAACCGCTGTGGACGCCATGAAGGCCGGCGCCAGCGACTATGTGCTAAAGCCCTTCACCATGGCTGAGATGCGGCTGGTGATCCACAAAGAGCTGGACGTCCAACAGGTGCGTGACGAAAACCAGCGACTGAAAGAAGCGCTGGGCAAGCGCTATCACTTCCAGAATATTGTGGGCCGCGGCAAAAAGATGCAGGAAGTTCTTGCTTTGGTGGAGCGCGTTGCTCCTACCAATTCCACCGTGCTCATCGGTGGAGAGAGTGGCGTGGGCAAAGATCTGATCGCGCGCGCCATCCACCAGAATTCGCGGCGGGCTTCTGGGCCGTTCATCAAGATCAACAGTACGGCCATTCCAGACACGCTTTTTGAAAGTGAACTCTTTGGCTTTGAGCGCGGAGCATTCACGGGAGCGCTGGCCAGCAAGCCGGGCAAGTTTGAACTGGCGGACAAAGGCACGCTGTTTCTTGATGAAATCGGCGATGTGCCTGCGGCGATCCAGGTAAAACTCTTGCGTGTGTTACAGGAACGCGAATTTGAACGGCTGGGCGGAACAAAAACTCTTAAAGTGGATATTCGCATGATTGCGGCGACAAATCGCGATCTGCGCGCGGCCCTGGAAGAAGGGACGTTTCGCGAGGACCTTTATTACCGCCTGAATGTTGTACCCATTGACATCCCGCCGTTGCGCGAACATAAAGAAGATATTCCCGACCTGGTCAATCATTTCCTTGTGCGTTTTGCCGCTGATAGTGAAAAAGAAGTGGAAAGTATCACCCCGGCAGCACTGGCTGCGTTGATGGACTATCACTGGCCGGGAAATGTCCGCCAGCTTGAAAACAGCGTGGAGCGCGCGGTAGCACTCTCCGCAGGGCCGGTAATCGACGCGAAAGACATTCACCTGGATACTGCGCCTGGCAGAGCCAGTGCAACGTCATCTGCATCTGCTGCGGCAGATCAGTTTCTGCCGGGAGGAATGACCCTGGAGCAGTGGGAAGACAACATGATTCGCGAGGCGCTGCGCCGCGCCAACGGCAACAAGAGCCAGGCCGCGCGACTGCTGGGACTTTCAAGAAATGCGCTGCGTTATCGACTATCAAAACTGGGAGTTGCAGATGAAGGGGAGTAAGAGAAAAGCAGGTTTATATTTCTCGGGGACAAAAGAATATGACCGACTTTTTAACGCGCAAGGAAAGATAAAGAACTATCGGCGAGCTTTTCCGCTTTTGCTGATCGCGGCCAAACAAGGATATTCACACGCGCAAAACCTAATTGGATATTGTTATCACAACGGGCTTGGAGCTAAGCGCAATAACAAAGCTGCAACATCCTGGTTTGCAAAAGCAGTAAGGCAAAATCATATTGAAGCAATAGGAAATTTAGCACTCAGCTATGAATATGGAACAGGCGTAAAGAAAAATGAAAGAACTGCAGCAAAGCTTTACATGAAAGCGGCTTTGAAGGGCCTGCCATGGGCACAGTGCAATTTAGGGACGATATATGCCGACGGTATTGGAGTGCGCCGAGATGAAGGCCATGCCTTGCATTGGTTTCGCGCCAGCGCTGAACGTGGCGACGACAAAGGCCAATATAATCTTGCACTCGCATATTTAGAGGGTAAGGTAGTCCGCAAGAACAGTCGATTGGCAAAGTATTGGCTGAGGAAGGCCGCAAAGTCAGGACATCGCAAGGCAAAATCGATGCTTAAAGAGAATTGAACTGAGCAGATGTGCCCGCAGATTTCGCGGAAAAGAAATCGGCCATTCACTTCTTACTCAAAAGCAGATGGCCGTTTGTAAATTTTTTAGCGTAGTCCAAAGAGTTTAACTTCAGGGCGGCGTGAGAGTGGATGCGCTTTGCCGTACCACAACTCCAGGCTCTGCACTACGCGGTCACCAGCCAGGGGAATATTGCGGCTTGAGCCACCCTTGCGGATGACTTCGCGGACTTGCAGCGTTTCCGCCTGGCCGTTGCCATAGTGGACCACAATCCGGTCAAACTCAATTGGCGCATGCTCAACGCGGACTTGCAGGAAGCGGTAGTGCCCGGCAGCTCTGCCCACCTCAATGTTGTCATGGTCGTGCTGGCCGTCAACATGCGCCGTGCCAAGGAAAACTTCTCTTTGAGCCTGGGCCGTTGGAGCAAAATAAACCAGCATTGCTACAGCGAAAATCGAAAGCAGGACTTTCTTCATTGTGTGATTGCTCTCCTCAAATATAGTCACATATTGGGACCGTGCTCATCATGGTGCTTCTCCGGTTGCTGGTCAAGTCATGAGCTTGGTTCCGATGGATGAAACCCTAAAGTAAGAGGGAAGTTTTGTAGCGTGAAAAATAAGCGTGATTACCAAAGAGTGGCTACATTTGGCCTTTTGATTTTTGTAGAAAATAAACTGGTTTGCGATTTTTGAAAAAACAAATCCTCCGCAGGAGTGCCCTGCGAAGGACTTGATGGGCCAGAAATGAATTTTCTACTGATTATCCTTTGCGCTGGCGCCCGTTGTGTTTGTTCCTGTATATCTGTTTTGACACATGATTCTGCTGGCGATTGATCTTTGTTTTTTCTCCAGCCGTCAGCTTGCCGCCGTTGGCCGCGCGATCGTTGTGTTCTTCTTTATTCAGGTTTGCTTCTTTGTTTTCCAGTTTGGCGGTTTCGCCTGCTGTGAGTGATCCGCTCTTTACACCCTGACCAATCCGCTGCTGCTGCGCACGGTCGCGCGCGTTCACTTCATTGGTGGCTTTGGGCTGCACCTGTGCATCGTGTTTCTGGTTATAAATTTCATTGCTGAGCTTGTTCTGCTGGCTGTTCAGTGTTGTTTTGTCTGCGCTGGTCAGCTTGCCGCCGTTCTCCTGCCGCATGCCGCGTTCTTCAGTGTTCAGTCCTTTTTCCTGGCTTTCAATCTTGCCGGCTTCTTTTGCTGTAAGCGAGCCGTTTTCTATACCGTTGCCAATGCGCTGTTGTTGATTGTCCTTGCGTTGTTCAATGCTTGCCCCAGTGACAGGAACTCCGTTGGGGTTGGTTGGTGTTTGTGCCAGTGCGGCGGATGCAGCCAGTGACAGTGTTGCCAGAATTGCGATGTAAGTCCGTTTCATATATTCGTACTCCTCCAGAGGTGGAAGCTGCATTGGCAGCTTCAATCACTGCGCATAAACCAGCTCCGGCCAGGAATGTTGCGTAACATTTCTAAACAATCTTTTTTTTCTATCCGCGCAACTTTTACGACTAGAGTGAGTTGCCGATGAATAAGAGTGGATTTTGTTATTAGAACCGAAAGCGTATGCCAAGCTGGGATTGCAAAGGCCCCACCAGCAGTATTGCTTTGCAAAGTGGCGCTCCTGGCGTGTCTTCGAGTTTGCGTAAAAAATGAGTTGCGTAAGAATGAATTGCGTAAAAATCGACAGAGGCTGGTCTAGCGCTGGTTTCCTTCTCGATGAGGCGCTGTAGCATTCGCCGCCATCTTCGTGCGTAGCCCACGATTCAGCGGTTCGGAGTATAAGCGCGCCACCGCATAGCCCAGCAGTCCGGCAAATACTGTGGCAGCCAAAAACCAAAGCGGCGCCGCATTGATATTCTGATGAAAATGGAAAAACAGAATCACCATGGGCCAGACCACAAGCATGTGTGTTAGATAGACTTCATAGCTGTTTCGTCCGTACCAGCGCAGGAAAGCCATGGAGTGCCAGAGGGCCTTGGAAATACTGGCGAGTTTTGTACTTGCGTCTGGATTGAAAAGTGACGTCGCTTCGCCGAGTGAACGTTTTTCAAAATTCTGTTGCAGTGCGATTAGCAGCAGCGCCGTCCCGATCTCCAGCACCGTTACGTCCAGGCCAATTTTATATAAGCCCAGGCGGGAAGCCGGTCCACGAAGGATGTCGATAAAGATGCAGAGCATTGCGCCGGTGCTTCCCAAAGCAATGTTTGCTTTGCCGCTGAGCTTCACTCTGGTGGCAAGCATTGCTGCGAGGCAGCCGAAGGCAATGCCATCCATGCAGGAGAGATAACCATAGTCAGACCAGAGTTCGTTTTGTGTATGGACTCGTGCGTACGGGCCAATGACAATCAGGCAAGAGAGCAGTGCAACCAGGAGCGCTTGCTTACGCACCAACGTGCACAGCGATGGAAAGAAAATATAGAACACTTCTTCTACGGAGAGTGACCAGAGCACGTCCCAGTTGGCGGGCAGATAGCCGGTGCGGGCCTCAAGCCAATTCACATGAAAGGTAAGAGCCGCGAGCAGTGCTCTCCACAGGGAAGTATGCTGCGTATTGACGGTAAATTGCGGTATCCCAGCGCGGTCAAGAATGCTAAGAATCAGCAGCAGCCCCACCAGGCAGGGAACAATGCGGGCAAAGCGCATGATATAGAACTGGCGGCGATTGAGCTGCGCAAGGTTGCCCCATCGCTTAAGCGACCATGTGGTGATTAAAAAACCGGAGATCACAAAGAAGACACGTACGCCGTAGTATCCGCTCCAGAAGAGCGCGCGGTTGGCTGCAGGGCCAATCCAGTGGCCCACAGCACTATCACGAAAGTGAATGCGGATATTGATGTGATGCAGCACCACGGCAATAATGCAGAGCCCGCGCAGAACGTCGATGCCCGGGACGCGACTGCCTGATCCACGGGGGTTCACGCTGCGCTTCGCGGCCTTTTCAGCAACAGCTATTGGGTTTGAGTGAGATGTATTCATTTTCTGCAAAGCCGAATTGTGTTGCCTCAAAAAGAGCCAATTTAATCCATGGCTGCACAATTTAGCGTACAACATCGCCTTACTAACCCTTTCATCAGACTTTAAGTAATTAAGTTATGGCTGGCTCTTGCTGTGGGAGGGGCGGTAGTGGCCGGCGAATATTCTGGAGGGGACAAATGCTGCAAAATCAAATGATCGTTTTATCTGGTTTGCGTAGCTTAAAAATCACTTCACAAGATGGTGCTCCCGATAATGAATACCGCATTCAGCACAATGCAGTTGAATTCCGGTCGGTGGATGACAAAGGCGGCTCACACAAGTCTATGAAAAGCCAATGGCGAGTTCTTGATCCGGAAGAAATTGAGTTGCATTTTGCCTTGCAAACCCCGGTAGCGCACTGGCTCAATAAGAACCTTTATTCCATGCCTGCCATGGCGTAGGGCAAGCGGAGATAATTGCCGCGTGAAGTCTGCCGTGCGGGGAAAGCGCAAAAGTATCGCCGGGAACGCGCTCATTCCCCGGCGAATTTATTCTGCTTTCCTGAAAAACCAGCTATTTTACTTGGTACTCGGCGCAGCAGCCTCTGGCTTTGTTTCCTCGGCTTTGCCATCAGCATTGAATAGCTCAACTGTGCCGTATTTTGCCACTGCGTCATGTACTTCTTTAGCGTCGCCCACAACCACGACCTGAAGATGATCAAGGTCGATATATTTCCGGGCGATGCGTTGAACAGTGTCTGCATTCACCTTGGCAATCTCATCTGAATAGTGGTCCCAATAGTCGTGGCCCAAGCCGTAATATTTTGCGGCCATCCAGCTGTTGACGATGCCGGCCGGGTTTTCCAGAGAGAGCGCAAAGCTTGAAACAATTGAACGCTTAGATTCCTCCAGTTCTCCTTGAGGGACTTTCTCATCACGCAGCCGCTTAAACTCATACATCAGTTCATGCAGTGATCCATCTGTAACCGCGTTGCGGACCTCTGTATTGGCGACAAATGACCCCGGATAGAGATCGCCGCTCACACGGCTATAAGCGCCATAGGTGTAGCCTTTTTCTTCGCGCAGGTTGGAGAAGAGCCGCGCTGCTGCGCCTCCGCCCAGAATGCGGTTGGTTACAACCAGAGGAATGTAATCAGGATCATTGCGGCGCAGTGAAAGCCCTCCAGCCAGAATATTGCTCTGTACTGAGCCAGGGCGGTCCACCAGAAAAACTTTCGTTGCCGATGGTGCTCCCACAGTGCCCATGGCGCTGGCTTCAATCGGATGGTTCTTCCATGCACCCAGATATTTCTTTGCCAACTCGGTTGCCTGGGCCACGGTCACATCGCCGGCGATGGCTAGAATCGCATTGTTCGGTGCGTAATATTTATCGTGAAATCCCTTGAGCGCATCCGGGGACGCCTTTTTCAGAGACTCCACGGTAGGTGCTTGCACTGCAGCAGGGAAATCGCCATAGATGGCGCGTGCAAAACGTTCCCGCGCCAGAAAACCGGGGTTGGTGCGTTGCTGAAAAAGCCGTGCGCCTTCTTGCCGTTGATATTTCTGCAACTCGTCAGCCGGGAAGCTGGGATTGAGCACGATATCGCTCATGATATCCATCAACTTGTCCGCGGACTGGCTCAAGCCTGAAGACTGGATTGTGGTGAGGTTCGCCCCGAAAGCAGCGTCGGCATTGAACGTGGCGCCAAGCTCGTCCAGTTCCGTTGCAATCTGCGTGCTGTTGCGCTTGGCTGTTCCGTCGCGGAGCAGGTCAGCGGTGAAAGAAGCCAGTCCGGGAGCATCCTTTGGATCTGACAAAGCGCCGGACTTAATCCACAAACTGTAATAGACAGTGGGCAGGCGATGCTGCTCCAGCACCAGAATTTCCAGTCCATTGGGCAGCTTCACTTCGACAGGATGCGGCAGCTTTACCTTCAAAATCTCATCATTTACCGGTGCTTTGTTGAGCCGCTGTACCTTGGAGGGAAGCTGTTTGGCGTCAGCGCCGGGGCCTTGTGGCTGCTGGGCAAAGAGCGTCGCGGTAAGCAAGCAGAGTGCGAAAGGTAGCAAGAAAATTTTCTTCATTATGATTTCTCCTTACCGCATTCCGGCGGCGCTGTGCGCAGCATTTCCCGCGCCGGGCATTGTGATTACAACTGAACGGTGGGCTGGCACCAGATACTTCTGGGCGGCTTGCTTCACCTGTTCGGCAGTCACGGCAATCAGTTTTCCATACGCCGTATTGATGAGGTTAGGGTCGTTATAGAAGATTGTGGCTGTTCCCAGTTGGTTGGCAATTCCCAGCATCGAACTGCGCGTCTGGATTACCTGCCGCAGAAGTTGGGTGTGGACTTTATCCATCTCCTGTTGGGTCACGCCATCTTTTTTGACAGCTTCAATCTCGTCATCCAGCGCTTTCTCCACATCCTCAATCTTTACCCCCGGACGCGGTATTGCAATCACATTGAACAGTCCCGGTCCCCTGCGTGCCTGTGCAAAGGCTCCGGCATTGAGCGCAAGCTGCTTGTCATGGACCAGGTGTTGATACAGGCGGGAACTGCGTCCGTTGGAAAGTATGCTGCTCAAAATTTGCAGTGCATACGTATCCGCTGTGTTTCCCGGACCAATATTGTAGACAGCGCGGTATTGCGGAAGCCGTGCCAGAGCATCATTCATGGTTTTGCGGCGCTCTTTATCGTGATCGGGCTCTTTCATGTCCACAGCGGGAGGGGCCGGCTGCCGCGGGATGCCGCCAAAATATTTTTTTACTTTTTCCAGAGTCTCTTTCTGGTCAAGGTCGCCTGCAATTACCAGCACAACGTTGTTGGGCGCGTAATAGATTCTGAAGAAGTTTTTTACATCGTCCAGCGTCGCCGCATTCAGGTCATCCATGGAGCCGATCACCGAATGGTGATACGCGAAATTGTCATAGGCCATGGAATCGAGCTCTTCGCTCGATTTGCCGTAAGGCTGGTTGTCCACGCGCAGGCGGCGTTCTTCCTGCACGGCATTGCGCTGGTTATCCAGATTGGCCTGCGTAATATTCAGTGCGCGCATGCGGTCTGATTCTAAAAACAACGCCATATCGAGCTGATTTTTGGGCAGCTCTTCAAAATAGTTGGTCTGGTCATTGTTAGTGCTGCCATTTAGAGAGCCGCCGTAATTCTGCACCAGCAGCATGTGTTCGCCCTTGCCGACATTGGCCGAGCCTTCAAACATCATGTGCTCAAAAAGATGAGCAAAGCCGGTGCGCCCCTGCTTCTCATTCCGCGATCCGGTATTGTAAGTGAGAGAAACGGCGATGACTGGAGCGGCATGGTCGGGCGCGATGATCACACGCAAGCCGTTATCCAGTGTGGTATCCGTGAATTCCACTTTGGGAAGTTTCGATTGTGCAAACGCTGCGGCGGCCAGGGCAAGTAAACATACGCCCAGCAGCCTGATACGTACTCTGTTCACAGAACACCTCAATGTTGGAATTAAATAGGACAGCTTGGAGGACGGATTAGACTCTGCGAAAACCTACAGAAAATCAACTAAAAAATTTGCCCATGGACTCGGCACATCTGTAAAGACCGGGATTCAACTGCAATTCGTCCCTGCGTATTATAAGGAATCATCGCCTGCCATGCAGGAGAAACCGTTCGTAGCGTGATAAAATCCGCTGCGGTCATTGAAAGTTCTTTGGCAATCATTAGGGAAGTTAAGTGAGAACCGTTGGAATGAGAAGGGGAAATTGATAATCAATGGGCATTCGAAAATTAAGTCTGCTGCTGTGTTCGCTTACCGTTATTTTAGGCATTTGCGCTAACGCCACCAAGCGCCAGAGCAATGCTGACTACCATGCTCGACGCGAGGCACTGGCCAAGCAGATGGGCGGCGGTGCGCTCATTCTGTTTGCTCCCACAGAAGCCGACGGCCCGAACGACCTCTATGGATTCCGCCAGGACGACAATTTTTTCTACCTCACTGGATGGTTTGAGCCCGGCGCCGCGATCCTGATCAACTCTAATCCTTATGTAGAGATTCTTTTTCTGGCCGAGCACAATGCTACGCAGGAAAAATGGACTGGCCCAAAGCTTGGCCCCGGTGATCCGCAAGCCACCAAAGAGACAGGCTTCGATAAAGTTGAGAGCCTCGACAAGATGCATGATGAGCTGCTCAAAATCCTGCCGCAACCGCGTGCCCTTGTATATGCCGATCTTGGTGACAACGGTCTTACCACTGCTTCCACGGGCCCGGTTGAGTGGCTGCGTCGCGGCAACTCTTTTCCCAATTACGTTGCTTTCAAGGACGCTAATCCGCTGATCTGGCATCTGCGCACAGTAAAAGACGCCGGCGAGCTGCATATGATCACCAGCGCCACTGAGGCTTCAGAGTTTTCACATCGCGCCGCTCTCAAAGCCATTCATCCTGGCATAACGGAACGCGAAATTGCATCGCTCATGCAGTATGAGTTTGGGAAGCGCGGCTGTGAGCGTCCGGCTTATGCGCCAATTGTTGGTTCGGGATTTTATTCAACCGTACTGCACTATTCGGCAGATTCTGGAACCATGAAAGATGGCGACGTGGTTGTTATGGATGTGGCTGGCGAATATTCTATGTACGCCAGCGACATTACGCGTACAGCGCCGGTCAATGGCAAATTTACCGCGCGGCAGCGTGAAATTTACAACATTGTGCTCGGAGCGCAGGAAGCTGCGATGCATGCCTTCCAGGCAGGGAAGTCGCGTCTCGCCACCAGCCACAGTGATCCGGATTCTCTCTACAAAGTCGCTTTTGACTACATCAACACGCACGGCAAAGACCTCCATGGTGACTCGCTGGGCAAATACTTCATCCACGGACTGGGACATCACGTTGGACTCAATGTCCACGATGCAAATGATGCTTCACTCCCGCTCGATAAAGGAATGGTATTTACCATTGAGCCGGGAATTTATATCCCTGAAGAAAAACTCGGTGTGCGCATTGAAGATATGTTTACCGTCGGACAGGACGGCAAACTCATCATGCTGAGCCACGATCTGCCGCGTACGGCCGAGGAAGTGGAAAAAGCGATGAAGAAATAGAAACTGATGCAAAAACGTGTGTCCTTTCGTACCGCCAGCGATTTAGCACAGTTGCTATGGCCAGATTTTGTGGAAGAGGATGGCTGTATCTTTCTGGCGTTTCAGCCTCACCATAGCGACAGCAGTAACAACAGCAAAGAGAGCTATGGAGGGAAGACCTACAGAGAGTCTTTCGTTAACCACACACATATACTTGATGAATTCCGAAATCAGGCGACCTTTGCGAAACGCATAGAGGTTTCGAAAAACCTTGATGAGGTTGAAGAAACTTATAATGAAACGCACCCTGATTTTATTGCTGCTTGCGCTCTAGGGCTAAAAATTGCAAAGATGTGGGCCGCAAAGCTTAAGCTCGATTTCCCTCACGACCGTTTTCGAGTTTATTACACTCAGTACGACAATCCAATTGTCCGTTTTCATAAAGTCCGCGTCGATGAACCTGAAATGGTTGAGCGATGACGAACTTCAGTCAGCAACGGACCCAAGTTTCCGCAATGCCGTCATCTATGACACCGATCGTATGGATCGCCCGATCATCAAAGCTTCTTAAAAAGGTTCACTTAATCGCCACGGCCAGCGTGTCATGATGTTCCCTGATAAACCGCCGCAAATACGGCCCGATCTGGCTGGGAGCATCGAATCCTGCGGCTTTGGCTGCCGCCTCCGCGTCTTTTGGATTCACGTCTGCGCTCTCAGCATAATGTTTTAAATCGCGAAACACGCCGATAGTGAATATGTCCCAGGCGGCTCCCTGATCGCGCACAAAGATAAAATTCTCTGGCTCCTTCACCGCTTTGGCATAGGCGTTTTCCATCTCACGCTCTTTATAGAGATCGGCAAACTTGCCCGGCGAGGCCACGAACATTTCCACATGGAAGAAAGCACCGTTGGCAAAGGCCTTCCTCAGATCAGCCAGCGGCGGCCCGTAAGAAAGCACATCCTCCTGCCACGCGATATCTTCTTTAAATTTGTCATCAAGCTTGGCCCTCTGCTCGGCTTGTTTGCGCTTGCTGATGCGCTCGGGCTGGTAATACTCAGAATAGCTGCCAATAGGGAATAGAATCATTAGGTCCCAGTGGTCTCCCTGGCTGTGTCGCATCCAGAGCGGCGCTTCTTCGCCAGCTTCTTTCATGGCAGCTGCATGAGTCTTATAAAGATCCACCAGTTCAGTAAACTTGCCCGGCGCTGCCTGCACCAGAGTTACTTTATAGAGATATGGATTATCGGCAGCATGTGCGGCTCCAGCAAAGAATGAGCAGAAAAGTAGCATGAATACAGCTTGTTTGCAGCGCATTAAGTGTCACTCACTTTCGTGGGGTTGGAGACAGGCTGCCTGAGGCTCTGAGCGTTTGCGCCCATCTCCGTTGCGATGTTAACTTAAAAGGTTTGCATAGTGAATGCATTTTGGGGAGGAAGCATGGCGTCTTCATACAACGGGGTTGCGCTGCCGGCCGGGGGCAGCCCCATTTCTTTCAGTGGCGGCAAGCTGCAGGTTCCTGATAATCCAATTATTCCTTACATTGAAGGTGATGGCACTGGCCGGGACATATGGGCAGCTTCAGTGCGCGTTTTTGATGGCGCCGTGGAGCACGCTTACGGCAGTAAGCGCAAAATTCACTGGTATGAAATTTTTGCCGGAGAAAAGGCGTTTACAAAATTCAAAGACTGGCTTCCACAGGGCTCCGTGGACGCAGCGCGCGACCTGCATGTCTCCATCAAAGGCCCGTTGACCACTCCGGTTGGCGGTGGCATCCGTTCTTTGAATGTGGCTCTGCGCCAGATCATGGACCTTTATTCCTGCATTCGTCCGGTGCGTTATTACCAGGGTGTGCCTTCGCCAGTGAAGCATCCTGAGCAGCTTAACGTAATTATCTTCCGCGAAAATACTGAGGATGTTTACGCCGGAATCGAATGGAAGCAGGGAAGCGCGGAAGTAAAAAAGCTGATCAATTTCCTGAATAACGATATGCTGGCCGGCACCAAGAAACGCATTCGTGAAGACTCAGGCGTCGGCATTAAGCCTATTTCAGTCTTCGGCACCAAGCGCCTGGTGCGTATGGCCATTCAGCATGCCGTCAAAAACAAGCGCCGCTCCGTGACGCTGGTCCACAAAGGCAATATACAGAAATTCACTGAAGGCGCTTTCCGCGAGTGGGGCTATGAAGTGGCGGTGGACGAATTTCGCGAGCACGTTGTAACCGAGCGCGAGAGCTGGATTCTGGACAACAAAGACAAGAATCCAAACCTGACGGTTGAAAATAATGCCGTCATGATTGAGCCCGGCCTGGATTTTGCCCCTGAGAGTTTCAAGCAGGAGCTTCACGCGGAAATCAAAGGCGTGCTTGATTCCATCGGTAAATCGCATGGGAACGGCGCATGGAAGAAAAAGATCATGGTCAATGATCGCATTGCCGATTCCATCTTCCAGCAGGTGATTATCCGCCCGTCAGAGTATGACATTCTGGCGACGCCGAACCTCAATGGCGACTATATTTCTGACGCCTGCGCGGCGCAGGTCGGCGGCCTGGGAATTGCTCCCGGGGCCAATGTGGGCGATCAGCACGCTGTGTTTGAAGCCACCCATGGCACCGCGCCCAAATATGCCGACAAAGACGTGATCAATCCCGGTTCGGTCATTCTTTCGGGAGTCATGATGCTCGACCACCTCGGATGGCCGGAAGCAGCGCGTCTGATTGAAGACTCGCTGGAAGAGACCATCCAGCAGAAGTTTGTTACCTATGACTTTGAGCGCCAGATGCCCGGCTCAACCAAGGTCAAGACCAGTGAGTTCGCTACGCACATGATCAAAAATATGGCGGAGCAGAAAAAGAAAACTGCATAAGCCAGATAGTTAGCGAGACAAGTGTCAGGGCACGGCTTTAGTCGTGTCGACGAGATTCAAATTTCATTGGGGCTTTTGCCCTGAATATAGGAAGGATTTCTAATGCGTAAAAAAGTAACGATCGTAGGTGCAGGAAACGTAGGCGCGACGGCAGCCCACTGGGTAGCTTCAAAAGAGCTGGCAAATGTGGTTTTGATTGACGTGCTGGAGGGTGTTCCTCAGGGTAAAGGTCTTGACTTGCTTGAGGCCATGCCAATTGAGAAGCGCGACTCTTTTGTGCTGGGCACCAATGACTATGCCGACACCGCAAATTCTGACATTGTGGTGATCACCGCCGGAATCGCGCGCAAGCCGGGCATGAGCCGCGACGATCTTCTCAACACGAATTACAAAATCATGCAGGATGTAATTGCCAAAGTGGTGGCCAATTCGCCGAACTGCATCCTGATCATCGTTTCAAATCCGCTCGACGCAATGGCTCAGGCGGCGTTCAAGCTCAGCAAATTCTCCCGCAATCGCGTGCTCGGCATGGCTGGCGTACTGGATTCAGCTCGCTTCCGCACCTTCATTGCACAGGAATTGAACGTGAGCGTGGAAAATGTAACGGCATTCGTGCTCGGCGGACATGGGGACACCATGGTGCCGCTGGTTCGCTATTCCACGGTTGCCGGCATCCCGATTACCGAACTTATCCCTAAAGACAGGCTTGAGGCCATCATTCAGCGCACACGCGATGGTGGAGCTGAAATCGTAAAATATCTCAAGACCGGCAGCGCGTATTACGCACCTTCAGCCGCGGCCACGGAGATGGTGGAAGCCATCCTCAAGGACAAGAAAAAAATTCTTCCCTGCGCTGTTCACCTTGAAGGCGAATATGGCATTAAAGGTCTCTTTGTCGGCGTGCCGTGCAAGCTCGGCGCAAATGGCTTGGAACAGATTATTGAAATCAAGCTGACGCCAGAGGAGCAGGCGGCGTTGCAGAAGAGCGCGGACTCCGTAACTGAGTTGGTGAAGGTGATCGGCGTTTAAATACTAAGGTTTAAATTAAAGAAAGAGTGGCGCAGAAAATGCGCCGCTTTTTCTTTAAGTTATGTTTTCTCACGTCACTTTAAACTCAAGGATAGGCAATTATTCGAGGGAGTCCTCATTAGGAAGCATATGTTCCCCTGCATCTGAGCCTTCAACATAAGATTCGATAATGTGTTTTACTGCCGTCTCCAGAATCAAAGGCAGGTTCCATCGCGCAATAATAAATGCATGTTCTTTCAGATGAAGCGCTGGAATGTGTTTGTCTGCCAATGCTTTTTGCAGCCCGAGAGGCGTCGCCACAAAATACTTGTAGAGAATCCTGTGGCTATTCTCAACGTCGCGTGCCTCAAGATAAAAACGGTCGTAAAAACCGGCGGGATCTGTCGGGCCGGTGAGCAGATCAGTTTTCTCAAAATAATAATTGTGAAATTCAGGGCGGTTATACCGGCCATCAGGATCGCGGATAAGATCAGGAAGAGAGATGGGAAAGGGAAGGTCAGCGCCAATCACTGCCGGCAGGTTGATTTGCTTCTGGTTTTCTTCTTCTGCGGAGTCATAGGTGCGAAACGGTGTGGGCATTGGGATTGAATCGCTAGAACGGGAGAGCTTCCGGCCAAGGATGATGAGAAGCAGAAACGCCGCTACAAAGATGACAACCTTGACCGGATCCATGCGCCTCCGTTAAGCAGCGCGCTCAATGGTAATTGAATTGATCACCACGTCTTTAACAGGACGGTCTTGCGCGCCCTTTTTTACCTTGGAAATTTTGTCTACCACGTCCTGCCCTTCCACGACCTCGCCAAAAATGGTGTGATTGCCCGTGAGCCACGGCGTGGCAGCCACAGTGATAAAAAACTGGCTTCCGTTGGTTCCGGGGCCGGCATTGGCCATGGCCAGCTTGCCAGTCTTATCAAACTTATGTGGTGAACCCTTGGTTTCGTCTCCGAATTTGTAGCCTGGACCGCCCATGCCTGTGCCGCTGGGATCGCCGCCCTGAATCATAAAATCGGGAATCACACGGTGAAAGATGGTGCCGCTGTAAAGTGGGCCATCGCCGCTTTTGCCGCTCACAGTGTCTTTCCAGCTTCGCTTGCCTTCGGCAAGGTCGGTAAAGTTTTTGGTAGTGATGGGGGCCTCTTTTTCAAAGAGTCGGCAAACAATCTGGCCTTCTGTGGTGTCAAAAACTGCGTATGTGCCTGGCTGGCGTGTCATGCATTATTCCTTTCCGCGAATAGGTTTTCTTGAGTCTGGTCACTAAAAGAGGTTGGCCGGTTATTTTGGCGTTGCTGCGGTCGCCTTTTTTGCTGCTGGCTTGGCTGCTGTGCTGCCTGCGCCCAGAATTTCAATATGCTTGATCTTCACTGGATTCTGTGGACGGCTATTGTTACCGTCACAAGCACCACCTGTGCAAGGCATACGTGCGATCTTCTTCACCAGTTCTACGCTATCAGCATCGCACTGACCAAAAATGGTATAGCCGCTGTTAGGGGCGCGCCGGCCTCCCATGCATCCATTGGGATCCAGACAAGGATTGAGGAAGGGAACTTCTTTTTCCGTGATAAAGAACTGAGAGCTGTTGGTATTGGGGCCGCGGTTTGCCATGGCAAGACGTCCTGGTTGATCAAACAGCAGGTCAGCATGTAGCTCGTCTGCAAATTCAAAGCCAACGTCGCCGCTGCCAGAGCCGGATGGATCGCCACCTTGAATCATAAATTCAGGGATAGTACGGTGAAAAATCACGCCGTCATAGAGCGGCTTGCCATGCACCATATTGCCAGATGGATCTTTCCAGGGTTTGGTGCCTTTTGCCAGACCAATGAAATTTGCCACTGCCTTAGGGGCCTGGTCAGGAAAAAGGGTGCATTTCAGGTCGCCTGCCGTGGTGTGAATTACGGCTGTTGGAGCTGGTTTAGCACTTGTCTTTCTGGCTGCCGTTTTGGGCGCTGCTTTTGGAGCTGTACTCTGGGCGTTGGTCGGCTTGGTCTGGGCGGCTCCTGCAAAGCTCAAACACAGTAGAATCAACGCAGCACGGGTCAACATTCTGTATCTCTCCTTATATCTAGCGCGTCATCGTTTTAGCACGTCTATGACGCAAGCAAATATTAGAAATGGAGAGTTGAAAGAAGTAAAGTCTACGAGTGATTCAGGCCCAAGTTTGCCAACCAGAACCAATTGTCTTTTTATCTTTCGCTGTAACCTTTTCCCAGACCTGCGGTAATCATCGTTGAAAGGACAGACAGTCGCCCTGCCGGAGCCATTCACCAATTCGATGTCCGACGAAGATCTGATGTCACAGGTGCGGAATGGCGCCGGTGAGATGCTAGGCGTCTTGTTTGAACGTTATCACGTGCCTTTATTTAATTTTTACTTAAAATTAAGTGGTGATCGGCCGGTAAGCGAAGACCTGGTGCAAGAAGTATTTCTTCGCATCCTCAAATACAGGCACAGCTATATTCCGGAAACTCCATTTAGAGCCTGGATCTACCAGATTGCCCGCAATGCCCGGCTCGACCATTTCCGCAAGCGGAAGCCGGAGACGAAATGGGAGCCTGAGATGTCTCCAGTGGTGGCGCCGGTGGATACGGCCCAGCAGAGCCAGGAGACTGTTCTGTTGCACAGCGCCTTGATGCAGATATCAGAAGACAAGCGCGAAGTTTTGGTGCTAAGCCGGTTCCAAGACCTTAAATACGAAGAGATAGCCCAGCTCCTGGGCTGCGAAGTGGGCACGGTGAAGACCAGGGTACATCGCGCGCTGCAAGAGCTGCGCCAGATATTTCATCAGCTTGAAAGTGGGAAGCCTATACCAGGCAAAGGTCCTCAAGGCGCGTGGCGCGCACCCGGGAGTGTGCAATGAACTGCGAAGAAATTGGCGAGCTCCTGCCCGATTACCTGCAAGGCAGATTGAGTGATATCCAGGCCAAAGAAGTGGAAAAACATCTGGCTGAGTGTGCTGCTTGCGGGGAAGAAGCCGCATTATGGCAGAAGCTGGCCTTGCTGCCAGAAGAACAACCCAGTAGCGCATTACAGTCAAAATTTAAAGTAATGCTTGAGGGGTATCAGAGCGGTCGATTGGAAAAAAAGAACCCGGCAGAGGAAAAGAGCAAAGCCCCGGTTCCAATGCTCTGGGGGCTGGGCAACTGGAGACAACTACCGGCTGCCGGCATTGTATGGGCCTGTCTCTTTCTGGCTTGCGGATATTTCATCGGCAGACATTCTGACCGTGGTGCCACGGATGCTCAGCCGCAAATTGAGGCAATGAAGCAGGATTTGGCTGCCACTCGTCAGATGGTAGCGCTTTCAATGTTGCAGCAGCAGTCTGCCAGCCAGCGGCTGGAAGGCGTGAGTTGGAGCACGCGTTTGCCTGATCCGGATGCCCAGGTTTTAGGGGCACTGCAACATACCTTGCAGTTTGACAACAGCGTTGATGTACGACTGGCTGCCCTGGATGCGCTCAGCCGATATGCCGGACGTCCCGAAATACGCAGCAATCTGGTAGATGCGCTACAGACCAAGCAGTCGCCGCTGGTGCAGGTGGCTCTGATTGATCTTCTGGTGGATCTGCATGACAAAGGAGCTGTGCCGCAATTCAAGAAATTTCAGGAAGATCCCAAGCTCGATCCGACAGTGAAAAAGCGAGTGGATTGGGGAATCCAGCAGCTGAATTAGGTTGGCGCTAAAAAGTGCAGGAAGAATGATGTCTGTTTTTAACGACAAGTGATTGGAGATTAGCCATGTTGAAGCACAGATTTTTAGCTTTGGTTTTGATGTATTCGCTTGCCATGCTGCTGTTACCGCAAGTCAGCCCGCCGCTTCAAGCAAGCGGCCACGGTGACGACTCTGATTCAAGCATGCGGCAGCAGGAGAAAGAAACCATCAACAAGAGCTTTACCTTGACGGGCGAACACAAGATTCTTGAAGTGGACAATGTTTTTGGCTCAATAGAAGTAACTGGCAGCGAGGGGAACCAAGTCCAGCTAGTGGTCAATAAAACCATTTCGGCGGAATCCAAAGATCGAATGGAAGCAGCCAAGAAGGAAGTCACGCTGGATATTACCGATCAGCCGGACTTCTTAAAGCTTTATGTGAATGGGCCATTTCGCTGCAATTGCAACGATGGCTGCGAGGGAAATCGCGGCGACCGTGGGTACCGCGTAAAGATGGATTTCCAACTTCAGGTGCCACGGAATATTGAAGTGAAATTGCGCACCGTTAACTCTGGGCATGTTCACGTGCAGGATGTGACGGGCAATTTTTCAGTGCATAACGTCAATGGTGGAATTGAGATGCAGAACGTCGCTGGTTCGGGCACTGCCAAAACAGTGAATGGCCCGGTGAAGGTGACGTTCCGTGAGAATCCGCGGGAAAACTCTGATTTCGCCACCATCAACGGCAATGTTGAGCTGTATTTTACCCGTGGACTGGCCGGCGACTTCCGCTTTAAGACCATGAATGGCCACGTCTATAGCGACTTTGAGATGACATCGCTACCAGCGCAGCCTGTGAGCGCAGAGCAGCACGGCACCAAGTTTGTATATCGTTCGGACCGCTATACCGGTGGACGCATTGGCTCCGGCGGGCCGGAAATCAAGGCAGAAAATCTGAATGGAGACATACGCGTTCTTGAACGCCAATAATTCTATGAACTCATACTTTAAAACTTATAAATTCGTTCTATCCATAGCGGCAGCAGCGTTGTTGGCAGTAGCCCAGCCTCTGTCCGCACAGTCAACACAGTCAGCCAACAGGGTTTCCGTTCCAATAGCCGATCCTTCACGCCCGGTGATGCTGCGTGCTCATCTAGTGGCTGGAAGTATCACCGTAAAAGGCGCCGACGTAAAAGAGGTTCTGGTGGAAGCCAAGGCGCGCGGCGAAGAAGATTCTGATCGCGAGAGTCGGGCCGGCAACATGAAGCGTATTCCCATGACCTCAACCGGGCTGAATATTGAATCGGAAAATAACCAGATCCGTATCAGCACGGATTCAATCCAGCGCGCTACTGACCTTGTGATTACTGTGCCAGTCCATACGTCACTTTCTCTGCATACGGTCAATGATGGCAATATCTCAGTCAGCGGGGTTGATGGCGAATTTGATGTAAATGATGTGAACGGCGAAGTGGATCTAAAAAACGTTGGCGGCAGCGTGGTGGCCCATGCCCTGAATGGACACGTAGCTGTGACCATGAATCGCATCGACCCGCAGAAGCCAATGGCTTTTAGCTCGCTCAATGGCGATATTGACGTGACGTTTCCGGCGGACCTAAAAGCCAATGTAAGCATGCGCACGGACAACGGCGAAGTTTACAGCGACTTTGATGTAAAGCTGACGGCCAACAATCCACAGACGACCGTGGAAGATAATCGCGGCAAAGGCGGCAAATACAGCGTAAAAATCGACAAAAATGTTCGGGGAACAATCAACGGCGGCGGCCAGGAAATTCAGTTCAAGAATTTCAACGGGAATATTTATATCCGGAAGGCAGGAGCAAGCAAGTAGGGCAATTTAACAGCAAAAGTCAGGCCGCAAAAGGGCAGGGGATTTGAAAGCTCCAATGCGGCCTGATGAAACGAGAATAGCACTACACCCCGCCGCAGTCCGCCGGTACACCATCTCCGTTTGGGTGCGCGGGGCTGGGCGCTGTGCAAGGCGCTAGCGTGTGGATTCCTCCTTGAACGTTTTGAGTCTCTTGATGGCTCAGTTCACGAGCGCCAATACGGCCCAATACTCTGTTGTCTTTTTCATTTGTCATATTCAATTCTCCTTTTTTGTTATGAGCTTTTGCCGCCAGTGCCTCAGAAGGGAATTACCCATAGGCTGCTGGGGCCGCTCAGAAAGCGGGTTCGGCAATAGCATCCATCAGGCCTTAATAATCGCCAAGTAAATGGCGAACTGAATCAGAGAGATCAGATTAAAGAGAGATGTTCTCTGATTCAACCTGCTTAATAAGATCTTTTTAGTTTTTAGCTTCTTTGTTTCCCATAATGGAACCAAATGTCTCAACGACGGGACACTGAAACATACTGAGACTTGGGAATCCAGCACGATGCCGCTCTGGATTTTGGATGAGAAGACATTGTGTGTGGCTGGATGCCAACACTGCCACCTGCACTCTGTACGGCTATTCTTGCGAAGAGAGAGTTGGAAAGTCGGCGCGGGAGCTTCGTCCGGTTGAAGAGGTCATGCGATCCCTCTTCGCTCTTGCCATTGCATCCAGCGCCAAATCATCCGCTCCTTCGCCTTTGAGGTGAGCCCGGCGTTCATCAGTCAAATCAAAGTTCACTCCATGTTCATTCACGCGACGGACCATTTGTGCCGGTTCACACCGGTTTCCTAACATCAGATCAATATCTTCCAGGCTCAAGGCGTCTGCGTCTTTACGTTCAGCCTGGAGACGTTTCGCCGTCGCTTCCACTTCATGCATCACGCGTATAAAGTTTCCGCCCAGGATCTTATGAATCTGCTCGCGCGTATAGCCTCTTTGCAGCAAAGCTTGCGTGATCTTGGGCAGATCAGCCACGGAGTCGATTCCATCCGGCAAAGAGGTAACGCCGTCAAAATCAGAGCCTAGTCCCACATGATCGATGCCAGCAACTTTAGCGATGTGGTCAATATGATCGATCAGCGACTTCAACGGCGGACGCGGAAATTGTGCCGCCCATTTCTTTTCAATAGCTACCGTCTCGTTGTAGCCAACCGGGCTGCCGTCTGGATGCGGATGGGCTTTCTTAAAAGCTTCTACTTCGGCGTCCCGCTGTTTGATCTTTTCCGGATCAGAAGAGGCCTTGCGGTAAGTCTCATCAATAAAGGCAGAATAGAAATTCACCATCACCACGCCGCCGTTATTGGTCATGGCGCGAAGCATGTCGTCAGTCATATTGCGCGGTTGGTTGGTCAATTCCCGCGAGGACGAATGTGATGCAATCACCGGCGCCTGGCTGACTAACAGAGCCTGATAAAATGTGGCGTCAGAAACGTGGGAGATATCCACGATCATCCCTAGCCGGTTCATCTCGCGAACCACGTCCTTGCCAAAGTCGGTCATGCCATTGTGGTGCTTTACGTTTGGGTCTTGAATGTCCCCGGAGGAGTCTGCCCATTCATTGGTATTGGACCAGGTCAGGGTCATATAACGGACACCCATGCGATAAAAATCACGCAGCAGGCGAATGTCATTTTCAATGGCATGGCCGCCTTCAATACCCATCAGGGCGGCAAATTTGTGCTGTTCATGCGCACGCAGAATATCGTCGGCGGTGAACGCCATGGTCATTTTGTCTGGATGCCGCGCCGCTTGCTGGTAAACGCTGTCAATCAAGTCCATGGCGCGTTTGGCGTAATGGCCTTTGAATTCCGGCTCAACCCATATGGAGAAGAACTCCGCGCCCAGATTGCCCCGCTTGATCTTGTCGAGATCAATATGGCCTTCAGAGACAGGAGTGTTCTCGCACAGGTCAAAATTTTCATCCAGGAAGCGTTGCGGGGTGTCCGCGTGGGTATCAATGATCAGGGCAGACTGGTGGATAGCCGACGCTGTATTGGTGGGCGCAGCTTTGGCAGCTTTCTTATGTTGAGGTTGATGTTGTGCGAACGCCAGGCTTGAAAGCAGCAGAAAGCATGCAAACAAACGATTTAAATTCATTCTCTGACGATTTTATCAGCCAATTGGTTCGCTTCGCGCCATTCTGTGTAGCGGTCTGAAACCATCACGTGAAAGCAGGCCTGCCGGCGTTCTTCCGCGGCTTCTACCAGACCCTGATCACGCAGGTTCTTAAGGTATTCTTCAATCCACTGGTGCTGGGCGCGGGTCAGTCCGCGCTTGGCCAGATCAACGGTGATGCCTGCAAGATGTGACGAAGCATGCTCGCCAACTTCCGGCGCTGCATTGCCATTGTGGCGGCGGAGTTTCTGCTGTTGTTCCATGGTGCGGACAGCGGAGGTTACCTGTAACTGTGCATGAAACTGCGCAAAATATGCAGCGCTCATGTCCTGGAGAAACTGATTGCACCACGGACGGCAAAACTTCTTGTCGGCATCAAGCGACGGGTTCACTCGCAGCGCGCGGGTTTCCTGGATCGGCAGAAGCTCCTGGGTGCGCTCTAGTTCAAGCAACTGGTCATTGTCTGCGATGCGTGGCAATTGCAGGCGGTCGATTTCTTCATTCTGGCGCACCATGGAGTCCATGGAGCCACGCAGCACCGGGTTCCAGGCTACGCGACGTACGTGTGCGCGACGGTGGTGAGCAGCCGTGGTGTAGCGGCTCGCGGCGGAAGCCGGCAGCGCTGCTGCAACCGCCATCAGGAAGATCGACGAAGTGATTATTTTCTTAGCGCCCATCGGGTCTTAGTTCCTGTCCAAGTACAAAAGTTCAGACTCACCTAATATCGGCATTAGATGGCAAATTCTAAACCAGAGCACGCATATTTGTACCCAGCGATTTACCTGATTTTCATACTTTCTCGTGAACCCTGGGGCATTCAATGAGCACGACTTTAGTAATCAGCAGCTTACGTTGGCTGACAAAAAATGTGAGTTTTTGGATTTATTCGCCTGAACAATTTTTGTCAGTTCCATTTTAGCTGTTAGAAGGGGCAAACTTTGTCTCTTTTTGAGATTGTTCTTCCGCCATTAGATTTTGCTCCAATACCAGGCATAGCCAAAGTTCCGCTAATTAACTGCGGAAGAAATCCTTAATCGACTGCTTAATGACCTCACGGCCCGTATCAGCAATGGCCTTGGTCAGCGGAATATCTTTGGGGCAGACCTCCACGCAGTTTTGCGCAAAACCGCACTCCTGGATACCACCATCGCCCATCAGCGCTTGCAGCCGCTCGTGTTTCAGTGCTTTGCCGGTAGGATGCTGATTGAACAGACGGACTTGCGCAATCGTCGCCGCACCCACGAATCCTGTACTTTCATTGAACTGAGGGCAGGCCTCCATACAGCAGCAACAGGAAATGCAGCGTGAGATTGGATACGCCTCTTGCTGCTCCGTGGGAGTAATGCGCAAGCCGGAGCCCAGATCGTATGTACCATCCACTGGCACCCAGGCTTTTACGGCTTTTAGGTTCTCAAAAATCACGCTGCGGTCCACAGCCAGATCGCGCACGATAGGGAACTTGCTGAACGGCTCTACTTTGATTGGCTGTTCAAGTTTATCCACCAACGCTGAGCATGCCATCCGAGCTTTGCCGTTGATGAGCATGGCGCAAGAGCCGCAAACCTCTTCCAGACAATTAGAGTCATAGGCAATGGGAGTGGTGGTTTTGCCATCACGCGTTACGGGATTGGTGGCGATTTCCATCATGGCCGAAATTACATTCATTCCCGGCTTCCAGGTCAATTCAAACTCTTCCCAGCGCGCTTTGGCTTTGGGATTATCCTGGCGTTTAATCTTGAGAATGACGGTCTTGGCCATTACTGTTTTGTCTCCCGTAAAGAAATAAGCTTCAACGTTGTCATAACTGCATTCAGGAGCGTGATGCCGGCAAATGCTCCGTAGGCCCAATCCCGATGCACAATCGCCTGCCAAATCAGCACGAACGCGATCAGGTAAAACAAAATCGCGGCGTTCTTATAAAACTTCGGCGATGAATTACGCTGTGTCTGTTCCATTTTTTAAACCACAAAGGTCACAAAGGATCACGAAGAGCTTTTGTAACTAAGCTTGTGGAGATTTCTCATATTTTTTGCAGCTTGCAATCGATCTTTGTGTTCCTTCGTCTTTGTGATTAAGTCCTATTTCGCCGCGTCATACCGCCGCTCTCTGGGCGGAAGCAGGGAAATATCCACGGGCTCAAATTCAAACCTGGGCTCGTCGGCGTCCGTAGCAAAATAAGCCTTCGTCGTCTTCAGGAAGTCTTTGTCATTGCGCTCTGGAAAATCCGGTTTGTAATGCGCTCCACGCGATTCATTCCGCAGCGCCGCTCCCTGCGCGATCACCCTTGAGAGCTGCAGCATGTTGTAAAGCTGCCGCGTGAAAATAAAAGACGTGTTGGCCCACTGGCTCTTGTCGCTCAGATTGATGTGATTGAACCGTTCCAGGAATTCGACGATCCTGGCATCGGTCTCTTGCAAATTCTTGTTGTAACGGATGACCGTGCAGTTACGCGTCATCAGTTCACCAAGCTCGCGCCACAAGCGGAAGGGATTTTCCGTGCCTTGATTGTTGATCAAGCCAGCGTTGGATTCTTCCTGACGTTTGCGCTCAGCTTCAAATACCGTGCTGCTCACGCCATCGGTTGATTTCATATTGTTCCTGGCGTAGAGCATTGCTTGGGGGCCGGCGACAAAGCCGCCGTGAATGCATGAAACCAGCGAATTCGCACCCAGACGGTTAGCGCCATGATAGCCATACTCGCATTCCCCGGCAGCAAAAATACCTTTGATATTGGTGGCCTGTTTGTAATCCACCCACAGGCCGCCCATGGTGTAATGCATGCCCGGGAAGATTTTCATGGGGACATCGCGTGGATCGTCGCCCACAAATTTTTCGTAAATTTCCAGGATGCCTTCCAGCTTGCGGTTCAGTGTTTCACGATCGATTTCCGTCAGGTCGAGATAAACCATTGGCTGACCGTCAATGCCCAGATCGTGCTCATAAACCACTTTGTGGATCGCGCGGGTGGCTACGTCACGCGGAACCAGGTTGCCGTATTTCGGATACCACTCTTCCAGAAAATACCAGCGGTCAGAAACAGGAATGCTCTTCCAATTGCGCTTGTCGCCTTTATTTCTGGGCACCCAGACGCGCCCGCCTTCACCGCGGGCCGATTCAGACATCAAGCGCAGCTTGTCTTCACCGGGAATGGATGTTGGATGGACCTGAATGAATTCGCCGTTGGCGTAATAGCAGCCTTGCTGATAAAGAGCGGATTGTGCGGAACCAGTGCAGACCACGGAGTTGGTTGACTTGCCAAAAATTGCGCCGATGCCACCAGTGGCCATGATGATTGCATCAGCCGGGAAGGTGCGAACCTCCATGCTGCGCAAATCCATGGCGCAAATGCCCCGACAGGAGCGGTTGCCGTCAAGAACAGCGCTAAGAAATTCCCAGTGCTCGAATTTGGTGACCTTGCCTTCGGATTCGTAACGACGCACCTGCTCATCCAAGGCGTAAAGCAGTTGCTGGCCAGTCGTTGCTCCGGCAAATGCGGTGCGATGGTAGAGCGTTCCACCAAAGCGGCGGAAATCGAGCAGACCTTCCGGCGTGCGGTTGAACGTTACGCCCATGCGGTCCAGCAGGTCGATGATTCCCGGCGCTGCCTCGCACATGGCTTTCACCGGAGGCTGGTTCGCGAGAAAGTCGCCGCCGTAAATGGTGTCATCAAAATGCTGCCAGGTGGTGTCGCCTTCACCCTTTAGGTTCTTGGCCGCGTTGATGCCGCCCTGAGCACATACAGAGTGTGACCGTTTGACCGGGACAATGGAAAACAGATCAACATGGCCGCCAGCTTCAGCAATTTTGATAGTCGCAGCCAAGCCAGACAGTCCGCCACCGATTACGATAATTTTAGGATTCAATGCCATTTATTTTCCGCTCTGGTCAATAGGTTGTTCCTGCGTGGGCAGCTTCTCTGGCGTATCACGCCAGGCGGGCTTGAAGAACGCCGCCATGGTGAACAAACCAACGCTAATCAGAGTGAGCGCCAGAACCAGGCATACTCTGGCCGACCATTTACGCGAAGTCTGGCTTACCGTGATGCCCCACTTGGCGCAGAACAGGAATATTCCGTAAGAAAAATGCCAGGACGCCGCGACGATACCAATTAGATAAAAGGAAGCAGCCCACGGATTCTGTAATTCCACCTGCACCTTGTGAAACGCCGCTTGCGAATTTGTGAGCAGGTGAATACCAGTGAACCGCATGGTGTATGTGTGCCACACGATATAGAGAAAAGCGATGCCGCCGGTCCAGCGCTGGGCCGCATACATAAAATTTCCCGCCCAGGGATAATCGCTGACGTTGGATTTGCCGCTGAACCATATATAGAAGCCGTAAAAGGCGTGATACAGCAGCGGGATATAAATGCCCACAACCTCAAGAACCGGGACAAACGGCAAGCCAGTAAGAAACTTTACTTGGTCAGCGTAGGCCCTGGGGCCGTTGGTGGCGAAGGCGTTAGAGATGAAATGCTCCAGCAGGAACGCGCCGATGGGAATAATGCCGCTCAGTGAATGCAGACGGCGCAGGAGAAACGAATGGCCTTGACCGGCGCGAATCGGTGGAACCCCGCGCTTGACAGGCGAGACAACACTAGCCATGTACTGCCACACTCCAATCAGATTGCGAAGGCAAACTCTATATTATGAAACCACAATTTCACTGAGTCAAATTCCCGGTGCGAATGCGAGGCACGATCGGCGATATTTCATACTCTTCACGGTTACGATTCTTCTTTAATCCAGAATAAATTGGCGCGCCGGCGGCGCTCTCTCTCGTGCCATCTCTTGATTCATCTAAAGATTGGCTTTCATGTCTAAACTTTTCATATCTAAACTTTCTAGAACAAGACTTTTCCTCGCCCGGGTCCCAATTCCTGTATTCTTGACTCGATTTATCCTCCAGCCCGCAGCGAGGGATGAAAGGAACGAGCCGATGCACACACTTCTTCAGGAAGTTCGTTACGCTTTTCGTCAGATGGGCAAGTCCCCGGGATTTACGGCGCTTGCGGTGGTTACGCTGGCCCTGGGGATTGGCGCGAATACCGCCATGTTTACGGTGGTAGAGAGCCTCCTGCTGCGTCCGCTGCCATATGCGAACCCGCAAAGGCTGGTCCGAATTGGGCCGCCGGATAACGATGCGCTGGGCGCAACTTCATGGCTCAGCTATCGCGATATTCGCGATCAGGCACAGAAGCTGGAAACAGCCGCTCTGTACTCCGAGGATGTTGGCGTGGTCCAGGGCAAGGACGGCTCACAGAGTGTGGTTACTCCCGGACTCTCGCCGAATATGTTTAAGCTGCTTGGTGCAGTGCCTCTGGTGGGCAGAACGTTTACTGAGGATGAAGGGCAACCGAACGGTCCGCAGGTAGTGGTGATTTCTGAGGGATTGTGGCGGCAGGCCTTCAACAGTGATCCGCAAATTGCCGGCCGGACCATTCGTGTGGAATGGCAAGCCCAGAACCGTGGTTGGCGTGATGCCGCAGAGCTTTCATTTTCCTGATTCCATGGGGACAGAGATCAGCAAGGGTCTCTGGCTACCGGTCCAGCCCACCACAGAGATGCTGAAAGACCGTGGCAGCCACTTCTTTTATATTCTTGCAGATTTAAAGGCGGATGCTACTCTGCCCCAGGCACAGGCCGAGCTGGATGCAATTGCCAAAAGAATTCGCGAGCAAGATCCAGCCAAGAACGGGGACATAAGTTTTCGCGCGCGGTCCTACCAGGAGTTCCTTACTGGTCCCGTGCGCCCGGTATTTCTGATGCTGGTCATTGGATTGGCGCTGGTTCTTTTAATTGCCTGTGCCAATGTTGCCAATCTGCTGATTGCCCGCTGCCTTGGGCGGCAACAGGAATTTGCCGTGCGCTCCGCTTTGGGTGCGGGGCAATTACGTCTGGTGCGCCAGCTATTTGTTGAAGGCGGACTGTTGAGTCTGCTGGGATGCGGTTTAGGGTTCGGCATTGCCGTACTCATTATTTCGGTCTCTCACAAATTGTTGCAGCAAGCGGTGACGCGCGGAGACTCTGTGGCTCTGCACTGGCCAGTGGTACTGGCTTTGGCTGGGATCGCAACGATAACCACGATTTTGTCATCACTGATTCCCGCGCTGCTTGTCTCCAGAACTGACCCGCAGCCGGCATTACAAACCGCCTCGCGCGGACTTGGCAGTCGCTCCGTCCGAACCAGGTTAAGTGGCTGGCTGGTGGCCGGCGAAGTGGCACTATCCACATTGCTGTTAATTGCCACAGGGCTGCTCTTTCATACGCTCTGGAACCTGGAGCATGCACGCCTGGGTTTTGATACCTCGCGCGTAACTTCATTCATGGCCATGCCGGCGGATGCCGCAGGTTTTATGAATATGGGAGTGGCGCAGCCGGGTGAACAAGCGCCCGCATCCGTGGCCACGCTGTTCTACCAGCCCACGATTGAAAGATTGCGGCGAGTTCCGGGCGTGCAGGATGTTGCGCTGGTAACCACTCTGCCCCTTTCGGGCATTAATATGCGCACCAGTTTCAAACTGGCGCAGCACCCGGACGATCCGGCACACAGAATGGAAGCACGCATCACGGCGGTGAGCGGAGGCTACACGCAGCTAATGGGCACGCCCATGCTTAAGGGACGCATGATCAGCAATAGCGACAATGCGAGCGTCCCTTATGTTGCCGTGATCAATCAAACGCTGGCGCATAAATATTTTGGCGATCAGGACCCGCTGGGGCAAAAGATAGATCTGGGCGGTGCCGAAACGGGAGCTGTGCAGCCTTATACGGTGGTGGGGGTTGTTGCCGATCAGGTTGACAATAGCGTCTCACAGCCGGCCGAGCCTCTGCTGATGGTTCCGTATGAGCAAGTGCCTGCAACTTCGCTTTATTACCAGATACTCATTAAGACCGTGGTTTTTTTTGTGGTGAAGACCCACGGCGATATCGCAGTTGCCCCGGCCGCGCGTAATGTTTTCCACCAGACCGCGCCAGATTATGCCGTGGACAATTTTCAAACCATGCGTGAAATGGTTGACCAGAGCAATTTCAATCAGCGGCTGGGACTTTATCTCACAGCCGCGTTTGCTGGTCTGGCCATCCTCATGGTTGTTGCCGGGCTTTACGGCGTGCTGGCGCAACTGGTGAGTTATCGCCGCCGAGAAATCGGGGTCCGGCTGGCTTTGGGGTCAACGCGTTACCGCATTCTCGGCATGTTCCTCCGCCAAGGCACAGTTCTGGTGGTTGCCGGGTTGGTAATTGGAATCCTGGCTGCTATTTGGGCCGGCAGATTGGTCAGGAGCTTTCTCTACCAAGTAAAACCACTGGATGGCTGGACTTATTTGAGTGTTGTTCTTCTCCTGCTTTTGGTGGGAACACTTGCGGCATTGATTCCGGCGCGGCGGGCCGCGGCTGTGGAGCCGATTGAAGCGCTTCGCGACGAGTAAAGTCCGTTTCTGCAAAAGCAGGTGTGGTTGCTGCGTAACGAGAGTGGTAGTCTATCCAGTCCATAAGGGGGCAGCCATGCGTGCCATCAGCCGTTCAAGTGTTTTGAAGATTTCATGTTTCCCGGTCTTGATTTTTGCTCTGTTCGGAGCAAGCGCGTTTGCGCAAAGCACGCCGCTCGATAAGCAGGTCAGTACGGTTCTGCCTGAAGCGCAGACTTTTTATCTTGACCTGCATCAGCACCCGGAGCTTTCATCGCATGAGACGCGCACGGCAGCGGAACTGGCTGGCCGCTTGCGCACGCTGGGTTATGAGGTTACAGAGCACATTGGCGGAACAGGCGTAGTGGCCATCCTGAAAAATGGTCCCGGGCCAACAGTGATGCTGAGAACGGAGTTGGATGGACTGCCGGTGGAAGAGAAGACCGGCCTGCCATACGCGAGCAAAGCACGTACCAAAGATGACAGCGGGCGTGATGTGAGCGTGATGCATGCTTGCGGACACGATATACACATGGCGTCTTTATGGGGCACGGCCGCCATTATGGCGCATAGTAAGGATTGGTGGCACGGAACGCTGATGCTGATTGGCCAGCCCGCGGAAGAGACAATTACCGGCGCAGACGCCATGATCAAAGACGGCCTGTTCTCGCGCTTTCCCAAACCAGACATTGGCGTTGCGCTGCATGACACCAATACTCTCCCTTATGGCAAAGTTGGAATCACGCCGGGATATGCCAAAGCCAACGCTGACTCTGTTCGCATCACTGTTTTCGGCAAAGGTGGACATGGCGCTTTGCCGAATACCACGATTGATCCGGTGCTGATTGCCGCGCGCATCGCGGTGACAGTGCAATCGATTGTTTCGCGCGAGATCAAGCCGGGCGACGCAGCGGTGATTACTATTGGCTACATTCAGGCGGGCTCCAAAAACAATATTATTCCTGACGAAGCTCGCATGGGCTTTACTGTGCGTTCTTACAAGCCAGATGTCCGCCAGCATCTGTTGGCTGGCATTGAGCGCGTGGCCAAGGCCGAAGCTATGGCTGCCGGCGCAGAGAAGATGCCGCTGATTGAGAAATACGAATCGACCACGGCGGTCTATAACGATCCGGTGCTCACGCAGCATCTGGCCACAACGCTTGAAGGCGTTCTAGGCAAGGGAACCGTGGTGACGGAAGAGCCCATCATGACGTCAGAAGACTATTCGTACTTCGTGGAACAGGGCATACCGTCTTTTTATTTCACGCTGGGTGTGGCCGATCCGCAGAAATTGGCGGAAGCTAAAGCCGCAGGTGGACAACTGCCTAGCAACCACTCGCCGCTGTTTGCGCCGGTGCCGGAGCCTTCTATCAAGACCGGAATCACGGCGGAAGTTACAGTTCTGCGCGATCTGATGAAAGGTACCGCGGCTGATGCCAGGAAGTTTACGGAGAAGCCGGCAGGAAATTAGCACTAGAAAAAGTCTTCACCGCGAAGGCGCTGAGACGCGGAGAATTCAAGCCAGTCTGTCGAAAATCCAAAGGAGTTTTTGCCCATGAAGTTTTCTCGCCGTCATTTTCTTGAAACCGCAGGCATGGCTACCGCCGTTACACTGGCCCAGTCGGGGAGTTTGTTCGCGCAAGAACAGGCAGCGGCCAAACAGCCGGAGGCAATTGCCAAGCTGAAATCGCGTAAGAGTGAAGCCAAGCCGATCACCGTGGCGGAGCGTGAGCAGCGGATAGAGCGTGCACGGCAACTGATGGCGGAAAACAAGATTGATGCTGTCATGGTTATGGGCGGGACGTCGCTGGTGTATTTCTCCAACATTCATTGGTGGATGAGCGAGCGTACGTTTGCTTTGATTCTGCCGGTGAAGGGAAGCCCGTTTTATGTTTGTCCGGCGTTTGAAGAAGATCGCGCGCGAGAGCAGATTGCCAGCGGGCCGGGCGGTAACAACGCAGAAGTCCGCACGTGGCAGGAAGATGAAAGCCCTTATCAGCGGATTGCCGAAGGGCTGAAAGCGCGCGGGCTTTCGACGGGTAAGATCGGCATGGAAGAGACGGTCCGTTATGTTTTCAGTGAAGGCGTGAGCAAAGCTGCACCGGGATTGCAGCTGGTGAGCAGCACTCCGGTCACTGCAGGCTGCCGCATGATCAAGAGCCAGCATGAACTGCAACTGATGAAGCTGGCCAATGAAGTCACGCTGGCGGCGTATGAGGCGGCGTATCTTTCCACCAAAGAAGGCATGACGCAGAACGATTTTGGCGCTATGGTGCAGGCCGCACACGCGCAGCAGGGCTTTCGCGGCGATGCCAGCATCCAGATCGGCGAATATTCAGCTTTGCCGCATGGATCAGCCAAGCCTCAAATCATCCGCGAGGGAACGATTCTTCTGATGGACGGCGGTTGCACGGTGGAAGGTTATGAATCCGATATCAGCCGCACCGTGGTTCTGGGCAAACCGACGGACAAGATGAAACAGGTCTTTGAGATTGTGCATAAAGCACAGTCATCCGCACTGGCAACGGCCAAGCCCGGCGTGCAGTGCCAGGCTGTCGATGCCGCTGCGCGCAAAGTGATCACCGACGCGGGCTACGGCCCGGATTACAAACATTTCACGCACCGCGTGGGCCATGGCATTGGCATGGATGGGCACGAGTGGCCCTATCTTGTCCGGGGAAACACATTGCCGCTGGCTCCCAATATGACGTTCAGCGACGAGCCGGGAATTTATATTCGCGGAGAATTTGGTGTGCGTCTGGAAGATGATATGCACATTACGGAGAATGGGGCAGAGCTGTTTACGCCGCAGTCGCCAAGTCTGGAAGATCCGTTCGGAAGAAAATAATAACCACAAAGGACACGAAGGATTACAAAGATTTACCTTCCGTGTCCCTTTGCGCCCTTTGCGGTTGAGATCTATTTCAGCGCGTTGGTGATAAACGCTGACACGTCCTTCTTCAGCTCTCCCAAGGAAGAATCCTGGATATACATCATGTGTCCTGCGCCGTAGTAGCCCAGTGTAACGCGCTCGTGCTGCGATTTATCCAGTGACATGTGGTTGAGTGTGTACTGTGTTGCGAAGTAAGGAGTGGCCAGATCGAAATATCCGGAGCCGACGAAGAGCTTCATGAATGGATTTTTGTCGAAGGCATCTTTGAGTGACTGAGCGGTGTCTGGGAAGCCGCCGCCGCGAATGCCCCAGTCCCATTCATCAAAGCGGAAGCCGCCGCCCAGAATGTAATACTCCTGATCTGATTTATAGCCCAGCTCTGTGCGCACATATTGATTGAACATGGCAGTATAAGGTGGGCGGATGGCGCTCATGCTGGGATCGTTGCCCTGCGTTTCTTCAACGTTGGAACGTGACGTGCCGATGAAACGGCTATCGAGGCGGCCGATGGTCTCGTGTTTATCGCGCAGCAGTTCACGGGTGAAATGCGGTTCGTCTACGCGTAAATCACATTGATCGATATAGGTTTTGCTCAGACCGGTGTAGCGCGCCAGATGGTCGATAACGTCCTGCCGCTCCTGCGGAGTCAAGCGATCACCTTTGGCCAGCGCGTCAGCGTAAGGGCCAGCGGCCCACTGTTCGACCTCTGTGTGCAGCTTATTCAAATCCTGCTGAAGTTCAGGAGCGAGTTTCTTGTGATACCACGCAGCGGAAGCGAAGGTGGGCAGATACAACACATAGGGTAGATCGTTGCCCGGCGAGCCGTCAGTGGTTTGGAAATTCAGGATGCTGGAAATCAGCATGATGCCGTTGAAGGCAATACCATGCTCAAACAAGTATCCGGAAAGTCCCGCGGCGCGCGTGGTGCCGTAACTTTCGCCGACCATAAAGAGCGGCGACGACCAGCGCTCAGAGCGTCCGAGATAAAGACGGATGAATTCGCCTACGGAGGCAATGTCATTGCGCAGACCGAGGAAATTCTTGGTCTGGTCACGCTTGACGGCGCGGCTGTAGCCGGTGCCAACGGGATCGATAAAGACCAGATCGGTCTGGTCAAGCCAGGTGTATTCGTTGTCCACCAGATGATAAGGCGGAGGGGGCATCATGCCATCGGGCTGCATTGGGACACGCTTAGGGCCAATGGCTCCCATGTGCAGCCAGACAGATGCAGAGCCGGGGCCGCCGTTGAAAGAGAAGGTCAGCGGGCGGTGTTCGGTGTTTTGGCCGTCCAATGTATAAGCGACGTAAAAAATGTGTGCTTCCACTTCGCCGGTGTCGGCGTTTTTCAGCGGCATCAATCCTGTTGTTGCCGTGTAACGCAACGTTTTGCCGCCAACATGGATCTCATGGTGCGTTACCAACGGCGGCTGCTCGGCTGCGTCTTTTGCGTCCTTGGCATCTTTGCCGTCTTTTTTGGTGTCGGCAGCCGGGGCATTTGGCTTGCCTTGGTCTGCCGGGTTGACAGCGGGAGCCGGCGGACGGTCGCCGCGACCCTTCTGCTGGCCAAACATATGTTGACCAAAAGCAGCAAATGATACCAGCAATAGAACGGTGGTCAGGAAAGACGAGGCGCGACTCAGCATTATGGCGACACTCCACGCGGAAAAATTAAGACGCAGCATTGGTTAGACGTGTGTCCGGAAAACAGGTGAGTGTAGCTGGCGAGCCGGAAAAGGGCAAATTAGCCTGGAAAATACATGCCTGGTGGCCGTTGCGGCAGTGACCGGGCGCTCTGGTGTCCCTTGAAATACCACATCAGCAAGACCAGAAAAACTACTATAGCCAGCATGCAGAAGCCAAAATTGTGGCCTGCACTGCGAGTTGATGAACGTTGCGCCATAGATACCTAAACACTGCTTTCCAAAAAACCCCTCAGGAATGGATAAATCTTAAAGAAACTTTGCGTGAATTCCAGATATCAGCAGACAAAAGAACAGGCCACAAGAGTAGATGCTTATCTCATCAACTCCTGCAGCCTCTGATATTTACGTTTGGCTTAAGTTTTACGATTCTTAATGGGCTGGCACAACTAGATCACGATCCAGCCGAACGTCCAGCTGAGTTCCTTTTTCTAATCGCAGGTCAGTATCTTTAAACAGAAAGCCGCTTCCCGTTCCCAGTCCCGCTCCGGTTAGAGCTCCAAGGGCAGCGCCTTTGCTGCCAGCTGCGGCCGCTCCAGTGGCGGCACCCACAGCTGCGCCAATGGCTGCGTTGGTAAGAACTTTTTTCTTGTCCGGGCCTTTGCGGTAAAGATCGCCTTCGTCCGTGGCGGATTTAATGGACGGGTCTCCGGGAACGCCGGTGACGGTTGCAATCAGCGGGACCCAGCCTTTGCGGGTCTCAATTTCATCTAGTGCCAGTTGAAGCCGTGCGCCAGTGTAGCCTCGCTCAAAACGGGCCACATGGCCTTTAATGGTCCGCCCTTTGGGAATAATCAGCCCAATGGGTGTAACCAGCTCTTCGCGAAGCTCTGCCTTGAAATGCTGGCCTTCACGCAGCTGTTGCGTATCCAGCGTGTCTTTGAGCTTTATGATGAAGCGGCTGCCATCAGGGATGGCATTGGGAGGCCCACTGAGCGGAGCACCATAGCCAGGACCAGAAGTGGATTGTCCGTAGCTGGGTGCGGGCGGCATTTGCGGCAGGGGAGCGCCGGCGGGGTCGTTGGGGCGAGTTTTGAGCGTGGGATTGCCAGAGTTCCCGCTCTCCTGCGCTGTTGCGACCAAAGTGAAAGCCATTGCTATGGCACAGACGGATGCAGTAACCCACGTTGCCTTCATGGCCATTACCTCATGAAATTTGAAAATACTTGGCGGGTGAGATGCGCTGATGATCCAGAAACGCTGCTTTTGAAGCAATGTTTTTTGAGCTGTAACCTTGTTCTTAGCACGGGAAAATGGACATTACCAAAGTAACTGGCCAAAGGGTCAATCTGAGGCCGTTTTGAGGCATCATATTGAGAGTAGAAGTAAGCGATTCCCCTGAAAAGGAATGTAAACATGAAAAACTGGTTCCTGCCTGCTACTGTTCTGGGACTCACTGGGGTGGCCCTGGTGCTCTCAAGTGAAAGAGGCCGTGAGCGCGTCCGCCATTTGATGGATGATTTTCTGAAACATGGCGATCCCATTGGGGAGTTTGGCAAATTTTGTGAAGACCAACTGGAGACGATCCAGCAAAGCCTGGACCGCCTTTCCGAGGCGTTAGAAGGGCCACAAACAAGCTAGACGATCTTGTTGATCGCCTCTGCCATGCGCACGTCACGCTGGGTCACGCCTCCTGAGTCATGTGACACCAGGGCCATGGTAATTGTGTTATAGCGGATATCGATGTCCGGATGATGATTTGCCTGCTCGGCTTTTTCCGCCACTTTATTTACAAATTGCATTGCCGCCTTAAAGTCAGGAAAGCGGAAGACGCGCTGAATTGCACCGCCGTTGTGTTGCCATCCGCTCAGTGTAGTAAGCGCCTGCTGGATTTCTGCATCCGTAAGCACAGCCATAAAATGGACCTTCCTCCGTCGCGTGATTTTTTACGTTTTTCGATTCTATTGCCTTCCGAAGAAAATGTCTTCCGAAGAAAATTGCAGCACACGCAGGTTCAAGCTTGCACATAAGGGCAAAACGCTAAAAAGCATTGAAATTCAAAAAACCCGATAACGCTACGGCGTTCGGGTAGAGGCGAGAACGGGAATGGACTTGATGGGATAGGTGAAATGATCGATTTGCGAGTTGATTTCTTTGCGTAGATCTTCCCAGATAGTGTCAGGCATTTCCATGAAAACGCGAACTACGTCAGGATCAAACTGCCGGCCGGCGAAGCGCTCTACCTCTTCACGCGCCACTTGAATGCTCTGGGCTGCGCGATAAGGCCGGTCCGAAGTGATAGCGTCGAGCGTGTCAGCAATAGAAAATATGCGCGCTCCCAGGGCGATATCCTGCCCGCTTAAACCGCGCGGATAGCCGGTACCATCGTAGCGCTCCTGATGCGAGTAAACGATTTCCGCGGCTTCAGAAAGGAATGGGATCTTCTTAAGCATCTGGTATCCGCGGAAGCAGTGCTCGCGCATGATTTCGGTTTCAGCTTCTGTCAGGGCGCCGGGCTTACGCAGGATGGCGTCTGGAATGGCCATTTTGCCAATATCATGCAGGAAGGCGCCGCGAGCGATCACGCGGATTTTCTCACCGGAGAGGCCCATGGCGCGGGCGATGGCGATGGTAAAAGCCGTAACCCGCTTAGAGTGGCCTTCAGTCTCAGCGTCTTTCAAATCCAGTGCGTCACCCAGGGCTTCCAGAGTAATGTCATAGGACCGTTCCAGATCGGTCATGGCTTGCCGCAGTTGCTCTGTGCGCGCTGCCACCAGGGACTCAAGATTCGACTGATAAGCCCTGTTTTCCAGTTTCAGGCGGCGATGTTCCAAAGCACGGCGAACCATGGCCAGAAGCTGCTCGCGTTCAAAGGGTTTCAGCAGATAATCGTACGCGCCATTGCGGATGGCTGCCAGAGCAACGGAAATATCATGGACTGCCGTGACCATGATGACCGGCATATCGGGATATTTTTCTTTGGAACGCTCCAGCAGGGCAATGCCATCGAGTTCTGCCATCATCAGGTCAGAAAGCATGAGCTCAAATTCGCCGGTGGAGTTGAGGAGGGCCAGGGCTTCCATGCCGGAAGCGGCCTGCCGGGTTTTGTACCCTGCTGCGCTCAGCATAGACGAGATTATTTCGCGGATTGGTTCCTCGTCGTCAACAACCAGAATACGCTCAGTAGCCATGCGGAAGTGTACCTTGGGGGGAAGCCATAATGTAACCCAGAGTTCCTCTAAATACAACGGTACTAGCACTTAAAAAACGCCTGAAAACGGTAAATTAATGGTATACAGTGTTTACCCCTACTTCGATTGAGAAACGCCCTTTTTCGACTTAAACATGGACTTTACCCTCCAATCAGCATTTCTTGCTGAAATGTCCACTCTGCTGATCCTGTTGGCAGGTGCCATACTCCTGTACAGCAGCTTCCGCGAAAAATACCTGGTTCCATGGATTGCCGGATGGAGCGTTTTTACTCTCTCAAAGGTTTTTCTGGCGTTGAGCTCCTCCCGCGCTCCCGCACCCTTGTGGATAGCCTTTGCCTACGGCTTTTATGTGGTGGCAGTTGGCCTGTTTGCTACAGCCGTCTTCTTTTATGTTGCCCAGCGCAAGCTGCTATGGCCGTCTCGCCTAGTCTTGAGTGTGGCGCTCCCGTTGGAGCTGGCGTACGCGCTGTGGAGACCGTATCCGGCCCTGCACTATGTTGCCCTTGCTCTGTGCTGGCTGGTCAGCATTGTTGCTTCCGCACAATTGGTGAGGTTTGCCTGGGGAAGAATCAGCGTTGGGCGCTGGCTCCTGGCCCTGATGCTAGTGCTGCTGCACCTTGACGCCGTGGGCAGCGTCCACAAAATTGTGGGCACCGATATTCTGGTGGATTTGCTGCTGGGAATCGCCATTATGACGATTGTGCTCGACGATTCCAGGGTCCAGGTGCAGCGCCTGGACGCACTGAATAACATTACCCAGCAGATTTCCAATTCGCGCGAATTTGAGCCAACCACCGGAACCATTCTGGATGAGCTCATGAAAATCACCCGCGCTAAAGCTGCATGGTTTCGCGTTCTGGAAGGCGAGAATCTTATGATGGCAGCCCACCAGGGGCTCTCGCAGGCCTTTGTTGACAAGGTCAACATCATAGATTCCGGCCGAAGCGTGAGCGGTTTTGCCTTGCGCGAGGGCGAGGTTTACGTAGTGCAATCGAAGGAATCAGCGCCGGAGATATCCATGGCACTGGCCGCCGAAGGAATCCATCATTTGTTGCTGGTGCCGGTGGAAGGAAAACATTCAAACGTAGGCATGCTGGTTCTGGGTATGCCGATATTCCGCGCTTATACGGGACGAGAAAAAGACTTTCTGAAGGCGGCTGCCAAACAGCTTGGCCTGGCGGCGGAAAATCGCAAGCTGCTCCAGCAGTTGGTGCATTCCCGCAATGAATGGGCAAGCACATTTGATTCCATCCCGGATTGCATCCTTGTGCATGACCTTGAATATCGCATTTTGCGCGCAAACAGCGCTCTGCTAGGCAGGTTGCAGCAGCCACGCGAAGCAGTGGTGCAGCGGCTATGCGAAGAGGTATTGCCCGGTGCGGCCATTAACTGGCAGGGGTGCCCGTATTGCGCGCATGCCGACTGCGGCGGAGAAGAGGATCCATGCTTCGGCGGATACTCGGTGGTTTCCACCTCGGCCTATACGGGTGAAGACCATGCGCGGGCCGGTACGGTGCATGTAATCAAAGACATTACGGAATCCAAAGCAGCGGAAGAGCGCTTTACCTCACTGTTTAATCACATGCATGAAGGAGTTTTTGTTTCCACTCCGGAAGGCAATATTCAGGATTGCAATGACGCTTTTGTGCACATGCTGGGCTATGAGAGCAAAGAAGATATTTTCACCCTGGATGTGGCGCATTCACTCTATGTGGACATTGAGGACCGCAATAAATTCCTGAGCGAAATTTCACGCCATGGATTTGTCAGGAATTATGAGATTGTGCTGCGCCGCAAAGATGGCAGCCGCATCAACGTGATTGAAAGCAGTTTTGCCACGCGCGCGCCCAGCGGCAAAATTGAGCGCTACCAGGGCGTGGTGCTCGACGTAACGGAAATGAAGCGCGCTGAGGATGAAATTCGCCGGCGCAATCGCGAACTCTATGTCTTAAACAATATTGCCGTGGCCTTCAACCAGTCTTTTGACCTGGATGAAATCCTGCAACTGATCATGCTGCAAATGGTGGAGTTGTTTTCCACGGACACGGCATCCGTCTACCTTTACGACGAAGAAACAAGAACGCTCAGCAAAAAATCTTCTTACGGGCATCGCAGCTCATGGGCCGTGGAGAGTGAAAGAGTGGTGATGCCGGCGGAGTTTATCGCCTCCGTTAAAACTCATCATGCGGAAATCATTGACCAGGAGCATCTCTCACGGCTGCCGGAAGTTTTGCATCGAGCGGTGGAATTGGAAGGGCTGCGTTCATGGCTTTGGGTAGTCCTATGGCGCAAGGAGAAAATTTTGGGCGTGCTGGCCACAAGCTGCCGTGCGGTACGTGAATTTAGCCGCTCTGAACAAGGCGTGATGATTGCCGTGGGTCGGCAACTGGCTACGACGATTGAAAAAGTGCAGCTCTATAACGAAACCCGGCAGGCTTATGAAGACCTGCGCCGCACCCAGGAGCAGCTGTTACAAAGCGAAAAGATGTCTGCCGTGGGGCAGTTAATTTCGGGTGTAGCCCACGAGTTGAATAATCCATTGACCGCCATTCTGGGGTATACCCAGTTGCTGGAGAGCGAGAAACTGGAGCCGCGCGTAGAGGAATTCATTCTCAAGCTGCGCAAGCAAGCGCAACGCACGCAACGGATCGTGCAGAATCTGCTTTCATTTGCGCGCCAGCACAAACCCAAGCGCGTTCATGTGGACCTGCGCAGCGTTTTGGAAGACACCATTGCTCTCCGCGATTACGACTTGAAGGTGAACAATATTCTGGTAGAGAGAGATTTCGATCCGGAGATGCCTTCTGTAGTAGCTGATCCTCATCAACTTGAGCAGGTCTACCTGAATATCATTAACAATGCGGCTGATGCAATGATGGAGGGCGGTCGCGGCGGACGTCTTCGCATCAACATTTTCACTGACAATGGGCATTTAGTTACTGCTTTCCACGATTCCGGTCCGGGAATCTTTGATCCTAAACACGTTTTTGACCCGTTTTATACCACCAAGGGCGTGGGTAAAGGAACCGGTCTTGGGCTGAGCATTTGTTATGGCATCGTGAAGGAACATGGCGGCGAAATCTCCGCGCAGAACCATCCTTCTGGTGGTGCATTGCTGCAAGTGCGTTTGCCGATTGCCGTGGGCGAGAAGCCAGTAACCGAACGCGACCGCATTGTTGCGCGACGCGAGTCTCGTCTGGAAGGCTCCGTGCTGCTGCTGGACGATGAAGAAGCAGTGCTCGACTTTGAGCGCGAGGTGCTTAGCGCCGCGGGGCTGAGAGTTGTTACCACCCATTCCGGCGCAGATGCAGTGAAGTATTTAAAAGAAGAAGATTTTGACGTGCTGTTTATTGACAGCAAGATTCCGGGAACGTGGTCAAGCGAAGAAGTTTTCCACTGGATGGAGGAGCACCGGCCGGAAATGGTGTCTCGTACGGTGTTTGTCCTGTCGAACGTGTCTGATCCGAGCGTCCGCGCTTTTGTGGATGCAACCAAGATCTTCTGTCTGGTCAAACCCTTTGAGGTTTCTGACCTGCTTGCAGTCGCGCGCCGCGTATTGCGTAGAGTGAAAGCTGCTTCGCATTCCGGCTGAGGTAGAAGGCCTATAGGAGCTTACGAACGTATTCACTCGTAACACGGGGCGAATCTTTCTCGAGGATCAAAAACAAGAAGCCCGTTCACATGGCGGGTGAGACGTTGTGCGTTCAATCCTTCGCGCATGAGTTCAGATAGGGCTCTGCCCAAACTTATGTCGCGCTTGCTGGCATACTGATTAGCCAGCCGAAGAATGCCGTTATCTAGATTGATAGTAATTTTCATGGATAAAAACCATCCCATGTTCGGCGACTAATGGCCATCGGCATTGGATTTGAATTCTAAGCTGCTCTGGCTCGCGTCCCTCGAACCAACATTTTCCCTATGCCAGAAATGCCCGCCAACGCGAATGCTGCACTACGGAGCCATTTTGGCGCAGCCAGCGCTTTACGTAGCCGCGCCGCGTTACTAAAGGCTGGAGCAAACCGCTTGGCATGTGTTTCCTTGTATTGCTGGTGAGCTTGCGCCAAAGAGCAGTCACCGCGCAGGAAGGGCATGATAGATTTTGCGGCGAGGGTCCCGCTCTGGAGCGCGAGCGAAATACCATCGCCGGCAAATGGATCGATAAAGCCAGCTGCGTCACCTGCCAGCAGCATGCCATCTGATTCGGTCTGTGGTTCACGAAAATACAAGGGAGAAGTGCTGACAGTGGGGAACAGCGGTTTCCATGCACGGCTCCGTTGCAAGAGTCGCGGCTCTTTGGCAAAGACCTCTTCCAGAGTATGAGCTATATCCGCCCGGACCATGGCGCAGGCGTTGATCGAATGAGCGTCCACGGGGGTTACTCCGCAATAGCCGCCGGAAAAGAAATAAAGATCCACGGATTGGGGCGGTGCTACCTCGGTAAAATGGGCTTTCAGCCCTAGCCACTTTTCCTTTCCAGCGACATCAAATTGTGTGAGCTTTGACCAGCGTCCCGTGGTATTGATTACGGCTTTGGCGGTAAAGGTGTTTTCTTTTGTGACAACCTGGAATAGATCGCCCCTGCGCACTTCGCGGACGGCCCTATCTTCCTTGGCTGTGGCGCCAGCGTGTTGTGCTGCCTGAAATAAAGCGGCGTCAAGATCGAAACGAGGAATGCTTTGCGCGGCAGGTGAGACCGGCAGAGTGAGAGTCTTGTTGTCCAAAAAAATCCGTGATAAGAGCATCTGGGGACATGCAGCGAAACGGTTATCTTCCAGCAAGCCCTGCAATAATCCCAGAGACTCGGAAGAGACAAACTCTCCGCAGACTTTTTGGCGTGGGAAGTGATCTTTTTCCAGCAGCAACACCTTTGCCCCAGCGCGCGCCGCAGTAATGGAGCAGGCGGAGCCCGCCGGGCCCGCGCCAACAACAATTAAGTCATATTCGGCTGCTTCCAAACAATCACTCCCATGCGGAAAAGGTAAAACATCTCAATTTCTATATTGCTTGCAGCGGTTACGGGCCGCAACATTTCTCTGATTTCTTCCGCTGTGTACGCCCGTCGCACAGAGGCAATTGCATCATGCCGGGTCAGACGGCTGCGGTAAAGAGGCAAGCCAAGATAACTCAACGCCAGATGAATAGGATGCCGCTGCAGGTCATGGATGAGAAATGCATGGCGAGCTACCCGCAAACCTTCACGCGCGAATTGGATAATCTGTTCCGGCTCCAGATGATGAAGGAAAAGGGAGCAGCCCACAGCGTCAAAGCTGTTATCGCGGAAAGGGAGAGCTGTGGCATCGCCACACACGGCCGGGTGCGCGCTGCCCAAATGCGTTGGCGCTCGGTCCAAAATCACCGGCTGCGTGGCCGTTCCAGATCGCGCCAGCGACCGTTGTGTTTGCGTGGCAACATAACCTTCACCACCGGCTACATCCACCCAGGAGAGTTCTTTTAAGTGCCGCTTCTTTGCCACCCGCCGCAAAAGGCTGGACATGGTATGGACCCCGCCAAACCATCTGTTCAGTCGACGCAGGTCTTGCAGTGATGTGGCGACTTCTTGCGGCGTGCCATCATCAGTATCCAGCAGTTCGGGTACCACGACACGCTTCATCCTACCCGCGCCAATTCTTCTTCCAACAGCTGCTTGTTATAGAGATCGGTGTAATAACCGTTGCGCGAGAGAAGTTCATCATGCGTGCCCAGTTCAACCACGCGTCCGTCATGCAGCACTGCAATGCGGTCAGCATTGCGGATGGTAGAGACCCGATGAGAAATAAAAATAGTAGTGCGGCCCTGCATCACCTGCCGCAGATGCTCCAGAATTTTTTCTTCCGTGTACGTGTCAACGCTGGAAAGGGCGTCATCCAGTACCAGGATGCGCGGATTGCGGATGATGGCGCGGGCAATGGCTGTGCGCTGTTTCTGTCCGCCGGAAAGTGTGATGCCGCGCTCGCCTACGAGCGTGCTATAGCCTTCAGTAAAACCTTCAATGTCCGTGGCGATGTTCGCTGCTTCGGCGGCAGCGCGCACTTGTTCGTCGGTGGCGCTCTCCACGCCCAGGGCAATGTTCTCGCGCACTGAATCGCTGAAAAGAAAAGTTTCCTGCGGAACATAGCCGATGTTCTGGCGCACTGTTTCCAAGGGATACTCGACGATAGGACGTCCATCCAGCAGCAGGGAACCGGGCGTAGCGTCATAGATGCGCGGCAGCAGGCTTACCAGCGTAGTTTTGCCTGAGCCGGTTGGTCCCACGATCGCTAAACTGCTGCCTGCCGCAATTTTCAGGTTTACGTCTTTGAGAACAGGCACACCGTTGTAACTGAAGTTGAGATGGCGGAATTCAATCTCGCCCCGTAACGCCGTTACGTTTTTAAGGTCTGGCGCAACTTGCGCGTCGGTAATCTCAGGTTCTGCTTTGAAGATTTCATCAATGCGCCCCATGGAGGCGGTTCCGCGCTGGAAAAGATTGATGACCCAACCCAGAGCGATGATCGGCCAGGTCAGCATCACAATGTATGTATTGAAAGCGACGAAGTCACCCAGGCTCATGCGGTGCAAGAGCACTTCACGGCCTCCAAGCCACAGCACCAGCACCAGCGCAAATCCCAGCAGCATTTCCAGCGTCGGCCATAGCATTCCCGTCAAGCGGGCGAGCGGCAGGCTGCGGGTAACGTATTCCTCGTTGGTTTTTTCAAACAGAGATATCTCTGCCTCTTCCTGCGCATAAGCCCGGACCACCCTGGCGCCGGAAAAATTCTCCTGCGCGCGCGCGGAGATATCGGAAAACTGGGCCTGAATTTTCTCAAACCGGTCATGGATCTTGCGTCCAATGTATTGCACCACCACGCTGGCAATGGGAAGAGGAGCAAAGGCATAGAATGTAAGTTTGGGGCTGATCTGCCACATAAAAACCAGCGCCACGGCGGTAAATACCAGCGTATTCGCCGTATACATAATTGCCGGGCCCAGTAGCATGCGGACTGCGTTTAGATCATTGGTGGCGCGGGCCATAATGTCGCCCGTGCGGTTCTTCTGATAGTAGGAATAGGAAAGCGATTCCAGGTGGCGAAACATGTCGTTGCGCAGGTCATATTCAATTTCACGCGAGACGCCGATCACCAGCCAGCGCGTAAGGAACTGGAAAATGCCCTTGCCCAGGGCCAGTGCCACCAGTAAAGACGCATAAATCAGGACTTTTTGCTGCGTAATGCCGTGATGATTCATGTCATCCACGGCTCGCCGTATCACCTGCGGCGAAAGCACCCAGAGGCCGTTATTGAACAGGACCGTGATCGCGCCCAGCAACAGGGTCAAGCGATACTTATGGAGATAGGGCCACAGCGGTTTGAGATTATTGCCCATGGAATTAAAAAACGATATGAATAAAACAACTCTGAATAAACAGCTATGAATCAACCAACATGAATAAACAACCGTTAATAGATGATTTTAACAGGCAGCAGGGAGCGGATAAATCATTAGGACCAAACCTCGATTCGTTCGCCGGAAACGCCCTTCTTCGTGATCTTTGTGGTTGAAGCTCTTCTCTGCGTTCTCTGTGTCCTCAGTGGTAAAGAATTCATCACGCCGCTCTCGTTTGCTGTCCTGTCACATGCCGATTGCCAATTTCGCGGCGGCTGCTCTGCGGGAACGTCAACACAAATCCGGCGGCAGTTGGCAAGCGTAGTACGAGAGGATTCGATAACTTTGCTTCAGCCGTAATCGGCCATCCTTGGCCATCTTTTCCTTTGTGTTCCTTCGTGACCTTTGTGGTTAAAGCTCTTCTCTGCGTTCCTCTGTGGTAAAGCCATAAAATTTTTGACATCGTCTGCAAATCCACCGCCAGCCTGCCTGCGGTCTTGCAATCAATCCTGCCGTCAATCAATGCCTGCGCCATCTTGGCAATCGTTACCTGAATGCCGTTGAAACTCATGAAGAGGTCTTTCGCCTCAAGTTTATGTTTCTCAAACTCAAGCGATTCAAATTCCGTCTTGCCTCGCCTGCGCATCTCCGCCACGGCTTCGGCCAGAACCGCCCGCCGCTCGCGCTCCCGGCGCAGCGCTGTCGCCTGTTGCGCGGCATGGGCATGGCAAATCCGCTCACCCTTTTCCGCCGGGGCCTTGCACTGCTCGCCATTCCTGCGGAACACCTGGCACCGCCGGTAATAGGCGTAGCGCGGCTCTGGATTCTTACCATGCTTTCGCGTTAACTCCGGGCTGTGTTTGTCTTCCATCATCACGTTTTTCAACTTCGGCGATTACCAATTTTGGCAATTTTGGCAATCTTTTGCCCACCCCCATGGCCTCCGATTAGGATTCAAAAGGGTTTACCTCAATCGACCCAGGAAAATTCGCTCTGAATCGGGCTCCAATCACGTCAAACTGGCCTCAAACTGCGTTCAAATCGCCTGTCTTCAGTCTGATCCCCGTTGCACTTTCCGAGCACAGCCAAGGGCTATAAGGCTAAGAGCCAATAGCTGAGTTTACTCTACCTTTTGTTCGCCTATAGGTCAATTGCGAAATAGGCCAATACCTCACGAAACTCGTGGAGCACAGCCGCCCTCGGCTGTGTAGCTCTTTAATGGTGCCAACCTAGGAGGCCTTTATAATATTTAGTCCAATCTCCTTTTTCCACCGCAAGAGAGCAGAGCTTATGAAAATAAAAATCGACTCCCAGCTTGTTGAACTCGCTGGACGTAATTGGCTAATGAGCCAACTTCTTCAGGCTGGCCTCGAGGTTGCGAAACCGGAACGCGACCGGGGCATTGACTTAGTGGTCTATCTCGATTTAGACAAAACGGTTGGGGACTTTGTCGCTTGTCCGATCCAAATCAAGTCGGCGAGAGAAAGATCATTTGGACTCGACCCAAAATATAAGCGCTTCCCGCGCTTGCTTCTGGTACAAATCTGGCATGTAGAAGAATCACACAAGACAGAAGCATTCGCGATGACCTATGTCGAAGCTCTCGGTGTTGCGCGTAAGATGGGCTGGACCAAGACTGCCTCCTGGAAGACGGGAGCTAACACAGGAAAACGCGGATACTACGTTAGCACCGTAAATGATGATAGTCGGCTGTGGGGTCTGCTGGAGCCATTTAAGATGAGCCCTAAGAAATGGAAACACAAGATCATTGAGGTAGCTCAAGCAATTAAAGACCAGTAGAGAAGGTGGACTCTCATTGGCGAGAGGATTTGGCGAAAGGAAGGGCCAGCATCATGACGCGAATCAATCAACAAAAAAGACGATTTTGGGTGGTTTCCCCAAACGTCCGCTATGACTATAACACTGTTGGTCTGTGGCGGCAGGCAAGTGTAACTCATAAAGCAGTCTTTATGGGCTATCACCCCAATGATAAAGGACACAAGCAAATCGGTTACAAGTTTGCGCACGTAATATGCCCGAACGATATTGTGTTGATTGCGCGACGTCATCATAAGAACCCTCAGGTTGTTGGGTACGGAGTTGTGGTCGGCCCATTTAAGAGGAAACTGACAGGATTCAAACCTCCAGAGCCATTCGGATCCCTCCGCACTCTCTCTCCCTTCAAGGCGTTAAGCGGAGCACCCAAAAAGTTGAAAAAACTGAATATCGTTCGTGCTCTAGGCCAAATTGCAGCGCTTCATGAACTACATCCCGCAAGAAGACAGAGCGATAGAAAACTTTGCGATTGGATGGAACGTCAACTGAAGGCCGGAAAGAGCTTGAGAACAACATCTGGAGATGAGTCGCGATACAGTTCAACAGCAAGCGTGAGACTGGCAAACCTACCTCACTATAACGAACTTGAATTTCAAATGAGGACGAAGCGGGCGGTATTGCTCGGAAAACAACGAGAGGCGGCTCTTTTAGGAGATTATCAGAAGTGGTTGTTGGAGCAAGGTTATGAGCTTCAAATAGCTAAATACAAACGCTTAGTTTGTGATGCATATGAAGAGGAGAGGAGAAATTTGATCGAGGCCAAATGTTCGGCTTCCCGTGAATATATTCGCATGGCTGCTGGACAGCTGCTCGACTATGCTTATCTCGGACGTAAATTCCTTGTCACGCCAAATAAAGCAATCCTGCTTCCCGAGAGACCGAAGCCGGAATCAATAGAGTGGCTGGTGGGCCTTAAGATAAGTGTGGTTTGGAAAGAAGGGAATGTATTTTTGGATAATGCAAATGGGCAATTTTCTTAATAGGAATTTGTTGCGTGGAAAAGTTTTCTATTGCAAAAACCCAAATTCCCCTCAGCGTTAGCGGAATAAATCATCTCTGATTATAAATAGCATTTCGCTCTCCTCACGACGGCGTCTTCATAATCATGTATCCCCCAGCCAATCCAAAAATCAGGTCAGGCGACCACGCCGCAATCAGCGGCGGAAGCTGGCTTACGTTGCCCATGGCTTCAAACAGGCTGGAAGTAAGAACATAGGTCACGCCGATGACCAGCGCCACCACAATGCCGCTCAGTGCGCCGCGGCGTCCGCCGGAGAGCGCAAAGGGCACGGCCAGGATGGCCATGACCAGCGTGATCAACGGGAAGGCAATTTTCTTCTGGAGTTGGACGCGGAGGCGCACCACGTCAAAGCCGCCTTGCTGCAAATCGGAGATATAGTGGCGCAGCTCCTCATAATTCATTTCAGAGGATTGCAACACTTCCTTCTTAAAGTAATTGGGCGGCTCGTCCAGCTCTGAAAACGTGCTTACGTCAAATTTGCGCAGATCTTCGCGCAGGTCAGCCCCGGGTGCGTTGCTCCATGAGCGCTGCCAGCCGTTTTCAAAGGTCCATTTTTGCAGATGTTCCGCCCAGCGGGAGCGGGCCGCGTAGACGCGCTTCACCATCTGGAAAGAGTGCGGATTCAACTCAAAGGCTGAGATGCTGGCAAAGGTATTGCGGTCAGGATCAAAGGCTTCGTAGTAATAGATCTTGCGATTTTCCTCGGTGCCGTCGCTTCTCTTGTGGCTCTCGCCAAAAATCCATTTGCGGTCCGGACGCAGATAGGTTTGCGCCGGCTTGCCTTTGATCAGGTTGCGCAGAGTTTCCACGCGTTTATTGGCGTAAGGCAGATACCACTGGTCCAAGACAAAGAGCCCGCCCGCCAGAGTGATTGCAATCACCAGAATAGGAATCACCGTGCGATAGATGCTGACGCCCGTTGCCTTCATGGCGGTGATTTCATTGGATTTCTGCATCAATCCAAACATGATCAGCACGGCCAGCAGGACCGCAAGCGGCGTGATCTGGTAAAGCACTGAGGGAATGAAGTTCAACAGATATTCAAGCTGGGTGAGAAGCGGGATTTTTTTCCTCACAATATCTGAAAGCAACTCAAAGTATGTGAAGACCAGAAACAGCACCACCAGGCTCGAAAGGATCAGCAGGAGATGGCTGACGAAGTTGCGAAGAACGTAATCGTCCAGGATGAGCGGGAAGCGCGCATTGAATAAACGCGCTCTGCGCCGGCCGCCATTGGACGAAGCCTCGTCAGGCCTTGAGCTAAAAACTTTCGCTAAGGAGCCTTTGAACTGCCCCAGAAGCATCTGTCCCAGGCCAAGTTCAACGGGAATTTTATCCGTACGCCAGAGGAGAGTGGTGCCAATTAAGCCAAAGATAATGTTGGCCATCCACACGCCGAGCACGGGAGAGACTTTGCCTCCGCGAGCAAGCGAGACGCCGATAATCGAAATGAAGTAATAAATGAAAACGAGAACAATGGTCAGGACGAAACCCGCGCCCTTTCCACCCTTTTTGGCGGAGAGTCCGAGTGGGATTCCAATAAGCACCAGCACCAGGCATGCGGTGGGCAGGGCGAGCCGGCGGTTAAATTCAATCCAATACCAGCGGCCAAGGTCCTTGTTGGTGTTAAAGCTTTGCTTATACAGATCATGCGTGCTGAGTTGCGCCACCGGCACGGCATCCTGGGCCGGCTTTTCCACCGGCGGCAGGCTGATGGCAATATCGGTTTCTTCAAATGTGGTGATTGTGTATTGGTCAGGCGTGCTGTGGGGGTTGGTGTCCCGTGTTCCACCGGCGGGCGTATGCAGGTTCGTATCGTGGGTTTCGCCGTTGATCAGGTGCAGGCGGATTGAATCGTTGCCAATCGCACTCACAAGGGCCTGCTTGGCAATGGTGATCTTTGGTGACCCGGGCGTGCTGATATCAGCGTCAAAGACATTTTTCCATACGGCAGTGCCGGAAGCGCTGCTGACGTCTTCAACATAAAGGACATGGTTTCTGAATCCTTCATAAAAGACGTGAGGCTGTACCTCAAACGAAATTTGCGTGGCCGCCAGTTGCGTTTGCAGGCGCGCCAGGGCCGCCGCTGAACGCGGTTCAACGATCACGGTATTGACCAGGGCAAGAATCCACGCGGCAATACCGAATACTGAGATGATTTTAAGAAACTTGCGCACGCTCACGCCGGAGGCGCGCATTGCCGTAACTTCGCTGTCCGCGGCCATGCGGCTAAGGCCAAGAAGGATGCCGACCAGCACTCCCATGGGGATGGTGACTTTTAATGCCGCAGGAAGCGTGAGAAAGAAGATTTCCGCTACGCTGGGAAAAGGGGCGCTGTTGCGCACCACGGCTTCCAATATCCGTGTGAGCTCGCGCATGAAAATCACGAACGTGAACACAGAGGCCCCGATGAGCCCGTGCCAGAGCACTTCCTTCAATATGTAACGGGTAAAAATGCGCACGCGTTTTTCTTCTCAAAAGTCTAGCAGATGCACGCCTGTGTTATTAATGGATTAATGGGTACCCCCGCCATCCATCTCGTATTTTTATGGCATATGCACCAGCCGTATTACAAAGACCTGGTTACCGGAGAATACCGCTTGCCCTGGGTGCGCTTGCATGCACTCAAGGATTATTACGGTATGGTGAAGCTGCTGGATGAGTTTCCGGGCCTGCATCAGACTTTCAACCTCGTTCCTTCGCTGATCACACAATTGCAGGAGTATGTCTCCGGCACGGCGCAAGATCCTTTTCTGCAGGCGGCGGCGCGGCCGGCCGCAGAGATGAATTTAGAGGAGCGCGTGTTCGCACTGGAGTATCTGTTCCAGGCAAATGCCGAAAATATGATTGGCAGGTATCCGCGCTATCGCGAACTGGCGCAACAGTTCCACACGCATTCGCAGGATCCGCGGACGAATGCCAGGCGCATGGCCGAGAGCGAGATTACCGATCTCCAGGTGCTTTCGCAGATTGCATGGATGGATGAATTCTTTCTCGACGATCCGGACATTCGTGAGCTGATCAGCAAGGGCCGTGATTATTCGCTGGAAGAGCAGCAGCAGGTGATTCAAATCCAGAAAACCTTCCTGGGCAAAGTTCTGCCGGCCTATGCAGAAGCAGGGAAGCGCGGCGCGATTGAGATTTCAACCTCGCCTTTTTACCATCCAATTCTGCCGCTGATTTGTGATACGAACCTCGGCGCGATTTCCCATGGCGGCCTGCCGCTGCCTTCGCATCGCTTCAGCCATTCTGAAGATGCGCGTGAGCAGATTACGCGCGGTTTAATGCTGCATGAACAGGTGTTTGGAGCGCGTCCAAGGGGCATGTGGCCGTCAGAGGGAAGTGTTTCCAATGAAGTGCTGACCATTGCCCATGAGCTGGGTGTGAAGTGGCTGGCCACAGACGAAGGTGTTCTTGGCCGGTCTAAGGGAGTGATTTTCCAACGCGATCACATCGGACGCCTGGATGCAAATGCAGCGGAGCAGCTGTATCGCATTTTCCGCTGGGAAGAAGGACCGGCGGAGATGAGTATGCTATTCCGCGACCATTCGCTTTCTGACCTGATTGGATTTGTTTATTCCGGAATACCTCCGAAAGAGGCTGCGCAGGATTTTATTCGCCGGGTGAAGCAGGCAGCAGAGCCGGTTTTGCAAAAGGGAAGAACTGCGGTTGTGCCCATCATTCTTGATGGCGAGAATGCCTGGGAATACTATCCGCAGTCTGGCCGGGAATTTTTGCGGCAGCTCTATGCCGGCATCCTGAAAGATCCATTGATCGAGCCTCTGACCGTGTCTGAGGCTATTGAGCGCGAGCCTGCGCCACAGAAATTGGGTTCGATCATTCCGGGTTCGTGGATCAACTCCAACTTCGACGTATGGATTGGAGCATCAGAGGACAACACCGCATGGGACCATCTCTCCGCGGCGCGTGACTTCTTTACGGAGAATATAAAAAATGCCACGAGCGAGCAGGTAGCTTTGGCGTATGAAGAATTACTGATTGCCGAAGGCAGCGACTGGAACTGGTGGTATGGCCCGGAGCACCATTCGGCCAATGATCGAGATTTTGACGAGCTTTACCGCAAGCATCTTTCAAACGTGTATCTGGCTTTGGGTGGCGTTGCGCCGGATGCATTGGCTCAACCTATTTCCGGGGCCCATGCCAAGCCCCAGTTCACGCCACAAACCGCCTATATCCATCCAGCGGTGGATGGCCGGAATATTGGTTACTTTGAGTGGCTTGGCGCAGCTTCACATGCCGCTGACCGATATTCCTCAGCCATGCACGGAAAGATGTTTCTGCTGGATACAGGCTATGCCGGGATCGACGAAAAGAACCTGTATTGCCGGGCGGATTTTATGGAGTCCCCACAGGAATGGGCCAATGGCAATACCCGCATGGTAGTGGCAATTGAAGTGGCGGATGGAGGTAAGCCTGCTCGTGCGTTTCGGCTTGAGACCGATATTTCAGAAGGGCAGGTCCGGGGCTGGAAGTTTTGTGAAAATGGAAATGAGCATGCGCAATCTGGCGCAATGCGGGTGGGCATTGAGTCAATTTTTGAATGCCAGGTGCCGCTGAGTTTGCTGAATGCCGCGGAGGGGGCCATGCTTCGCGTGCGCTTTTCGGTATGGCGCGATGGCTTACCTCTGGATGCTTTGCCGCAGGAAGGAGCCATGGATATCCGTGTGGCGCCGGAGAGCGAACTGATTGCACTGCCTTACGCCAAGCCCTAGTTGAAGTTCACTGACTAAAAGTCCTGCATTCAGCGGAAAGTGGGGCGAAGGCTTTTCAACCCAAGTATCCTCTGCAATCAAAATAGACTGATTCTCGTGGTCAGTCCCCGGCGATTTAAGGTCATTGGCTGCGCTCAGGGTTTTTAACACGAAGACGTCCTTGCGCGCCGTGTCTGCTGTAACAAGGCGGGAAGCTGCTTGAAAACGGCCATGCTGCCTAAGCGGTTTTGGAGCGAAGCGACAACAAAAAAAAAGGCCTGCCGTGAAGCAGGCCTTCGAGTTGTGAGGGGTAGAGGAGCTTTTAGTTATTGTTGTCCACACGGGTTGCAATCACGGTGTACGTTCCGGCATTGAAGAACACCAGACCACGTACGCGTACTGTTGCAGCTGCCGTTGGAGTAACTTGCAGGTTCGTGCCGTTGACGATTGTTACCGGTACGCTGGTTACGCCAGTCAGTGAAGCAAAGGCTGACGTGGGGCTCAGGGTCAAGG